>DASXDP010000203.1:0-4936 GCA_036490575.1 Xanthobacteraceae bacterium
CCGTCGGCACTACCGCCGGCATTAGCACCGCCCGCCGCGTCACCGCCGGCCTGCCGAGTCTTGCTGTACATCGCTTCGGCTAGCTTATGCGAGGCGTTGGAGAGCGTCTCGGCGGCGCGATTGAGCTCTTCCGGCTCCTTGTCTTCGAGTTTGGTCCGAGCCTCGGCCAGCGCATCCTCGACGCCTTTGCGCGAAGCTTCGTCAAGCTGCTCGCCGTATTCTTTCAGCGTCTTCTCAGTCGTATAGATGAGGTTATCCAGCTTGTTGCGGGCTTCCGCCAAGGCCCGCCGCTGCTTGTCGTCGGCCGCATGCTGCTCAGCCTCGGTCACCATCCGCTTGATCTCGTCCTCATTGAGCCCTGAGGACGCGGTGATGCGAATCGACTGCTCCTTGTTGGTGCCGAGATCCTTGGCGTGGACGTTGACGATACCGTTGGCGTCGATATCGAAGGTAACCTCGACTTGGGGTAAGCCACGGGGTGCCGGCGGGATGCCGATAAGATCGAACTGCCCGAGCAGCTTGTTATCCGCGGCCATCTCACGCTCGCCCTGGAAGACGCGAATCGTCACCGCCGTCTGATTGTCTTGCGCGGTCGAGAAAACCTGACTCTTGCGCGTCGGGATGGTCGTGTTCTTCTCGATCAGCTTGGTGAAAACACCGCCGAGAGTCTCGATTCCGAGCGACAGCGGGGTCACGTCGAGCAGGAGAACGTCCTTGACCTCGCCTTTGAGCACGCCAGCCTGAATCGCGGCGCCGATCGCGACCACTTCGTCGGGGTTGACGCCCTTATGACCTTCGCGCCCGAAGAGCTTCTTCACGCGCTCCTGCACCGCGGGCATGCGCGTCATGCCGCCCACCAGTACGACCTCATTGATGTCGCTGGTGCGCAGTCCCGCGTCCTTGAGCGCGGTCAGGCAAGGCGCATCAAGCCGCTCCAGCAGGTCCGCACAAAGCGCCTCGAGCTTCGCCCGCGTGAGCTTCATGTTGAGGTGCTTGGGACCCGACTGATCGGCCGTGATGAAGGGCAGATTGATGTCGGTCTCCATTACGGTGGAGAGCTCGCACTTGGCTTTTTCGCCGGCTTCCTTGAGCCGCTGCAATGCCATCCGATCCTTGCGCAGGTCGATGCCCTGATCTTTCTTGAACTCGTCCGCGAGATAATCGATGATCCGCTGGTCGAAGTCCTCACCGCCGAGGAACGTATCGCCATTGGTCGCCTTGACCTCGAAGACGCCTTCGCCAAGTTCCAGAATCGAGATGTCGAAGGTGCCGCCGCCAAGGTCGAAGACCGCGATCTTTTCGTCCTTTTTCTTGTCGAGACCGTAGGCCAGCGAAGCCGCGGTCGGCTCGTTGATAATGCGCAGGACGTTCAGGCCTGCGATACGGCCGGCATCCTTGGTCGCCTGGCGCTGGCTATCGTTGAAATAGGCCGGGACGGTGATCACCGCTTCGGTGACCTTTTCGCCGAGATAATCCTCGGCCGTCTGCTTCATTTTCTGCAGGACGAAGGCAGAAATCTCAGCGGGGCTGTAGCGCTTGTCGCGGATTTCGACCCAAGCCGCGCCGTCGTCATTCTTGATCACCTTGTAGGGCAGGACCTTGAGTGCCTTTTGCACTTCGGGGTCTTCGAAGCGACGCCCCATCAGGCGTTTGATTGCAAAAATTGTGTTGGTGGGATTGGTGATCGACTGGCGCTTGGCGATCTGCCCGACCAGCCGCTCGTTTGAATCGGTAAAAGCTACGACCGAAGGAGTGGTGCGTGCACCCTCAGAATTGGCGATTACAACGGGATCGCCGCCCTCCATGATAGCAACGCAACTATTAGTCGTGCCCAAATCGATTCCGATTACTTTAGCCATGTTTCAGGAAACCTCTTAAGCTTTTCAATAATCACTCTTTAGCGATTTTCAATGCTGCCGCCGTTCGCGCCGCCGTCGCCGCCATGCGATCCGCCGTGGCCCTTGGCCACAGCCACTCGCGCCGGGCGCAGGGTCCGATCGCCGATGATATAACCGCGATGAAATTCGCTGACGACCGTGTTTGGCGGATGCTGCGGGCTATGTACTTGATCGACCGCTTCATGCCGTTGCGGGTCGAAGGCCTGCCCCACCGCCGTCATCGGGGTGACGCCGCCGGCACGCAGAAAGTCGAGCAGCGCGCGCAGGACCATCTCGACACCCTCGACAATCGGTTGGCCGTTGCCACCGCCGCGTGCCGCATCGACCGCGCGTTCGAGATTATCCACGATTGGCAGCAGGTCGCGCAGGAAGTTCTCGCGCTGCAGACGCACGCTTTCTTCGCTCTGCTGGCGGATACGCTTGCGAGCATTTTCAGCATCGGCCAGAACGCGCAGGTACTTGTCCTTGAGGTCGGCCAGTTCCTGACTCGTTTCGGTCAGCTGCTGTTGCAATTTATCGACGCTCAAAGCGTCTTGAGGATGCTCTTCCGGCGAACCTCCGGCGGCCTCCGGATTCGTGGGCGAGACGGTGGCATTCTTGGCGTCGTTGTTGTCGTTTTCCACGTCCGATCGCTTCAACATCTTTCGAAATTTCACCTGCCTAAGAAGCTAAGCACGAAATCATCTCGCGCCAAGGGCGGCGAGCGGACCTTTCGCGAAATAATTGCCCGAGGTAATCGAGCACTTCGACAAAATTATTCAGGTTTCGGCTGCAAAAACCGGCCACAGGCAAGGGGTCAATGGGGACTGCGAGGCGGCGGCAGAGAAGAACAGGCGAAGCTGTGACCTTCGTTGGTGTAATGGCAAACGCCCGGATCCACCTTGTAATTGAGCAACGTATAGATGCTTCCGGCCGCGGCGTACGCGCAGCTCAGCGTGCAGGTTCCGGTCGAGCAACTGTACGAGGCTTCGGCGAAGTGCAAAAGCGCGTCCGGACGCTGATCGGCAGTCCATGGATACGGAGCACCGACAGCCTTCACGTCGACCACCGGAGGGCAGTTCAAGATAACCGCACTGGCCGGAGTGGAACTCGCCAGCATGACGAGTACACCGAGCATTGAGATGGTGGCGATTCGGAAAACGGAAATCAGCGCAGGCAGCTTCATGATAGGGGTATCCTTTCGGCGCCAGCATATATGCGCGGTGCCTCCGATCAAACGGCGATGACGTTTTGATGCCGGCTCCGGCGAGACCGACGACCCAAGCTAATGTTCGAGAACGCGGGAGAGCGCGCGGGCTGTGTAGCTCACCAAGGGGATTACCCGGTCGTAGTCCATCCGCACCGGACCGACCACGGCGAGACTCCCCAGCGGCATCGCGCCGCTGACATAGGCGGCTGCCACTACGCTGATACCGGCGAGCCGCGCATCGAAGTTTTCCGATCCGATCGAAATCATCGGTCCGGTATGACTCAGGCTGCGTTCCAGCAAATCCAGCAGAGCGGAACGGTCCTCGAGAGCGCGCAGCAGTTCGCGCAGGCGATTGGGATTGGCAAATTCCGGCTGATCGAGCGCCTTGCTGCTGCCGTTTACGTAAAGCTCCGTGGTTGCGGCGCCGCGCGCGATAGTGCCGCCCAGAATCAGCGCTGCATGCATGAAGCGATCGTAATTCGCTCGATCCTCTTTCAGTCGATCCTCGATCCACACGCGCGCCTGCTCCAAGGTTCGCCCGCGCAACGATTCGTTGAGGTAGCCCGCCATGCGATCGAGCTCGGCCTGACCATGGTCGGCGTCGGTCTGGACGAAGCGATTTTGCATTCCGCCCGCCACTGCGACGAATACCGCGAGCACCTCGCGTTCGCGCAAGCGCACGAACTGAACCCGCTCGAGCACTATCGATTCGAGCCGGGGGGCCGTCACCAGGGCCGCTTGTCCGGTCATCAGCGTCAGCAGGCGTGAGGTATCGCGGATAATTTCGTGGACGTCTCCGATCGGCGTCGAGTAATGGAGCTCGATTTGGCTGCGGTCCTCGAAGCCGATGCCTCGCTGCGGCGTGAGATGGTCCACGTAGTAACGGAAGGCCTTGTCGGTCGGGATGCGGCCGGCTGACGTATGGGGCTGCAGCAGATAGCCCGCGTCTTCCAATTCGGCCATCAGATTGCGCACCATCGCGGCGCGAACTCCCACCTGCGGACGATTGGCGAGTTGCTGGGATCCGACCGGCTCTGCCGTTGCGATAAACTCCTGCACGGCTGCCAGCAGCAGGCCGTGCTGCCGACGCGTGAGTTCTCCTTGTAAATCGCCGTTTTGCATATGCCGGCGCGGAAGGGGAATCGTGGCGCAGCGTCTATCGCATCCGGACCGGAAACCAGCGCACGCGTTCCCGAAACCGCTCATGACAATCTTGTTACGTTAGCGCTCGTTACACAAGCCGGGAGCCCGCAATACTCAAGATGTGGCCGGCTTGCGCATGACGAATTGCGAACGACGTTTGAAAATGCGTCGGGCGCGCCCGCTCCCGACGAACTCATCAACCGCGCGAGTGACCCCATCTTCCCAGAAGCCCGCATGATGATAGTCGTCGCAAACGATATATCCACCAGGCTTAAGCTTGCGCCAGTAGAGCTCAAGGTCTTGGCGGACGAACTCGTAGCTATGATTGCCGTCGATATAGACCCAATCGAATAAACCATCGGGAAAATCTGCGCCCGCGGTGACGGAATCCGCGCGATGAAGCACGACGCCGCCGCCGTCGATGTCGCTTGAAAAGCGATCGCGAACCAAGGCGAAGCGCGCGACCGTGTCGAGTTTGCGCGGCGAATCGACGCTCGCGGCATCGCTATCGGGCAGGCGTTGCCGGTATTCGCCGCTCTCCGCCGTCCATGGATCGATCAGATGGAGGACGCGCGGGCGATTGAGCGCAAGGATTTTCTCCGAAAAGTCGCCGAGGTCAACGCCGATCTCCGCAACCACGCCGCGCCGCGGCATTTGCCGCAGGATAAATTCGCGGACCTCTTCACGCTCGGGACGACGGGCAGCG
>DASXDP010000204.1:0-4320 GCA_036490575.1 Xanthobacteraceae bacterium
TGACTATTGCTTCGGCTCACGCGCCACGAATGTTGAGCCTTGCCCTTAGTCTTCCGTGCTTTAGTAGCCACGCGCATCCCTCGCTTGTGTTGTACCGGCGGCACTCATATGACCTTCTCCGTGAAACAGCAACAGCGGCACTGCGATGCTTTCGCGCGCAACTGTCGCCAACCCAGGTCTGGTCCGCCAACCTTCTTGCAAATCCGCCGGTGACAAGCCAATAGTCCGGCTAAAAGCCTCACTTCGAAAAAACGAGATTTTCCCACCCCTGACAGCCAAAGAGCGATGCGGCGATGATTTCTCGCCGATGAAGATTTTCACATCCGACCAGTCTAATTGCGCTCGATCTTTCATAATTCTTGGACCTTATCGTTACATCGTAGCAGGTTTATCTGCGGCCGATCATCAAACGACCACGACCCATCACCGCCATTGTGTTCATGAGCATTCAGTGCGAACACGGCATCAATGACAGTGGCGTCAGTTGGATCAGTCACTTTGTAACTCCTGAAAGTATGCCAACGTACGTCTGGCCCGATTCCGTCAACCATTGGGGCCATGTCTGCGGCCGCGGCGTTACCGGATCATCGGTCAATTGGAGAATGACGCGCTTGAGCCGAACCCCAGGACCAAAACTCGCGGTAAGATCGTCAGGTGGCACCGGCACAAGCTTATTCGGATCATTGGCATCCTGAAATTGAGCCATCTTGGGCAGAAGGACAAACGGCACGTCGCGCGGCCCGCCTTGGCGAAGCAACTCGGTAAGCTCGGCCTTCCGCTCGCTAAAGGGACGATTGACGACGGTCGTGCCCGGTTTGTCGTAGGCTACGAAAGGCAAACATCCGATGTCAGTAAATAGACAAAAGACCAACTTGCGGCGCTCGGCCGGCGCAAGGCCAGTCCTTGAATCTGCGAACGTTAGAAAGAGCAGGCCCTTTTCACCGAGGTCGACGGTTGGCGCATATCCCTCGATCCTAACGTAAGTATCAGGACCCGACCAACTGATGTAATCTGGCTCTATTGTGTAGGACGCGTCGATGACGCTCGATCCGGTCTTGATCTGATCGCCGTCCTGCACTTCGACGGTGAGCCGATAGCGGACATGAATGTTGTAAAAACCGAGCAAGACGTACCCGACCGCAAGCACCACCAGGCCTACGAGTACTCCAAACACGCCAAGGCAGCCTTTCATTCAATGTCTCCGACCGTGTAGACCCGAGCGCTTTCGGAAGCTTTCACGCGACCCCGCCTGACAGGCTTTCCAGGGTGCGCGGAGCGAGTCAAAAGATCAATCATCTCAAGGCTTCCAGGGCCTCTCTGTGCCGACTTGGTGCCGCGCACAATTTTGGAGGGCTCGATAGACTCTGGGACAAAGGTCGTATTTTGTCGTAACCGCGACCATGATGGTGCTGATGCCAGCCGCCATGTCGTGATGGCGATCACGGAACTCCATCTGCGTCGATCCCGCTCATCCACTTACCACTGGATCGGTCCTAATCGATTGCGTGTTTCAGGTCTTCGTGCTCGAAGGCCGAGGCCATCCGGTCGATTTCGGCGGACGATAAGCCAACCGATTTTGCCGTGTCGCGCCAACGCGCTACGGCCGTGCCCACTTCGCGCGCTACCGCTCGCGCCCGATCTGGCGTCAGCTTGTAATTCAGGAAATCAAGCTCCAGAAACCGCTCTTGCGGGCGTGCTGGGCTTTCAGCCGGGCAGCATACGCGGTGTGCGTCTCAAAGGCGCCAAAGTCCTTGATTGCGGCTGCGAGGCTCTCGCACTCCATGAAATGCCGCGCGGCATGGCGATAGCGGCTCGACCGAGCCTTGGTCAGTGTAAAGGCGATCATCGCGCGCAGCGCCAGGGTTGCGGCGAGCGGGTGCTTGGCGGCCAGCGCATCGGCGGACGGCGCGAGCATTTCGTAGTAGTCGCCGTCGAGTTCCGCCGCTCGTGCGGTCACAACGCGGGCGGCTCGATCCAATGCGGGCCACGACACCAGGAACGCCAGCGCCTGAAGCAGGCTGCTGTAGCACTCCGCATAATCGAGCGCCCGCGCTTCGGCCTCGACGTCCTCGAATTCGGGCAGGCGCTTGAGATAGGGGCGCAGATGCTCCGCGCTGAGCGCGCGCTCAAAGCATGACCAGCGGGCGGCCTGAGCCTCATTGGTCCGGCCGAGCGCTTCGAGCACATCGATCTGTGCGTCCTCCCAATCAAAATCCGGCCGGTCGCTTCGCCTATGGTCGGCCGCTTCGAGTGTCCGCAGGGCATCTTCTGCCCGCGTTGCCGCCAGCAACCGACGGGCAATCTCTGCTGCGATTCTCGGGACCTTTCTGGTCCTCTCGTCGTACTGATCGATGAAGGCGTCGACGTCGCCCTGGGCGTCCGCGATCTCCTGCAGAGCGAGGCGGACGGTACTTTCGCGGCTATGCGCCTTAATCTCGTCCTCGTAAAGCGGCCCGCCCGCGCCCCAGCCGATGACCTTGCGCTTCTCCGAGGACGGTCTTTCGACTGGCGCCCTCGCTAGCTCGGTAAACCGCCGTTTCAGATGGTCGAGTCCCTTGGCTCCCAAAGAGCGGCTGAGCGTCTCGATCAAATGATCATACTGGCCATAACCATTCTCATTGAGTGCAGCAAAGACGCGATCGGCCAAAGCGACAGGATCGGGCTTCGCCGCTTGCGTGAGCGGGCCAAGATCGCGGCACGCGTCGCGAAAGACGTCGCCGACCGCCCCGTTACTGTCATCGCAGCGCCCGTGCACGGTTTCGGCCATTTCCATGAAACGCCACGTCAGCTCCAGCGCCTCGGCTGCATCGATCTTCGCGACCTTATCGATAATCGCGCGATGCTGCGCTTCGAGATCAACGGCGAGCTCGCGCACCCGACGCCAATCCGCGAAGGAGCGCGAGCGAGCGATCTGGGTAAGCCTCTTGCGCACTTCCGCCGCCATAGCTTCGGGTGCCTCCTGCGCGGTGAGTTCCAGCCTCAGTCGTCGCTTTGTCGCCCCATCACCGTCGGCGATTTCCATCAGCAGTTGGGCCAAGCGCTGCGCACCCAGCGCTTCGAGATTTTCAGCGTTCAATGTCGTTTTTGAAGCCATTGTGACGGGATGTGCCGGCTAGAGAACTGACGCGTCGAGGAAGGCAGTAAAATTGCCCAAGGCTCAGTATCCCATTTTCAGGTCCTGAGCTTCCGCGGCAAGCTGATCGAGCACTTTGCGCCGATCCGCATCGATGTTCTCCTTGAAACGCAGAACATCTTCGAACCGAATGCGCCGATGAGTACCGACCGATCGGAAGGGCAGCTTCTTCTGCTCAAGCAGTTGCACGAGGAACGGCCGCGAGACGTTTAGAAAGTCCGCCGCCTGCTGAGTGGTGAGCTCGGCGTTCTGGGGAACAATCGTCACTGCGCGACCCGCTGCCATATCTTCCAAGATAGCCTGGAGGAGCTTCACGGCGCCTGCCGGCAACTCAATAGTCTCTTCCCGGCCGGCATCTCGGACACGGAGAGTGAGAGGATGTCCTCGTCGCGCAAGCGGCGCGAGCCGCTGTCCCGAGAGGCGGGCCAGCGCGATGTCCTCCTTGGAAGGGGGCGCGCGCGTTAGTTCTGCGGTTGCCATAGCTTCGGTCCCCTCGCATTCCGCGACACCGAGACTACACAAACGAAATATCCGAAACAAACGAAACTATCGAAATAACGCGGGAGATAACCTGGAGGTCGGCAGAATCCAGCCTGATCGGCGAGCGAGAAGCCCTTGCAGGACTCAGGTTTCACGGGATGCACAAGCAGATGTGGCAGCGAAAACTTGGGATTGAATGGCATCTTCAAGCCAACTCGCTGATCTGCGTAGGACTTCCTCTTCTCTTGCTTCCACAGTGCTTTTAGACGCGGGAATGCGACATCATCGCAAAAATCAGAACGCCGCCAAGTCTTTGACTTGACGGCGTAATTTGGTTGCGGGGATAGGATTTGAACCTATGACCTTCAGGTTATGAGACGAACGCAGATTCCGCACCTGATTGATAACACAGGAAAATCAATCCCCAAAATTTTTTCTGTGCCAGATATTGTGCCAACCGAAACGATCCAACGAGTGTTAGCGTGCACCGGTTTGCTGGGCCTGAACTCCCCTGAATGCCTCGGTCTGCTCTAAAGCCGCACTACGGCGATCCCCGAGGTCAATCAGGGCGTCCAGAACCTTTAATAGTTCCTGCGCGTCTTTAGCCTTCAGGGGGAAGTTCCAGTCGGCTTGCCGCTGGACAACACCTGCCATTCGCGCGGGCAACATCGTGCCAGTCCAGCCTCCTTCGGCATTGTCTATCAATG
>DASXDP010000205.1:0-46304 GCA_036490575.1 Xanthobacteraceae bacterium
GTTCGCACGGGCGCCGAAGAAATCGATCGACTACGCGGTAATGGAGCGTACCGCGCGAGCAGCGGTCATCCCCGTCGATCTCGGCTGGTCCGACGTCGGCAGCTGGAATTCGGTCTGGGACGTGCTGCCGCACGACCGCGACGGCAACGTCGGCGTCGGCCCGGTGGTGTTCCGTGGTAGCCGCAACAGCCTTGCGCGCTCGGATGACAATATCGTCACCGCCGTGGTCGGCCTCGACAACATTGTCGTGGTGGCGACATCCGACGCCGTGCTGGTCGCTTCGCGCGATAAAGCGGAAGAGGTCAAGGCGGTGGTCGAACAGCTCAAAGCCCAAAACCGGCCGCAGGCCGATCAGCATTTGCGGGTTTATCGGCCGTGGGGCTACTACCAGGGAGTCGATATCGGCGCGCGCTATCAGGTCAAACGCATTGTGGTGAATCCGAACGCCACGCTTTCGCTGCAAAAACATTTCCATCGCGCCGAGCATTGGGTTGTGGTGCGCGGCACAGCGGAAATCACCGTTGGGGAGGAGACGCGCACCGTGCACGAGAATGAATCGGTTTACATTCCCATCGGCAGCCTGCACCGCCTTGCCAATCCCGGCAAGATTCCGCTGGAACTGATCGAGGTCCAGGTCGGCAGTTACCTCGCCGAAGACGACATCGTGCGCGTTCAGGACGAGTACGGTCGGGATTAGATTTTCTGTCAGTGTCCGACGATCAATGCGCAAACGCACCGAGACTTAGATGTCGTCCGTGGTCGTCGCCCTGCTCATTACTGCGCTTACGGCGCTCGCGAGCGCAGCCGCGATATTGCTTCTGTATCCAGTTCTCAAACGCTATGCGTTGGCGAGACCTAACGCGAGATCATCCCACGTCACGCCGACCCCTCAAGGCGCCGGCATAGCCGTCATTGTCACGGTGGCTGCGGCGAGCGCCGTTGCCTTCGGCTTTCATGCGTTCCCGGGCGATGCAACAGCGCCGCTGGCGATCATCATCGGCGCCGCGCTGACGATGGCGTGTGTGGGCGCAATCGACGACATCCGCCCGCTTCCCGTTGTGCCGCGTTTGCTGTTGCAGGCGGCGATCGTCGCCGCCGTCATCTTTACGTTGCCGACCGAGCTACGCATTCTCCCGGCGCTGCCCTTCGGCCTGGAGCGGCTTATTTTGCTCGTCGGCGGATTGTGGTTCGTCAATCTGGTCAATTTCATGGACGGCATTGACTGGATCACGGCCGCAGAAACAATCCCTGTCGCAGCCACCCTTGCCCTCCTCGCTGCCGCTCACGCGATACCGGCGTACGCCGCTTTTGTGGCGGTGACGCTGGGCGGCGCCGTCCTCGGCTTTGCCTATTTCAATCGCCCGATCGCGCGAGTTTTCCTCGGCGATGTCGGAAGCCTGCCGATCGGTCTGGTTCTCGGCTGGCTGCTGATTTTGCTCGCCGCAAACGGACATTTGGCCGCCGCCGTTCTCATGCCGCTTTATTATCTTGCCGATGCCAGCGTCACGCTGCTGCGCCGGCTGATCCAGGGTAAGCGCGTCTGGCAAGCGCACCGCACTCATTTTTATCAGATCGCGACCGAGCGCGGATTCTCCGTGCGCGAAATCGTCGCCCGCGTTCTTTTGCTAAATCTTTGCCTGTGCGGATTGGCTGCCGCTACCGTCTTCGCGCCGGCACCGGGCCGGATAATTGCGCTTGTCGTCGGGTTCGGTTTGGTCGGCGCGCTTCTGTTTATATTTGCGCGGGGCAAGCCGTCCACGTCGGGTTAAGCAGGGGCGCCGAAATGCGCAAAAGCGAAAACGCGGCTTTAAGTAACCGGCTCGACGGTGCCCTCGACCGCCGACAGCCGATCGTGGACAGGCGCCGGCCGCCGCGGTCGAACGTCCCGGCTTGCTCTGACACCGGGCATCTCGGCACGGCCGACGCCGACATAGCGGAATTTGGCGCGGCGCACGTCTTCGGAACGATAAATGTTTCGCAGATCGACGATGACCGGTTGGGCCATGACGCGCCGCAGCCGCTTCAGGTCCAGCGCCCGGAATTGTTCCCACTCGGTTGCAATCACAATCGCGTCGGCGTCCTCGGCCGCGCTGTAGGCGCTGTCGCAATAGGTCACGTCGGGTAACTGAAGCTTCGCCTGCTCCATGCCGGCCGGATCGTAGCAGCGCACCCGCGCGCCCATGTCCGTGAGCGCTGTAATCAAGGGCACGGCGGGCGAGTCGCGGGTGTCATCGGTATTCGGCTTGAACGTCAGGCCGAGTACCGCAATGCTCGCGCCGCGAACGGAGCCGTCCAGCGCTGCCAGCACCTTGCGCGCCATGGCCCGCTTGCGATGTTCGTTGATCGCCGTGACGGTCTCGACAATGCGCAATTGCGCGCCGTGATCATGGGCGGTCTTGAGTAACGCCGTCGCATCCTTTGGGAAACACGAACCGCCGAACCCCGGCCCGGCATGGAGGAATTTTGCACCGATGCGGTTATCGAGGCCCATGCCGCGCGCCACCTCCTGCACATCGGCGCCGACACGCTCGCACAGGTCGGCGATTTCGTTGATGAAGGTTATCTTGGTCGCAAGAAACGCATTGGCGGCGTATTTGATCAATTCGGCGGTTCGCCGGCCGACGTACAAAATCGGCGCGGCGTTAAGATAAAGCGGTCGGTATATCTCGGTGAGCACCACGCGCGCTTGCGCATCATCGGTGCCGACGACAATGCGGTCGGGGTGCTTGAAATCGCGAATAGCCGCGCCTTCGCGCAGAAACTCCGGATTCGATACGACCTGGACCGGTAGTACCGGCCGCAGTTCGCGCAGGATGCGCTCGATCTCATCGCCGGTGCCGACCGGGACCGTCGATTTTGTAATCACCACGGCGCCCGGCGTCAGAAGCGGCGCGATGTCCCGTACCGCCTCATACACGAACGTCAGGTCGGCATGACCGTCGCCGCGGCGCGAGGGTGTCCCGACTGCAACGAACACCGCTTCCGCCTGCGCGACCGCCCGAAGTTCGACATCGAATTCGAGGCGGCCTTGCCGGACGTTGCTGCCGACGAGCTCGCTCAGTCCCGGCTCGAAGATCGGAATTGTGCCGCGCTTTAACGCGGCGATGCGGCGCGCATCCTTGTCGATGCAGGTCACATGATGGCCGAAGTCGGCCAGGCAAGCGCCTGACACAAGGCCCACATAACCAGCGCCGATCATGGTGACTCGCACCAACGCCTCCGTTCAAATCTCAGGGCAAAGCGGGCACGCGGTTACCACGCGAAGCGGCATAGGCAACGTGTGTGACACGCTTACGAATCCCGTATGACTCTTTGTCCCGCAAGAATCCTAGCCCAACGGAGCGAGCCGGCGAGGTTAACCAACAAGTCTGGTAAATTCGGCGGCGGGCAAATGCGGCAACGCCTTGCACGGATCAAGGCGTGACGATGGCGCGTGGCTCAGGCGGCAACGCCCGTGAAGTCGGGTACCGCATCGCGCAGTACGCGATAGATGGCCTGGCGCTCTTCGCGGGCCAGGCCCTGATCGAGCATGGCGAGCCAGCCCCGCATCGCGTCGATCGACGGCTGCACCGGACGAGCGGCGACGACCCCGACGAAACCGATTTCCACAGTTGGCTCGCCAGCCGCGAACAGAAGCTCCTGCATCCGCTCGCCCGGCCGTAGCCCTGTGAAAACGATATCGATGTCCCGCCCTGGTTCCAGACCGGAAAGCCTGATCATCTGCTCGGCGAGATCGACGATCTTCACCGGTTGGCCCATGTTGAGCACATAGACGGAGAGATCAGAGCGCTCCGGGCCGAGCGCGTGGCTCGCGGCGGTCATGACGAGATCGCAAGCCTCGCGGATGGTCATGAAATAACGCACCACGTCCGGATGCGTGACGGTGACCGGACCTCCGGCATCTATCTGCGCCTTGAACTTCGGCACCACCGAGCCGTTGGAGGCGAGCACGTTGCCGAACCGCACGGCAATCAAACGCATCGAGGACCGCGCCGCCTGAGCACGCCGCGCCAGATCAGCGTCGAGCGCCTGGCAATACATTTCGGCGAACCGCTTGGTGGCGCCGAGGACCGACACCGGCTCAATCGCCTTGTCGGTCGAGATCATCACCATGGCGGATGCACCGGCGGCCGCCGCCGCGTCGGCGACGTTGACTGAGCCAAACACGTTGGTCTTGACGCCCTCTTCCCAATCCTGCTCGAGCAGCGGCACGTGCTTGAGCGCCGCGGCATGGAACACGATATCGGGCTTGAAGTCGGCCATGAGCCGGAACATCCGCGCCCGGTCGCGCACATCAGCGATTCGCCCTGCGATTTGCGGCCGTGATTGCTTCGTTGCCAGAGCTTCGAGCACCGCGTGCAGGGCCGGCTCGGAGTTTTCGACAATCAACAGCCGCGCGGCGCCAAAGGTGACCACGCGGTCGCAGATTTCGGCGCCGATCGAGCCGCCGCCGCCGGTGACGACAATCGAGCGGCCCTTGAGGAAGGTTTCGAGCCGCGCGTAGTCGATCTTCACCGTCGGACGGAGTAGCAGGTCCTCGACGTTGACCGGGGCGAGCCGAGGCAACTCGCCGCCGTCGTCCAGCGAAGGCAGCCGGCTCACCGTGAGGCCAAGCCGGCGCGCGTGCATGATGGTTGCCTCAGGCCTCGCTTCGGGCTCAAACGCGGACGGCGTAAAGATCACGCGCGCCACCGCGGTGTTGCGCTGAGCCAACTGGTGAACGACAAGGTCGAGTGCGTCGAAATCCCCGAGCACCGAAATCCCGCGGATGGTCTGGCCGCGGTCGGCGACCGATGGCGACAAAATGCCGACCGGCCAGGTCTTTTTCACCGCGCCGCTCTCAATAGCGCGCAGCAGCACCTCGGCATCGGCGGCGCGGCCAAGGACAAGAGTCGGATTCGATTCCGGCGAGCGGGCGTGATGCCGGGCGCGGGTATAGCGGAAGTAGCGGTAGGCGATCCGCGACCCGCCGAGGAACGCCATCTGCAACAGCCAGTAGAGCACAATGGTGGTTTTGCCGAAAAAGAATTGGCCGAGCACGTTCGGCGCCACCAGCATATAATCCAGCGCCACCAGCGACACCGCCAACACCGTCGAGGCGCGGAAAATGTTCATCAGGTCGGGCAGCGATGCGAAGCGCCATTTCGACTCGTAGAGATGGAAGAAGAAATAAATGATGCCGGCATAGACGACGAAAGCCGGCAGGAACGTGAGCAGCGTATGCTCGCGCTCGGCGAGACCGACGGCTTCGAAACGCAAGTAAAAACTTGCCAGTACCGCCGCAGCCGTCGCAATCAGGTCATGCGCGATAATCAGAAGTCTGCGCACGTTAAGATATTTGCTCAGCATATGGACAAGCCGGCGGAAATTTGTCCCCCGGCATTTCCATAGCGGTCTTTGTGCCGTGGCGCCACCCCGGCGGCCGCGCGCAACGGCGGCACGGCGGCTCTAACCATGCGGCGGCAAGCGGCTAGCGGCGGTGAAAATGCTTGTCCAGTCCCTGCCAGCCTTCGAAGTAATCGTGCTGAAGTTCGGACGACTCCACGGCGTAACGCGTCAGGCGCATCGCAAAACGGCTTTCGAACATGAAAGCCATGGTGTCTTCGACCTTGTGCGGCCGTAACTCCGCGCCGGACGCACGCTGCCAGGTTTCCGCGTCGGGACCATGCGCGGTCATGCAATTGTGCAAGCTCGCGCCACCCGGCAGAAAGCCCTCCGCCTTCGCGTCATAGGCGCCCTCGAGCAGCCCCATGAACTCGGTCATGACGTTGCGGTGGTACCACGGCGGCCGGAACGTATCCTCGCCGACCAGCCAACGCGGCGGGAAGATCACGAAATCGATGTTGGCCGCACCCGGAAGATCGGACGGCGCGGTCAGCACGGAAAAGATTGAAGGATCGGGATGATCGAAGCTCACGGTACCCATGACGTTGAACCGCGCAAGGTCGTATTTGTAAGGTGCGAAGTTGCCGTGCCAGGCGACGACGTTGAGCGGCGAATGATCCATCTCCGCTGCCCAGAGATTGCCCTGGAACTTCGCCACCATGCTCATGGGCGCGCTGGTATCTTCGTATGCGGCAACCGGTGCGAGGAAGTCGCGCGAATTGGCTAGCCCGTTGGCGCCGAGCGGCCCGAGTTCGGGCAAACGCAGCATCGCTCCGTAATTCTCGCAGATATAGCCGCGTGAGTGACCGTCCGGCAGTTCGACGCGGAACCGCAAGCCACGCGGAATGACGAGGATTTCGCCGCAGGCCGCATCGATGATGCCCAGCTCGGTGAAGAAACGGGCGCGCCCTTGCTGCGGCACAATAAGCATTTCGCCGTCGGCATTGTAGAAGCAGCGATCGTTCATCGAACGGTTGGCAGCATAGAAATGGATGGCCATACCAATCTGCGTCGCGACATCGCCGTTGCCGCCTAGCGTCACAATACCTTCGACGAAGTCGGTCGGGTTTTGCGGGATGGGAAACGGCGACCAGCGCAATTGCGTCGGCGTCGCCTCGGTTTCATTGAACGGAGCGCTGCGGATCAGGCCGTTGTCGATGCGTCCGTACGGACGATGCACGACCGAAGGCTGAATTCGATAAGTCCAGGTGCGCCGGTTTTCCGCGCGCGCTGTGGTGAAGGAAGTCCCGGAAATCTGCTCGGCGTAGAGGCCAAGCGGCGGACGCTGCGGCGAGTTGCGGCCGACAGGCAGCGCTCCGGCCACCGCTTCGGTAAGAAAGTGATTGCCGAAACCGGCGTGGTAGGACAAGGGGGGCTCGTTGCGCGCCGGGGCACCCTCTGCGCAGCCGACCTTTGCCTTCTGTTTCGCGAGTTGGGTCATGAGGCCTCCCGAACCGAACCGCGACGACGCGCGGATATGGTCTCGAACGTAACTAATATCTGCCTTTCGCTGCCTGGGCGCAAGTTTCTAGGTTGCAGCCGGGATTTTGGATAAGTCGGCATGGTAGCCGGTTTTCAAACGGTTGAGCGGATGTCCTTGCCGCACGGCATTTTTTCAATAGACGTCGAGGATTGGCTCAATCTGTCGGGGACCGGGCATGAGCCTCCCCCTTCGGAGTGGGACCAGCTCGAAAGCCGGATCGAGCGGAACTTGCGCACCTCGCTTGAACTTCTGGCAACGGCGGAAGCACCGCCACAGGCTTCGTCGTCAGCTATTTCGCCAAAAGGTTTCCGCACTTGATCCGCGAAGCCGTTGCTGCATGGCACGAGATCGCCTCGCATAGCTACTTTCATCGCCTGGTCTACGAAATGTCGGCGGGCGGAATTTTACCAGGATGCCCTGACGACGCGACAGCGGCTGGAGGACGCCTCCGGACAACCCATTCGCGGCTTTCGCGCGCCGGCGTTCTCCGTACGAGGCAAATACCCTGGTTCTTCGAGAAGCTTGTTGAAGCGGTTACAACTCTTCGGTCTTTCCCGCCCTCATCAAACCGGCGGTCTTGCCACCGACCGCCTCGAGCCTCATCGCGCGAAAACCCTGCTGGGTGAACTCGCTGAATTTCCGATGACCGCGGTACGGGTGCTTGGACGGACAGCTGCACTACCGCAATCGCCCCGATCTGTTTCTTTACCGCGAAGACGAAATTCAAAGCCTGCTGTCGCCGACCGGAGCGTCGTTCTTGATTGAATCCACCGGCCGCGACTTCTTCGTCGCGGTCGAGGCGAAGAGCTCTTCATAGACCTGCAGCGTCTGCGCTGCGACGATATCTACCGAAAACTCATTGAGCGCACGTTCGCGCCCCCGCTGGCCCATCACGCCGCGCAGTTCGGCGTCGCGAACAAGCCGCTCAACGGCGTCGGCGAGCGGCGCTGCCTGCTGCGCCGGAACGACGAATCCGTTCTCGCCGTCACGTACCGCGTCGCGGCAGCCAGAGACATCGGTGGTCACAATCGGTTTGCCGCTTGCCGCGGCCTCAAGCAGCGATCGCGGAACACCCTCGCCGCCGTGAGATGGCAAACAAACGACGTGACACTGAGCCAGAACCTGCGCCATGTCGTCGTGCCAACCGAACAATTCGACCACACCTTCCTTCTGCCATTGGCGCAACAGATCGGAC
Source organism: Xanthobacteraceae bacterium (assembly GCA_036490575.1). Classification (GTDB taxonomy): domain Bacteria; phylum Pseudomonadota; class Alphaproteobacteria; order Rhizobiales; family Xanthobacteraceae; genus BOG-931. Next base: position 8,064 of record DASXDP010000205.1, read on the forward strand.
GGCACGCACGCCGGACTGCCGGTGTCACCCTCGCCCACCAAAGCGAAGCGCGCGGCAACGCCGCGTGCCTTGAGCATGCGGGCCGCCTCGACGAATTCCCCGACACCTTTGTAGAACAACAGCCGGGCCGGCAGAATCACCAGCGGCGGGGCGGGCCGCTCCGCTCCCGGACGAAAGCTTTCTACGTCGACGCCGCAACCTGGCGAAACCACGATTCGATCCGGCTTGATGACGCGCCACGCGATCCATCTGTTCATGTCGTCGCGGTTTTCGACAATCACCTTGGTATTGCGGGCGTTGAGCAAAAGCCGAAATGCCGCCGCTATGGCGGGCCGGATCAGGCGGGCGGTGAGCTGCCGGGAGACGAACACAAATCCGAGACCCGGCATCGCGTTGATGATGACGGGAACTTTGGTGATCTTCGCTGCAATAGAACCGTAAATGATTGGCTTGATCGCGACGTGATGAACGAGATCTGGCTCCAGCGTTCGATAGAGCTCGATCACATCTTTGATGGTAGCGAGATCCCTGAACGGATTGAGCCCCTGGCGATCCATTTGGATCGGATGGAACCGCACTCCTGCAGCTTCAATCGCCGCGCGGAACCGCCCTTCCGGAGCGGCGACGTGGACGTCGTAACCGCGCGCCGCAATACGTTCCGCAACAGCCAATCGGTGCCAGTAAAAGTACCAATCGCTCGCCAGCAAAAACAAAATGCGACGCGGATGCATGATCACTCGTAAGAAAATACTGCCGTTAAGGTTGCCGGCGGTCAGGCTCGTTTACCCAACCTAGCACACCGATTGCCGAGAATTCGAAAGCGTCGTTTTGATATGCACAGCGGCCACAAACGGCAGGTTTACGATACAGAAGAGTTTTATCTGAGAGGCCGCGCGGGTTTCAATTCCAAAGTGACGCCGTAATTCGGCTCGGCAATCGCCCGGAAGCGCCTTTCCCGAAACCCATTATTACCAAAGAAACGCCCGGTTATCTCGGCATCTGCGCGAAGGGTCGAGGGGACCTCTCTCATCCGCATCGTTGCGCGGCGCGTCTTTGGACACGGCCGCGAGACGAATATCGCATGGAGCGGAGATGCGAGCGATTCTTACGCTGGCGTTCTTGATCGTTAGTCTCAAAGGCGCGGTGCCAGAGGTGAAATATCAGGATCAGCTCGGCGGCGACGGTGAGCGCCTGATCGCATCCGACGTCACGGTCGATTCGCAGGCCTCAGCCGGCCCGAACTATCAGTGGGCACTGGCGTTGCTGCCAACATCGGCGGACGCCCCTCATCGTCAAGGCGAAGATCCGGCCAGCGTCCCGCAGCCGTCAACTCTCGCCACAAGCGACGCCCAGGCAAATCAACTGCCTCCCGACTCGATCGACACGCTGTGCAAGGCGCTGCTGGCGTCTGCCCAGCGCAACGATTTGCCGGTGACGTTTTTCGCCAACCTGATCTGGCAGGAAAGCCGTTTCCAGCACGATGCCGTAAGCTCGGCCGGGGCACTCGGCATCGCACAATTCATGCCGGAAGTTGCCACGGAGGTCGGGTTGGGCAATCCACTCGATCCGCATGAGGCGCTCCCGGCGTCGGCCAAACTCCTACGTAGTTTGCGCGAGCAGTTCGGCAACCTCGGGTTTGCGGCCGCCGCCTACAACGCCGGCCCGCATCGCGTCACCGATTGGCTCGAGCATGGGCGGACGTTGCCGCTTGAGACGCAGGTCTACGTCATGCGCGTCACCGGACGCTCCATCGAAACCTGGCGCAAGTCGCCGCAAAATGATTTGCAAGTCACGTTCGTGCGGCTCCTGCCGTGTCGCGGCATGCCGGCGTTCGCCGAGCTTGAGCAGGCGCAAGAAGCGGAGCAAGACCAGCAACCGCATCAGGATGAAAAAGCGGCAACTGATGTAAAAGCCGCCGCTGCGCCTGTCGCGCATCACCCGGCGAGAACGTTAAGGCCGGCGCTGGTGGCGCGCCGCGTCGGTGTCGAGCGGCATGCAACGGTCATAAATCATCCGGCGAGCGCTGAGCGCGTTGCGCCCAATTTCCGCGTCGAAAGGCTCGAGGCCGTTCACAGACCACACCCGGTACGGGAAAAGCGCAGAGTAGCCTAAAGGCGTGCTGTCGGGACCGTCAGCGCCGCTTCAGGCGGCCAGCAGTTTCTGGACTTCGGTAACCAGCTCGCGCAGGTGAATGGGCTTCGACAACACCTTGGCATGCCGGGGCGCGGCCGAGTCCGAGTTAAGCGCGACCGCCGCGAAGCCGGTGATGAACATGATCTTAATATCGGGGTCGAGTTCGGCCGCGCGGCGCGCAAGCTCGATACCGTCCATTTCCGGCATGACGATATCGGTCAGCAAAAGTTCGAAAGGCTCTTCGCGCAGGCGCTGGTAGGCGGATAAGCCGTTGTCGTAAGAGGTGACCTCGAACCCGGCGTTTTGCAGTGCTTTGACCAGGAAGCGCCGCATGTCGATGTCGTCTTCGGCAAGCAGGATTTTAGACATTTACTCAGACCACCGGCACCGGCCGGTCCCCTTAGATTCCATAAGCCGGATACCAGGTAAACATGAGGTGAAAGCACTCGCCGACAAACCTGGCCTGCTATGGACAATGACCGCCACAGCACGCTAGGGATCGGGGTCGCCGCTTGCCGTATTGGACGGCGAAAGTGCGCTGGGCTCATGCCGGAAAGCCAGGATCAACTGGAGCCGCCGTTCGAAGTGCTTGAGCCGGCGCGATGTCGTGGCCCGCTCTTATTCAACTCACCGCACAGCGGACGGATTTATCCGCCGGAATTCCTGCTCGCTTCCAGACTCGATCTGGCGACCTTGCGGCGCTCGGAAGATTCGTTTGTCGATGAGCTTATCCTCGGCGTCGTCGGCCGGGGGCACCCGCTGGTGCGCGCGCACTTTCCGCGCTGCTTTGTCGACGTCAATCGCGAGCCCTACGAACTCGATCCCCGGATGTTCGACGGCCGCCTGCCCTCGTTCGCAAATACCCGCTCGATGCGGGTGGCAGGTGGGTTGGGCACTGTGGCCCGTGTGGTCGGCGATGCGCAGGAGATCTACGACCAGCGGATATCGGTGGCTGAGGCGCTGCGGCGCATCGACGAGCTCTACAAGCCCTACCATCGCTCGCTGCGGCGGGTGTTCCTGCGGCTGCATCGAGAGTTTAGCGCAGCCGTCCTGGTCGATTGCCACTCCATGCCGTCGGCGACCGGCGCCAAAGACGAGCGCCCGCGCGCCGATCTGGTGCTCGGGGACCGTTACGGGACGAGCTGCGTTCCGGTCATACCCGAGACGATTGAAGCGACGATGCGAGACTTTGGTTACGTGGTCAGCCGTAACAAGCCGTACGCGGGCGGCTTCATCACCGAACATTACGGCAATCCCACCGCCGGCCTGCATGCCATCCAGCTCGAAATCAACCGCTCGCTGTATATGGATGAGCGCCGCTACCAGAGGGTGGCAAACTTCGCCCGACTGGCGAGTGAATTCGAAATTCTGGCTGACAAGCTGGCCGAGATCCCGCTCGAGGAATTGCGGCCCTATCGGGCCGCGGCCGAATAAGCTGGGGCTCGCACAGGGCCGCAAAAGAAAGAGGCCGCTCGCATGGCGAGCGGCCCAAGTCTAGGGAGGAAACGCCCAAGGAGGGCGGCGGTAACGCGAGGAAACCTCTCGCTACCGCACTGCAGCAACATACACCGCGCCGCACAAAACGCAAGCCCTGCTGACCTATTTGACCCCCAATTTCCCCCGACTTTTCCTGCATTTTGTGCAGGGCAGACCCACGTCATCGCCATGACAGGACCGCTGAGAGCCAGTCAACAAAAGCGTCGTGATACCAATGCCTTGGGCGATGGCCGATCGGAAATTTTGTGCTCAAAATTAAGGCAATTTCGACTGACGGCGGCCCTTCATACTCCCGGTTTGCTGGGCACCGTTGCGCGTAAGCAACAATCACTCTTGGCCGTCGCAAAGGCCATGCGCGTGACCCCCGGAGACGCTTCATGACGGCGATCGATTTCGCGGCCTTCGTCGACGAGCTTGCCGCCGCTTCGGGTGAAGCGCTGCGCCCGTTCTTTCGGACCACGCTTGGGGTCGAAAATAAAAGTGTCTCCGGCGGCTTCGATCCAGTGACCGCCGCAGACCGCGCCGCCGAAGCGGCCATGCGTACCCTGATCAAGCGGACATTCCCGGAGCACGGCGTTATCGGCGAGGAGTTCCCGGCCGACAACCCGGATGCTGAGTATGTCTGGGTGCTCGATCCAATCGACGGCACCAAATCCTTTATCTGCGGCATGCCGGTGTGGGGGACCCTCATCGCGCTGACCCGGGGCGGCGACCCCATTTACGGCATGATGCATCAGCCCTTTAGCGGAGAGCACTTTTCCGGTGATGGAAGCGCCGCGAGTTATCGCGGCCCTGCCGGCGACCGCGCGCTACGGGCGCGGCCCTGCGCGGAACTCGGCGAAGCGATATTGGCAACGACCAGTCCGCTGCTGATGAACGCTGGCGATCTCGACGCCTTCCGGCGCGTGGAACAGGCCGTTCGGCTCTCCCGGTATGGCGGCGATTGCTACGCCTATTGCATGCTGGCGGCCGGGCATATCGATCTCGTCATTGAAACCGAGCTGAAGCCTTATGACGTGCTGCCGCTCATTCCGATCATCGAAGGGTCGGGCGGCATCGTCACAACGTGGGAAAATGAACCCGCGCACCGCGGCGGACGAATCATCGCCGCGGGCGATCGGGAACTGCACGCCCAGGCGATCGCGATTTTGCACAAAGGGCAATCGGTCTAAGGCACGTCAATAAAGCGGCGTGCCTGGAATGAACGCGTCAAAAGCCGCCCAGAATTGCGAGCGGAAACGATCCTGCTCCATCAACAACTCGTGCTGGGCTCCCACCACGAGGAGGTGCGACCCGGTGCGAAGCAGCGTTGCAAAATCCTCGATCGCCGTGTTTGAGACAATCGAGTCACGCCCGGCAGCGATAATGAGAATGGGCTGGCGAATGCGCGAGGGATAGCTCGGCTCGTGGAATGGGCGAATGGCGCGAAACGCCGCGTCGCACCAGGTGATGGTAGGCCCGCCGAGCGCGAGGGCCGGTTCCGCTTCGAGAATGGCGGCATTGCGCGCGTAACGGACAGGATCGGTCGTCAGGATGTTTCCGGCGTAAGGCCGCAGGTCGAGAACGCCTGGAAAGCGTCCCGGCACATACATCGAGCCGAAGCCTGCGAACCGCATTGTCCGCACAATGCCGCCGGCAAGCGCCACCGATGTCACGAAAGCAATTCCGATCATCGGCGCCGAGAGCACCATGCGATCGAACCAGCGTTGGCCGCGATACGCCGCACGGATCAGCACGGTTGCGCCCATCGAATGACCCAGCGCAAAAATAGGCGGCGGGCAATCGGGCAGAACAATCTCGCGCATAAAGGTTTCGAGGTCGGTATCGAAATCGGCAAAGCTGCGTACATAGCCTTTGTGCCGATCGCTCAACGCCCGATCCGACAATCCCTGCCCGCGCCAGTCGAGGATCGCGACGGCAAATCCCCGCGCCCGCAGGTCGCGAACGGTCTCGAAATATTTTTCGATCCACTCGGTACGGCCGGGAAAGATGCAAACCGTGCCGCGCCGCCCCGCCGGCGGCGCGAAACGCGCGAAACGAAGCGCAACGCCGTCCGGCGTCTTCAGCATGCCTGTTACCGCGTTGTCCGGGACGGGATTGGCGGGAATCGAAATGAGCTTCATGAGTGCTTGTTTACCAGCCTCTTCGGCCCTCTTGCGACGGCGGCGGTGCTTTCCTATCTGCCGTTTGCGCAGGCCCGAAACGGCTGCGCATCATCATAGGTCCGGCCCCCACGGGCGGATCCCCGCATGTCGCTTCAGAAGGAGGATATGCCATGCGAACTTTCGATCTCACACCACTTTATCGTTCCACCGTCGGATTTGACCGGATGTTTTCGTTGCTCGACCAGGGCATCGACGGCTCGGCTCCCGGTTACCCGCCCTACAATATCGAACGCACCGGCGACAACGAGTATCGCGTCACCGTCGCGGTAGCGGGCTTTGCCGAGCCCGAACTCTCCGTCGTGGCCAAGGAAAACACCCTTACCATCCGCGGTGAGAAGAATGACAAGAACGAAGAAAACCACGGCGACGTGCTGTATCAGGGTATCGCTGCCCGCGCCTTCGAGCGCGCGTTCCAGCTCGCCGACTTCGTCCAGGTGAAAGGCGCGAAGCTTGAGCACGGACTCTTGCATGTCGATTTGGTACGCGAGATTCCCGACGCGAAAAAGCCCCGCGTCATCCCGATCGGCAACGGCAAAGTCGTCGAGCAGAAGCAGGCGGCGTAAGTAGCCTCCGAACCGACGTAAAGCGCCCCGGTCTCACCGGGGCGCTCTTTTATTTCACGTCGCGATGGCTTCGAGCCGCCGCCGCGTCACCGCCGGCCCGAAAAAGCCGATGACAATGAAAACAACCAGCATGGCGCCGGCGATGAAGGCAAACACCCCGGTCGTGCCGTATCGTCCCAGGAAGAATGCAATGATGAAGCCGGAAAAAATCGCGCTGAAGCGGCTCCATGAATAAACGAAGCCGACTGCTTGGGCGCGAATTCGTGTCGGATAAAGCTCCGCCTGGTAGGCGTGAAATGAAAGCGACAGCCAGTTGGCGCAGAGCGTGATCAGCACGCCGCAGACAATCACGCCAGCCGCGGTCGTTTGCTGCGCGAACAACAAGCCAAAAGCCGCGATGCCAGCCGCCGCCCAGGCGATCTGCCACTTCCGTTCGAAACGATCGGCAAAATATATGGCGACGAGCGGCCCGACCGGCGCCGCGATAGCGATAATGAAAGTATAGGCCAGTGATTTGGTCACGCTGACGCCTTGCGAGAGCAACAAGGCCGGCACCCAGCTGGAAAATCCATAAAAGCCGATGGTCTGGAACAGATTGAAGATCATCAGCATGACGGTGCGTCCGCGATAGGTGGCGCTCCACATTTCGCTCCAGACACCCGCCTTGCGCTCGGTCTCGCCGGCCACGATTTCCGGCGGCGGGAGTTCGCCGCCGGTTTCGGCGCAAACGCGCGCCTCCATCTCGGCGGTGATCCGTTCGGCTTCGGCGATGCGGCCGTGCTCGGCAAGCCAACGTGGCGATTCCGGCAAAGCGCGGCGAATCCACCAAACGACCACGGCACCGATCGAGCCCAGGATCACTACCCAGCGCCAGCCATCGAGGCCCAGGATGGTCAGTGGCACGAGCTGCCACGCCAGCAACGCGACAACCGGCACCGAGGTGTACATTATGAACTGGTTGTAGGCGAAAGCCGGCCCGCGCTGTTCTTTCGGCACGAGTTCGGACAGGTAGGTGTCGACGTTCACGAGCTCGACGCCGAGCCCGATGCTGGCGATGAAACGCCATAGAACGATGGTCTCGGGCGTCTGTTGGAACGCCATGATCAGCGCGCCCGCCGAATACCACAACAGGGCGAAGGTAAAGATCGAACGGCGACCAAAGCGGTCCGACAAACGGCTGAATGCAATTGTGCCGATGAACATTCCGGCAAAGGCCGCGCCGACGAAGCTTGCGAAGCCGTGCAAATCGAACAAGCCCTCGGTCGTGGGCTTGAACAGGCCTGCCCGGAACAGGCCGATGGCAACATAGGCGGTAAAGAAAAGGTCGTAAAACTCGAACCAGCCGCCAAGCGACAATATCGTCACCAGCTTGCGCGTATGGCGGGACGGCGGCAGGCGATCGAGACGCGCCGCCACCGTGACCGCCGCATCGCCAGTCATGCCATTCCCTCCCGCCGCGCGCGATCTACGAAACTCGTTCGTCGCGCGCGCTGTTCTGTTAGGTTAGAGTGTCATCGCACGCGCAGCGACGCAATCGGACCGCCGCGCATCGCAGCCGGACTGTTGGTCACGGCAGACGCTTCAGATCTCAATCGGGAAGCGGTTCGGTCGGGGTCTGCTTTTTCGGGACCGCAGCCGCCGGCGAGTGGGAAGCGGCATCGGCTTTGCCAGCGGCGGCCTTGGCTTCATCAGCGGCCTTGCGCGATGCAAACTCGGCCGGACGCGGGCGCGGAAGCGGCGGAAAGCCTGAAACGGCCGAATGTGTCCCCAGAAGCATCCCCATCGAAGGTATCGGTGGCGGCGGATTCGGGACGGCGCTTTGCTCGAACGGCACCTGGCGTGGCGGCACCAGGCCCGGCGGTGCGAACTCGGGCAACGGCTCGGCGTAGGAAGGCGGTTGGCCGTAGGGCGGAGGCGGCATTTCCGTTGGGCCATATGCCTCGGACGCGGCGACGATGCGATTGACGGCGCGAATGGCGCCGCTACGCCCGTCGACCACGACTCGCATCAAAGTGCCGCGGAAATCGACCGCCCGGACCACGTAGGTCGCGCCTTCTCGCAGCGGTGGCGCCAGCGGATCGAAGCCCGCCGAGCGAACGATCCGGCTTATTTCATAGGGCCCCACAAAGCCGGGCAGCGGCGGAAGGGCTTGAGGCGATTGAGCCGTTGCTGTCGTAACCGCACCGAGGGCGAAAGTCACACTGAGCGCGCCAGCCGTCAGTACGCCCCACCTCACGACACCCTCCCCCGCCCCACTATCCGCGCCGCCAAAGATCGGATGCAATTAGGGCGGCGCTTGGGCGCGCGCCGAGAATCCCGTTCATAGCTGCCACACAGTTGAGCGGCACTAGCGGACCCAGCCCATGCGTCCGCTAAACGACTCCTGTGATGCGGCAAACGTCGTGGCGCGCGGACTCGCGCCATAGGGCGCTTCCAGCGTGAACTCGTTAGTTGTGATGACTTTCGAATAGAGCGGCAGAATATCGAGCATGGCGTTGTAGTTGCTGTCGGTGAAGCCGCTGGTGGCGTCTTTGATGAGAATGGCGTTGTAGCCCATATTGGCGGCGCGTTTGATGGTGGTCGCCACCACATGCTCAATGCATTGGCCGCTGACGAACAGATGGCCGATGTTATTGGCGCGGAGAATTCTCTCCAGATCGGTGCCTTCGAAGCTGTCGGAGCCGTAATTGACGACGACGGGCTCGTTGCTCTGCGGTTTGAGCGCGGCGACGACATCGACTTCCCAAGTGCCAACGATTCCCTTGTTCTCGTCTTTGGCGCCTTGCAGCAGCGGATAGTATTGGTTCTCCGGCAACTCCGGGAAACCGGCGCGCCAACCGATATTGACGAAGATCGTCAGCAGGCCGCGGCTGCGGGCAGTCGCCAGCACCTTTTGCGCGTTGGCAACGGCGCCGTTCTTCGCGATCTGCCCGCACAGGCTCTTTCCCCACACGCCCTTCGGATCGCAAACGCTGTTCTGCCAGTGCAGCATCAGCAGTGCGGCTTCGGCGGATACGCGCTTGCTCATGTCACGCCCTCTCAAAAACCAATGTTACAGTTGTACTGTTTTTGTGGGAGTGTCGCTTATCGGAGCTTGGATCTTTGAATAGCGAACCCCGGCGGGAGGTGCTTTCTCCGAGCCGGCGGCTTGCCGAAGCCGGCAAACAGACCCAAAGTCCAGCTCGTTGTTGCACGGCCCAAGCCTGCGCTCTTGTGCTTGAGCCCGGAATTTGCGATGTTGACATAGGACAGCATTGCTGTCCCAATTTGTGGCCGGCGGCGCGCGGCCCGGCAGGGGGCCGGGGCAGACGCCACGGCGGGCCGCCGTGACGAGGGCGCGTCGGACGGTGGCGGACAAAGCAGCCTGGGCCGCGCGGCGGTACAAAGGTTGCCTTCAGAATGCAATGGCTCGCCCTTGGCGCCGGAAGACGCGATCCTGCGCAGGGCGCATTATGCCGGAACCCCGACACTGAACGGTCGGGGTGCTGGCCGGGAGTGCGAGACGACCATGGGCCCCGCGAGTTTCGGCCTGTTCGACCCGGCGCTGGAGAAAGATTCCTGCGGTGTCGCCTTCATTGCCGATATCAAGGGCCGGGTTTCGCACAAGATCGTCGAAGATGCGTTGACCATACTTGTCAACCTCGAGCATCGCGGCGCCGTCGGCGCCGATCCGCGGGCCGGCGACGGCGCGGGCATTCTGGTTCAAACACCGCATAAGTTTTTCGCCAAGAAGGCCGCCGAACTCGGCTTCGGTCTGCCCCAGCCCGGCCACTACGCGGTCGGTGCGCTGTTCCTCCCGCACGACACCGAATGGCGGCGGGAGATTATGGAAACTTACGCCGAGGTCGCTGAGCAGGAAGGCATGAGGATACTCGGCTGGCGCGACGTGCCGACCGACAACTCCACGCTTGGTGAATCGGTGAAGCCGACGGAGCCGGTCCATAAGCAGGTATTTCTCGCGCGTGGCACCGCAATCCGGTCGGAAGCCGAATTCGAACGGCGCCTCTACATTCTGCGCAAGACCATCTCGCAGAAGCTGTATGCCCGCCGCGAGCGGAAGACTTCGCGCTATTACCCGGTTTCGATTTCGTGCCGTACGATCATCTACAAGGGCATGTTCCTCGCCGACCAGCTCGGCACCTATTATCCGGATCTGCATGATCCTGATTTCGAGAGCGCGCTGGCGCTCGTGCATCAGCGGTTCTCGACCAACACGTTCCCGACCTGGTCGCTGGCGCATCCGTACCGCATGATCGCGCACAACGGCGAGATCAACACGCTGCGCGGCAACAACAACTGGATGGCGGCACGGCAAGCGTCGGTGTCCTCGCCGCACTTCGGCGACGACATCAGGAAGCTGTGGCCGATTTCCTACGAAGGACAATCTGACACGGCGTGTTTCGATAACGCCCTCGAATTTCTCACCATGGGCGGCTATTCGCTCGCCCATGCGATGATGATGATGATCCCCGAAGCGTGGGCGGGCAATCCGCTCATGGACGAGGAACGCCGCAACTTCTACGAATACAACGCCGCGCTGATGGAGCCGTGGGACGGCCCCGCCGCCATCGCCTTCACCAACGGGCGGCAAATCGGGGCGACGCTGGACCGCAACGGCCTGCGCCCGGCGCGCTACGTCGTCACCAGGGACGACCGCGTCGTCATGGCGTCGGAAGTGGGCGTGCTGCCGATTCCGGAGAAAGACATCGTCACCAAATGGCGGCTGCAGCCCGGGAAGATGCTTCTCGTCGATCTCGATGAAGGCCGTCTCATTCCGGACGACGAGATCAAGGCGTCGCTGGCGAAAAGCCACCCCTACGGCGAATGGCTCGAACGCACACAGATTGTGCTCGAGGATTTGCCGTCGTCTCCGGAAGCCGCGCCAATCTCAAATCTCGCGCTGCTTAACCGGCAACAGTCGTTCGGCTATACACAGGAAGATCTCAAGCTCCTGATGACGCCGATGGCGACGGCCGGCGAAGAGCCGGTCGGCTCGATGGGTAACGATACCCCGATCTCGGCGCTGTCGGAGCGGCCGAAGCTCCTTTTCACCTATTTCAAGCAGAATTTCGCCCAGGTCACCAACCCGCCGATCGATCCGATCCGCGAAGAATTGGTGATGAGTCTCGTCTCCATTATCGGACCCCGGCCGAACCTGTTCGATCTCGAAGGCGCATCGAAAACCAAGCGCCTCGAGGTTCATCAGCCTATCCTCACCAATGCGAATCTGGAGAAGATCAGGGCGATCTCCGAAGTCGCCGAATCGCATTTTAAGTCGCTTACGCTTGACGCCACCTGGCCGGCTGAAGAAGGCGCCGCTGGTCTGGAGACGGCGCTTGGGACTTTGTGCGCGCAATCCGACGGCGCGGTGCGCGAGGGCATCAATATCGTCATTCTGTCCGACCGCCGCGCCGGCGCCGACCGCATCCCCATTCCGTCGCTGCTCGCCTGCGCGGCTGTTCACCATCACCTGATCCGCGAGGGTTTGCGCACGTCGGTCGGACTTGTCGTCGAATCCGGCGAGCCGCGCGAGGTGCACCACTTCGCCTGCCTCGCCGGCTACGGCGCCGAGGCGATCAATCCTTATCTTGCATTTGAAACGCTTGTCGCGATGAAGCACGAGCTGCCGCAAAAGCTCGACGACAAGGAAATCATCAAGCGTTACATCAAGTCGATCGACAAAGGCCTGCTCAAGGTGATGTCCAAGATGGGCATCTCCACCTATCAATCCTATTGCGGCGCGCAGATTTTCGACGCGGTAGGCCTGAAGTCCGAATTCGTCGCCGAATATTTTACCGGGACGGCGACGCGGATCGAGGGCGTCGGCCTCGCCCAGATCGCCGAAGAAACCGTGCGCCGGCATCGCGACGCTTTCTCCGACGCGCTGGTTTACCGCGGCATGCTCGACGTCGGCGGCGAATACGCGTTCCGCGTTCGCGGCGAGGAACATGTTTGGAATGCATTGACGGTCGGCACGCTGCAGCACGCCGTGCGCGGCAACTCATACGAAAAATACCGGCAGTACGCCGGCATCATCAACGAGCAGTCGACGCAGCTCTACACGATGCGCGGCCTGTTCCGTGTCAAATCGCCCGAAGAGGACGGCCGGGCTGCTGTTCCGATCGAGGAAGTCGAGCCGACGAAGGAAATCGTCAAGCGCTTCTCCACCGGCGCCATGTCGTACGGCTCGATCTCGCGCGAAGCGCATACCACACTCGCGATTGCCATGAACCGGATCGGCGGCAAGTCGAACACCGGCGAAGGCGGCGAAGAATCCGACCGCTTCAGGCCGCTGCCGAACGGCGATTCGATGCGGTCGGCGATCAAGCAGGTCGCTTCCGGCCGATTCGGCGTGACTGCCGAGTACCTCGTTAACGCCGATATGATGCAGATCAAGATCGCCCAGGGCGCCAAGCCCGGCGAAGGCGGCCAGTTGCCCGGCCACAAAGTCGACAAGACCATCGCCGCAGTGCGGCACTCCACGCCGGGCGTTGGCTTGATTTCGCCGCCGCCGCATCATGACATTTATTCGATCGAGGATTTGGCGCAGCTCATCTTCGACCTGAAAAACGTCAATCCTGACGGCGATGTTTCCGTCAAGCTGGTTTCCGAAGTCGGCGTCGGCACCGTTGCCGCGGGCGTTTCCAAGGCGCGGTCCGACCACGTCACCATTGCCGGTTACGAGGGTGGCACCGGCGCCTCGCCGCTGACCTCGATCAAACACGCCGGCTCGCCGTGGGAGATCGGGCTTGCCGAGACGCACCAGACGCTGGTGGCCAACCGCTTGCGCGGGCGAATTGCGGTGCAGGTCGACGGTGGCCTGCGCACCGGCCGCGACGTGGTCATTGGCGCGCTGCTTGGCGCCGACGAATTCGGCTTCGCCACGGCGCCGCTGATCGCCGCCGGCTGCATCATGATGCGCAAGTGTCATCTCAACACCTGCCCGGTCGGGGTGGCGACGCAGGACCCGGTGCTGCGCAAACGCTTCCGCGGCCAGCCCGAGCACGTTATCAACTTCTTTTTCTTCGTCGCCGAGGAGGTGCGCGAGTTGATGGCGGCGATGGGGTACCGCACCTTCAACGAAATGATCGGCCAGACGCAAATGCTCGACGCCCGTTCGCTGGTCGACCACTGGAAGGCACAGGGCCTCGATTTCTCGCGCCTGTTCACCAAGCCGCCGGCGCCGGTAGGCGTCGCGATCTACAATCGCGAACGGCAGGACCACAAGCTTGGCGGCGTCCTCGATCGCAAGCTCATTGCGGAGTCACAGGCAGCCCTCGACCGCGGCGCGCCGGCGCGGATAAACCTGCCGATTACCAACACCGACCGCACCACCGGCGCCATGTTATCCGGCGAGATCGCCAAACGTTACGGTCATGAGGGCCTGCCGACCGATACCGTGATCGCGCGCTTCAAAGGCACGGCCGGACAGAGTTTCGGCGCATTCCTCGCCCGCGGCGTGACCTTCGAGCTGGAAGGCGACGCCAACGACTACGTCGGAAAGGGCCTGTCCGGCGGTCGTATTGTCGTGCGCCCGCCGGACAACACCGCAATCGTTCCCGAGCAGTCGATCATCATCGGCAACACCGTGCTGTACGGAGCGATCGAAGGCGAATGCTATTTCCGGGGCGTCGCGGGCGAGCGCTTCGCCGTGCGCAATTCCGGCGCGGTCGCCGTGATCGAAGGTGCCGGCGATCATTGCTGCGAGTATATGACCGGCGGTGTCGTGGTCGTTCTCGGCCGCACCGGCCGCAACTTCGCGGCGGGTATGTCCGGCGGCATCGCCTATGTGCTCGACGAAGACGACACTTTCGCTTCGCGCTGCAATCTGGCCATGGTCGAACTTGAACCGATGCCCGCCGAGGAAGAAGTCAGCGAGCGAGCATACGGCCAGTCGCGCGATCTGGAATCGCACGGTCTGGTCGAAGTAATGGACGACATGAGCAGCCGGGACGCGGCGCGGCTCCGCGTCCTCATCGCGCGGCACGCGCATTTCACGCACTCAACGGTCGCGGCAAAAATTCTAAACGAGTGGTCGACCTGGTATCCCAGGTTCCGTAAGGTGATGCCGGTCGAGTACCGTCGCGCTCTCAATGAACTCAAGGCGCAGACTGCGGCCATGCAAGCGGCGGAATAGGGCGCGCGGCAGAGAGCGACGTGGGCAAGGTCACCGGTTTTCTTGAATACGAGCGCGAGGATCGCGACCACGAGGCGGTCGACGAGCGCATTCGTCATTGGCGCGAGTTCGTCCTGCCGCTGCCGGAGCAGGACTACCGCACCCAGGCGGCGCGCTGCATGAATTGTGGCGTGCCCTTTTGTCAGGGCACTGGTTCGCTCACCCCTGGGACGCCCGGCTGCCCGGTCAACAATCAGATCCCGGACTGGAACGACCTCGTTTACGCCGGCAATTGGAATGAGGCCGCGCGTAACCTGCACTCGACCAACAATTTTCCCGAAGTCACCGGCCGCGTCTGCCCGGCGCCTTGCGAAGCCTCGTGCACGCTCAACATCGACGAGAACCCGGTCACCATCAAATCCATCGAATGCGCCATTGCCGACCGTGCCATCGCCCAGGGACTGGTGCCCGAGCCGCCGGCGATAAAAACCGGCAAGACCGTCGCCGTTATCGGGTCCGGGCCCGCAGGACTGGCTTGTGCGCAGCAGCTCGCGCGCGCCGGCCATGCCGTGCACATCTACGAAAAGTACGCCAAGGCGGGCGGCCTTTTGCGCTACGGCATTCCCGACTTCAAGATGGAGAAATATCACGTCGACCGCCGTGTCGCGCAGATGGAAGCCGAGGGCGTGGTGTTTCATTACGGCGCCCATGTCGGCGTCAACCCGCCGGCCGCCAAACTCCTTGCCGACTATGACGCGCTCGTTCTGACCGGCGGCGCGGAGAAGCCGCGCGACCTGCCCGTACCCGGCCGCGAACTCAATGGCGTCCATTTCGCCATGGACTTCCTGCCGCAGCAGAACCGGCGCGTGAGCGGCGAAACCGCCGACGGGGCCGAAGTCATTCTGGCAGGCGGCAAGCATGTCGTCGTGATTGGTGGCGGCGACACCGGCTCCGACTGTATCGGCACGTCGATCCGCCAGGGCGCGCTGTCGGTGACCAATTTCGAAATTCTGCCTGCGCCACCGGTGCACGAGAACAAGATGCTGACGTGGCCGAACTGGCCGCTGAAGCTGCGCACCTCATCAAGCCACGAGGAAGGCGCCGCGCGCGATTTCGCCGTCATGACGACACGGTTTTCCGGTGCGCAAGGCTTCGTCAAAAAGCTTCACTGCGTGCATGTGGACGACAAGCTCAAGACAATTCCGGGTAGCGAATTCGAAATCGAGGCCGAACTCGTGCTGCTGGCCATGGGATTCGTCCATCCGGTGCACGAAGGCCTGATCAAGGAGCTCAATCCGGCGCTCGATCAGCGCGGCAATATCGCCGCGTCGACAATCGACTACCGCACTTCCATCGACAAGGTATTTGCCGCGGGCGACATGCGCCGCGGCCAGTCGCTGGTGGTGTGGGCGATCCGCGAAGGCCGCCAGGCCGCTCGCGCAGTGGACGCCTATCTGATGGGTTCAAGCTTGCTGCCGCAATAACGGCGCTTACTGCCCGTTGCGAGGTTTGGTAGAAGCCGCACCCGGCGCAGATTGATTCCTGGTTTCCGCTGCCTTCTTCGCGTCATTCTTAGCGGCACCGTCCTTGGGCGTTGCATCTTTAGGTACGGCCTCGGCCGGCGGAGCCTTTGGTTGTAGCTGAGGGTTGGCGACATCCGCCCCGCCGCCGGCGTCCGCGCGGGGCCAGGAAAAATTATCGGCCCGGCCGGGCGGCGCCGCGATCGCATCGCCGTGGTTCAGGACTTGGGTGGCCACTGGATTGGCATCGTGCTGAGCCGGGTGATCGGTTGCGCCCAGCAGCTCGCCTTTTTGCCCGCCCGAAGCGGCGACAGCGGCAGCGTTGAGCGGTACGACCGGACCGACCGCGGGCTTTGCATTGCCTTTCGCCGGTGCTTGCTCCTCGGGACCGGGCAGCGCCACCGGTACGACGGGCGCCGCCAGCACCGGGCGCAGTTCATGCGCGACGTAGTGCGCGAGCTTTTCAGCGCCGACGTTGGTGAAATTCACACCGTCATAAGTGCGCAGCCGGCGCGTCTGGCCTTCGAAGTCGGGGCCCTGCATCGCGAACTGGCCCTTCTCGTCCACGAAGCCGTCCCAGATATCGACATAGGTGATGCCGGCTTTTTCCGCGCGCGCGCGATAGAGTTCGTCGAGATAACTCATATCGCTTGTCGACTTGGCGCCGCGGATCGCGGGCAACCCGACCCAGAACACCGGCACGCCTTTGCTCTTGGCCGCGGCGATCATCTCATCGATGCGTTTTTCGTAAAGCTCGGCCCACGTGTCGGTGCGAAACTCGTAATTGCCGCCGGCCGGGCGGCGCGGTGGCTCGGCTGCCGCGGCCGCAGGCTGCTCGCTGTCGGCCGGTGACGCATTCGGCGCAGGCGTGGCCGCCGTGCCTGGAGTGCCGGACGCCCCCTTCTCCGCTACCTGCCCTTGCGACCCGGCTTTGCTGGACGGTGCCCGCTCGCGCAACGGCAGCCGATCGTTGACACCCAACATGATGACAATGGCGCTCGCCTTTTCCGTCGCCAGCATATCCTTGACGGCTTGCGACCAATCCGGCGAATCCGGCCGCGCGTCATAGCGGATGAGACCCGACGCGGGACGGATTTTGCGCACGATGCCGATTTCCGGCGTGTCGGCGAGCGTTTGCTCGAGGCCAAAGGCAAGCCAATCGGCGAACGTGTCACCGACCACGAGCACCATTGAGGTCGGCTGCGTCTCAACCTTGCGCGGCGGCGGCGGTTTGGTGGCTTCGACAGCTTGCGGCGGACGCGGCGGAGCGGACGGGTTAAACGGGCTGTAAGTCCCAAAACCGCGATCGCGGCGATCGTCACCGAACGGGAAACGGAAAAAATCGCGGAACTGCACCAGCTCGGCCCGCGGCGGTTCCGTCAGCGCGGCGCGGCTGCCGGCAAATTGCGCCGCAGCCGGTAGCGGAACGATTGCGCCCGCCACCACCAACAACGCCAGACACCAACCTCGTGCGTTAGCCATTCGCATTGTCGCGTTCGAACAGATCCTGGGTCGTTAAAGCCGCCAAATCGCCAAACGGCGGTGACGACAACACAACTACAGCAAACATATTAGACCAAATACGCCAATCTGGAGACGACCGACGGGAACACACTTAAAGTCGCAAACGGCCATCTCCCTACACGCCAAGATTATAACGCTCTCTCTGCTGCGCTCCGGCGCGATATCGTTTTTACGGTCGACAAAAAAAGCTATACTGCGCTCGTTAACGAACAAAAAAGTCGGGGGCAGCAGCCCACGACCGTATCATAATCCGCTGAGGGAGGATCAATATGCGACGACGCGATTTGCTGAAATATGCCGGCGCGACTGCGCTGGCGGCGCCGTTCGTGCGCGCCGCACGGGCAGACACAGGGATAGTGAAGGTCGGCGTAGTCGGCGCGAAAACCGGTCCGCTCGCGCCAGGCGCCGCGGTCACGCATTTTCCGCCATGGCGGCTTTGGGCGCATGAGGTCAATGCGGCCGGCGGTTTAAAGCTCAAAGACGGCCAAAAGAAAGTCGAACTGGTCGAATACGACGACCGCACCCAACCGCCCGAAGCCATCAAGGCGATCGAGCGTCTCGCCACCATCGACAAGGTCGATTGGATCGCGGGGCTTTACGGCACCGGCTTCAACGTCGCAGCGGTGCCGACATTCGGCAAGCTCGGTTACCCGCAGATTCCCGTAGCCTGCGTCACCGAGCTCGGTCCGCAACTGGTCAAGAAATATCCGCTGCTGTTTTTCGGGAACGGCACGCTGAGCCACTACGCGAACACCACCATCGACTTGTTGAAGAAATTCCGCGCCTCCGGCGAAATCGGCAACAAGGTCGCGATGGTCAATATCGCCGACGAATACGGCATCGAAATCTCCAACATCAGCAAGACCGTGTTCCCGGCCGCCGGCTTCGAAATTGTCTACAACAAGTCGTATCCGCTGGGCACGCAAGACTACGCGCCGGTGATCAAGGGTGCGGCGGCGACCAATCCGGACGCGTTCATCGCCTGGTCCTATCCGCCGGATACGTTCGGCCTGACAGAGCAAGCCAAGATCGAGAACTTCAACGTCAAGTTCTACTTCAACGGCATCGGCTGCGCTTTCCCGGGCTTCGCCGGTAAATTCGCCGGTGCTGCAGAAAACGTCCTTGGTTGGGGCGGCGTGCCGGACCGGCCCGACGTCCGAGCCTTCTACAAGCTCCACAAGGAAGTCACCGGCGTGGACGCCGACTTCAACGGCAATCCGCTGTACTACGCCAACAACCAGTTGCTCACCCAGGCGATCGAGGGCGCTGGCTCCATGGACCGCGAGGCAATCGCCCATCACATCAAGACCAACACCTACAAGACGTTGCTGGGCGAATACGACATGCGCAACCAGTTGCTCAACCGGCTCTATACGGTCGGTCAATGGCATAATGGCTGGTTCCATGCCGTCGGCGGCGTCAACTATCCCGAGTCCGACTACGTTCCGGCCAAGCTGAAGACTGGCTGGGCCTGAGCGACGCGCGCGGCGCGGCGACGTGTTCGCCCGCCGAGCCCGTCATTTGATCGGCGCAAGACGTCTCCGGCCATTCCGCCGGAGACGTATGCTTCCATCGCTTACTTCCAGAAACCAACAAACAAAATCTGCGTTCAGGAGGAATTGAAATGCCCGTTCGTACGACTGTCGTCGGATCTTGGTGGCTCCATCCGGAAATGGAGCAGGACCTCGCCCGCGTTCACTCCGGCAAAGCTTCGCCGCAAGAGAGCGAAACCATTCTCAATCGCGCGGCGGCCAAGGCCATCCAGGAGCAGCGCGATCTCGGCTTCGACGAATGGACCGGCGGCGAATACCACACCGATAATTTCATTCTGCACATGCACAACGTCATTACCGGCCTCGAAGTCGACAAGCCGCAGGCCGACGACGTGTTTGATTACGACGACATGACCCATGCCAAGATCGTCGGCAAAATCACCGCGCCGAACGGGCTGGGCTATCTGGAAGCGTTTCGCCGGGAAAAGAAACTGCCCGGCGGCGTGAAAAAGGCCGCCGTCGTCGCGCCGTATGAGGTCGCGGTTGCCGGACGCGAGGAGATGGAAAAGCTCAAAGAGCAGATGCCCGCGCTCACCGCCATCGTCAACAAGGAGCTGCGCACTATGGCGGACGAGGGCTGCCCAAACGTGCAGCTCGACGCGCCGATCTTCGGCGGCGAGGTCAATATGGGCATGATGACCGCGCAACAAGCCGCCGACCTCATCGCGCCGTGCTTTGAGGGCGTCAAGGCGACGAAGTCGCTGCATTTCTGCAACGGCAATTTGCGCGGCCGCCCGATCTCGCACGCGCTCCATTGTGCGCCCTGGGTCGACATTCTCGAGCGGCTCGACGGAGTCGTCGACGTCGCCGCCTTCGAAGTCAAATATTTCTTTCAGTGGATCGAGCGCGATTCATTCAAGCGAATGCCGAAGAGCATGCAGCTCGCCGCCGGCATCGTCGACGAAGGCAGTTATTGGATCGAATCAACAAAGAAAATCCGCGAGCGCATCGCCGATTGGGCACGCGTCGTCGGAGAAGAGCGGCTGTGGGTGTCGCCGTCGTGCGGTTTCGGCCGCCATCCCGCGCGCGACATTCCGGTGCTGCGGGCGAAAATGGAGAACATGGTGGAGGCGGCACGCACGCTGTAAGCGCCTCCGCAATCAAATAGTTAAGCGGCGTGCCCTTCCCTTGGGAGAGCACGCCGCTGCTTTTTTGAGCACTCGATCTCAGTGCCAGAACAGCGCGAGAAGAATGATAATCGGGATTGGCACGCCGAGAAGCCAGAGAAGAATACCTCTGCCCATGTTTTCGCTCCTAACTAGATGCTGCGAGGGGTTAGTACGCGGTCATTCCAGGTGCCGTCGCGCAACGCGCCACCTTCTGCACCGGTGAGACTTGCGGCAAAGGCGCCGAACAGAAGCGCCGCCGTCAACCAAAACGAGAGCTTGGCTGCAGCGCGACGCGCCTTGTCGATGGCGTTCTTCGCCTCGGTGGTTACCTCATTGACCCGTTTTTCCGCGTCGGCCTGGCTCATCCCGGTACGCGCCGCGACGACCTGGGCGACATAGCTGCGATCGGCGGCGGTCAAATCATCGCCGTCGCGAAAATCGGCCGCCCACAGGCGCACGATTTCCGATCGTGATCGCGCGTTGCCCATCGCGCCATTGTCTGCGACCGGCGCTGCAGAATTGGCGCCGGCGTTTGCCGCATTGTCTGCCGGTTGAGCCGGTGCTGCGGCGGCCGAGCCGGCCGCAGGCGCGCGGAACAGCTTGTCGACATAGATGTCCGCCGGGTTGGCCGCGCGCGCCGCCTGGCCAGTCGCGCCGGCAAGACCGGCGCCTGCGCCGTTTGCGAGGTAGGAGGTCGTCGAGGCAAGCGCGGTCGCGCAGATGAGCGTAGCGAACGCCCACGCCAAAAATCCGTGAGCAGTATCGCGGGAAAACACTTCGTTGGTGTGGACGCCGGTCCATTTACTGCGCAGCCGCCCGGCGATGTAGCCGCCGACCGCCGACGACATGATGCTGATCAGCACCAGATAAATGCCGGTGGCGATACTGAAGGTGGAACCAGAGACGCCGCTATCGCTCCACGGCGAAACGGCGGAAAAGCCCATGCCGGCGCCGAACGCAACAAGCAGCAGGGTCAGTGCCGCGGCGGCAACCGCGCCCGCGGCGACGGCCGGCCACGACACGGCGGGTTGTGCGTCCACGATCGTGGTCGCACTGCGTAGATCGGTTTCCATAGAAAGCTCCCGGGGAAATATTCAATGCTTCGTAATTCCCCGGAGTGGGGAAAGTTCCACTGACACTGTGAGGTGTCTCGGCGCGTTGCGGTGCAACAGATAGCGGTGAAGACCGAAATTCGCTTAGGGCCGGCGCAAGCGATCCAGCACACGGCTTGAAGGAAAACCGTCCGGAATCTGGCCGGCAGCCGCCTGGAAGTTTCGGATCGCCAGCCGCGTGCGCGGTCCAAGAAGCCCGTCGGGCGATCCGACATCGAAGCCGTGCTGGGTCAAACGCTGTTGCAACTCATAGCGCTCGGCCATGGAAAGAACGCGCTCGTCGCGCGGCCAGCTTTGTACGAAGGGACCGCCGCCGGCGAGCCGATCGGCGAGATGCCCGATGGCCAAGGCGTAGGCCTCGGCCGGGTTGTATTTCATGATCACGCGAAAATTCTGCAGCGTGAGAAACGCGGGTCCGCGCGCTCCCGCCGGCAACAACACCTCGCCGCGATCTGACAGCCGGGTGAAGGGTTTTCCATCGGCCCGTTTGATGCCGAGCGCGCTCCATTTTGCGACCGTCTGTTGCGGCGCACGATCAAGCTCGCGATAGTCAAAATTCGGTGGCAGGAGGATTTCATAACCCCACCGCGCGCCGGCTTGCCAGCCGTCTTCCTTGAGATTGTTTGCTGTGGATGCGAGAAGATCGGGCACGGTATCGACCACGTCGCGTCGACCGTCGCCGTCGAAATCGACCGCAAACCGCTTGAATGTCGTCGGCATAAATTGCGTCGGCCCGAACGCGCCCGCCCATGATCCAACCAGTCGGTCCGGCTTGACGTCGCCGCGCTGCAGGATTTCCAGAACCGACAGGAATTCCTCGCGAAAATAATCGCGGCGGCGGCCGACGCAGGCCAAGGTCGCGGTCGAGCGGATGACCGGCCGATCGCCGCCCATGGTGCCGTAATTGGATTCCACGCCCCAGATCGCCGCCAGGATATGACGATCGACGCCATAAGTTCTCTCGACGGCGGCGAAGGCAGGGGCGTATTGCGCAAGGACCTCGCGGCCGCGCGCGATGCGATCGTCGCCGACCAACAGATCGAGGTAATCCCAGGTCGACTTGGTGAATTCCGGCTGCGCATCGAGAAGGTCCATGATGCTCAGATCAGGCGTCAGGCCTTCGGTGTAACGCGTGAAAGTCGCGCGTGTGATGCCCCGCAGTTCCGCGGCCGGCCAGAGCCCGGCGAGGCAATTGGTGAAGTCCGCGCCGGCGGAGCGGATGGCGTCGGCCGTCATCAGCGGGTTGCCGGAGGCGCCCGATTGGCCGCTCCACTGGCGCTCCGCTCCCGAAGCAGCCGCGGGGGGAGCCGCCGCGGGCTGGCCCGGTTGAAGCAGCCGTGTCAGCCAGTTGTCCGGCTTGTCCTGCGCCAAGACCTGCGCCGAGACCTGCGCCGAGACCGGATGCACAAGCGAAAAAACGGTCAGGCCGAGGATGGCACCGCGGAGAAATGAGAAGGGAATGCGCATGGTGCGGACTTTAGATCAGCAAACGATGTCCGATTTGGAACGCACGCCCAGGGGCACGGCGCGGCGCGGCGTTACGGAAGCCTTAAACCGGCAGTTTTCTCCCGCTGGCAGGCGATTGTGGCGCACCTCTGCATCTTCGTTCATTGAACGGCAACGCCCCGCCGGGTAGTTTCAGTCCCGGCCTGTTTCTACCTTCACTTGACCACAGAATTTGGCAACAAAACGTTTGAGCTGTCCTATCCTTGGGCGTCCATGAAAATCGTTCGTAAAGCTGTCTTTCCCGTCGCCGGATTAGGCACCCGATTCCTGCCGGCAACAAAAGCCATGCCGAAGGAGATGTTGCCGGTGGTTGACCGGCCACTCATCCAGCATGTGGTGGACGAGGCGCGCGAAGCGGGCATCGAGCATTTCATATTCGTCACCGGACGGAACAAAGGGGTCATTGAGGATCATTTTGACCGGCAGTTCGAACTGGAGATGACGCTACTCGAGCGCCAGAAGCAGAAGGCGCTCGACGGATTGCGGCGGGAATTGCCGGACCCCGGCACGACCAGCTTCACCCGCCAACAGGAGCCGCTGGGGCTCGGCCATGCCGTTTGGTGCGCCCGGGAACTGATTGGCCGCGAGCCGTTCGCGCTGCTGCTGCCCGACGTGCTCGTACAGCACCAGCCCGGCTGTCTCGCGCAGATGATCGAGGCCGCTCGCGAAAACGGCGATCGCGCCAATATCGTTGCTGTCGAGGAGGTGCCTTACGAACGTGTCGATCAATACGGCGTCGTCGGCGTCGGCGCGCAGAAGGGCAGCGTCTTCTCCATCACCAGCATGGTCGAGAAGCCGCCGCGAGAGCGTGCGCCCTCGAACCTTATCCTCACCGGCCGGTACATTCTGCAGCCTGAAATTCTCGATTTCCTGGAGAAGCAGGACCGCGGCACCGGCGGCGAGATCCAGCTCACCGACGCCATGATCGAGCTGTCGCGGACGCAACCTTTCTACGGTTTGAAATTCGCGGGCCGCAGCTTCGACTGCGGATCGAAAATCGGTTTCCTTGCCGCCAATGTCTCATATGCGCTGGCGAACGCAGAGATTGCGCCGGGCTTCCGCGACGAAATCAAGAAAATCCTGGCCGAAATCAACGGCGGCTAGTCCTTTTTGGCGACTTGGAGTTGCCGGTGGCTTGGTCCCCGAAGGGCAACGTTAGCGTTGCGCCCGCACACCGAAGAGCAGCGTCGTGCCGGTGTAAGAGAAACCGGGTTGTGAAGCGGTCTGCCAATCCTGGCGCAACTCGGTCCTGACCTGCCACTCGCGGTTAAATTTGTACGTGGCTCCAACCGAGGTGAAATAGCGATTGTCGGTGAGGCCGGAGCCGGTGTAGTTGTCGTTACCGTATCCTGCCTTCCAGGTACCGATAAGCCAGGTGAGGAAGGCATGATCGACCTGCAAGGCGATATCACGGCTGAACTGGCCGGACGCGCCGTCGAGCGTTGTCTCGTAAATCTGTGACGTAGCGGTGAGTCTGGCGGTAGTCAGCGGTGTCGCCTGCCAAATCAGCGAGCCGTCGCCGATGATGCCGCCGATATTCGGCAGCGTCGGGTCCTGATAGTCGCGTTGCAGATAACCGACCGCCATTTCGCCGGTGAGCGAGCCGAACAGGTTGACGGCGCTGCCGACCTTTACGCTGGCGCCGACTGAATCCCGCGCCAGGCCGTTGATGTCGTATTCATCGTCGTGAACACGGGTATCGGCGGCTACCTCTACGAACGGTTTCAAGCCTGGATCGAGTTCGTAGCCGGCCCGGAAGCTCCCGCCGTACTGATCGAAGTTACGGTCGCCGTTGTTCGATGTCGTGCCGTCTGTCAGCAGCGACGGGTTATAGGTGGCGCGATCGAAGGTGCCTTTGAGGGTGAAGGTAAGGCGGTTGAAGGTTTGCACCAGCCCGAGTGTCTCACCGACGTCCTCGTTCGGCGGCAACTGCGCGAGCTGCGCCTGCAAGTTCGGGCTGCCCGGATTGTCGGTCGAGATGATGACGCGGTTTTCGAGCAGGATTTGGGTGTCTCGTGAAACGTCGATGCGGCCGTCGATCTTCGAATTAAGGTACGGCGCGTTGAGCGACGGAAGAAGAGCGTCAGAGGCATACCATGTATAGGAGCCGGCGATGTCGGCGGTGAGCGAGTGGCGTGCCCAGTCGGAAGCGACTTGCAATTCCGGCGCGACGACGAAATACGCCGACGGCGGCGTACCAAACGAACGCTCGGGACTGGTGTTGTAACCGACCGACAGGTCGACCGAAGGCAACAGCAAAAACGATCCGGCGCGAACACCGAGCGGCGCCCAGGGATCTCCGGCGGCGATGGGAAGAAGCTGCAGCGGCAGGACGCCGAGCGGAAAAGTGTTGATCGGCGGCAATGTCGGCGGCGGGTTGCTCGCGGTGTAGTCGAAACGCTCCGCAGGCGGAATGGGCAGGTCGGCGCCGGTGCGCAACGCCGCTGTCAGCGGATGGATTTCTCCGGGAGGGTTGCTCAGCGGCGTTTCGAGTGCCGCCTGCGGCAAGGTCGCCCCGACGCGCCCGGCGGCCTGCTTGGGGTAGATCACCGGCGGTGGCGGCGGCGCGATGGTCAGCGGCGGGCGCGCGCCTGGTGCCGAGGGCGCGGGCGTAAAAGTTTCGTTGGTCGGCGGCGCGTACCGCGGAGCCGGCCGCACGCGGCGCTGGCGCCGCAGGATGTTAGTCGAGTCAAAACCGGTGTTACCGGCGCCAAATCCATTGGGACTGCCATAAACCGGCGTGGTTCCGATCATCGAGGAAGAAGACGCGAAAGTGCCAACCGGCGGCGTCTCACTCCCAAGCGGATTAGTCCCTTGGCCTGGCCGCCTGAAACGCGGCGGCGTCGCTGGATTGCCCGGAAGCAAAGGCTGCAAAAGATTGCCTGAAGAGCCAGGCGTCTGCGTCAGTGCCTGCGTCTGTGCCTGAGCCAGAACGCGAGTGGGAGAAAGCAGGCCGAGCATGGCAGCCAACGCGCTGACGGCAACGCCCGCCGCCGAGCGACGGCGCGTTACGATTGCGCGCACCACCAAAGTGCGCGCCGTTTCCGCCGTCCGCGTCACCTCGGAAACTGCCAAAGCCAACCACCGTCAGGGAGCAAACCCGCGACGTACGTCCGGCCGGTCGCCCCGTGACGGCCGGCGCGGGCCGCGAACGAGCGTCCCGATGGTTAACGGAGGTAGAACGGATATGGTTAACGAGTGGTTGATTGCGGCAGACTTTCGCCGCCTCCCCGAGCAATGGGACACGCGCTAAATCCAACGGAGGTCGCGATTTTTAGGCGCGAGGCCGGGACTTAAATCCAGCCCTTGAGCTCGCGCACCGCCAGCCGGGCGATCATTAACATTCCCGGTTCGCTGTCGTTCAGGCAGGGGATCGCGGCAAATTTTTCGCCGCCATTGCGTTTGAACACGCGGGCGTTCTCGACGGCGATCTCTTCCAGCGTTTCCAGGCAGTCTGCCGAAAAGCCGGGCGTGATCACCGCGAGGTTCTTGACGCCGTTCTTGGCGAGCTTCTTGACCGTTTGGATGGTGGATGGCTCCAGCCATTTGGCGCGGCCGAAACGCGACTGATAGGTCAATATCAGGTTTCGGTCGTCGAGCTTGAGGTGGCGGCGGAGCAGATCGGTCGTCGCCTCACATTGGATCTGATAGGGGTCGCCCTTGCGCACGTACTCGACCGGCATGCCGTGATAGGACGCAACAATCAAGTCGGGCTTGAACGGCAGCGCCGCCAGTCCCGTTTCCAGTGAGGACGCCAGCGCGCCGATGTAATCCAGATCGTCGTAATAGGCCGGCATGATGCGCAACGCCGGCTGCCGGCGCTGCTTCATCAAAAAACGGAAAACTTCGTCGCCCACGGTCGCGGTCGTTGGCGCCGCATATTGCGGATAGAGCGGCATGACCAAAATCCGGTCACAGCCGCGTTCGACGAATGTCGTGAGACGCGACGCGATGGATGGCGTGCCGTATCGCATCGCCCAGTCGACGACGATGTGCTTGCCGAGTGGTTTGAGGAGGTTGGCGAGCTGTTCCGCCTGTGAACGAGTGATGGTCATCAGCGGCGACTCGTCCCGCTGACGATTCCAGATTTTCCGGTAGTCACGCACCTTGCGCCGCGAGCGAACCGGTAAAATGACGCCGTTGAGAACGATCTTCCAGAACACCGAATCCTTCTCGATCACGCGCGGATCGGTGAGGAATTCCTTGAGATACCGCCGCACCGCGCCGGCATTTGCCGCATCAGGCGTCCCGAGATTGACCAAAAGGACGCCGATCTGAGCCCGGGGGGCGATGTCGCCCGCGGCCGCCTGCTGCTCGACCATCGGTCCTTCGCCGATGGCGGGCGCCAGCGGCGGCGGTTCCGGCTCGCGCGGCAGTATGGACGGCGCGAGCTCGTCAGGATGGGGGGAGATTTCGGGGTGGTCCGGCATGACGGCTGCGAACTTAGACGCCGCAATTGCGGCGATGAATAGTCAAAATTCTAGCACTGCGCCGGGCGCCGCGTAAGACGAGTAAAGCTGTCCGAAACGGCGATTATTCAGCCGCTTTGAGGAGCGACTGCGAACCTGCGGCATATTGTTCGAGCAATGCGGCTTCATCGGCCTTGGCGGCGGCGAGATGACGCTGCTTGACGTGGCCGAAGCCTCGTATTTTTTCCGGAATGGCGGCAAGCCCCACGGCGAGATGGTGATTTTCCGGCGTTAGGGAAGACAACACATTGCCGAGCATGGTTTCATAGTCGGCGATCAGCCCGCGCTCGGTGCGCCGCTCGATCGACCGGCCGAACGGATCAAAAGCCGTGCCGCGGAGGAATTTGAGCTTCGCCAATAGCCGGAACGCCGGCAGTAGCCACGGCCCGAAACTCATTTTCTTCGGCAAGCCCGTTGTCTTGTCGCGGCGCGCGAGCAGGGGCGGCGCGAGGTGAAACTCGAAGCGAAGGTTTTCGCCGCCAAACGTTGTCGCGACCTGGTTGCGGAAGGCGCCGTCGGTATAAAGCCGCGCGACTTCATACTCGTCCTTGTAGGCCATCAGCTTGAACAGATAGCGCGCGACGGCGTCGGCCAGTCCGCACTTGCCCGGCGCCCTCTCCGCCTCGACGGCCTTGGCCTTCTCGACCCAGGCCCGGTAACGCGCTGCGTAGGCCGCGTCCTGATAATCGGCGAGAAACTTCACCCGTCGCTCGACGGTCTCGGCGAACGAGTCGGAGAGGTGCTGCGCGTCGCTGGTCACCGCGGCCGCAGGTTTCGCCAATGCCTCGACCGCGGCGCGGTCGACCGCCGCGCGGCGCCCCCAATGGAAGGCGGCTTTGTTCATCACCACCGCCTCGCCGTTGAGCTCGATGGCCCGCTCGATCGCGCCAGCCGATAACGGCAGCGCCCCCAACTGATAGGCGTAGCCGACGAGGAACATGTTGGCGCCCACGGATTGACCAAACAACGCGGTCGCCAATCTCGTGGCGTCGACGAAATGCGCGTTGTCGCGACCGGCGTCGGCGGCGATGGTGCGCTTGAGCCGCTCGCTGGGTAGCGAAAAATCCGGGTTGCGGGTGAACTCGCCCGGCAGGAATTCCGAGGTGTTGACCACCATGACGGTGGCGCCATGTTTGACGGACGCCAGGATCTTGCGCGTACCGGCGACGACGATATCGCCGCCCAACACAAGATTGGCGCGGCCGGCGGCGACGCGGATAGCGTGGATATCGTCCGGACGTTCAGCGAAACGAATGTAGCTGAATACGGCGCCGCCCTTTTGCGCCAAGCCGGCCATGTCGAGCACGCCGACCCCGCGGCCCTCGAGGTGCCCCGCCATGCCCAATATGCCGCCGATGGTCACAATGCCGGTACCGCCGACCCCGGTGACAATGATGTTGTAGGTCTGATCGATGGCCGGAAGCTTCGGATCGGCAAGCGCCGGCAAATCGTGATCGGCGGCGACGCCTTCGCCCTTTTTGAGCTTCGCGCCGTGGACCGTGACGAATGACGGACAGAACCCCTTGATGCAGGAAAAGTCCTTGTTGCAGCTCGATTGGTCGATGGTCCGCTTTCTGCCCCACTCGGTTTCCAGCGGCTGCACCGACACGCAGTTCGATTGCACCCCGCAATCGCCGCAGCCTTCGCAGACCAGTTCGTTGATGATGACGCGCTTTTCCGGATCGGGATACGTGTGCCGCTTGCGGCGGCGACGCTTTTCGGCGGCGCAGGTCTGGTCGTAGATCAGCACCGTCACACCCGGTATTTCCGCAAGGCCCTTCTGCACCTCATTCAATTCGTCGCGGTGATGAATGGTAACCCCGCCCGGCCATTCGGTATCGCGCGGATATTTGTCCGGCTCGTCGGTCACGACAACGACACGCTTGGCGCCTTCGGCCGCGACCTGTCGGGCGACCTGCGGCACGGTGAGACCGCCGTCGTTTCGCTGGCCGCCGGTCATTGCCACCGCGTCGTTGAATAGGATTTTGTAGGTGATGTTCGTTTTCGCGGCGATGGCGGCGCGGATCGCCATATAGCCGGAGTGATTGTATGTGCCGTCGCCGAGATTTTGAAACACGTGCTCGCGCGTGGAGAAAGGCGCTTCGCCGACCCAGTTCGCGCCCTCGCCGCCCATTTGCGTGTAACCGAGCGTCGAGCGGTCCATCCATTGCGCCATGAAGTGGCAACCGATGCCGGCATAGGCGCGCATCCCCTCGGGCACCACGGTCGATGAATTGTGGGGACAGCCTGAGCAGAAATACGGAATGCGTTGCGCGATATCGCGTGTTTCGGCGGCGATGCGCTGGAATTCCTTCAAACGCGCGACGCGCTGCGCGATTTCGTCGTTGCGGTGGTATTTGAGGATCCGCTCCCCGATGCTGATTGCGACTTCGTTGGAATCGAGTGCGCCCTTTACCGGAAACAGCCAGTTGCCCTGCTCGTCCCGCTTGCCGATGCACACCGGCTGGTTGGCGGTGCCGTACAACTCCTCGCGGACTTGCACTTCAATGAGCGAACGCTTTTCTTCAACGACGATGATGAGTTCGAGACCTTCCGCGAATTCCGCGAGCTCACGCCGGCTGATCGGCCACGGGCATCCCACCTTGTAAAGCCGGATGCCGAGTTCGTTGCACCTGACTTCGTCGATGCCCAGTTCGTCGAGTGCCTGGCGAACATCGAGATAAGCCTTGCCAGCGGTGATGATGCCGATTTTGGGCGCGCGGCCACCCGACGTGATGGTGTGATTGATCTTGTTGGCGCGCAGGAACGCCAGCATGGCGTCGCGCTTAAAATCGTGCAGGCGCGCTTCCTGCGTCAGAATCGGATCGTGGAGCCGGATATTGAGACCGCCGTCCGGCATCAGGAAATCGGTCGGGGTGACGATTTTGATGCGATCGAGGTTGGCGTCGATCGCCGCCGTCGACTCGATCGTCTCGTGCATGGTCTTGAGCGCGACCCAAGCACCGGTAAAACGCGACATCGCCCAACCGTAGAGGCCGTAGTCGAGCACCTCCTGCACGCCGGCCGGATTGAGAATCGGGATCATCACATCGATGAAGTGATATTCGGACTGGTGCGCCGTGGTCGACGACTCGGCCGTATGATCGTCGCCCATGAGCGCGAGAACGCCGCCGTGTTTGGCGGTGCCGGCCAGATTGGCGTGGCGGAAGACGTCGCCGGTGCGATCGACGCCCGGACCCTTGCCGTACCACATGGCGAACACGCCATCGTATTTGCCCTCGCCGCGTAGCTCGGCTTGCTGCGTGCCCCATATGGCGGTGGCGGCAAGATCCTCGTTGATGCCACCCTGAAAGCGGATGTCGCTCTTTTCCAGAAACGGCGCGGCGCGCTGGAATTGGCTGTCGAGACCGCCGAGCGGCGAGCCGCGGTAACCGGATACGTAACCGGCCGTGTTGAGGCCGTTACGCCGGTCGAGTTCCTTTTGCATCAAACACAACCGCACCAGCGCCTGGAAACCGGTGACGAAGATGTGGCTGTGGCCGAGATCGTACTTGTCGTCGAGTTTGACGTCGCGAAGCGGCATCGAGGAACTCCGACCCTACTCTGCCCCGGGAGCGCCGATTCTGCCAGAGGTCGGGCGCTTACCTGATATAGGGCTGAACGATACCGCAACCAATGCTGGCGCGGGGCGCTTGCCTTTAAGTCAATCGGCCATACCGAAAACAAGTTGCGGTGCGGTAAAGCCGGCCACGGCGTGCTCGCCGAGCGGGCGAAAATCCTTTGGACAGTGTCCGGCAAATTCCGCCGAGGCGACAACCGCTTCGCCCAGCTTGGCGGCGACTTTCTCCAATCGTGCCGCCAGATTCACCGCCGGTCCGATGCAGGTAAAATCCAGCCGGTTGCCGCCGCCGATGTTGCCGTACATCACCTCCCCGACGTGCAAGGCAAGCCCAAAACGAATGGCATCTGTGTCGCCGGCGCGCGGTAGCGCGGCGACCCGGGCGCGAAAATCCCGCGCGCAGTCGAGCGCGCGGTAGCACACCGCCCCGGTGTCTTTTGCATTATCGATTGGGAAAATGGCGAGCAGGCCGTCGCCCATGAATTTGAGCACTTCACCGCCGTGATCGAGGATCGCCGGAACCTGGCACTCGAAGTAAACATTCAATCGCTCGATAACCGCCTGCGGCGGCGATCGCTCGGATAGCGAAGTGAATCCTCGCATGTCGGAGAGCCAAACCGCGGCGCGAATCGCCTCGACGTAACCACGGCGTATTTTCCCGGAAAGGATGCGTTCGCCGGTTTGATGCCCGACGTACGTGTCGATGAGGTTCCCCGCGGTGCGGCGGAGCGCGCGGATTTCGGCGACGCGCGCCAACGGCGAGATTACGGATTCAATGCTCGAAAATTGCGTTGCGCTAAACCCGCCGGGTTCTCGCGTCGCAAAGGTCACGACATGAATTGAACCGTCGGTGAACAACAGCGGGAATGCCGCGTAGTCGGTTCCGCCCTGGTTGCGCAAATCGCGCAGCACCTCGAACTCAATCGGACCATCGTTGCCGCCAAGACGCTGCCGCAGCGGCGCACGGGTTGCGTACACCGTGCTGAAAGGACTTCGGATGAACTCGTCCGTCTGCTTAAGGTCATGCAGCGCTTCGGATGTCGTCACGCCCGATTCCGCCTGCCACAAAAATCGGCGCCCCATGACATCGGGATGCAGCGTCGTGACAAAGACCGCCGCCCGCCACAGCGGTACGCCACTCGCGACCAGGCGTTCGCACAGTTCCGCGAGCACGTCCTGAGATTGCTCGCCGGACAACGCGCCCCCGGCAAGCCAGTCGAGCACACGGCGGATATCCGTCATGACACGTCCGGCTTTAAGCTTTTGCGCTTGGGCGGGCGGAAACTTGCGTGTGCCAGCGGCGCAGCCGCGCATGTCCTTCCGGGATCGGCATTTTGGCCCTCATGGCGAAATCGACGGTGACCAGCGCGGTTATGTCGGCAACCGAATAACGCGGCCCGGCAACGAACTCGTTGTCCGCCAGGCGGGAATTCATTTGCTCATAAAAATGCGCAACGCGCAGCCGTCCGCGATCGGCCAGCGCCGGGATTTGCTCGTAGTCATGCGGCCCGGGCAGCCCGCGGCTTTTGAGACCCGGCACGGTATTACGGAACGCTTCCATCACGGCGTAGAAGCCATTCCGCTCCACTTCCCGTTGCCAGGAAATGATCAGCGCTTTTTCCTCGGGACTCTCGCCCATCAGCGCCGGCCGCGGCTGAATCGCCTCGAAGTACACGCAGATACCGATGGCATCGTTGATCCGCGTGCCGTCATCGAGCTCGAGCGCCGGCACCGTCGCGTCGGGGTTTATGGCCTTGAAGGCCGGCGTGAGCTGCTCGTTATTGCGCAGATCGACCTGCACGGTCGGCACAGTCATCCCCTTCTCCGCCAGAAAGATTCGGACCCGGCGCGGACTTGGGGCGGTGGCGCAATCGAAGAATTTCATGTGATGCCTTCCATCTGCATTTGTTGATTAGAAAAACGGCAAGTGGGGCTCGCGCGGCAAATCCAGTTCGGTCCGGCCAAAGTGTGAAAGATTCTGCTCGGGGTTCAGCGCGACGTGCATGGCAGCAAAATGGATATCGCGCCACGCCCGCTGGATGGGATGCGATGAACTAAACCCGGCAGTCCCGCTCATGGCAAGGAGTTCATCGACCGCGGCGACGCAAAGCTCGGCAGCGCGGGAAAAGTCGCGCATGGAACGTGCACGGATCCCCAATGACGGAGGCTTCGGCGCCTGGGCAACCTCGACCGCGCGGCGCAACAGCAACTCGGCCGCATCGAGATCGGCGGCGACGCGCGCCATTCGCACTTGAACGCTGATGATTTCAGCGACGGCTCCGCCGCGCGACGCGCGCCGCCGTTTCGTCCAATCGCGAAACAGCTCGTAGGCGCCCTGCGCGGCGCCGAGCATCGGCGTGACGAAAGTCAGGGGCGCATAAGCGATAAATGGCGCGCGATAGATCGGATGGCCGTGCAGCGCGCCACCGGGCGCTTTGCCTTCGCGCAAATCCGACAGCCGGACGGTAAAACTCTCGGGCACGAAGACATTTTCACAAACCGCGGTGTTGCTTCCTGTCGCACGCATCGCCGAGGTGAACCAGGTTTCGGTCACTTTGTATTCGCCTGGCCGAACCAGAAAGAACGCAGCGTCAGGATGCCCCTCGGTGCGAAGCAGCGCGCCGACAATGAGCCAGCGGCTGTGGTTGATGCCGCTGGCAAACGGAAATTGACCGGACACGCGATAGCCGCCTTCGGCGGGCTCTATGTTGCCGACAGGCTGGATAGAGGCCGCGATCGCCTGATCGAGACCGTCGGCCCACACTGCCTTCTGCGCGTCCTCGGAAAACTGGCTGACATAATGGGGGTGATGAATCATGAGGCTCGCGCACCAGCCGTGCGACGCGTCGGCCTTGGCGAGCTCGCGCACGACTTCAAACCAGGTGTCGAGGCCAAGCCCGTATCCGCCGAACCGCGGCGGGATCAGAATGCGGCTGACACCGGCGCCCAAGAGCGCATCAACCATGTCCCGCGGGATCGTGCGCGCTTCTTCGGCGGCGTCGGCCGCGGCACGAATGCGGCTGGTGAGTTCGCGGACCCTCCGCAGCACCGCGTCGTGTGTCCCGCGCACGGCTTCTGTGCCGCGCCCCTGATCATTCACGCGTGGTCCCTCCCTGACCGCGGCATCTTCCGGAAAGAATATTCCAAACTGCCGGCAAATGGCAGCAAATCCATAGCGGCAACTCGCGAAAGATGCGTCGATCGTACTGCGGTCGTCGCCCACGCTTGCATTTGTTGCGGCGTGTGCTCGGGCCGCTTACTTTGTAGCCCATTGCGTCGCCGCGGAAAAACACGCGGCAAGTACGAGTGAGCAAATAAATGAGCAACTTTACTCCTATCTCTGCGGCCATCGGCGGCGGGCTGATCGGCCTCTCCGCGGTATTGCTGATGCTTCTCAATGGCCGCATCGCCGGCATCACCGGAGTATTTGCCGGCCTGATCGATCCGGGTTCAACCGATCGCGGATGGCGGGCGACTTTCATCGTCGGACTGATAGCGGCGCCATTGACTGCCGCGCTCTTGGGCCAAGCGATCCCAGTTCCACAGCTGCCTACAAGCTTTGTCGTCATTGCCGTCGCCGGGCTCCTGGTCGGTTTCGGCACGCGGCTGAGCAACGGCTGTACGTCCGGTCACGGCATTTGTGGCATTGCGCGCTTGTCGCCGCGCTCGCTCGCCGCGACCGGCATTTTCATGTTTGCCGCGATTGTCGTGGTTGCAATCACGCGGCACGTGATCGGAGGCTGATGCGATGCGCGCACTCGCAAGTCTCCTGTGTGGTTATGTGTTCGGCTGGGGATTGTTCATTTCCGGAATGATCCGTCCGGAAAAGGTGCTTGGCTTTCTCGACATCCTTGCCATTCCGAGCGGCAATTGGGATCCGAGTTTGGCGATCGTGATGGCCGCTGCGCTTATTGTGGCGGGCGCAGGCTATGCGCTCGCGCGGCGGCGGGTGCCGATTTTTGAACAGGAAAATCAGTGGCCGGCACAAACGCGAATTGACCGTCCGCTCGTCGCCGGCGCGGCGTTGTTCGGCGTCGGCTGGGGCCTGGTGGGCCTATGTCCGGGACCGGCGATCGAGAATTTGGCGTCGCTGTCGCCGGGCATCGTCGTCTTCGTCGCCGCGATGGCGGTGGGCACGCTTGCGCATGACCGCTGGTATGCTCGCGGCACTGCCGCACAAGCAGCAAGCCTCGCCCACGCCGGCGCCGACGGCTAGTCGCCGACCCGACGCACCTCTCAGACGTGCAACGCGGCAAGCTGGCCGCCGTCGGCGACCAGTATCGCGCCGGTCATGTAGCGCCCGGCGTCAGAAGCGAGCAACAACAGCGGACCGTCCAGATCCTCGACCTCACCGAAACGGCCCATGGGAATCTGCCGCCTCATGGCCAAACCGCGTTCGCTCGCCAAATAGTCGCGATTGATTTCAGTCGTGATCCAGCCCGGCGCAATGGAATTGACGCGAATACCCTTGAAGGAAAGTTCCAGCGCCAGCGCCTTGGTCAGTTGAATGACGCCCGCCTTCGCGGCGGCGTAGGCAATGACGCCTTTGTCGGGCGAAACGCCGAGAACCGAGGCGATGTTGACGATCGAGCCCTTTTTGCCGGCCGCGAGCATGCGGCGCGCGGCTTCCTGGGCCCAAAAAAATACCGCGTCGAGGTTGGTTGCCAAGACGCGTCGCCAGTCCTCCCCTTTCAATTCGACGGCGCGCGCCGAATGCACGATGCCGGCGTTGTTTACGAGAATCGTCACCGTTCCGATTTCTTTTTCGGCGGCGTCGAACGCCCGCTGCATGGCGGCGCTGTCACACACGTCCGCCGCAACCGAGATCGCGCGCCGGCCGGATTTGGCGATGCGCCCGGTCACGGCGGCCAAGCGTTCGGCCCGGCGCGCCACCAACACGACGTCCGCGCCATTCGCCGCCAACACGTCGGCAAAGCGCTCACCCAGTCCGCTGGAAGCGCCGGTGACAAGTGCCACCTGACCAGTGAGGTCGAAAATCTGTGTCGCGGACATGCCCCTCTCCCTGCGCAACGTTCGCGCGTTTGATCGACGCCTCGCCGCTTCCCATATACCGGACGGGCGGGCAGGAGCCTTTATGTCAAAGCCGTTGGTCGTGTCCATTCCGCATCGTCTTGGCAAGGACGAGGCGGTCCGCCGCCTCAAGAGCGGCCTTGCCGAGATACGGACGAAATATTCACAGCTGTTTGCGGTCTCCGAGGAAACCTGGGACGGCGATCGCCTGCAGTTTCGCATCAGCGCGCTTGGGCAGGTTGTCAGCGGCACCATCGAAGTGGCCGAGGATAGTGTCCGACTTGAAATCTTCTTGCCTTGGCTTTTGGCTAAACTTGCCGAAACCCTGCAACCTCTTATTCGCCGCGAAGGAACGCTGCTGCTGGAAAAGAAATGAATCGTTCATTTCTTGGCGGCAATCTGCCGCCCGCAGGTCACAGGAACCATTCATCCCCCACCGTGTTTCAAGATTTACCAACTCGAACCCAAAAGAAGGCACGGGCAACCCCGATGCAGCGTCCTTTTGCCCTCAGCTTTACGGTAGGGGCTGTTCTGTACGCCGCCGTTAGCGTCCTCACCCTCATCGCCCTTCACAACGCGACTGCAAGCGGCCGAGTCATGAATTCCGGCTACGGCATCACGACCAGCGGGCAGTAACTCCGCTTTAAGCAACCAAGGCCGACGCGCTATAAGACCCGTTCCCGCAATGCGGGACCGGAGTGCCGCAGATGGCCGACGATCACGACGAATCCGAACATTCAGCACACGGCTCGGAGTTATCCGAGATGCAGCTTCGCGTCCGAGCGCTGGAAACGGTGCTGGCCGAGAAAGGCTACGTCGATCCCGCCGCTCTCGACGCCATGATTGAGGCCTATGAAACCAGGATCGGCCCGCATACCGGCGCGGCCGTTGTCGCCAAGGCGTGGACCGACCCGGCGTTCAAGGAAGCCCTGCTCGCGGATGCGACCAAGGCGGTGCAAGCGCTCGGACTCGTCAGCCGCGTTGGCGACCATCTGATTGCCGTGGAGAACACGCCTGCCCTTCACAACATGATCGTCTGCACGCTGTGCTCCTGCTACCCTTGGGAAATCCTCGGACTTCCACCGGTCTGGTACAAATCTGCGCCGTATCGTTCACGAGCGGTAAATGACCCGCGCGGCGTCCTTGCCGATTTCGGCGTTTCGCTGGCGCGCGACATGCAGATCAGGGTCTGGGATTCGACCGCGGAAACGCGCTTCATGGTGTTACCGATGCGGCCCTCCGGAACGGAAGGGTGGAGCAGCGAGAAACTGGCGTCATTGGTGACGCGCGATTCCATGATTGGCACCGGATTGCCGAAGTCCGCGGCGGCGGCAGTCTGATGGATGGCATCCACGACATGGGCGGCATGCATGGCTTCGGCAAAGTCGAGCCGGAGCAGGATGAGCCGGTTTTTCACGCGCCTTGGGAAGGACGCTGCCTGGCGCTGAACCGGGCGATGGCCGCAATCGGAGTTTGGACGATCGACGAGAGCCGCGCCAGCATCGAGAGCTTGCCGCCCGACGTCTATCTGTCGAGCTCATATTACCGCAAATGGGCGCTGGGTCTGGAAAAGAGAGTCATCAACCACGGATTGGCCAGCGCCGGGGAAATTGCCGCGGGTCACGCGCTGCGCCACGGCCCGCCCTCGACACGCAAAGTCACAGCGGCCGACACGCCGCGCACACTCACGCGCGGCTCTTACTATCGGCCACCGCAAGGGCCCGCCCTTTTCAAGCCCGGTGACCGTGTGCGTACGAAAAACATCCACCCCGAGACCCACACGCGGCTGCCGCGCTACGCCCGCGATCGGGTCGGCGTGATCGAAGCAAACCGGGGCTGCCACGTCTTTCCCGATACGGCGGCGCACGGCGCGGGCGAGAATCCGCAATGGCTTTATACGGTGTTATTCGACGGCACTGAATTGTGGGGCGACAAAAGCGACCCGGCGCTGAAGGTTTCGATCGAAGCATTCGAGCCGTATCTGGATCCGGCGTGATATGAATTCCGGCTCTCGTTCGTTGCACCCACTCGCCTGGAATGGCGACGCCAAGCAGCCGGCATTCCGCGAGCCGTGGGAAGCGCAGGCTTTCGCGCTTGCGGTCACGCTGCGAGAGCGCGGCGTGTTTTCTGCAACGGAATGGGCCGCCGCGTTGGGCGACGAGATCAAGCACGCGCAAGCTAAAGGCGATCCTGACACCGGCGAAACCTACTATCGGCATTGGCTTGCCGCGCTCGAACGTCTGGTCGCGACAAAAGGATTAGCTGATCCGCAAATACTCTCACGCACCCAAGAGGCCTGGCGGCACGCGTGCGAACGCACATCGCACGGCATACCCATTGAACTAACACCCCACGATTACAGT
>DASXDP010000206.1:0-2307 GCA_036490575.1 Xanthobacteraceae bacterium
CTCCGGTTGCCACGACAAGCGGAACGCTACTCCGAAATCGTGAACCATTTTATTTCCGTGAAGAACAGCAAGCAGATTGCGCGCGCTATGAATGCGCACTTTGAACGGCTTTCCAAATATCACGCCACGCTGATAGGTTTGGCGACCGATGAAGAAGATGGGGAAGAATGATGGAACGCGGTTACGCGTCGCTGACGGAAACCATAGATCGCGTCGCGGCTATGCCGAACGGGCGACCGCTCGCCGAAGTGCTCAAGCTTGTACAGAAAGACACGGACAGCACCAAGGTCCGCGTATCGCCGGACTTGCACCGCGCCACGTTGGAGCCTCCCGAAGGCGGCTTGATTGCAGTGCGAGTGACGGTGGCGCGACAACCATACGCGCACGGGCCTTGGCATTTTCGGTTCAAGTCGCCCACCGACGCCAAGCAATTTCGAGCTTTGTATTTTGGCGGCTTGAACCAACGAGGCACGGCGGCGGTTCACAAGCTTACCGCCGCAGAAATCGGCTCCAAGAAAACCATCACGCTGGCCGCACAGTGAGGCCGTGAAGCGGTGACTTCGTCAGAGCGCAGCGCGATCATGCGCGCGGTTAAAAGCCGCGACACGTCGCCGGAGCTTGCCGTTCGGAAAATTCTAACCGCAATGGGCTATCGCTACCGGCTACATTCAGAGAAGCTCCCCGGCGCGCCCGACATTGTGTTTCCGAGTCGGAAAAAAGTGATTTTCGTTCACGGCTGCTTTTGGCACGGCCATTCCTGCAAACGCGGCGCGCGGATCCCTAAAACCAACGTTACCTATTGGCGAACAAAGATCGCGCGCAACATCGCTCGCGACAAGCGGATGGCTTCAGAATTGCGGCGACTGGGTTGGAAGGCAAAGATTGTATGGGAGTGCGAAGTCGGAAGCCCTAAAATTCGCCGTTCTCTGGGGCAATATCTCGGACCTAACAGATTAGGTCCCGCGAAACGGCACCCAGCGTGAGCCGCTACGATAATAAATAGAGTCGGTTAAAGTCTATTTGGTCCAGCGGGGTCGTGCCGCGACAAACCCGCCGTTCGGCACCCCGGCCGCAACCGCTCGGCAAATTCTAGGCGCGGGTCGCTGCGGTCGCCGGGACGCGGCAAAATCGAGACCGGCGACGAAGGACAAGATAGCCTCGGCGGCGAGCAGGATGTCGAGAAGCAGCGCCGCGTCGCGCCGGCCCTCCCCGGATCGATCAGGCGGCATAGACCGGTTCCGCACCCGTCAAGATGTGCCGCTTGCGGATATAGTTGGGGCTGGCCTCCACACCCTTGCGATCGACCAGGTCGACGCGGCGCGCCAGCAAGGCCTCCAGCGCCTCTTTGAAATCGACAAAGCGCGCCAGCTCATCGCCCTCGTCGGCGAACTCGACCAGAAAATCAAGATCGCTGCGCGCCGGGTCGAAGTCCGCCGCACGCGCGGCCGAGCCGAACACGTCGAGCCGGCGCACATGAAAGCGGCGGCACAGCGCGGCCAGTTCCTCGCGATGGGATGCAATATCGCCAATCATTATGGTACTCCTTAATGGAGAACATATCACGCCGCGGTCCTAACAGCCGAGTATGACCGTGGGCAAAGGGGATTTTGCCTACACCATCACGGATGCGAAGGGTGCAGAAAGCGCTTCAGGTGTGAGCGACGTCCACGGCAAGGTAGCCGGCAATGGTCTCGTGCAGGTTGCGCATCAGTTCATCCATGGTCTCGCCCTGAGTCGCACAGCCGGGAATAGCGGGCACTTCGGCCCAAAAGCCGCCCTCCTCCGCCTCGTGCATGATGGCCTCGATGTTCATGGCGATGCTCCCGCAGACGCGGCATCTGCGTCGCGATTGAAAATACGCCGGACTTGTCGGAATTCAAGCGGCGGCCGTCTCTTCTATGGCGACGCTGCTTGACACTCGTCCCCGTTTAGCGTACATACAGTGACGAATCGTCTCGCCCAATGAAGGACGGCCTTGCGGAGGCAAGCCGCGAGGCCGGGGCGAGAGGCGGTGCCCGCGGGCGGGCTTGCAACCCGCTCCCGGGCGGTCCGGGCATCATGCCTGCCGGCACTACGACCGGTGTGCGGGGTGCGTCGCTGGATGTGGGGGCAAAGCCGGCGGTCATATCCGCCGCGTTGGCAAAGCCCCCACGAAGCCTGGCCCGGATCGCACCAAGGGACCACACACCCCTTGGGAAGAGCCGTGGTGGAACGCCGGAAGGCGAGCCGTCCCCCAAAAGGGCCGGCGCCGCACCGCCAGGTGCGGAGGTGTCCCCTGCGTCTTCCGGCGTTCCATTTTCCTTCTTT
>DASXDP010000207.1:0-15283 GCA_036490575.1 Xanthobacteraceae bacterium
GGCTTCGGTCACCGCGTGCTCGACCTGCAGCCGCGTGTTCATTTCCAGGAAATAAAAATCGCCCGACGCGTCGAGCAGAAACTCCACAGTACCGGCGCCAACGTAGGAAACGGCGCGGGCGGCGGCGATCGCGGCCTCGCCCATGCGGGCGCGTAGTTCCGGGCCGAGCCCGGGCGACGGCGCCTCCTCGATCACCTTTTGGTGACGGCGCTGGATCGAACATTCGCGCTCGCCGAGGTGGATGACGTTGCCATGCTGGTCGGCAAAAATCTGAAATTCGATATGGCGCGCATCGGCGACCGCTTTCTCGAGGATCAAGCCGTCCGATCCGAAAGCACCCGCCGCTTCGGAGCGCGCTCGCGCCAACGCGCCGGGGAGCTCGCCTTCGGAAGCAACGCGCCGCATGCCGCGGCCACCGCCGCCGGCCGTGGCCTTGACCATCAACGGAAAGCCGATACGCCGGCTCTCTTTCATCAGTCGGTCGTTGGACTGATCGTCATCGTGATAGCCGGGAACGCACGATATCCCGGCCGAAATCATCAGGGCTTTGGCCTTCGCCTTGTCGCCCATGGCTTCGATCGCCGCGGGCGGCGGACCAATAAAAGTGAGGCCGGCTTCGGCACAGGCGCGCGCGAAGGCG
This sequence comes from Xanthobacteraceae bacterium, assembly GCA_036490575.1. Classification (GTDB taxonomy): domain Bacteria; phylum Pseudomonadota; class Alphaproteobacteria; order Rhizobiales; family Xanthobacteraceae; genus BOG-931. The sequence continues at coordinate 641 of DASXDP010000207.1, forward strand.
GCATTTTCGGAAAGGAAGCCGTAGCCGGGATGGATCGCATCGGCGCGCGCTAGTTTCGCGGCGGCAAGCAGCGCGTCGATGTCGAGGTAGCTCTCTTTCGCCGGCGCAGGTCCGATGCGGACGGCTTCGTCGGCCTGTTGGACGTGCAGCGCGTCGGCATCGGCGTCGCCGAATACCGCGACCGTGCGGTAACCTAGCGCCTTGGCTGAACGAATAATGCGGCAGGCGATCTCGCCGCGATTGGCAATGAGAATTTTGCCGAACTCAACCATGATGCGGCGCGGCGCGTGTGAGCAGCGCTGCGCTTTCTTGGGCTAACGCGGAGGCCCGGCTTATCCGCATTTCCTCATTCCGCTTGCGTCACCCATGACGGCTTTCGCTTTTCGACGAATGCCGCCGTGCCTTCCCTGCCCTCAGCGCCGCGAACCGAAGCGGCGAAACTTGCCGCAGCGTCATCGAGAAGGTCAGCGACGACGTCGGAGCCGGCGGCGCGCAGCATCAATCGCTTGGTCGCGGCGATGGCTTGCGGCGCGCACTTGAGCACGCAATTGCAGGCGTCGCGAACGGCCGCATCGAGCGCGGCGCCGTCCTCCACCACAACATTTGCCAAGCCGATTGCGCGCGCTTCGGCACCATCGATCCGCGCGGCGGTTACGGCAAGACGCCGCGCCGCGGCCAAACCGATGCGCTGCACGACGAACGGCGAAACCGCCGCTGCGACCACACCGATGGTCGCTTCGCTGAGCGCAAAACGCGCATCCGCTGTTGTAATCGTAATGTCCGCTACACATGCAAGCCCGAAACCACCGCCCATGGCATATCCTTCAACGGCGGCGATCACAGCTTGTGGCGCGGTGTTGATCGCTTCCAGCATCGCGCCAAAGCGCCGGTTGTTGTCTCGCAGTTCGTCGGACGCGCCCGGCGGCGGCGCCTGCGCCACCGACATGCTGGCAATGTCGCCGCCGGCGCAAAACGTCCCGCCGGCGCCGCGCAAAACCACAATTCGGACCGACCGATCCGTTGCGATGGCTGCAAAGGTCGATGCGATTTCGCCGACCATTTGGGAACTCAGGGCGTTACGCCGATCGGGCCGATTGAGCCACAGGTGCAGCACTCCGCCTCGCAGATCGAGCTTGATATGCGAGGTTTGCGGCAGTTCAGCCATTTTCTTCCTGCCGCTCGGCGACGTTTCCCGTGCCCGGAAGGGTTCCCATCAGCTTGCAGATAATGGCGAGCATGATCTCGTCGGCACCGCCGCCGATCGACATCAGGCGGCCGTCGCGAAACTCGCGGCTCACGGGTGTCTCGTTCATGTACCCCATGCCGCCCCAATATTGCAGGCAGGCATCGCTGACTTCGCGGCGCAGCCGCCCCGCCTTGAGCTTGGTCATGGATGCAAGCTTCGTGACATCGGCGCCGCTGAGGTAGAGCTCGCAGGCGCGGTACACCAGCGCCCGCAATAGTTCGATTTCGGTCGAAAGCTCGGCCATGCGGAAGTGCACCACCTGATTGTCGAGGATCGGTTTGCCGAAGGCTTTTCGATTGCGCGTATAGTCGATGGTCTCCGCGATCAACTGCTCCAGGCTCTTGAGTGCGGCCGCGGCCGCCCACAAGCGTTCCTCCTGGAATTGCAGCATCTGATATGTGAACCCTTTGCCTTCCTCACCGATTAGATTGTGCTGTGGCACGCGCACGTCTTCGAAGAAGATCTGTGCGGTGTCGGAGGAGCGCATGCCGAGCTTGTCGAGCTTGCGGGCAACCTCGACGCCTTTGGTTTTCATCGGCACGCAAATCAGCGATTTGTTCTTGTGCGCCTGCCCCTCTGAGGTATTGGCAAGAAGACACATCCAATCGGCCTGGGTGCCATTCGTGGTCCACATCTTGCCGCCGTTGATCACGTAATCGCCGCCGTCCTTTCGGGCGGTCGTTCTGATGGACGCAACGTCCGATCCGGCGCCGACTTCGGAAACTCCGAGACAGGCGACATAGTCTCCCGATATCGACGGGGTGAGAAATTCGTGTCGCACTGCGTCCGAGCCGAACCGCGCCAGCGCTGGCGTCGCCATGTCGGTGTGCACGCCGATCGCCATCGGCACGCCGCCGCATTTGATGGCGCCGAGTTCTTCGGCCATTACCATGGCGTAGGAATAGTCGAGACCCTGTCCGCCGTATTCGACCGGCTTGTGAAGGCCAAGGAAGCCTAGGTCGCCCATCTTCTTGAAGAGTTCGTGGGCCGGGAAAATGCCGGCCTCCTCCCACTCGTCCACGTGCGGATTGATCTCGGCGGCGATGAATTTTTGCAGGCTACGGCGCAACTCCTCATGCTCGGGCGTGAATTGCATGACGTTTCCTCTTTCCTCCTTAGTCTACATACGCGCGACGCCGAAGGTGCTGCGCTTGAGCGGTCGAAGTTCCGCCTCGCGGCAAATTGAAAGGCAGAATCCCAAGACTTTGCGGGTATCGCGAGGATCAATCAACCCATCATCCCATAACCTGGCGGTGGCGTAGAGCGCGGTCGACTCGCCTTCCACGCGCTCAATAATGGCGTCTTCCATGGCGCCGAGCCTGGCTTTGTCGACCGGCTTGCCCTCGCGCTTTAGCTTGTCTTCAGTGACAATCGCCATGACCCTGGCGGCTTGCTCGCCGCCCATCACGGCGATGCGATTGCTCGGCCACGCGAATATGAAACGCGGATCATAGGCGCGGCCGCACATGCCGTAATTGCCGGCGCCGAACGAGGCGCCGACGTGAATTGTCAGCTGCGGCACCGTGGCGTTGGCCACCGCCTGGATCATCTTCGATCCGTGCTTGATGATGCCTCTCTGCTCGGCTTCGCGCCCGACCATGTAGCCTGTCGTATTCTGCAAATAAACGATTGGAATGTTGGCCTGGCAGCATAACTGAATGAACTGTGCCGCCTTGCTGGCGCCGTCGGCGTCGATCGGCCCGTTGTTGCCGATCACCCCGACAGCATGACCTTCAATTTCGGCGTGACCGCAAACCGTGTGAACGCCGTAGTTGTTCTTAAAGTCGAGAAAATCCGAGTCGTCGGCGATGCGGGCTATGATTTCGCGGACGTCATACGGTTGGCGATAGTCAACCGGAACGGCGCCGGCGAGTTCTTCCGTGGCGTAACGCGGCTCTTTGTACGCTTTCTGCTGAATGGCCGGCAGCTGCACGTTCCACGGCAACTTCGCCATGATCTCCCGCGCGATGCGAATGCCATCGGCATCATCCTCGGCCAAATATTCGCCAAGGCCTGAGACGGTCGCATGCATGTCAGCACCGCCGAGTTCCTCGTCGGTAGCGATCTCTCCGGTGGCGGCGCGCAACAACGGCGGACCCGCCAGGAACACCTTGGCCCGGCCGCGCACCAGCACGACGTAATCGGAAAGCCCCGGCAGATAGGCGCCGCCGGCGGTCGATGAGCCGTGCACGAGCGTGATTTGCGGAATCCCTGCTGCCGAGAGCCGGGCCTGGTTGGCAAAGCCGCGCCCGCCCTCGACGAACATCTCTGCCTGATAGAGGAGATTGGCACCGCCGGATTCGACCAGGCGCACCGTGGGAAGCTTGTTCTCCAGCGCGATTTGCTGGACGCGCAAGTGCTTCTTCACACCCATCGGCGTCGAAGTGCCGCCTTTGATCGCGCTGTCATTGGCGGAAACGATGCAGCGGACGCCGGACACATAACCGATACCGGCAATGCTGCCGCCGCCCTGAATGCCCTCGGCGCCGTCGTCATCGTGCATGCGAAAGCCGGCGAGCGTCGAGAGTTCGAGCCATGGCGCGCCGGGATCGACAACCAGCGCCACGCGCTCGCGCGGCAGGAGTTGCTTGCGGGCGCGAAAGCGCTCGCGTTTGGAATTCGAAACGTCACGCACCTTGCGTTCGAGCGCACGGAATTCGCCGATCGATGCAAGCATCTGCTCGCGGTTGGCGCGGAAGGCCTCCGACTTGGGATCGATGTTGCTTTCGATAACAGGCATGACGGTTCAGGGTGCGCCAATCACCCCGTTGGAACGACGGGCAGCAGCAAATGCGAAGGGTGAGCGGCGTCGTGGTAGATTGAGTGGACCACGGTGCGGCTCGAGCACAGGTGATAAGGAATATATTCGACGTTGCTCGCGCCAAGCGTACCGGTCGAAAGATCGAGATTGGTGATCTCGACGCAAATCCGGTGATTTTTGCGAAAGACATTCGCCGTCGCCATCAGCTCAATCGAATACTCCTCGATCTTGCCGGGCGTCACCTTTTGCCGCGCTTGGCGCGTAAGTTTGTGCCACGGCTTCCACGGTTTGGACCGCGCCGGATCGAGCGCGCGGTTTGACGCCTTGAGCCAGCCGCGCGTCACCTCCCGCTCCGGCAAATCCGTCGGGATTTCGCGCTCCCCGGGACGCGACGTCCGCACCGACGAATCCGGTCCGACATCCTTCAGGATAATGATCCAGTTGGTATCGTCCTGGTCGATGGCCGCAAACAAGTTGAGCACGATCGGCCCGGCGATGAGAAGATCGTCGGGCAGCGGATCGGTGAGGAATCGAAGCTTTGCGATGCGATTGGTCTGCGTCGGCGGCATTTGCGCAAACACGTCAGGCGGAATGTAATTGTCCACGCTGCCCTTGATGTAGGGCTCGGCCGCCAGCCGCTCCCAGCTCCCGAGATACAGCTTGGTCCATTGCGTTTCCGGCAGCGGCCAATCATCGCCATGATGCCATTGGTTTTCGCCCATCGCCCAATACGTGACCGCCGGCTCCTTCATGATGCCGGTGTCGATGCCTTTGAGCCAATGGTCGTACCAGCGCAGCATTTCACCGCGCAGCGCTCGCAGCGGGCGTTCGGGCGACGCCGGGCCGGTCAAAACCATTTTTTTCTGTGCCGGGATCTTGCTGAAGTAGGTCTGCGCCCCGGCGAGGTGGGTCTTGTAGGTGTAGCCATACCATCCGGCGCCGGTATACGTCGGCACGGTGATGTTCTGAAACTCCCGCTCCGCTTCGACGATCGTTTCTTCGCGGTCATAGGGATCGATCAGCATGTCGAAATAGCGTGGCATATGCTGGCCGCGTTGAATAAGCACGTTCTGCAAATGCGGATACATGCGGATGTCCGGATCGGCCATTGCCTCGCGCCAATTCGTCTCCTTGTCCGGCGGCAAATCCGCAGGCGCGCCGCGCGCGGTATGCACGGACGAAAAATGATCCATCAGATAACGGAAAGTATGGAAGACGCCGCCTGGAAATTCCTCGCGGAAGCCGCCGAACTTGCCGTACGCGCCGCGCGGGTCGTAGGCAAAAAGCGCCTTGAGGTGCGGCGGCTGCTGCCGCGCGAGGTGAAATTGCTCCGAGGCAAAGGCGCCGATCCCGACCATCCCGATATTGCCGTCGCACCACGGTTGTTGCGCGATCCACTCAAGGACGTCGTAGCTATCCCATTCGCGCGAGCCGCCGTCGCCCGATTTGAGATAGCCGCGCGGTGAGCCGACCACATGGATGTAGCCGCGCAGAACGAAAAACTCGGTATCGCCGGCTTCCGCGTGGCCGAGCCAGAGCGTCGACCATGAGGGTTGCGGCGGAAAGTACTGTGGCAGCTCGTGGCCTTGCAGCTCCTTGGAATGCACACCGAAGGCAAAAAGCACCGGAAACTTGCCGGGTGCATCCGGCCGGTACACGTCGACCACGACATTGACGCCGTCGCGCATGCGCACCGCGATATCGCGGTCGCGGACAATCTTGTCGTGCACCGGCGGCCGGCCGTACTCGGAGGGCGGCTGGTTTCCGGAGGTAATCAACGCTTCAGCCGTACGCGCATCATTTTCTTTCATTGTTCAGTCCGTTCCCTCTCGGTTGCCGGTGCCGGAGCGGTTTCGCCCCTCGGGCCCTGTCCTTATACGTCAGGCTAGCCCGACCCGTTCCGGCATCGTATAGCGGCGCGGCGGGCAACGAAAACCCCGTCTGCCGGCCGCACGGGAGGATGCATGGATTTCGAGTATTCGACGGAGCAAAAGCTGCTTCGCGACAGCGTCAGAACGCTGATGCAACGGCTTGCGACCCCCGAAAACCTGCGCCGCCTCGATCGCGAGCGGCTCTATCCCTATGAGATCTATGACGCTTGGGTGGAAGCTGGCGTGTTTGCGCTGCCCTTCCCGAGTGAGTACGGCGGCCTTGGCGGCAACGTGCTCGATCTCGCCATCGTCGCCGAAGAAATCGGCCGCTATAGCGCCGACGTGGCGATGGCCTTCGGCGGCAGCATTTTTTGCGCGCTCAATGTCGCGCGCAAGGGCTCGGAGGAACAAAAGCGCCACTGGTTGCCGAAGCTCATCTCCGGCGAGATCCGGATGTCGATTTCCATGTCGGAGCCGGATGCCGGCTCCGACGTCGGCGCCATGCGCACGCAGGCGCGCCGCGACGGCAATGAATACGTTATCAGCGGACAAAAAATCTGGGCCACCGGCGCGGGCGCGAAGAACAATTTCATCAACGTCTATGTGAAGACCGATCCGAAAGCCCACTACCGTCAGGGCATGTCGCTGTTCCTCGTCGACAACACCACGCCCGGACTGGAAATCCGCAAGCTCGACATGCTCGGCCGCCGTTCGGTCGGCACTTACGAGCTTACTTTCAACGACGCGCGTATCCCGCCTGACCGGCTGATCGGCGGCGAGAACAAAGGCTGGGAGTGCATTCTTTCCGGCCTTCAGGCGGAACGCGTGGTCGCCGCTGCGTGCGATTGCGGTAGCGCGCGCGGCGCGCTCGATATGGCGATTGCCTACGCCAAGGACCGGCGTCAGTTCGGCCGCTCGATCGGCACGTTTCAGGCCATCGGGCACATGCTGGCCAACATGGAAGCGGAAGTGGAAGCCGCGTGGGCGGTGACGCTCAAGGCGGCCTGGCGGGTGAGCCGGAACGAAGATGCGCTCAAAGAGATCACCATTGCCAAGCTCCTGGCCGCGGAAGCCTACGTGAAGGCCGCCAATGTCGGCATGCAGGTGATGGGCGGTTTTGGCTACAACATGGAATTCGACATGCAGCGGCATTTCCGCGACGCGCGCGCGGCCACCATCGCCGCCGGCACTTCCGAATTGCAGCGCAACATTATCGCCGGCCAAATCGGCCTCAAGGTGCAGTAACTACGCCATGAGTGCGGGTCTGCCGCTCACCATTCCCAACAGCTTTGCCCGCAACGCCCGCTGGTTTGCCGGCGGCGAAGCTGTGGTCGATGGAGGCACGCGGCTGACATACGCCGATCTCGACGCGCTATCGCTGCGCGCTGCGTCGTTGTTCGCGCGGCTTGGCGCCGAACGCGGAATGCCGCTGGCGCTACTGTGCCCGCCGAGCGCGATTTATCTGGTGGCGTGGCTGGGCGCGGTCCGCCTGGGCGCACTGCCGATGGCGCTGCACACCCGTGAATCCGCGGCAACACTTGCCGCCATCTGCCGCAAGATGCGGCCGACCTTGCTCGTCTACGACGCGTCAATGGCGGAATTGGCGTCTGCAACCGCGACCGCTTACGCCGAGTTTCGTGCGTTGATCGAAGCCCGCTCGGCAATGCCGGCGAAGCAAAGCGCCGCCGCGCATCCTGCGGCTTCAATTCCCGGCGATCTGGACCGCACTGAGCCAGCGGTCCGGCTGCCAACAGCGAAGGAAGACGATCCGGCAATGATCGTTCTCTCCTCGGGGACGACGTCGGTCGCCAAAGGCGTGGTGCACACCCACCGCGGCTTGATCGAGAACGCGCGCAGCAATCTCTATATGTATCAAGGCATTCTGCCCGGCGACCGGTCGCTGGTGCCGCTCAGCACCGCCTTTATCGGTTGCTACAACGGCTGGTTTCCGTTCTTCAATGCCGGCGCCTGCACCATCTTCATGGAGCATTTCGACCTCGCCGAAGTGCCCCGCCTGGTGCGCGACGAACGTGCCACGCACGTATTTCTTACTCCGACTTTATGGCGACGGATCCTCAACGCCGAGGACGCGGGCGAAAATTTCCGGTCGGTACGCCTTATCGGCTTCGCTGCCGAACCGATGGACGCGGCGACGCTCAAACGCCTGCGCGAACGCATCAGCCCGAATGTCGTTCAGGTTTACGGCTCGACCGAGATTGGTGCGGCCGCAACCTGCATCGGCGCAGACGAAATGCTTGGCGACCGGCTCCTCAGCGTCGGCCGCCCGCTGGTCAATAGCGAGGTCAGGGTCGTGACACCGGGCGGCGCGCCGGACCAGCCCGTCCCCGACGGCGAGGTCGGCGAAGTTCTGATCAGCAGCCCGTCGCTGGCGGCGGAGATCTGGGGCGACCCTGAAGCGACCGCCGCTGCGTTCGTCATCGACGGCGACCGGCGCTGGTGGCGCTCGCGCGACCTCGGACGCCTCGATGACGGCGGCTATCTCTATCTCGAAGGCCGCCGCGACGATATGATCATTTCCGGCGGCATCAACATCATGCCGGCGCGGGTCGAAGATGTCCTGCTTGCCCACCCCGGCGTCGCCGAATGCGCCGTGGTCGGCGTGCCGAGTGCGGAATGGGGCGAAGAAGTGCAGGCTTTCATTGTTGGCCGCGATCCCAAGCTCGATGCCGCAACCATCGAAATGCACGTCCGCTCGAGCGAGCTTTCGTCCTACCAGCGGCCGCGGGTCTACCATTTCGTGCGTGATCTACCGCGCACCTCGACCAACAAAGTGTTGCGGCGAACGCTCCGCGAAACGGCGCTTGGCTTGCGTTCGCCAAAGTCCTAAACGACCACCGTTCAATCAACAGGAAAAATATGAGTGAGACCGAACCCAATTTGCTGATCGAACACCGCGGCGCCATTGCGATCGTCACGCTAAATCGGCCGGACAAACGCAACGCGCTGAGGGAATCGTTGTGGCACGACCTGAAGAACACGTTCGACGGCTTCGGCCCCGACGTGCGCTGTGTCGTGCTCGCCGGCGCCGGCAAGCATTTTTGCGCCGGGCTCGATTTATCGGAACACCGGCATCGCGAAGCATTCGATAGCATTTTCATGTCGCGCTTCGCGCACGCCACACTCGAGTCGATCCAGTTTGGCGGACGTCCGGTCGTGACCGCAATGCAAGGCGCCGTAATCGGCGGCGGCTTGGAAGTAGCAACCGCTACTCACGTTCGCGTCGCCGATGCGACGACGTTTTACCAATTGCCCGAAGGCCGGCGCGGCTTTTATGTCGGCGGCGGCGCCAGCGTCCGCGTCGCCCGCATCATCGGCTCCGGCCGCATGGTCGAAATGATGCTGACCGGCCGCACGCTTGATGCCGAGGCCGGCGAACGGCTTGGCCTTTCGCACTATCTGGTCGAGCCCGGCAAGTCCCTGGAAAAGGCGATCGAACTCGCGGAAAACATCGCCAAGAACGCCCGCATTCCCAATTATCTGATCGTCCAGGCGATCCCGCGCATTGCCGACATGTCGGCGTCCGACGGGCTGTGGACCGAGAGCGTGGCGCAAGCGGTGAGCATGACGTCGGAAGACGCTCGCGCCGGCATCGACGCGTTCTTCGCCAAGCGCAAAATCGACTTTTAGGACTTTTGGCGACGCTCAAATAAGCGGCGTCACGTCGTTCTTCACCCCGAGCAGCGCCTTGCCGTAGAGCTCGTACCCGACCGGCGGCAACGCCACGGCGTGCCGCGAGGCAACTGCGGCGTCGCGCCACATCCGCTGCAACGGGCTTGCTTCGGCGAAGCCCGCAGAGCCATGGGCGAACAACAGCTTGTCGATCGCCTGCGTGATCTTTTCCACCGTGTAACCGGTGTCGGCCCGTACCCGCGCGCGCGTGAGCATATCGGGATAAACGCCGCGCGCGGCGGCTTGATCGACATCGTCCGCGGCCCGGTAGGCGTGAAAGTGCGCGGTATCGATCATCAAAGCCGCATCCGCCAATTGAAGCTGAAACGCAACCGACGCGGTCTGTTTCTCGAAGAACGTATAAGCGATGGTCCGCGACGAGGCCTTGGTCCGCACGAACTCCAGCGCGGCGCGGCCCAAACCCAGGATCGGGCCGACCAGGATGATGGAGAGAAGCGCGACAAACGCCGAGCGGTAAAACGTCTCGTCGTGCATTTCCGTCGGATATTTACCTTCGATCGCCTGCGGCACCGAGAGAATACGGTGATCGGGAATGAAGATGTTCTTGGCATGGAGCGCGATGCTGCCGGTGGCTTTCATGCCGGCGACAAACCAGGTGTCCTCACGCTCGAGATCCGCCATCGGGATCATGGCGAGGCCCTGGTCGACCGGTTCGCCCGCGTCATTCACAATGGGCAAGCCGAGCACCGCCCACTGCGCGTGCCAGCCGCCGGAATTGTAGTGCCACGTGCCTGACACGATGCGGTAACCGCCGGGCTCTTTTTTCACGGTCGCGGTCGGATTGAGCACGCCGGACACGCAGGTGTCCGGGTCGGCGCCGAAAACTTCGTCCTGCGCCTTGCGTGGAAACAAGCTCGTGAGCCAGCAGCAGACGTTATTCAAGTTGGCCACCCACGCAGCGGCGCCATCGCCTTCGGCAATCGCCGAGCTGACCTCGAGCATCGCGCGGGTATTCATTTCCCAGCCGCCATATCGTTTGGGCGTGCAGACGCGCATGAACCCGGCCTTCTTCATTGCCTGGATCGTCTCTTCCTCCACCCGGCGATTGGCTTCACTTGCCGCCGCGTTCTTGCGCAACAGCGGCGCGAGCTCGCGCGCACGATCGACAAGCTCTGCGACCGTCGGTGAAGCGATGGCGTGCACACTTGCGGCCTTAGTCATGACCGTTGACCTCCCACTCGTTCGTTGGCGAATTCCGGTTCGGCGCGTCGCGGACCCAGCTGCCACTCGCGAAACAGGGGCGACGTCAGAACAATGTCGGCGGTTTGTTGCAGATGATCCTCGATTGCGGCACAGGCGCGTTCGGGATCGCGGGTGAGGCAAGCGTCGAGGATGCGTTTGTGCTCGGCATCCACGTCACGGTTCTCCCGCGCCAGCGCCGCCGACAAGTGCCGGTAACGCTCGCTCTGGGCGTAAAGCGTCGAGCGCAAAGTAAGCATCCACGGGCTGTCGCATCCGGCGACCAGCGCCGCGTGAAAAGTCGTGTGCGCGGACGCCCATGCCGGATTCACCCGCAAAGTGGTGTCCATCATCGGAAGGCGATGCAGGCGATGATAAGCGGCGACCAGATGCGTTTCCCATTCGACGTCGCCGCCCGCGATTGCCGCGCGCAGGCAGAGCTGCTCGATTGTAATACGGGTGCGAGTGAGGTCCTTGAGCTCGTCGGCCGATACCGGCGTGACCGAGTAGCCCTTTTGCGCCGTCGCCACGGTCCACTTTTCCGCGGCCAGCCGCGAGAGAGCTTCGCGCACCGCGCCCGGACTAAAGCCGAGGCCGCCGGCAATGTCGCTGATGATGATCTTTGCGCCCGGCGCCAAGCGGCATTCGAGGATTTCGGCCAGTAACGCCTCATAAGCGAGGTCGGCTTGCGTCGAGGCCGAGTCCGCTGCTTGGGCGAGCTTGTCCATGGGTCAATTTAGGCCCATCCCAAAGGCGAAAACAAGAATAAAATATTTTTATGTTGCAAAAATTTTTTCTTGAGGATTGAATTCAGGAAACTCGGGAGGCACTCGATGACGGCAATCAAAGGATTTATCGGCCCAAGCCGCCGCCCCGGCGAGCTCGGCGTTCATTCCGTTGATCGTTTCCATTTCGTCGTCCCCGATCTCACGGTTGCTCGAAATTTCTATGGCGAGTTCGGCCTCGAGATTCGCGAACGCGACGGCATCCTCACCCTCAATACCCACGGACACCCGCATTCCTGGGGCACGGTTGGCGAGGGATCGCGCAAGAAATTCGGGCATCTGTCTTTCGGCGCGTTCGAAGAAGACCTCGAACGCTTCTCGCAACGACTCCAGGACGCAGGCATCGCCCGGCTCGACCCGCCGGCCGGCATAGACTCGAATGGGATCTGGTTTCGCGATCCGCACGGCGTGCTGATCGAGATCAAGGTCGCGCCGAAATCGTCGCCCGATGAAAAGACGCAGTTCGGATATGTCTCGGTGGCCGGAGGCGAGCGCGGTGCGATGCTTCGCAGCGCCACGCCGCGGACACGTCCGCGGCGGCTCGCTCACGTCCTCTTGTTCACGCCGAACGTCGCAGAAGCGATTACGTTCTATACCGGCGTGCTGGGCTTGCGCCTTTCAGATCGTTCGAGCGACAACATCGCGTTCCTGCACGGCATCCACGGCAGCGACCATCACATGATCGCCTTCGCCCGCTCGGACGCGCCGGGGCTGCATCACTTGAGCTGGGACGTCGGAACGGTCGATGAGATCGGCGCTGGCGCGATGCACATGCTGGACAAGGGTTTCGCCAAAGGTTGGGGACTTGGCCGCCACGTGCTCGGCTCGAATTTCTTTCACTACGTGCAGGACCCCTGGGGAAGCTTCAGCGAATATTCGGCCGATATCGACTACATCCCGGCGACCTGCGATTGGCCGGCGGGCGATCATACCCCGGAGGATTCGTTTTACGCGTGGGGACCGAATGTGCCGGAGGACTTCGTTCACAACTACGAAGCCTAAGTTCTAATGGGCGCGGTGCCCCTGAGCCGGCGCCGCTCGCGCCGGCGCATTTCCGCTACTTGCCTTTGTGATTCGCCTTGCCGCCGACCGCCGCCGCCATCTCGCGGCGGAATTCCAGAAGCGCTTTGGCCAAATACGTCCGGCGTTTTACAAAGCGCGACCACGGCACCGGTATCGACACGGCAATCGGGCGACCAAAAGAATCAAAAAGCGCGATGCCGATCGCGCCTATTCCAGGATCATGCTCGCCTGAATCAAACGCCAGATGCCGGCGCCGTGCCGTCTCGATCTCTTTTAGCAGCTTCACGCGGCTGGCCGGCGGATGGTCGGCATGTCCTGCCACGCTCTTATCGACCAGGTGCGCGACCTGCTTCTGCGGATAACAAGCGAGCATGGCTTTGCCGTTGGCGGTGCAGTGCAGCGGGAAGCGTTGGCCTACCGCCGAGAGCGCGACGAGACGCTGTCTTCCGGGAATCTGGTCGATGAAAACCGCTGACCCACCAGACAAGATCGATAGGTCCACCGTCTCACCGACTTTTTCGCTCAATGCGACGAGACGGGCGTGCAGCAGTTCGGTGAGGTTTGAAGCGAGCGACGCCGCTATCCGCGCAAGCCCGGGTCCGATGCGCGTCCCGCGTCCGGGTTGCGCTTCGATGACAAAATCTTCCGCGGCCAATGCCGTGATTATTCGCTGTACGGTCGATCGCGCCAAATCGACTTTCTGCGCAATCTCGTTGAGCGTGAGGCCCTCGGGCCGGTCTTCGAGCACGCGCAAAATGTTGGCGGCGCGGGCGATGACCTGCACCCCGCCGTGTCCGCCCGCGTTGTCGTCGCTGCGCTCCATGCCCCGCCGCAATGCGCGCTCCACCCTCACCCCGCGCCGCGGGCATTATTTGAAATCGCCCGCCCGACCCCGACACCGGCTTGTGTTTGACCTCGTCGCGGGCGGTAAGGTCTACATTGCGCGACACAAAAATTCAAAAGACTTTAGAACGCCGCCGTTCCGTGCCGCCGCCGCAACGTCCCTGCCCTTATGGCGGCTTGTCCCGTTGGCCGGAAGCCGATACAGATGTACCATATCCTGGTACAAAGGCCGAAACGCCCCTTGCAGCGGGTGAGGCCGGAGGGAACGCGGAGGGTCTAAGTGGCGAAGAAAATTCGCGGCGTCTCGTTCGAAGAGAACGAGAACAACTCGATGGGATTGTCGTTCTATAATCTGTCCCATCGTTTCGGCTATCAGTCACCGAACTGGCCGTATTTCGAAGACGTTAAGATCGAACGCATTCACTACATGGCAAAGTCGGGCGTGCTGTCACAGCGCATCACGACGTCCATGCACAACACAACGCACATCGACGCACCGGCGCACGTAGTGCAAGGCACGCCGTTTATCGACGAAGTGCCGCTGCCGCATTTTTTCGGGTCTGGCATTGTTGTTTCGCTGCCCAAGAAAAAATGGGAGCAAATCACCTACGACGATCTGGAGAAGGCGGCTGGAAAAATCGTGCGGCCGCGCGATGTGGTGATCATCAATACCGGCTGGCACAAGAAGTACGAGGATAGCGAGGATTATTTCTGCTACGCGCCCGGCTTCGTGGCGTCCGCGGGCGAGTGGTTCGTCGAGAAGAAGGTCAAGGTGGTCGGCCACGACACCCAGGCCAACGATCATCCGCTGGCCACCGCGATCGGGCCGCAGCGCAACGGACCGCTGCATCCGCATCTCGCCGACGAATACAAGAAATGGTCCGGCGGACGCGACTGGAAGGAAGATTTCCCGGATTGGGAGCCGGTGCACCGCATCCTGTTCAAAAACGGCATCCTCGGCATCGAGAACGTTGGCGGAGACATCGACAAGGTCACCGGCCGGCGCTGCACCTTCGCGTTCTTTCCCTGGAATTGGGAGCGCGGCGACGGCTGCATCATCCGCCTGGTCGCCATCACCGACCCGAAGGGCGCGTTTCGCATTGATAAGGGGGAGAAATTCTAATGGAGGTCAGGCGTTTTGACGCGGCGAAGACCTACGAAGCGCCGCATCACCGCGACTTTACCGGCTTGCGGCTGTTCGGCGCCGAGGCGGGCGGCCCCAAG
>DASXDP010000208.1:0-6401 GCA_036490575.1 Xanthobacteraceae bacterium
CGTCCGCCAGTCCGGCGTGGGGATGACCGACGCCATGAAGGGGGCGCGCATCGTGGGATTGAAACTGGTTACGTCGCACACTCAGGTACACCATTTAACCAGACATCTTCTCGAGCCGGCACAAGATATGCTTGTGCTAGCTGTGGGGCTCGCTCTCTTCGGGTTGATGGTCCGTACGGTTGCCTCTCTTTTTCTGCAGATCTTCAGGGCGTCTCTGAATTTTCGCGAGGTAATCGCCGAGGTCCTGTTCATGCTGGTGATGGTAGAGGTCGTCCGGCTCGTGATCATCTATCTCGGGGAACATCGCGTCGCCGTGGACTTTATGGTGGAACTTGGCATTGTGGCCACGCTGCGCGAAATCGTGCTGAGGGGCGTAACCGACCTCGCCTGGCAGCAGGTAATAGCCCTCACGGTATTCCTTCTGGCGCTTGGCGCGCTACTTCGATTTGGAGACTTGCGTACTGACGAGCTAGCGAGGTCGGAGCAATTTCGTCTAACTTCTGATGCTGAAGCGAGCCTGAGTCGATCCGATTCCAACGAAACCCCCGAGCTGGGGTGTACCAAAGCCAATAACAAGTTATAGCTCTTAGAGGTCGCTTGACATGCTGGGCGTCCGAAGTTCATCGATCGCAATGTCAGGCCGCTGTCGCTCTGCTGGCATTCCTCGTCCGTTGCTCGCCTGGTTTGGCGAGCGTTATTTCCCCCGAACCGCTAAACATCTAAGAATGCATGCTCATAAATATGGCCATGATCATCTCCAGTTTGGCGCGTCATGTGCCCGCTTGGGCAATGCGAATGTGACCGCGAGCTGCGGAATTGAGAAGTCGCGCTTCCAAAGCATGCATTGTCAATTTTAGCGAGAGGAGAAATGCATCATGGCAGGTAACCGCGCAGTAGCATATGTGGGTCCGAGAAAGCTTGATATTCACAATCTCGACTATCCGAAATTGGTTGACCCAAGCGGCAAGAAATGCGAACACGGCGTCATTCTCAAGCTTCTCGTCACCAACATTTGCGGCAGCGATCAGCACATCTACCGCGGCCGCTTCCCAGCGCCATCAGGAATGATTCTCGGCCACGAGAATACCGGCGAGGTCATAGAGGTGGGCCGCGACGTGGAGTTTATCAAGAAGGGTGACATCGTTTCGGTCCCGTTCAACGTCTCCTGTGGGCGCTGTCGAAACTGTCGAGAGCGGCACACCGAGATTTGCGAGAACGCCAATCCCGATTTCCCTTGCGCAGCGTATGGATTCAATCTCGGCGGCTGGCAGGGTGGCCAGGCCGAATACATGATGGTACCGTGGGCCGACTTCGCCCTCCTGAAGTTCCCCGATAACGACCAGGCGATGGAGCACATTCTCGAGCTAACCTACCTCTCAGACATTCTGCCCACTGGATACACGGGTGCGTGCTCGCAGGTGTCCGGACAGGATCGACGGTGTACATCGCTGGAGCCGGGCCTGTCGGCCGCGCTGCCGCCGCAAGTGCACGCCTGCTCGGGGCCTCAGCTATTATCGTCGGGGACTCGAACCAAGCGCGGCTCGCCGTCGTGAAAAAGGCCGGCTATGAGGCCGTGGACATCTCCAAGGCGACGCCCGTCGCCGACCAGATTGAAGCCATCATTGGGGGGCGCGAGGTCGATTGTGGGGTGGATTGCGTCGGATTCGAGGCTCATGGTTATGGTCCCAATGCAGAGGACGATCCGGCCGCAGTGATCAACGCCATGATCGAGGTGGTTCGTTTTGGCGGAGGCACCGGTATACCCGGGATCTATACCGCGGGCGATTCCCAAGCTAGGAACGAAGCCGAGAAGCAAGGTAAGTACGGGGTCGACTTTGGCAAGGCATGGATCAAGTCACCGAGTGTGACGGCGGGGCAATGTCCGGTCCTCAAGTACAGCCGAGATCTGATGAACGCAATCCTGTGGGGCCGAATGAGCTATCTCGTCGAAGTGATGAATGCCCACGTCGTCTCGCTGGACAGCACGATTGACGCGTACCGGGCCTTCGACAATGGCTCGCCGGAAAAGTTCGTCATCGATCCCCACAACGCCACGAAGAAAATCACGCCCATAGCGACGGCAGCCCACGCCTGACATCGATGCGGCACCAAGGGACACCCATTTCTCAACAACAGTGAAAAAAGGAAGACGCACGGACATATCTCGCTGATCAAGTTCAGGGGCTCATGCGACTCACGATCGATGCCGTTGTGGGCGCGCAGAATACCAGGGACGCACGGGATCTGGAGACTTGTTCGTGGCGGGTTTCGCATTTGGCCGACTGCGCCAACGTGTGCGGCAGCGCGCGTTTTGAACTTGAGGATTGACCGCCTACAATTTTGCCTACCTCGGTGAGAATGAAACCCCAGGTGGGTCGGATATCTGTTGAAAAGAATGGTCGCCCACAAGACGCTTATTTGAAACAGCAACCCGGCCGGCTAGCTGAGTTTATAAGACGGTTCGATCAGCGTGTGAACTGACCTTTTCTGCTACCCATCTTGTAAGTTTGAGGCTCTGCGGCAGTGCCGTGGCTGGCCGATGAAGATTACCGTGGGCACAAACAGACGAACAGGCGACTGTCGTGTTTTAAAAAAGCCCCGTTCGAATCGGCTGTGCAGTCAATGCTATGCCGAAGCTGACAGCGCCCCGACGGTAATGCGATTGTCCACAGCGCGGACGCCAGGAGCTGCCCACGCGGCGCGTTCCGCCACGTCTCGCTCGGCCCAAGAGCGCACCGAGCCGTGAAGTGTGACTTTGTCGCCATCCGCCTCGACTTTGATCCGGCCCGCATCGAGTTCGGCACTGCGCCTCAGCGCCGCGTCGATCGACGCCTTCACTTCGCCGGCGCTGGCACTCGGCTTTATCTCCACCAAATTGATGACGCCTTTGACGCCAATCAGATGACGCACGGCCGATTCGGCGGCCCTCTTCTGAAATTGCCAGTCCACCGCACCTTCCAAGGTGATCCAGCCCTTGGAGACCTTTACCGTGATCCGCTTCGAGGGCACCGAGATGGACGAATCCAGGGCGTGTACCGCGGCCTTGGCGATTTCTTCGTCCGTGCGTTCGCTCGATGTCGGCAGATGCACATCGACTTCGTTCACAATCGCTCGTACGCCAGACACCCGGGAAGCGGTGCGCTCCGCACTCCATTTCTCCCAAAAGCTCTTGACGTGGCCACTGAGCGTGACGACACCATCTTTCGCCGCCACGCCAATCTCGGCCGCATCAATGCTGGGTTCCCAATTGAGTTCTGTTTCCACACTTCGCTTCAGTTCCAGATCATTCATTTGCCCTCTCTCCTTTGTCACTTAGTTTGCCGCCGGGCCCGCACGCTTGCCGGAGTCCGGTCCCGCCAACGGATTTCGCCGTGCCGCAAATTCACTTCTTTGACGAGGAGACTCGATTGGAAGTCTCCTCGTGATTCTCATATGGGTTTCCGCCCATTCATTTGGCGACTGCAAATCCGCAATTATTCTCATGCTGCTTCGTCGCCACAGAGTGTTTCTCCGATTTGAATGTTGGAGTCTTGCCGACGCTGGTCTAACAAGCATCTTTTGTTCCAACGCGATGACAGTCTTGGGACTCTTGGTATCTTCGCTGTACGCAATGGATTAGCACAGGATGTGCGGTGCGGCGAGGTTTTGGGTAAGTGCCCGCCGGGAATTTACGTCAGTCCTTCGACAGTGTTTTGACGGCGGCTGCGTGAACGGATTCGTTGGGATCTCACATACGCATTAAATCCATCATTCACGGCCTCCGCCATTTTCGCATTAACGACTGGATGACGTTCGTCTTCCTGGAAAGCACAAAACTCGCAGACCCTCTTTGGCCGTGGATGAAACCTGACGTGCATGCGACGAAGCTGTTGGCGCAGGCCCGATATGAGCAAACGGGAAGTGGGTAATGAGAGTCGGAACTGGACGGGCAGTTGCAGTTGAAACTTGCGGCGGCCCTGATGGTGCCGCCGCGCAGCTCGCGATGAGACCCACGAGTTTGCTTTACAAGATGCGCCGGCTTGGCATCTCCCGGCCCGTAATTGACGGATCACTGTCAGCGGGGTGACACCGGCTGGCTTGTTCCAGCGTGTTCGTGGCCGTGCCATTGCCTGCAAATCTCATTAACCGCTTTGTGCATGAACACTAGCGCCCCCGCAAATTCCGTCCCATTTGGAGTGATAGATGCCATGCACTAGATTTGGCAATCCGCGACCTGCTCATAGAGGAGGAACAGTATGACACCGGCCAAGTATCGGGCGCCCGCAAATGACGCCGTCGAGAATCGCGCGCACCTCGTCACGCGTCCCAAATTTCACCGCGATTCGATTTGCACAGTTCCATTCGCGAAGCTCTTAGTCCTTCTCTCGCTCATGGCGCTTTTCGCATTTCGAGGGACGGCGCAGAACGCGCCGCCCCCGCCTCCACCACCGCCCGCGCCGCCGGCCGCTCCCGAGCCCGCGCCGCCTGGGCCGCTCACCGAAAAACAATTGGAAAATCTCGTTAGCCGCATCGCGCTGTATCCCGATCCGCTGCTCGCGCAAATCCTGACGGCGTGCACCTACGGGAACGAAATTCCCGAGGCCGCCGCGTGGGCCGACGAGCATAGCAACCTCAAAGGCGAAGCGCTTGCCAACGCGATTCGTGAAGATAATTTGCAATGGGACCCGAGCGTACTCGCGCTGCTCCCGTTTCCGTCGGTGCTTGACATGATGGCGAAAGACCCAGCGTGGATCGAGCAGCTTGGCAACGCCGTGCTCGTGCAGCGCGGAGACGTCATGGACGCCGTGCAGCATCTGCGCAAGCAGGCGCGCAAGTACGGCTACTTGCAGACGAATCCGTATTGTAACGTCGTCGAAACCGACGGCTATGTGGAGATCTTGCCAGTCAATCCGGCGTATATCTATGTGCCCTATTACGACCCGTTTGTGGTGTTTGGTCCGCCCGCCCCGGGATTCTTCGTCGGCGGAGCGATTCGGTGGGGGCCGGCGGTGATCATCACCGCGGGATTTTTCCCGTTTGGATGGATGCATCCGTATTTTCTGTGGGGTGCGCACACCATCTATTTTGATCGCACGCCGTGGAGTCGTGTTTGGGTGAATCGCGGCTACTACGTTCATCCGTACGCGCATCCATGGGTTTGGCGCGCAGGACCTCGTGTCGAAGTGCACCCCGGCCCTCGCGGGAGATAGATCGCCGACTCTCCGCAATGAGAAGCGCTTGCGGGGAAGATACGCACGCCATCGCAAAACGTACTTGCGCCCTTGCTCCCGCAGCGTCACGGGACCTTGGCGCAGCCCCGCCTGCGGCGTGGTGGCCGAATAAAAGACCAAATGATTATGCGGTGCAGCTCGATGCGGCACTCAAGAGCCGAATGGTTCCACACCTCCGCGTCGGTCCGGACAATGGGCTTTCGACCCACGGCCCCGCCGGCTTAATCGTTAAAAGCAAAACGGGTGAGCCAACGCTTTTGGGCATCACAATGCCATTTTTCTGATTCATCATTTGACAATCTCATTGGCCGCGTGCCTCGTAGTGAGAGAAGCCCTTGAATTTCCAGCAGCACGCCGGGCTGCTCGTCGTCCGCTGACTCGACGGCCTCCAGAGAGGCAAGGCGCCACTACAATGCGTACTGCCATGGGATTTCTGGTTCTGCTGCTATGTTTCACGCCAGCGGCTGTCGACCTGCCCCTTGGGTCGCGGCAATCAACGGGGCAGCTCGATGCTCAGAAGCAGGCTTGGAACATTCTTGTGGAAGGAGCACACGGCTCGAACATCGATAAGCGCGCGAATGCCATCCAAGCGCTGGGCCTAGACTCCGGAGACCCGGCGGCGGTGCAATTGGCAGAAGACGCGCTCGGGGATAAAGAAGCGTACGTGCGGGCCGCAGCAGCCAAAGCTCTGGGCCCACTTGGCTCCCCCGAATCCGTACCGAAGTTGCAAAACTTGGTGACGGATAAAGATATCTCCGTCGCGCTCGCTGTCGGTCACGCTCTTGTCCAGCTTAAGAGCAACTCCGGATACGACGTCTATTATTCGCTTGTCGTTGGCGTGCGGAAGGGCAGAACATCACCGATTACCGAAGAAATCAATCAAATGAAGACCCCGTCGAGGGCCGTCCGGTTTGCATTTGATCAGGGTGTTGGCTTCCTGCCTTACGGAGGATATGGGATGGAGGCCCTGCATGCCTGGAAGAAAAGAAGCACTGCGCCAACGCGGGCCGCTGCCGCGCGAGAATTAGCCGGCGACCCGGACCCGCGTAGCGGCCTAGCACTTGCAAAAGCCGTATCCGATAACGACTGGAGCGTCCGGGCGGCGGCAATCGAAGCAATCGCCAAGCGCGGAGATCCAGCTCTGCTTGTGGACATCGTGCCTGCAATGTCAGACAGGAAAGATGTTGTGCG
>DASXDP010000209.1:0-13328 GCA_036490575.1 Xanthobacteraceae bacterium
CACGTTCTTCATCCCCCGCCCTTCGCCGATTCGAGGCAAAGGGCCATCCGCTGCCGGATTTTTACTCCGGCGCAACCGGCAAACCCGGCCGCTTCAGTGAGGGATTATTGCTCCGGCCTTCTCAAATAAGCACAGCCAGAAGCCGGAAGAATTTCGCAACATCATTGATACGCTCTACCCGGCCGGTCCGCGCATCGAGCTGTTCCAGCGCGGCAACAATGTGCCATCGCATTGGCAAACGTGGGGTGCCGAGTCCGTTGAAGTAAGGGCGGCGGCAGCATGACCCTCCCCGTCACTGTCGAACGGCTCGACCATGCCATCAGCATCGTTGCGAAATCCATGGTACGGCATGACATGGGGCACTTGATCGCCACTGTTAAGCTTCTCGAAGCTGAGCGCGACCGGCTGCGGAATGAGACGGATGCGTTGCAATATGCTAGGGAAATTCTCCGCACGGCTGCATAACATCGTGCATAACATCGAGGTAGGTCACAGTAGCTAAGTTGTTGAAATCTCTAGAGGGGGAGTGTCCCGAGCGGCAAAGGGGGCGGACTGTAAATCCGCTGGCTTACGCCTTCGTAGGTTCGAGTCCTACCTCCCCCACCAGGGGCCTCCGGATGAATTCCCAACTCTCCGACGCGACATGGGTGCGGCATCGGGCGCGGCTCGCCGCGCGTGAGCGATCGCTGCCCGGACCCAGGTAACGCTGTGAGGAGTGCGCGACCCTTCCGCCGCGGCAAGGGATTCCGGCCAAGGGACACGCATGGGCGCGCGGAGGGCTCCGGCGACGGCAAGAAGGTCGTGCTCTATGGCTGGCATACGGTGACCGCGGCGCTTGCCAATCCGGTACGGCACGTCCGCAAACTCTGGGCCACTGAGAACGCCGCACGGCGCCTGACCGAGGCGGGCATAAAGCTGCCGGTGCCGCCCGAGCTGGTGCGGCCCGATGCCATCGCTGCGCGATTATCGGCCGACGCCGTGCACCAGGGGCTCCTTGCCGAGGCCGATCCCCTGCCCGTCCGTGAGCTCGCGGACCTGCCGGCGGCCGGTCTCGTGCTTGTGCTCGATCAAATCACCGATCCCCACAACGTCGGTGCAATCCTGCGCACGGCCGCCGCATTTGCGGTCGACGCCGTCGTCACCACGGCGCGCTACAGCCCGGACGCGACCGGCGTGCTCGCCAAATCGGCCTCCGGCGCGCTGGAATGGGTGCCGATCGTCGCGGTGACAAATCTCTCGCGCGCGCTGGAGAAGTTGAAGGAGCGCACGTTCCAGGTGGTCGGGCTCGACGGCGAAGCCGCCGACGACTTAAGCGCGCTCAAGCTGGCAAAGCCTTTGGCGCTGGTGCTCGGCGCCGAAGGCAGCGGCATGCGGCAAAAAACGCGCGCGACGTGCGACCGCCTCGCGCGCCTCGATCTTCCCGGCGAGATCAAAAGCCTGAACGTGTCGAACGCCGCGGCGGTCGCACTCTACATCGCGAGCGCGTCGTCGCAGCCATAAGCGCCAGGCGCAAGCGGGGCGCGCGAACCGCGAGGGCGGCTACCCGCGAGCCGGGAGCGGCGGATGGTAGATGTGCCGCGCCGAAATGTACGGAAACTGGCTGGGCGCCGCGAGGCCCGTAGTAGGCGAGTATGTCTTGAACGGAATGAAGAATGCCGGGCCCGAGTATTCCGGCCCCTGGTTTACGATGTAGACGCCCGGTCCCGATCGATAGGAAGCCACCGGCGCCCGGCGGCAGGCGACGCAGGGAGGCGGCGGCGCGCCGCATGGACCGAGGCCGCATCCTGGCGGGCCCGCGCTGAAGCCGCCGCAGGCGCCGAAGTAATCTCCGGGGCCTCGGCAGTCGCCAAAACCGTTGGTGTCCCAATGATCCACCGCGATCGGGTATGCGGAGACCGCTACGGGTTCCATCGGCGACAAAGCCGGAAGCGCCCGCACATACGGCACAGCGCACGGACCTCCGCAGGGGCCAGGCCCAAACGCCGGGCCCGGAGGCGGGCCACATCCATTACAGCCCGCGAACGCCGATCCGATGAGGAGTGGAGAAATGAGGAGAGCAAACGCTACGGCAAATACCCGTTGCAACGACATAATGAACTCCCACACAACCGCAGTTACGGCGGCCAGATAATCGTTAGGACGCCGGTAAGCTTAAGAAGAGAGGTCGCACCAATTGGTTTACAGCCGGAGGCGCCTGCCGGTTAATTGTGCGGTAACATTAACTAACTCCTACAAATCCGCTCCGCCGCCCTTCCAAGCGCACGATGCGCGAAAGCCACCGCGACTTTCGGCTTACGACCTCTGGCGGACAGACAGCTGCATCCACCACAGACTACGTTTGCTGATTAACCGGCGGCGAGCCGTCGCGAGTCTCGACTCGCCTTCCGACAAAATGGGGAGAACGTCCATGACGACTATGGCGCTCGGTGGCGAGCCGCGGACAGGGGGCATGACAAGCGAACAACGGCTCGTAATCTTTGCCTCTTCGCTTGGCACGGTGTTCGAATGGTATGACTTTTACATTTACGGCACGCTCGCGGTCTTCCTGGCGAAATATTTCTTCTCCAACGTGCCCGCGAACGTCGCGTTTATTTTCACGCTTCTCGCCTTCGCCGCAGGCTTTGCGGTGCGCCCATTCGGAGCGCTGATATTCGGCCGGCTCGGCGACATGATCGGCCGCAAATATACCTTCCTCATCACCATGTCGCTCATGGGCGTCGGCACCTTCCTGATCGGTCTGCTTCCGGGCTATGCGACCTGGGGAATTCTCGCGCCGATCGTGCTCATCGTTTTCAGACTGATCCAAGGCCTGGCGCTCGGCGGTGAATACGGCGGAGCGGCGATCTACGTCGCTGAACATGCGCCACCAAACAAGCGCGGCTTCTACACCTCGTGGATTCAAACGACAGCCACGTTGGGACTGTTCATGGCGATCCTGATTATTCTCGGCATTCGCACATGGATGGGCGAAGCCGCTTTCGGCGACTGGGGCTGGCGTATTCCGTTCCTGCTCTCCGCGATCCTGCTCGCAGTATCGATCTGGATCCGCCTCCAGTTGAACGAGTCCCCGCTGTTCCAGAAGATGGTAGCAGAGGGCAAGCAATCGAAGCGCCCGCTCACGGAAGCCTTCGGGCAATGGAGCAACGCCAAGATTGCGATCCTGGCCTTGCTCGGCGCCACTGCCGGCGAAGCCGTGGTCTGGTACGCCGGTCAGTTCTACGCGTTGTTCTTTCTCACGCAGACCATCAAGGTTCCGAGCGTTTCCGCCCAAATCATGATTGCAGTCGCGCTCGCGATCGGCACGCCATTCTTCATTTTGTTCGGCTGGCTGTCCGACAAGATCGGCCGAAAGCCGATCTTGCTGGCGGGCTTTGCCTTGGCGGTCGTCACCTACTTCCCGATCTTCGAGGGCATCACCCATTTCGCCAATCCGAAGCTCGAGCATGCGCTGGCGACTGCGCCGGTGACGGTTACCGCCGATCCGGCGACATGCTCGTTCCAGTTCAAAGCAACCGGCACCGAGAAGTTCACAACGCCCTGCGACATCATCAAAGCGGCGCTCGTCGGCCTCTCGGTGAACTACGAGAACGTGACCGCGCCTGCCGGAACAGTCGCCAGCGTCAAGATCGGCGAACAAACCATCGCCGGCGACTCACCCGACGCGGCCGGGACCATTGCCGCGGCAATCAAGGCTCACGGCTATCCCGCCGGCGCCGATCCGAACGACATCAACTATGTCATGACGGTCATTCTGCTGGCGATCCTGGTTGTGTACGTCACCATGGTGTACGGGCCGATCGCTGCCTTGCTGGTAGAACTGTTCCCGACGCGCATCCGCTACAGCGGCCTGTCGCTGCCCTATCACATTGGCAACGGCTGGTTCGGCGGCTTCCTGCCCGCCACCGTGTTCGCCATCGTGGCGGCAACCGGGAACATCTATTCCGGTTTGTGGTATCCGATCGGCGTCGCGGCGTTGAGTTTCGTCGTCGGGCTCATTTTCCTGCCCGAGACCAAGGACCGCGATATTACGCAGATCTCGTAAATCACAGCGACCGCGCGAAGAACGGGACGGCGTAAGCGCCGTCCCGTTCCGTTTGTTCAACCCGCGCGCATGAACTCGGCGACCCGCTCGCCGATCATCAGCGCCGGCGTGTTGGTATTGGCCGAGACAATCCGCGGCATGACCGAATTGTCGGCAACACGCAGGCCCTCGACGCCGTAGACACGGCATTGCGGATCGACCACAGCCATCGGGTTGTCGGCAGCGCCGATAGCGCATGTCGAACTCGGGTGAAAGCTTGATCCGCTTGCCTCAATGATGTCTTCGTCGGAGAGCGGATAGACCCTCGTAGAATCGGCAACGAGCCGCCCTGGCCTGATGGCGGCGCCGATAGCGGCTCGCCGCAGCGCCGCCGGCGCGGCAAGCACCGCGGCAGCGCCGGCTCCTTTTACCAGGCCGGCAAAGCCGACGTCGTTGATCAGCCGCAGCGGCGCTTGCCGCGGCATCAAATAAATCTCCTCAAAACACTCGCGCACTTCGGGTTCGAGCAGCAAGCTCTGGCCGAGCCGCGCCGACATGATCATGCGCTTGGCATCGAGATCTTCCGCCAGCAGCCGCTGCTCGACCACGGGCGTCGCGTGGGGGTCTGCGGACTTTAGCTTCACAAAGCCGCGCGATACCGGCGAGTAAACGCAAGCCGCAATCATGGCCATGTGCCGGCCGAACGCCATGGAACTTACCCGGCCTGTGTAGAAGTGAAAAAGATCGCCGGCTGGGCAACCCTCCATTCCCGACGAAAACCGCATGCCGGTCATGATGTAGTGCTGTGCGGCTGGAGACAGACGCGATTTGGGTTTGAGCGTCACCGCGAAGTGCAATTGCGGATGGTTCTGGAAATTTCGCCCGACGCCGGGCCGGTCCGCGGTCACGGTTATACCGAGCTCGCGCAGCTCTTCCGCCGGGCCAACACCCGAGCGCAGCAATAGCGCCGGCGAATAAACGGCGCCCGCCGAAACCACGACTTCACGGGCTGCGAGGGTTTTGACTCCGCCTGCCCGCGCGATCTCCACGCCGTTCACGCGCTTGCCGGCGAAGGTAAGCCGGAGCGCAAGCGTATCCGCGAGTATTTCCAGGTTTTGTCGCGCCCTGACTTCCGCCGTCAGATAACATCGCGCGCTGGTCGCGCGTTCGTGGTCGTGGCTCAACGGCGCCGGGAAGAATCCATCGGCATCGGTGTCGTAGATGTTGTCGTGCGACGCCATCCCGCGTGCCGTGACCGCTTGTTCAAGCCGATGCATATAAAGTGGCCAAGTCGGTCGCGGAATACGGCGCACGGTATTAGGGCCGCGAGCATTGCGCCCCGACAGTTTGTCGTCGGCATCGTCGATCATCGACTGGAACGTCGGCAGCACGTCGCGCCAGCCCCAGTTATCGGCGCCCGCCTTCTCCCAGGCATCGTAATCACTGGGCAAGCCGCGCAGCGCCAACATGCCCATGACACTCGATCCGCCGCCCATCACTCGCGGCTGCAGAAACGGTATTGGCGGTTCGTTCGCCCGGTAGCTTGCGGTAAAGCCACGCCAGAAATAATTGCGATTAATGAACGCGCGGGGGAAAATGCTGCGGATGTCGGCGGGGGTGTCACCCGGTGCCGTGTCGCGTCCGGCTTCGATCAAGAGCACTTTCCGCCGAGGGTCTTCCGAAAGGCGCGCCGCGACGATGGCGCCCGCCGACCCGCCGCCGATCACGATGACGTCAGCCTGCTCCATGGATTCCCTGGCCCCTCCCCGCGGCGTTTACAGCACCCGCAAGATTTCTTCGGCGCACCTGCAAGGCAACAATCGCGAGAATCCTAGTCGGAGGTTCGGCTCGGCTCAATCACTTAAGCGCCTTTGACGAAACGCCGCGTTAGCGCGTTGCGCACAAGGGCGGCGCCGGCGCAGAGCAGCGTGAACGCGAGCACGACTTCGCCCAAATCCAGCCAGCTCGCCGCAGTCCCGTTTCTTTCGCTGAAGGGCCCGAGCATTTTGAACAGCGCCGCGGCGAGCCCAATGCAAGCGCCATAAGCCGCCGCCCGCGTGGGACGCCAGTCTCCGTCACCTTGCTGGCCAGGAAACAGCGACAGTAGCGGCATGACGGACCCGGTTTACTCCGCGGCCTCGGCGCTTGGACGGCGAGCCATGTCGAGGCCGGTGAGATTAGGCAGCACCAGCCGCAATATTTGAGTTACTTCGCGCGCGGCAAACTCCGCTGCTTCGCCGGAGTCCACATGCAAGGCTGTGAGCGGCCGGTAAGACTCGGCACCGACGGTTCCAGCGCCGGCCAAGAACAGATACACGCTGGGGCCGCCGGCGCGGTACGTCGTGCCGGGCGCAAGCTCGATGACAGTCGCGGCACATTCCCGTTCGGTGAAAGTACCGAGCGGCTTTTGTCGCACTCCCGGCGAGCCCGCGACCGGAAGCCAATCGTAGTTCTCGGGATCGACCATGATGGGATCCCGATAGCGCGGCTTCGGATAATCCATCCGCCGGCCGTGAACATGCTCCCAGATCGCTTGATAAGCGTCGCTGTTGCGCCGGCCCTCGACGTCCCCGTTACGGCGGAAAATTCCGCCTTCGAACGTACCGAACTTTTTCAATTCCTCAGTAGTAGCCGCAACCTCGGCCGGCGAAAGATAGCCACTGCCGCTGGCGCCGCCGAACTGGAGCACGGCCGTCACTGAACGGCCCTCCGAGGTTTGCGGGCCGTAAGCGGCGCCTTCGGGGAAATAGCCGAGTGAGCCGGCAGCCATCTTGCCGTTGCGATCGAAGTCGCTCGTGCCTTCGATCTGGAAGCGAAACTGATCGAAATTGTGCCGGTGCCGCGGCGAGGCGAAGTCGCCGTCCTGCTGACCGATGCCGAGGTGAAAATTGTCCGGGGTTCCCGGCTTGCCTTCGAGCAGGTGCCGGTAATGGAAAGTACCGCCTCGATGCTGCAAGCCGCGTTTCCACTCGACCTCGTCGGCATGTACGATTTTCATGGCTTTTTCCTGCATCCCACCGCGGGTGACGCGGTCGTTTTATCAAGCAGCCGCTGTCGATGATATCGAGCAATCGGGCGCTGCGCGCAAGTCATCGCGGCTGTAAGCTTGCGCTGAGTGTGACACAGGCTGCGGACTATTTCATGCGACGAATTCCACAAGCGATGGCGTTTTTAACAGCATTGACCGCTCTCACGGCGGGGGCAGTTGCCGGTCCGGTGGAAGACGGTAACGCCGCCTATCAACGTGGCAACTACCGGACCGCGGTGAAGATATTGCAGCCGCTTGTAGATCAGGGGAACGCCGAGGCGCAGGACATTCTGGCAGTCATGTACTATGTCGGCCAAGGCCTGCCGCAAAACCGGGCCCAAGCGATCCGGCTTTATCGACTCTCCGCCGTACAGGGTAACGCGCACGCGCAAGACGCTCTCGGCTTTGCTTACCAGAACGGCGTCGGCGTGCAGCGCGACGTTAGCGAGGCGGCGAAGTGGTTTGGCAAGTCCGCCGATCAGGACAATATCGACGCGCAGTTCAATCTCGGTGAGATGTACGAGCTCGGCAACGGCGTGCCGCAGGATTACGTGCTGGCGTACATGTGGTTCACGCTCGTTGCTTCACACGGCACCCGGGCTTACGCGACGAGAAGTATCGACCGGGTGGCGCAGCAAATGAGTCCGGAGCAGATCGCGGAGGCGCAAAAGCGCGCCCGCGAATGGAAGCCGACACTCGAACCAAAGCGCCAGTGACCTGGCGCTTCTTTTGCGGCCCCCCAATTCGGCTGTTCTGTCTAGGGTGTAGAGAACGGCTAGTTTCGCGTGTGCCGCCGACGAGCACATAAACTTCGCCGACGAGAAACCGGCAGTGCAGTACGAACCGTGAAACCGCCGAGGGCTCGCACGCGGAACATCGCGTGAAGGGCTAAGAAACCAAGCCGCCGCGATTATTGACGACGCGCCAGCGACGGCCTTACACAGAGGCCGGGCGAACGGGTAGCAATCCATTGCAGCCGTCGAGTACGGTAACCTCGACGCTGCGGAAAAGCCCTGATAGCCGCGTTGCCGGGTTAGCTCAGCGGTAGAGCAGCGGTTTTGTAAACCGTTGGTCGGGAGTTCAATCCTCTCACCCGGCACCATCAGCCCCCCCGACATCACTCAAGCCGCGGATAGAGCCGAGTTGGCCGCGGACGATAACCCCCGGAACTTGACCCTTTGGGCTTGGAACGATCGTCACTGTCTCGATCATTTGTCGAACGACACGGGCGGCGGTTTCATCACCGGCAGCCAGGTCGGCATTGATGACCTCGTCGAGGTGGGTCAGATCACGGATGTAGGCGTCAATGGCGGCAGGCCGAAGCGAGATAATGTTGCGACTAAGCGACACAGCAATCACGAACTCAAAATCCCCTGCCCGCGCGGCCTGCAGCAGGTCCTGGATCCCCCGCCGTAGCTGAAATGAAGAGCCGGTAATCGCCCGATCCGAAAAGACGGAAAGGATATTGTAGCCGTTTCGACCCGCGTACTCCCGACAGAGCGCGACTTGATCATCAATCGAGCGATCTCGTTGGAGATCCGAACTAAAGCGCGCGTAAATGGCAGCTCGCCCCGTCATTTCACCCCAGCCCCGACGGATTCGACCGAGTAGCGATCTTCCCGACGTACTGCGGCGCGCGCAAGCGCCTCAATGATCAGCGCGACTTCCGGCCGCAATCCTTGTGGACATCTGCTTTGGCCACGATCGGTTTGAAGGTCGCAAGCCCAAGGATTGGGGGAGACGGGGGTCATGCCACCCTCGTCTGCAGGAAATGTTTTTGGCCTACCAAATTCGGTAGGCAATCCTCAATATACACGTGTGTTATTTCTTTATAGCCCTCCTCTGACCCCTCCTTCTGAACTGCGGGACCCCAAACGTATTTTGCGGGGTGTCCTTTGCGAGGCAGCGAAATCTGGATGATTATGCCCTCAACAATGGCGCGTCGACGGGCCTGAACAAATTGAAGGCGAGGCCAGCCAAAATTCTGCCTCAAGCCATCGGCGACCCAAAAAGTGGCGTCTGGCTTGTTATGCGCCTTCAACCAACTGACCAAGGTGCATAAATACGGATCACCGACGAGCCGATTAACGAGATCACGTTGCAACCATGCGCCAATTTGGCCAAAGCGGTTTCGGCCTTCGACAGTCATCTTCCAAACCGATTTCGCGGTGCGGACAACTTCGGCGTCGTCCAACGGCTCACCAAACTGATCATTGAGGGTCTTTGCTCTGTCCAAAAGCGCGTCGAAATCATCACAATAATGCGCGTCGCTCGCTATTTTTCGGAACAGAACATTATTGCGTCCGGCACCGACCACCATGTTCGACAGTTTTGTGTTGGCGAGGTTCGCCAGACGCGGCAACCGATCGAGATCGTCCAACGAGCCCTGGATGATTTCGTACTGACCGTGAGCGGCGCTGCTATTCGGAACGACAACGACACCGCCACCCAAAATATCGATCGGCACGGTGGGATGAGGGCGTATCGCACGCCGCTCACCGTTCCACCGGTACCAGGCTTGATAGTGTCGGCGGGCAGTTCTGACGATTACGGGTGATTTGCCGTGCCGAGCCATCGCGTCGGACAGCACCGTCTCGTCCGAACTGTCGACGTCCAGCACGGTGATCTTGTTGCCGCTGCCGCAGACGAAGCCAAATGCGGGCGCGTCGGCGAATTGCTTGACCAGCTTTGCGCTGCCGCTGACGCCGATGCGCTGATAATTGCGAAGGCTCGGCCTTTTCGCTCCATCTTCCGTGATTTTGACGGGAAAGATCGGGATCCCACGCTCGGCATATGCTCTTTGAGCTTCCAAAAAGGGCATTAGGCGGTTCCCCGTTCGTCAGGGGCACCGGCTGGCCTCGGTCCGCCGAACTCACAAATTCCGAGCAGATCACAGAGCCGATCCAGAAAAGTCATGGCGTTCTGCTCAGTGATGAAGATGAACGAGTCCTCCTCACTGTCCCAGGATGCTTGTTGCCGAATGACGATCGCGTTTTCGCGATTGCGATAAATCGCGGTAGCTGGTTGCTCCGTGAGCACGACTGCGTCGTCGTCGACCCAATTGAAAGCTAGGTTGTTAGGCGCCACGACTTTCGGCGGCCGAGCCCAGACAACGTCCTCAGCGCCACTGGGGGGCTCGCTGGTGCGGTTTTTTCCTGATGGCTCTTCATGAGGGCCACCATCTGCAGTCCCAACGTGCGGGCCGCTACGTTGGGCCACGTTGGGGTTTGCGTTGTGCCAACGTTGGCGACATTGCGAAGAACAAAAACGTTGGGATTTCCCCCCGGAGCGGGCGCGAGGAGGAAACTGTTCCCCGCACTGCTCGCAGGTTACGCAGGCGTCGAGTTCGACGATCGGTTGGACGACATCATCGCCTTCGACGAGGCGGAGCTGCTCATTCATTGCAGCCTCCGCTTTGGTTCGCGGCGCGAATGCCTGCCTCGGTGACCTTCAGCACCGCTGCCGACATGCCCGGCTGGTTTTGACGCCGTTCACCGGTCGGGACTAACAGACCAGCCAAAACCAGCTCGGTGCACCGGGGCCAGTTGTCAGGACCGAAAGATTTAGCTCCTTCGCGCATCCGTCGGGGGTCAGTCCTTCCTCGCCGGCGGCAACAAATGCCGTCAACACACCGAAGCGTTTTGTCTGGGAGTAGACCGAAATGGCATTGGCAGCAGCGCGACTGGTGCCGGACTTTTTGAAACCGGGACGAAAAGGGTACCGGTCATGAGATTCAGATACCGCATGACGGGTGTTCGATCCGAAAAGATCGGCGGAGCTAACCTGGGGTCGGGCGGCCTTCGTGCCAGTACCCCCGCAAGCTCGCGCGGCCGGCAATGAAACACACGCGTAATGCGGCGAGATCGATGTCCGCGAACTAGAAAGGGTCCAACGAATTTGGTAGGCAATCTGCTGCGAGCGTGTTGTCGCCGGCCTTGCGTACGTCTGTGAGATTTAATATAACGACGTTGCACTGTTTCTTCCTTTTTTCTGCCCGTATCAGCGGGCGGTTGAGCCAAACAGAACTTCGAGCCCCCGCCGCCAAGCGGGGGTTTTCTTTTGCTAGACGTCCTCTTGGGGACCGCTAACAGCGGTCCCACGACCGACGCCCGGAATTTTTTGAATGATGTCGAATAGCGTCACGGCCATCTCAGGCCGCCACGCGCTTGGCGCGAGAAAGACCGAGCACCTGCCGGGCCTTCGCGATCTCTTCGACTATGGCGGGATCGGCAAACCAGTGACCATCATCGCGGATGGCTTTTCCGGTGCGCTGCAGAATCTTCAACAAACCGGGGGACGTCAGGTTTGTTTTATTGGCGCCCTGCGCCAACGGAATAGGTGTGCGCGGTTGCTGTGAATCTGAAACTGCCATTCATTCGGCTCCATTGGTGTCTGCCAACACAGCCGTTCTAGTTGAAGCTAAAGTATGTTGTCGCTGTTCAAATGATTTTCAAATCAGTTTTCATTTGTGCAGGCT
Organism: Xanthobacteraceae bacterium; assembly: GCA_036490575.1. GTDB lineage: Bacteria > Pseudomonadota > Alphaproteobacteria > Rhizobiales > Xanthobacteraceae > BOG-931. The sequence continues at coordinate 11,527 of DASXDP010000209.1, forward strand.
GCGCCATCGATCCCAGTGGCCCTTAATGACAGCGTCGGTTGTTCGTTTAGTCAGATTAACATCGATTGCGCGCTGATCGGCTTGCGGAATTGGCCTCGGCGAAATCACAAAGTCTAAACATGCACGGACGAATGCTCTCAACCGCGCATCGAATTTCGGTTCAGGACCACTGCTGGGAAAGCGGCTTCTGAAATCGGCGTAAATATCAAATATGGCGTAGACCAATTCACCTTCTACGCTCTTGCCTTTTGTTTCCCTTGTTTCAGACTTCCCTTGTCCTTGCGCAGCGATCTCGACAACATCAGAGAGAAGAACGAGGAGCTCAGATAATTGCTTCCAGGCATCAACCTCTATTCCCGGACGACGCTCGACAGCGACTCGATATAGTCCGGTCAAAATGCTTGTCGTGGCAACCGAGTGAAAGTTGATTGCACCCAAGTCGCGTAGCGTAACGGATTTCGCCACAGACTCCGGGTCAGTAATCCCAAGTAGCTTAAGAAGCCGAGCTGCGCATTTGCCAATTGTTTCTAGGTGCTCCTGACTCTCTCGTCGGCTAAGAACGCCCTGTTTTAGTATCGCGCTTCGAAATCTGTACGTTTCCGAAGGTGCAATAAGCTTGCATGCAAACGCACATTGAGCAGTATTCGGCAGATCGCCAAATGCGGACAAAACGAGCGCAAATTTCTCCTGCGGAATAAAGGCTCGGCTCAATTCGCTCGCTGCCGCAGCGTCGATAACAGGGCCCAAATTCGCGTGCTGCCGGATTGCCGGATAGCACCAGCATGCCGCTCCTGATTCGAAGGCCTTCTCAAGCAGTCACTCCCGCTTGCACACTCGACACAACACGGAATTTCACGCCGCTAACGACCTTTTGTTGTTCAGGAGCCGCCAGCGACCTTCCGTCCCGACCGACGGGTACAAATCGGACGCGAGTCTTTTTGCTCGCACGTTCAGCCATGGAACCACCGCCTCCACCGCCAAAAATCGTGAGGGAAGCGCGGAGCAAGCCGGACGGCGGTGATGCATATCCGGCAACGGTTGGCCAACCGGTCCCGCGCCGAAAGCACTATAACAAACTCGAGGTGATTTGCGTAATTCGGGGTCTGTGATGAGATTAGCCTCCACGGGCACTGGATCCTTTATCCAGCCTTTTTGCGAGCAGCAATCATTTCGCATGCTCCGCCAATGTGGCCTGTGGATCCCCCCTGAGCCTGCAGCAGCAACAGGCGTTGTCGTTAGCAACGTCGAGGAGGCATTGATGCGCAAGCTCACCACTACATTGGCGGCTCTTGCGGTTTTGGCCGGAAGTAGCGTCGCGACGCTCGCAGCGGAAGCCGGTGCGCCGGGGACACCAAGTACCCCTCCGGCAGCCAAAGGCATTCCGAGCGCCACAGCGGGTGGAACTGCCCACCATTCAACTAACAGTCCTCCCAGCACCGTGACCCATCCGCCGTCAAGCGCGGGATGCGGGACGACGCCCGGCGCGATGAGGCAAGGTTGTTGAGCTAGTGCGTTGTCCGTCCAAAGCAACGAATGGATGTCGATGAGGGATTTCACATTGCCAGGCGCTGACCTCGACGACGTGGGGATCCCGGAGTACGCGGGAGACGCTGAATCTCTGGTGGATGCCCTGCGCAAGTCGATAAGCCAGCCGGGTACGTTTCCGTTATTGGCCGCCCTCGTCCGCACCGCGATGGAAAAACACGCATCTTCAAAATGAAGCGGATCGCCGAAGGCGAGTGGCAAATTGAAGCCCACTATCCGACCGCTGAAATTCGTTACATCAAAGGGCTAAAGAGCAA
>DASXDP010000210.1:0-5850 GCA_036490575.1 Xanthobacteraceae bacterium
CTATTTTCTCGTCGCTTCGCGCGGCGCCGATCCTGCCTTCCGTGCCTTCCAGCAAACGATCGATGTTGGCGCGATGCATGATCCAGAGCAGCACCGACAAAATCGCGAAGACGAGAGCCACCCGCGCATCCGATAGCCACCAGACGAAGGCGGGAGTCGCCGCGCTCGCGACAAGCGCCGCAAGCGACGAATGCCGGCTCAGCGCCGCTACCGCGAGCCAGATGGCGCCGAAGACGAGCGCCGCAGGCCAAACAAGCCCAAGCAGCAAGCCGAGATAGGTGGCGACGCCCTTGCCGCCGCGAAACCGGAGCCACACGGGAAAGAGATGTCCCAGAAAAGCGCCGATCGCGGCGGCGAGCGCGAAACGCTGGTCAAGAAAATAAATGGTGACCAGCACTGCAACAGTGCCCTTGAGCATGTCGCCGATCAGGGTTGCCGCGGCCAGGCCTTTGCGGCCAGTGCGCAGCACATTGGTGGCGCCGATATTGCCGGAGCCGACGCTACGCAAATCGGGAGCCCGGGCCAATCGCGTCAGTAAAATCCCGAACGGTACCGAGCCGCACAGATAACCAAAAAGGAAGCTCGCGGCATATTGCATTTCGGCCGGCATGAAATTCCGCGCCCTCTCATCTGCGGATCGCCGGACGGCGAGACGTGCCGGCGGCGTGATCGAAAGATGCGAACAGCAAGCTTACGCCGTCGGGCTCGAGTTGAGAACGTGGGGGAAGAGCGTGTTAGCCGGCGCGCGCGCTTTTCATCGCCTGGCGCGGAGCGAACCCGGCCGCTTCAGCGTCGGCATCGCTGCCGAAGATGACCATGTGTTTGAGCTTATCGGCAGGCGTTCGCGCCAGCACTGCTATGCCCGGCGAATATGTTCGTCGTGTCGTGTCGCCGACCACAAACCGTGCCGTAGCCTCGGATTCAATGTCGGTCTCGCAGTAGAGGCACCGCAAAATCGACGGCTGCGCCTGTTCGCGTTCCACGACGTAGAATTTGTTGGCGGCGTACTGGCTTTCGGCCGGGTCGCGGGTGATGCAATTCGGGTTTGCGCAATGAATTCCGGTTCCAATGGGCTGTACGTAAAGCGGATGTTCCGGCTCGGCGAAGCCGCCGACGAACTTGCGCAGCGATTTGCTCTTATGCAGTTGCAGAAGCAATGAGATCAGCGCCATTCGCACCGGCACGCCGTAAGCGGCCTGACGGAAATATATGGCGCGCCGGTCGGTATCGAATGACGCATCAAGTTCGTTGACGCGCGGCAGCGGGTGCATGACGCTGGCTTGAGAATATTTCGCTTCGTCCAGGAACTTGGCGTCGATTTTCGGGTAGGGCCGGTCCTTGCCCGTCGCTGAGCGTTCCTTCTGGAAGCGGGTGACGTAGAGCGCATCGATTTTCTGCTGCAGCAGCAGCCGGTAGTCGATTTCGGGTTCCGCATAGAGCGAAAGCTGGTGCGGCTGATCGGCGGTGACATAAAGCGCATCGATCGAGCCATCGGTCTGCTCTGGCGTCTTGGAAATGATCCGGCAGTGAAATTCGTGACGCAGCCGGCGATCGACGTGTCCGGGCAATTCCAGTCCCGGCGCCGGCAACGGATCGATAATCGCGCCGAAACGGGCGAGCGCGTAGACGAACGAATGAATGGTGCGGCTGCCTTTGAGGTCGCCTGCGATCGCGACCTTCATGTTTTTTATGCCTTTATGCTTCGCGCGCAGCGTAAACAAATCGCACAACGTCTGCGTCGGATGCTCGTGAGCGCCGTCGCCGCCATTGATCACCGGTATGGTCGAGTATTCAGCCGCGAGCCTCGCCGCGCCGTCGCGCGGATGGCGGATGACAAGCACGTCAGCGTAATTACTGGTGACCCGAATGGTGTCGGCAAGGCTCTCGCCCTTGGCGGCGGAACTGGCGGCGGGGTCGGCGCTGGTGATCTTGTCGCCGCCGAGCCGGAGCATCGCGCTCTCGAACGACAGGCGCGTGCGGGTCGAGGGCTCATAGAACAGGCTGGCGAGAATGAATTTCGAGGCGATGTTGCTGCCGCGGCCGATGCGGTAGGAGATATTTTCGTCCGCCAGATCTTTCAAAAACCCCGCTGCCACCTGGAAAACGGTCTCGATCTCCTTATTGGTGAGATCGTTGATGGAAACGATGTGGCGCGTTACCGGCTGGGGCTTCGTCATCAAAACGGTCGTATAGGCCCAATTGCATCGGCCCGGCAAGCCCGGTGACGCACAGATAAGCGATGATGCACCGAAATCGTGGTAAAATGCCGCAACGGCAGAAGGGTCGATGCCATGACCACGGTTCCCCGCTTCGACACCGACGAAGTTCTCAATCAGTCACCGATTTACGAAAACATTGATCTGTTCGGCAGTGACCTGCCGCTGCGCGAGGCGATCGGGGCCAACGGCGGCGGCGGAGACAGCGCGGCCTTGTCGGCGTTCGGCCGCCAATGGGGCACGGCGGAGATGTTTTCTCTCGCCCGGCGGGCTAATGAGAATCCCCCGAGGCTTTACACCTTCCACCCGAAGGGTTTCCGGCGCGACGTCGTCGAATTTCATCCGGCCTACCACGAACTGATGCGCGCGAGCGTTGCCGCCGGGCTGCACAGTTCGACATGGCAATCGTCCGGCCAGCGCAAACCGCCGCCTGCGGAGGTCGCGCGCTCGGCGCGCTACTACATGGCCGCGCAGATCGAGAGCGGACACTTGTGCCCGATTACCATGACACGTGCTGCGCTGGCCGCTCTTGCCGCCGCGCCGTCGCTGCTGGCGGAAATTGCGCGGAAGGTCACCTCGACGACCTACGACCCGACGTTTCGGCCGTGGCGGGAAAAGTCCGGCATGACGCTCGGCATGGGCATGACCGAGAAACAAGGCGGCACCGATGTGCGCGCTAATTCCACTACCGCCACGCCGGCGGGCGAGGCCTATTCAATTACCGGTCACAAATGGTTCTTGTCGGCGCCGATGTGCGACGCCTTCCTGGTGCTGGCGCAGGCGCCGGGCGGATTGACGTGCTTTTTCGTGCCGCGCTTTCAGCCCGACGGGAAAATCAACGGCCTGCGCCTGCAGCGGTTGAAGGACAAACTCGGCAACCGCTCCAATGCGTCGAGCGAGGTTGAATTTGCCGATGCATTTGCGCTGCGCGTCGGTGACGAAGGCGCGGGTGTCCGCACCATCATCCAGATGGTGCAACTCACCAGGCTCGATTGCGCGCTGGCGTCATCGGGCTTCATGCGGATGGCCATGGCGCAAGCCGTCCATCATTGCCGGCATCGCTCGGTGTTTCAGAGACACCTCTACGATCAGCCGATGATGCGCGCGGTGCTCGCCGACCTGGCGCTGGAAGTGGAAGGCGCCATCGCGCTGGTCATGCGGCTTTCCCGCGCGTTCGATCATGCCGCTTCCGACCCGCGCGAAGCGGCTTACGCACGGCTCGTCACGCCGGCAGCCAAATACTGGATCTGCAAAACCGCGCCCGGCTTTATTTATGAGGCGATGGAATGCCTGGGCGGCAACGGTTACGTCGAGGAAAGCGTGCTGCCGCGGCTTTATCGCGAGGCGCCGGTGAATGCTATTTGGGAAGGCTCCGGCAATGTCATGTGCCTCGACGTTCTGCGCGCACTCAAGCGCGATCCGGAGGCCCACGAACTCGTTCGCGACCTCGGGCGCGACGCCGCTCAATGGATGGGCGAGCAGGCGCCGTCGATCGAGCTGGAAAACGAAGTCGAAAATGAATCCGTAGCTCGCCTCACCGTCGGCAAACTGGCGACGGTGGCCGCGGGGTCGGCGCTCGCGGTCACAGCGCCTCGCGCAATCGTAGATGCCTTCGTGCGCACCCGAATTCTTGCGCCGCACGCCGCGCTGTACGGAGCGGACCGGATCGATCCGCGGGCGGCTGAGGCCCTGCTGCAGCGGGCCTTGCCCGAGGGATGAGTCGCATTTAGTCACTCGCATCGCTGCGACCAATGAGGGGGATTACGATCATGCGATCGGCACTTTTAAGCCTTGCATTTGTTGCCACGCTGCTGCTGCCGGCGGTCGACGCCGCGTCGGCGGCGGACTCGATGACGCTCGCGTCTCGCTATGATGTTGCCGGGACCAACCCGAACGGGTCCGCATATTCCGGCACCGCCACCGTCAAGGTGATCTCGGACACAACGTTCACAATCAAATGGGATATCGCCGGCTCTGTTTATGAGGGCTTTGGCATGCGGCTGAACGATACGTTGTCGGCGACCTATACGATCGACGGCGAGCCCGGGCTGGTCATGTACAAGGTCGACGGCACCGGCATCAAAGGACTTTGGGCTATCCGCGGCCACAACGGCAGCGGCACCGAGAAATTGACGCCGCGCGATTGACCGAGCGACCGCAAGCGGGACAGCGGGTCAGTGAGCTAGCCGATCGAGCGCACCTTGCAGGATGTAGGCGGCGGCGTGCTGATCGATGACGGCTTTGCGCTTGGCGCGGCTGGCGTCGGCCTCGATCAATACGCGCTCGACCGCCGCGGTCGACAGCCGCTCGTCCCACAGCGCGATCGGCAATTCCGTGAGCTGGGCCAGATTGCGGGCAAAGGCGCGCGTAGCCTGGGCGCGAGGACCTTCGCTGCCGTCCATGTTGAGCGGCAATCCAAGGACGAAACCGACGGCGCGCCGCTCCTCTGCAAGTTTGAGCAGCTGTTTGGCGTCGTTCGAGAATCGCGTTCTGGTAATGGTGAGGACCGGCGTCGCGAGCTTGCGATCGGGATCGCTCACCGCGATGCCGATGGTCTTGGTGCCGAGATCGAGCCCGAGAAGCGAACCACGCTGCGGCATGAGCGCAGCGACTTCGGCGAGCATGGCGACGGGCATGGCGCTCCGTAGCACGCGTCCGGGTTTGCACCAACGCGGCGAGGGACGCGGCGGGTATCCCCAAAAAAAGCAACGCCCGCCAAATCGGCGGGCGCTGCTTTTAGTTCGCGCTAAGGCGCGCGTCGGTTCAGCGATCCGCCTGGCCGTGCGCAATGCGATCAATGTCCGAGCGCGTGATGCCGATGTCGGCAAGCTCGCGGTCGCTCAAATGCGCAAGCTCCTTGCGAGCCTCGCTGTAGCGCTTCCATTCGTTGAGGAGGCGGGCAATGGAAGTAAACATGTCTTCTCCAATCCTTTCCCCGGTGATCATCCCGGCAAGCCGGGCCTGCGACCTGAGATAGTGAACTGATGTGCGCTGCACCAGAGATTTTGCTGCAGTGCAGCCAAGACGGAGGTGCATGCCATTTTATTGAAAATGCTGCTGAATTTTAACGCGACGTTAGCTTAATCGCTGCGCAAGGCTGTCGAGCCAGTCGCCTCTTTGGCGGGGCCCGCGCCCGGTTTAAGCCATCGATTGATCGTGCCCGCGCCTAACTTTGCCGCACATACTCAGTGCGTGTTGCGTTAGTCGGGGATCTCAAAATGGGGATCGTTCAAGAACATCGACGCCGAGACCATCGGCGGCATGCGGAAGAATGCGTGGCCATGGCCCGCGCCGCCGATGACCAGAAAGACAAAGCGCTTTGGCTGACCTTGGCGCAATCGTGGGTGCGGCTCGCGGAGCACGTCGCCAAAGCGGCGAGCGTCGCGGCCAATGACGACGTAAAGGCGCCGGCGAAAAGGGCGTAAGCGTCCCGCGCGTCCGAGCTAGTCGCGCCAAGGCGTGCCACCGCGGCGTCGCGGGCGCGCGCTCCGCCGCGCCTGTCCACTTTTACGCTTGTACTTGCAGGCGACCGCAAGCCGGAGATAAACCTGACGGCAGGGCGGTTAGCTCAGTTGGTAGAGCGTCTGCTTTACACGCAGAATGTCGGCGGTTCGAGTCCGTCACCGCCCACCAC
>DASXDP010000211.1:0-6978 GCA_036490575.1 Xanthobacteraceae bacterium
CGCGGCGGAACGGTTGCAGGCCCGAATACAGCGCGACAGCGAACAGCGTCAACGCCCCGCTCGTCATGATGCCGGCACCGGTATTGAGCGCGAGCAGGGCGATGATATTGACCGTGAGCGTGAAAAAGAGCGCCCCAAGGAGCGCGCCGACAAAAGAGCCGCGGCCGCCAGTCAATGCGGCGCCGCCAAGTACCGCCGCGGCAATGCTGGTCAGCGTATAGCTCGAGCCGATAATGGGACTGCCAACGCCAACCTCCGACCCGACAAACAAACCGCCAATGGCGGCAATCATCGCCGATAGCAGATAGGCTCTCATGTGGATGAAATCGACGCGGGCGCCATTGCGCTTGGCGGCTTCTTCGCGGAAGCCGACCGCGCGTGTTTTTAGACCGCTCCGGGTCCGATAAAGCCACGTGTCGCCCGCGATTGCGGCGAAAAGAATGAGCACGAATGAAACCGGGATGAAGCCGACGCGGGTTTGGAAGAAATCGACGAAATCCTCGCTGATAACACCGAATGGCGAAGGCCGCAGATAAAGCGCGATACCCTGCACGATGCTGAGCATCGCAATCGTGGTGATTACCGAATTGATGCCGACATATCGGACCAAACCGCCGTTGGCCAACCCAACCAAGACGCCGACGGCAACGCAAACCATGGAACCGAAAAGAATGAGTCCGGCTCCCATTTCCTCAGCAATGAGAAAAGAGCCGATAACCACGACCAGACTTATGACCGCGCCGACTGACACGTCGAAACCCCGGACCATAAGCACGTTGAACTGCGCCATCGTCACCAAGGCCAGTGGCGCGGTGGCGAGCAGAATGTGCTTGATATTGAGCGGCGTGAGGAACGCATCCGTGCGCGCCGTTGCATAGCCGCCAACCGCCAGTATCAGCACCAGCAGGAATAACAAAGGCACCCACCACCGGTTACTGCCGCCGGCGATGAGCTGCCGCAGATTTTCCACGGAAAGGTAACCTGGCCGCGGCGCCTGAACCTGCTCCTTGGTGCTGGCGGCAACCTCCTTCGAGCGCAGGAACGAGGACACGATGCTCTCTTCGGTGATCTCGGCGCCGCTCAGTTCACGGATCACCCGGCCGCGCGAGAACACCAGCACGCGGTCGCACAGCCCGGCCAACTCCATGGCATCCGACGAATTGATGATGCAGGCGAGCCCTTGATCGGCTTTGGCACGGATTGCACGATAAATGTCGAAACGGGCCTTGGCGTCCACCCCTTGAGTCGGCTCGTCGATCAACAACGCCTTCGCTTCGTGAAGGAAGCTGCGAGACAATACCGCTTTCTGCTGATTTCCGCCTGAAAGACCGACGATCGGCTGATCGAGATCGGCCGCGATGATGTTAAGCTTCTTGATCAAGGACAGTGTGCTGGCCCGCTCTCTCGACGCCGAGATCAGGCCGTAGGTTGAAAACTCGTCCAGCACCTGCACCGTCATGTTTTCGCGCACGCCCAGACCGCCGAAAATCGATTCCGCCGCCCGATCGGCACTGAGCGAAAGTATCCCGGCATCCAGCGCGTCCCGCGGCGTCGCGAGCTTGACGGGCCGGCCATTGCAGAGGACATCGCCGGCCGCAGGTTCGATACCGCCGAGCGCCCGGAGCGCCTCACGTTGTCCGTTGCCCTCAGAGCCGGCAAATCCGAGCACCTCTCCGCGCCGGACCTCGAACGCCACGCCGTGAAAGCGCGTCCCGCTCAAGCCTTTTGCCGAAAGGACGATGGCGTCAGAGGCGGTGCCCGATCTTGCCGGATACTCTGTTTCAATCGGGCGGCCTACCATCAATGCAATGAGATCATTCTCGGAGAGCTTTTCATTGACCTCGTAGGTGCCCTGCCCTTCGCCGTCGCGCAGGATCGTCACGCGATCGGCAAGCGCCAGAATCTCCGGCAGGCGATGGCTCACGTAAATGACGGCAGCGCCGCCAGCGACAATGCGCCGAACAATCTCGCTCAGCTTTTCCACGCCGGATATATCGAGGCTTGAAGTCGGCTCGTCGAGCAGAAGAACCTTCGGATTCGCGGACAGCGCCTTGACGATCTCCAGAAACTGCCGCTGCGAGGCGTTCAACTCTCCGACAATTGTGCTTGGCGAAATGTTGAGATCATAGGCCGCCAACTGCCGTGCCGCCCAGTCGAGCTTGCCGCCAAAGCTCGCCGGGCCTTTAGTTGCGCCCAGCAAAAGATTTTCGGCAACGCTAAGCTCGCGCACCAGCGAATCATCCTGGTAGACGACCGCCAGGCCAAGTTCACGCGCTTGCAGCGGATCGGCCGCCGCCAGCCCCTTGCCCATAATCTGGACGCGGCCTTCGTCAGCGCTCACCGAACCGGCAGCGACGCCGAGCAAAGTGCTCTTCCCCGAGCCGTTCTCTCCCAGCACGGCATGAATTTCGCCCGGCAGACACTCAAAGTCGACGCGGTTGAGCGCCTGCACGCCGGGATAGCGTTTGCAGATACCCGAAAGCACAAGCGAAGCGGCCGTCATTGGTGCCACACCAGCAGTCGCCCGGGCGTCAAATCCAACGAAAAAGCGGGAAACAGTTTTCCCGCTTCCAAAGTCGGCGGCAAGTGGGGCGCGGCACAAGGTTCGCGCCCCAAAGACTCACGCGCATGCTGCTTCTTCTTGTTTCGGCAGATCTCTATTGTTTTGAGAACATCTGCTTCATCATGTCGTTATCGACAAGCGTGGTCAGAGACGCGCTTTCCGGAATATTCGGATTGCATTGGCCCTTCATCACCGGGTGCATTTTGAACGGCACGTTTATGCTGGGCGGGACGTCCTTGCCCTCTTTCTTCATCATCGCGGCCGTCAAGGCGAAGCGGGCCTGATCGTTTTGGCCGTTCGAGTAGAAGATCTTGAAATTGGGATCGTTAGCTTTTTCCCAATCGCAGATGACGCCCATCTCGTCGGTACGCAGCGAGACGATCAGGTCCGGCGCTTTTTTTGCCGCCTCGTAGGCTCGAAGCCCACCGCGGAAGCCGTCGGCGTATTCGAACAACACCGCGTCAACGCTGCCATATTGGGCTAGGAAACCAGACATAGCCTTGAAGGAGCCTTCCTGGGTCCAGTTGGTGTCTGCCTTGCCGAGCAGTTTCAGTTTATTGTTCTTGGCAATCTCCTGCTCGGAGCATTTTTGCCAGCCGGCGCTCAGGCCGTTACCCGGCGTGCCGCCAAGTTCCACGATCGTGGTCGTGTCCTTCTTGGAGTTCTGCTCGACCATTTTCACAAAGTCAGTGCCGAGCGCGCACAAGTCTTCCGCGATCGAGGTCACGAAGTCCTTGCCCGCCTTGCCACCGACGTAGGTGCCGTTGTGCAGGACCACGAGAATACCCGCCTCGGAAGCCTCTTTGACGGTCGGCAACAGCGCCGGGCCGGCGTCGGCGAAGATGACAATGACATCAACCTTTTGGGCGATAAACGCGCGCATATCCGAGATCGCCTTGGTGGCGTCACCGCCGGCCGAAGTGTAGATTATCTTTTTGATGCTCGGATAAGTCAGCGCCTGCTCGATAAATTCCATCTTGGTGACCTGGCGCCAGACGTTTTCGCCAAATCCGTCGGCGTAAGCGACGGTCAGGTTGCCGTGACCGGTTTCGCAAACGTTGTTCTTCCAGCATTCGAGCGCGAGCTTGCGTTGTTCCGGCGTCAAATCGATCGCGGCGTGTTTGATGGCCTCGACGATCACCGGCGATACATTCTCTGTCGTGCCCACCGATTTCAGCAGCAATTCGTTCGAGTCACGCGCGTTTGACGGTGCGTTCCACGCCAGCAGAGCCGCCGCAGCTATCGGCACGGCCCAATAACGCGCTCCCCAGGTATGCCATTTCATTTGTCGTCCTCCCTTTTGAATTATTTTCTGCGCCAAACGTGTGAATCTGGCGCTTCTCACTTTTTATTCAGCCACGGATATCGCGCGGTATCTTTGCCGGCATAGTCCGGATCGAGATAAATGAAGCAGCGCTGGATTTTCCAGTCGCGAATCTCGAAAACATCGCACCAGCGGCCCGCACCGTGCTCCGGCGAACCGGCGCGCCACGCTCCGTCGCGATGCTCGCCTTCACTCGTGCCTTCGCACACAACGACATCGCTGCCGGAGAAGATGTAATTGAAATGGGAATAGTGGTGCATGATCCATTTCAGCGTCGCGCCGACATCACCGAAGCACTTCCCGATTTCTTCCTTGCCGTTGGCGAGACCCCATTTCGGGAAATAAACCTGGGCATCGTCGGAAAATAGATCGAGGATACTGCCGCCGTCCGATGTCTTTCCCGCTTTGTCGAAAGCTTTCAGGTATTCGACGATCACCGACTTCCTTTGCTCGTCCGTCATCGTTTGCTTAGCAACCGCCATTAATTCCTCCCTAAGCCGCCGTCTTTCCCGAATCTACTTGCTTAGTTTCTTGCGCTCTTTGTGAGCCGCAGCCGCGGCGAGGTAAGACAAGGCCAGAATCGGCCCAATCGTCGCGCCGCCGGCCCAGTAAGCGCGCGCCGAGGCAGACGCGACGCAATTGCCGACGCCGTAGAGACCCGGAATGGGCTTGTCCTGATCGTCGACAACCTGGCCGGACGTGTTCGTCTTGGGACCGCCCTTGGTGTCCAGATTGCCGCCGGTCAGCAGCGCCGCGTAGTACGGCCCCTGCTCGGAGATCGGATACATCGTCGGGTTGGGCGCCGAAGGCGACGGAGCGACTGAGCCGTTGAACAGCAGTTCCACCTGACGTTCGCCGCGGTGGAAATCAAAGTCCCGGCCGCCCGACGCAAAGCCGTTAAACCGCTGAACGGTGGCGGCGAGCGTTTTCTCGAAATCTGGCGCAAGCTTAAGCCCGCCAGTGGCCCTTTCGTAGCGGGCAAGGCGCGCTGCGATGGCGCTGCTTAGCTCGCCCAGCGTAGCCCCTTTGATGACGTGGGCATCGTCGGCGCCGGGCGGAACGATGAAGCGGCCATACTCGTCGCTTCCGCTGTGGTCCTGACTGCGCTGATCCCAGATCGCGATCAACAACAAGTTTGGATATTCACCGCGCGCCCCGTCCCACTGGAAGAACGTTTGCGCCATTTCGTTGTAAGCGAGCTTCTCGTTGGCGACCCGGCGGCCTTCCTTGTTGACGTAGATCATCGAGTCGCCCGACGGAGAAAACGTCCCGATCAATCCCGGATCGCGCGCCATCGCCTTTTCAAAAACGATGGGACACATCCACGCGTAGTTCATATTGCGGAGCTGGGCGCCGAGCGCGCTGGCGACGTAAACGAAGTCGCCTTCGTTGCTCAGTGCGGCGCAGCCGCCATAAACCGGCGCGCTGAGATAGTTCTTCCGCAGTTCCACATTGTGGGTGAAACCGCCGGTACAGAACACGACGGCCTTGCGTGCCAGGAAGCGCTTTTTGCCTTTGGCGCTGTCAGCCTCGACGCCGATGATTTCGCCCTTGGAATTTCTGATGACGCGCTGAACACGGTGCCCCGCGCGAATCTCAACGCCGTCGCGTCTTGCCGCCTCCGACATTGTGCGCACCGCAACTTCGCCGCCGTCCGACATGCTTTCGCGCGCTTCTTTGGGAAGCAATACGCGTCCCTTTGGCGCCTTGTCTTCCGGAAGCTCAGCCCAATAGTCCGGGACAAAATCGCAGTGCCGATATTCGAGTGCACCTTTTTTGCTCAATAGCTCCGTGGCGGTCGAGGCATTGTCGTAGATCGCCTCATATTGCGAATACTCCCACTCCGGCATGCCAAAGCGCGGAGCATCGGCATTGTACATTTCCGGGCGCGAGAGCCGCGCCATGTAGCGGATGCAGTCTTTCTTGGGATCTTTCGTACCGGCCTTGCGCATGGCGGCATTGTTCGGCACCCAGTACCAGAAGGCGGCTTTGGTGGTCGTGCCACCGAGTTTGGCCGCCTTTTCCAGCACCAGGACCTTGTTGCCGTGCCAGCGGCTGAAAAGGGCCGTAGACAAACCCGCCACCCCGCTGCCGACAGCGATAATGTCGAACTCGCCGTCAAATTTGCCCTTGGCGGCTGCCGGCGCCGAACCTTTTCGTGCGATGCTGGCCACAGCAATCCTCCCTGATTTTTGGGCAGATTGCCGTCAACACCGGATCGCAATCTTTCAAATTCCTGATTTTATGGAATTCTGAAAAGCCAAAGAAAAACCGGGTGGTGGCGTTGTCACCTGAGACCTGACGCGATAAAATCTGCGCAATTACAGAATGATGGGAAACGTCAAGCGAGCGGGCGGTCACCCAATTTCGGGATCGATTGGGCGATTGCCTTGGGCGGGACAACGATGGCGCAGCCCGCAAGTCGGCAGCCACGATGGGCTCTGTTTCGCGGTCTTGAGCAATTCGAGACCCGCGGCGAAACAAGCGGCGTTGGCTATTGCATCGCCGGACCCAGGCCCTATGCACTGGAATTCTCCAACACCGCTGACGTGATCTGTCTGTTGCTCGGCGACATTAACAGCAACACCAAGTTCGAAGATGACAGCGAGCAATCGCTCGTTTTCCTCAACGAATCTACCGCCTTCCATCCACGTGTCGGCAACGTCCGGGTCCGTGCCGATGAGGTCCGGTACGGATTTTTAGCTTTCAGTTATGCCAATGACTTCCAGCATCTGATCGACGATCGCGGCATCGAGAAGCAACGCCTGGACGGAAGCCGAAACAATATTCGCAGCGACGCAATAAAATTTCTTGCGCGTTATGCCAAGGAGCGGCTGCAAAAGCACGGGCGCCTGCAGCCGCTTGAGCTGCAGTTTCTCGCGCTCGGCACCTACGTGGAAACGATGCGGCAACTCGAAACCGCATCGACCGTGGCGCGCGGCGCATTGTCGGATCGCGAGTTCGCGTTGCTCTGCGACTACATCGAGGGGAATCTGGAAGACAAGCTTTCTTGCGCCGACCTGTCGCGGGCAATGAACCTGCCGCTGCGGACGATCCATGAGAGCGTCAAACTTCGCACCGGACGTTCGCC
>DASXDP010000212.1:0-7399 GCA_036490575.1 Xanthobacteraceae bacterium
ATTTCCAGCGAAGGAGCCGAATGGCTGCAGATCGGCCGCGGCTACTTGAGTGACGTCGCTGGCGAGCACGGCGGCCGTCGCGGCAAAAATTCGACCAGCGAGGTCTACATCCGCAATATGTTCGATGCCTGGCTGCACTACATGATGCACGCAGCTGCTGCCTCCTCACGCGCGCAGCACGAACGTGTTCCCGCATGACAGCCGCCCCGGGGGTGCAGGTGGCGCAACCGCAAGGCGGCAGACGGCTCGACCTCGAAGAATGCGAGGCGTTTCTGATTCACGAAGCCCGCCTTCTCGATGAGTCGAGGTTTGACGAGTGGCTTGCACTGTTCACGCAGGAAGCGAGGTACTGGGTTCCTAGTGAGCCGGACCAAGCCGACCCGTTCGATACGGTCTCGTTGATGTACGATGACCGGCGCCTGCTCGAAACTCGGGTCCGGCGGCTTTCGAGCCCGCGCATTTATTCGCAGGAGCCGAGATCGCGCACCAGCCGCATGATCGGCAACATCACCCTTGAAGACGATGAAGGTGCGGCATCAACGCACGTGCGATCCAAATTTGTCCTGATCGAATTCCGCCGCAACGAGCAGCGGCTTTTTGGCGGCACATGCTTTCACCGCCTGATTGTTGATAATGGGGCGATCAGAATCGCCTGGAAACGGGTTGATTTGGTGAACTGCGACGCCCCGCTTGACGGGCTCGTCGTCCCCTTTTAGCGAGCCGCCCGACACAGCTATCGGTTGGGTTTCCGGTGAAGGCGATCGAGAACCTCTGCCCCCGTCATCACATCGCCGAACTGCTGAATCATATTCTCCAGAGCAGATCTGTGCTCATCTTCGGAAAGAGCTGCACAGCAATCCGACACCATCACGACTTTGAAGTCGAGCATCATGGCGTCGCGCGCAGTCGCCTCACAACAGACGTTTGTCTTGGTGCCCGCAACAAGGAGCGTATCGACGTCGA
Source organism: Xanthobacteraceae bacterium (assembly GCA_036490575.1). Taxonomy (GTDB): domain Bacteria; phylum Pseudomonadota; class Alphaproteobacteria; order Rhizobiales; family Xanthobacteraceae; genus BOG-931. The sequence continues at coordinate 964 of DASXDP010000212.1, forward strand.
GGCTGCGGAGCAGACGCTCCAACCCTGATGAACCGGATATCAGCGCGCTATAGCGATTCTTGATGACCTTAGTGTCAGTCGGATCGACCGTGAGGCCGGACCAAACCTGCTGGCGGCCTGGCGCAAGGCTTTCCAGCGTCCTTTGGCGCACATCGTCAGCCACGACGTAGTTGAAAAAGAGTTCCCAGTCGCTTCGTCCGGCGGTTTGCGAATTGGCGTGCAACACCCAGATGACCGGCACGCCGAGGGTTCGCAGTTCAGCGGTCAGCGAATTGATCGGCTCGACGATACCGCGCGAGCCAGGCACCTCTGCGGCGCCACCTGGCGCGCAGAACAATTCCTGCATGTCTATGATGACAAGTGCCGTACGCAGCGGATCCAGATCTTCGAACCAATGATAGCGGCCGCGCCGCGCGAGCACCCGATCTATTATTTCCTGACGAACGATTGTTTTGGGCATTTTCTTCCTCGTGTGGCCGAGCGCTAGGCGAGAGCGACGACATCCTCAAGGAATGGATCTTCAGGGAGAGCGACTTCTGTGTCCAGGAGGTAGCCGCAGCGCGGGCAACTGAAACGGCGCAACACCGTTCGCGGCTCGACGTTGCTTCCGGCGCCGGGGAGCTTCGCGGCGCCCACGGTCGAAACGGCAGCAGCCTTCTTCCAGCTTTGGCCGACCGGCGCCAACGCATGAAGGCACGACGCGCAGCACACTTGTCCACGCTCGGCAAAAAGACTTTCGGAAACGCGCACTCTCATACCACCGTCCCAATCACAGTCGCGCCCGGCGCAGTTCGCTTCGCTTCTTCTCGGTAGCGCCTTGGTCGACGACACCATCCCGCTGAACCAGGCCATAAACTTCGTTCGCGGCGTTCGGCGAAATCTGCCGCGCGGTCACATCAGCAACCACCTGCTCGGGAGGCCGATCGAGCGGGTCGCCAACGCCTCCGCCGCCGTTCCACCGGATATAAAGCGTGTCGCTCCCCATCAGCGGGAAGACGCCCCAAGAAATCGGTTCGCCCTCGCCTGGAATTGTATCGAGGGTTTGCGGGAAACGGTCGAGATTGCCGGCTTGTTGGGGGGCATGCACCCAGACATAGTCGTTCACCCCGCCTGGATAGCCGCCGCACAAGCCGTCGCTTTGAGGAAATCGGCTGCCTTTGCCTGACACGACATAGTGAATACCGCCGTCGGGTGCGTCATGGGCCACGATCGCCATCTCGCCCCCCAAACCGCCGCGAAATCTGCCGGGCCCCCCCGAGTCGATTAGCTTGCGTCGAAAGAGATACCGGATGGGAAACTGAGCTTCGATAGTTTCCACATTGGCCATGCGCGAGATTGGATTTGGAATCTCGCCGCCGATATCGACCCCGTCAGCGAAGGTTCTGGCGCCGCCGGCTCCGGCGAACGTTTCGGTCAGAATGCCGATCGCCAGCCGGCCGCGCTGATTATTGCCGAACATGAATATGGCAAAATGATTGGCGTGCCACACCGCCGTTGCCTCTTCCGCATATTTCTCGCTCGCCGCCAGCATCTTGCCAATGGCCGAGCACGCGGCATTGTTGACCGATTGAATAGCTCCCACCGTCGCGACGGAAACCGGCGCCGGCCTCGTGCAGTTCACGATTGTCCCCTCGGGGGCGATCATTTTTATCGGCCGGATTGCCCCCTCATTCCAGACGATGTCGTAGCATAGAAGTGGAAACAACGGAGCAAACAAGCCGCCAAGCGAAGCCCATTTGGAGCAGTTGACGCTGTATTTTGACTGCAGTGACGAACCGGAAAAATCGAAGGTCAGCGTGTCCGCCTTCTTTGTCATCGTCAATAAGACTTTGTAGATCTCGCCTTTGACTTCGAGGTATTGCCGGGACTGCCAATGTCCGTCTGGCAATTCGCGCAGACGTTCGCGCAATTTGGTCTCCGATTGATCGATCAAGGCCTTGCAAGCCGCATCGACAGTTCCAAATCCGTATTTCTCGATTAATGCCAGCATGCGCTCGCGCGCCACGTTATTGCACGCGATCATAGAGCGCAGATCGAGCGCGACCATTTCGGGGTTGCGAACCATGTTGAGGATCGTGTCCCAAACGTCCTGTTTCAACTCGCCGCGATCGATGATCTTGATGCCTGGCGAGGAAAATCCCTCGGTGAATATGTCCTGCGCTTCGGGAGCAAAGCCTCCCGGATTCATGGCTCCAATATCGGAAACGTGGACAAAACAAGCGCTCCACGCCACTAGCTTACCTTCATGGTGGATGGGGGCGACCAGATAAATGTCAGAAGTATGCAGTGCCGCGGTGTAAGGATCGTTCAGGAGAAACAAGTCGCCCTCACCGATACGGCCGGGGAAACGGCGAATAATCGCCTTGCAGGCTTCGGCGGCGCTGGTGAGGTGGTGCAAGAATCCTACGCCACCCATCAACAGCGAGCCGTCGGCCTGATAGAGCGAGACCATCAGATCGTGGCCCTCATTTGTGATGGCGCTGCCCGACACGTGCTTCAGCGTGATGACAGCTTCTTCAACGACGCGAAACAGCCGGTGCCGAATTATCGAAAATGTGACGGGGTCCATCCTAATCCTTGTAGCCGGCGCACTCAGGAGTCGAAGTCGACCATTACGTTGCGATAACCATCCATAGAGCCGCGCTGGTTTGCTTGCAGAACGATAGTGGTGATGGGCGTGTGGATCACGGCTGGACCCGCCACCACATTGCCGGGAACGAGCTTGTCGAAATCGTAGATATCGGCTTCCGTCATGCCGTTTTTTGCCTCGACGAAAATCGGACGGCGTCCAATTTTGGCGTGCGAGCCGTCGGAACCTGCAAGCGGCAATGGTTCGAGCGCGGGGCGCTCGATCAGACCGCGGGCCGTCAAGCGAAACATAGTCATCTCGATGCCTGCTTCGCGAAATGCGGAGCCTTTGCCGTATTTTCTTTCATATTGAGCCTCGAAGTCGGCGACGAGTCGATTGACGCCAGCCTCGTTGAGAGGCGTGGGACTGCGAACGGGAGTGGTCACCTCGTGAACTTGGCGCGAATAGCGAAGATCAATCGACCATTCGAGCTTTACCCTTGGACCTTCAAACCCCTCGCTTTTAAGCTGACGGAGTGCGCGCTCGACCAGCGGCCGATAAATATCGTTGATCGCCTGCGACGGTGACGGAACCGGCAGCAGCGTCGTTTGCGAATATTCATGCACGATGTCCGCGGACACAAGTCCAAACGCGCAGTTGACCGACGCCGTATAGGGAACGACCATGCGCTTAACTCGCAACTCCGCTCCAAACATGCCCGCGACAATCCCGCACGAACCGCCGAAAGCGTGGAGAACGAAATCACGCGGATCAAGTCCGCGCTCCACGGTGATTTCGTGGATAAGGTCGCCGATTTGAGCCGTAGCCACGCGATAGATACCGAAAGCCGCTTGCTCAACATCCATTTGTAAAGGCTTGGCGATTTTTTCAGCAAAGACCTCGCGCGCCGCGGTCGCATCGAGCCGCATGCTGCCGCCGAGAAAGGTACCGGGGTCCATGTATCCGATTAGCATGAACACGTCAGTGAGCGTTGGCTCGGCACCGCCCAATCCATAGCAAACCGGACCCGGCTTTGCCCCGGCTGATCGTGGACCGACGCGCGGCGTTTTGGTGCCCGGCTCGAGCCACACGATTGAGCCACCACCCGAGCCGATCGAGACTACTTCGATTTTTGGCTGAACATAATGAAATCGGTCCACCATCGGCTCGCGCGCATACTCGATCTCGCCGTTTTGGATAACGCTCACCTTGAATGTGGTGCCGCCCATATCGGTGGCGATGACGTTTGGCTGAGCAAGCAGTTGGCCAAGCACGCGGCTACCGATCGCGCCGGCGGCAGGACCGCACTCGAGCATCCCGATCGACCGATTGGCCGCCTCCTCGGCCGGGAGCAGTCCTCCATAGCCCTGCATCACCATCACCGGGCCGCGATATCCCGATTTGGTCAAAAGGGATTGCAGGTTGACCAGATACGTACTGGCTATGCTACCCGCATAGGCGTTGATCACCGCGGTCGATGAGCGCTCATATTCGCCGGGAACCGGCGCGATATCGCTTGAGAGTGTGCAGTAGACGCCGGGCGCAAGACGCTCGACCAAGGCCTTCATTTTTCGCTCATTGGCAGAGTTGTAGAACGACCAAAGGAACGATATCGCCAGAGCTTCAACCCGTTTCTCGCCGATCAAAAAACGGATGGCTTCGGCGGCGGCGGCTTCGTCGAGATCCTGGAGGACAGCTCCCTTGTAGTCGGCGCGCTCCGGTACGCCGACGATACAATCCTGTGCGACCAATGGAGCGGCCCGCTCCGTCTTTACCGGATGCTTGATGCGATCCTCAGTTAAGCCGCCCCAGCGGCCATAAGCGCCCCGCGTCATCAGCACGGTGTCTTCGAAACCCCGCGTGGTGATGAGGCCCGTTCGTGCCCCCTCTCGCGTCAGGATCGTATTGTCGACGACAGTCGAGCCGTGCATGAACAGCGAAGTTTGCGCCAGGAGGTCTGCGAGCGGAATATCCATTGATTCCGCAGCGGAGCCGATCGAATTGAGCACGCCGAGCGAAAAATCGGGTGGGGTCGACAAGGTCTTTCCAAGATGCACAGGTTCGCCCGCAGCAAAAATGATGGTGTCGGTGCACGTCCCACCGACATCGGTGGCGACCATGTATTTGCGTTTTGCTTGCATCATTTTTCTGGCGGGGAAACGCGAGGTTTCGATGGTAGGCGGCGGTTGAAGGATTTGAAAGGGTCGAGGGCAGCTTGTTCACCAGAGCCGCCGGCCGAGATCAATTTGCAAAGGAGGTTGCTGTGCGAAGATCCGACGGCGGCGTCTCTCTCTGCCCCAGCGACCTTGTTATGCGAGTTCGGGACCTCGGATTGAAACGCCCCGTCTTCCCTGAGGCCCATAGCTTTGCAGACATTCCCGACGCGCCGGATGCCTTCGCTGATGTCGCTGACCGTGCACGAGCCAAACCCAAAGATTAGACCAGCTCTAGCGTGGGTCTGATAGAACGGCGCCAACGCATAGAGCCCAACTCCTGTTGCCGCGGCGCGTGAAATGAGTTCGTCGACGGGGAAGCTCGGCGGGAGAAAACCGGCAAGATGTAAACCGGCAAACGATCGCACGAGCTGCAAATACGGCATCCACAACGCCAGCGCGCGCAATAGCGTCACTTGCCGATCGAGATAGATTCGCTGCATGCGCCGGATGTGACGGCCGAAGTGTCCCTCGGCGATAAATGACGCGATCACGTGCTGTTCGCCGATCTCCGTGTGACGGTCGGTGAGCCATTTGACCGACAGAATTGGCGAACGCAGTGATTGCGGTGGCACAACAAAGCCCACGCGCAAACTAGGAAACAGGACCTTCGAGAATGTACCAAGGTAAATTACAGAACCGGTTGTATCCAGGCTCTGTAACGAGTCCAGCGGGCGCCCGCCGTAGCGGAATTCACTGTCATAGTCGTCTTCAATGATGACGGCATTGGCGCCCACCGCCCAATCGAGGAGCGCGCGCCGGCGGCGCAGGGACAGCGGAAATCCGAGCGGAAACTGATGCGAGGGCGTGACGTAGAGCGCCTTGGCATTTTTCGGCAGCCGGTCAGTGCAGATCCCCTCACCGTCGACCGGTACCGGAACAATTTCCGCGCCAAGCGCACGAAAGGCGGCGATCGCGCCCGGATAACCGGGATCTTCGACGGCGACTACGTCATTCGGCTCGATGAGGATGCGCGCGACAATGTCGAGCGCCTGCTGCGTGCCGCTGACGACGATCACGTCGTCAGCGGTGCAATGCAAAGCGCGCGTGTGGCTGAAGTGGCGAGCAATCGCAGAGCGCAACGCCGCGGTGCCGGCTGCGTCGCCGTAATAGGCGGTCGAGGCGGATAGGTGTTTCGACTGTCGTGCGGAAACGCGTCGCCACGCCGCCATGGGAAACATTCGCAGGTCGGGCACACCCGGGCGAAAGTCGAACGGGAGATCCCGACGCGGGACGATGGCCTGAGGCGGCGTCAATCGGTTACCGAACGCGCTGAGGCGCACCGACCCTTTTGTTGGTGCTCTGCGCAGCCGCTGTTCGCGGTTCGGAAAATGCGGCGCGACGTAGGTTCCTGATCCGATGCTTGAGTTCAGGTATCCCTCACTGATCAGCCGCCCATAAGCTGCCAGCACCGTATTGCGAGACACATTTAACTGGCGCGCAAGCTCTCGGCTTCCCGGCATGCGCTCCTTGACGCCCAACCGGCCGTCCAGAATGGCACGGCGGACGCCGTGATAAAGCTGATCGGAAAGATGCCTACGGCCCTCAAGGAGCAGGCTTAGCTCCATCATGGCCTCCTTTCAGCCGCGAAGTGGCTCTTTCAATTCCACAAAAACCGGTTCTAGGAAAGGGCCACATACCGCACTAACATCAA
>DASXDP010000213.1:0-134492 GCA_036490575.1 Xanthobacteraceae bacterium
CGTGTAGGTTTCCGGCTCTTTCTCGGCGGCGCGCTCCAGTTCGCTGAGTACGCGGCTGGTCGCGCCTTTTCTGATGGCGGCGAGCAGCGGGCTTTCCTGGATTTTCTCACGCGACACGTTGAGCGGCAGGTCGGCGCTGTCCACGAGACCGCGAACGAAACGCAGGTAGCGCGGCAGGATGTCGGCATCATCGGTGATGAATACGCGCTTGACGTAAAGTTTCACCCAGCCCCTGCGGTCGGGATCGAACAGATCGAACGGCCGCGAACCCGGCACGAAGAACAGCGAGGTGTAGTCGTGCCGCCCCTCGGCATGAAAATGAATGGTAAGTGCCGGCTCGTCGAACTGGCCGGCAATGCTGCGGTAAAAGTCGGTGTAGTCGGCGGCGGTGATGGACGCTTTTGGTTTCGCCCACAGCGCCGCTCCGTCGGTGATTTCGGCAGGCTCCGCGCCCGGCTTCTCGACGACCGTGATCGGCACCGGCACATGGCCCGATTGCGCACGGACAAGCCGCTCGATGATGCCGCGCTCGGTATATTCCTTGGCGTCCTCCAGAAGGTGCAGGACCACGCGCGTGCCGCGCTGCGGCGCTTCGACTGCGGTCGGATCGGCCGGAGCCAGGGTGAAGTTTCCTTTGCCGTCGGACGACCAGACATTGGCCGTACCGCTTCCGGCCCGGCGCGAGATGACCTCGACGCGGTCCGCCACCATGAACGCCGAATAAAAACCGACGCCGAAGCGCCCGATGAGCGCGGAGTCCTCCTCGGTTTGCGCCGTCTCCAGGCGATCGAGGAACGCCTTGGTGCCGGAGCGGGCAATCGTGCCCAGCGCCTCCGCCATTTCTTCGCCGGCCATGCCGATGCCGTTGTCTTCGACCGTCAACAGGCGTTTGTCGGCGTCGAGCGAGATGGTGACGCGGGGCTTTGGATCGTCGCCGAGCAGCGCGGGCGCGGCGATCGCCTCATAGCGCAAGCGCTCGCAGGCATCCGCGGCGTTGGCGATCAACTCGCGCAGAAAGACCGATTTCTCCGAATAGACCGAGTGCACCATGAGCTGCAGCAGCTTGGCGACGTCAGCCTCGAATGGACGGCTCTGCGGTTTCTTCTCTTCGGTCGTGGTCATTCAACTATCCTGGGCGCAATTCCGGTTTTCCAAATTCTTTTCCGCAAATGGAGTGACGGCGCCGGACCTTCAAGGCCCGCGCGAACTTGGCGACGATGCCGATTTAACGATCAGGAGCCGGATAGCACGTCCGGCGTGTGAATGTGTTCGGGCCGAATGCCCAGCGCAAGAAGACGGCCCGGAATTCGGCGCAGCACGGCGATCGCGTCCAATACTTTAAACAGCAGCGGCGGCTTCGGTTGCTGCACGCCCGACAGGGCCCGACTGACGATGCGGTTTTGCATGGTGAGTTGCAGAAATTGGGTAAACCGCACCGGCAACGTCCGCCGGTCCTGAACGGCCTGCAGGTCTTTGTTGTCCAGGGAGTGCGTTTTCAGCGGGCTCGCCAGCCGATTGGCGGCTGCGACCGCGTCCTGCACGGCAAGATTGACGCCGACGCCGCCAATTGGCGACATGGCGTGCGCGGCATCGCCGATGCACAGAAGGCCCGGCCGCCACCACTGCCGCAACCTGTCGACGGCAACGCTGAGAAGTTTGATGTCATCCCAGCTCTTCAGCTCGTTGATGCGGTCGGCAACATAGGGTGACATCGCCACAACGCGGCCGCGGAACGCCTCGAGCCCCGCCGCCTTGACCCGCTCAATCCCGCCCTTGGGAATGACAAAAGCGCATTGCCAATACTCACCGCGGTCGAGCATGATCATCATCACCCCCGCCTCGATATGGCCGAAGGATTCCGGGTCGTCGCCCGGCCGGCGTGGCAGCCGGAACCAGAGAACGTCCATCGGCGCGCCGTAATCGTCGCTTTGCAGCCCGGACCGCGCGCGCAGCGTCGAATGCCGCCCATCGGCGGCAACGACCAGGTCCGCACGGATCTCCAACTCTGTGCCGGCGGAAGAAGCGCGAACCCCGACGACGCGGCCGTTGTCCTCGATCAAGTCGGTCGCTTCAGTTTGCATGCGCAAATCGAAACACGGGTAGCGCCTGCCGCAGTCGGCAATAAAGTTCAGAAAATCCCACTGCGGCATCAGCGCGATGTATTTGCAATGCGTCGGCAAGTGCGTCAGGTCGACCATCCGCAGATGTTCGTCGCCGAACTGCATCGTCAGCCGCTCAAGTTTTTGATGCGGCAACTGGAGAAACCTGTCGAGCAGACCGAGCTCGTGCATCAGCTCGAGCGTCGACGGATGAATAGTGTCGCCGCGGAAGTCGCGGAAGAAATCGGCGTGCTTTTCCAGGATGACCACGGGGACGCCGGCGCGGGCGAGAAGAAAGCCCAACATCACTCCGGCCGGCCCGCCGCCGGTGATGCAGCACGTGGTCGTGATCTTGGCGTCGGGCATTGCTTGCTCCTACGCTCCGCCCGAAAACGCGAAAAGATCGCGCCGGGATGTTCAGGCTGGCTGCGCCGCCTTTGGCTCCGGTGCTACGCCGAGCTTCTTCTGCAGACTGGTGGACGACGTAGTGTACTGGAACACCAGCCGCTTGTCGGGGTAGCAGTAATGATGCGCCTTTTGCGCCATCAGCGCCGCCTCGTGGAATCCGGACAAGATCAGCTTGAGCTTACCCGGATACCAGTTGATGTCGCCGATCGCGAAAATGCCGGGCGTCGACGTCTCAAAAGCCGCCGTCTCGACCGGAATGAGTTCGTTGTTCTTGAGTTCGAAGCCCCACTTGGCGACCGGCCCGAGCTTCATCGTTAATCCGAAGAACGGCAGCAACGCATCGCAGGCAAGCTCCATGACCGAGCCGTCATTGGTCTTGATCGTCGCTTTGCTGAGTTGACCATTGTCACCGTGCAGCGCCGTCACCTGGCCGAGCAGGAAATCGATTTTGCCTTCGCCGACCAGCGCCATCATTTTGTTGACGCTGTCCGGCGCGGCGCGAAACTCGGTGCGCCGGTGCAGAAGCGTCAGATGCTCGGCGATCGGCGCAAGATTGAGCGTCCAATCGAGCGCGCTGTCGCCGCCGCCGACGACGAGAAGCTTTTTGCCGCGCAGTGAATCCATTTTGCGCACGGCATAGAAAATCGATTTGCCCTCGTACGGTTCCACGCCGGGGATTGGCGGGCGCTTGGGCTGGAACGAGCCGCCGCCGGCGGCGATCACCACGACCTTGGCTTCGAACGTCTTGCCCTGGTCGGTGGTGACGCGAAACAGCGGGTCGCCGATCTTTTCGACCTTCTCGACCATCTCGCTCAAGTGAAATTGCGCGTTGAACGGTTTGATTTGCTGCAACAAGGCGTCCACGAGCCCGTGTGCGCTGGTAACCGGAATTCCCGGAATGTCGTAGATCGGTTTTTCCGGATAAAGTTCCGCGCACTGACCGCCGATCTTGTCGAGGATGTCGATCAAATGGGTTTTCATGTCGAGCAGTCCGAGCTCGAAAACCGCGAATAGCCCGACCGGGCCCGCGCCAATGATCACAACGTCGGTTTTGATAGTCTCACTCATTTGAAATCCGCACTCGCTCGTTTATGTGGTTTGAAGTTTTAAGCCGGCGGCCCGGGGCCGCTCAGTTGGCGTGTGTCTAGCTTGCTCGGCGGTCCGGGGGAAGTGCCGACAAACCTCGATGGTTCCGAGCGTGAACGGCCGGATTTCCGCCTGTGGTCTCGGCCTCGTGCCGGCTAGGCCTGTCGCTCCGGCGTGCGCACCACAAGGCCGTCGAACTCCTCGGTCACCTTGATCTGGCACGACAGCCGCGAGTTGGGCTGTATGCCGTAGGCGAAATCCAGCATGTCTTCTTCCATCGGCGAGGGGCCGCCGACCTTCTCCTGCCAGGCGGGATCGATATAGACGTGGCAAGTCGAACACGCGCAGGCGCCGCCGCACTCGGCTTCAATTCCAGGAATCGCGTGGTTGATTGCCGTCTCCATGACGGTCGATCCGACCTCGCCATCGGCGGTTCGAGCAACGCCCGCGGCGTCAATAAAAGTGATTTTGACCATAAGGATGGCAACGGTGCTGCGTGTGGCAGGTCAAGCCGCGAAGGAGCAAAAATAAGTAGACCTGCGTGGTCTTCTATCGACTCTCGCAGGGCGGCGCCAGACGCGACCGTTTACGCTGGATAGATGCTGACCCGGCTAAAGAGCGCAAAGGAATCCGAAGCAGCGTCCTGCAAGCGGGTCTCGATGGCGTAGCGCACTTCGGTAGCCGCAACATCCAGTTCGGCAATGGCGTCGCTCATGTCGCCGAGGCCGGTGGCCGCTTGCTCAACCCGCTCCGCGGCGTCAGCGACACGCCAGGCGCCGAGCCCGAGCGCCGAACCTTTCAGCGTATGTGCCGCTGCCGCGGCGTGGGCAGGCCCGGCGTGCGCCATGCGTTGGAGCATCAGAATAATTTGCCGGTCAAAAATCTGCAAAACCTCGCGTTCAAGGCTTTGATCGCCGAGCGTCATTTGTCTCAGATGCCGCTCATCGAGGGCTCCGTCCGCCAGGTCCCGGCTAAACGCGGTCGCCCCCCCGTAATTTGCCATGACACTCTCCCCGCTGCGCCTTCGTTTTTGTATTGCGCGCTGGCATCATTTGATCGGACTTCCGAATTCTGGGTAAATCGAGCGGTCAGGGACCACGACAGAAGCGCCTCGTTTCGCTTCGATGGTGAGTAACTTGTTACTCCGCCTGCCGAAATGGCCGTGAGCCGGCGGCCGGTGCGGGCGGCGTCGAAGAACTGTGGCCGCCGCATCGCGCACGGGCGACGAGACCGCGCGCGTCGCCCACACGAGCCCCATTGTTGGCCGCAAGATGGCGTTTGCCACTGATGGCAAAGGGCAATTTCAACATGGTAACCAAATCGTTAACGATGATTAAAAGGTCGTTACCATTCCAGTTTCTTTTGATGCGCCAGACCGATAGGATGCTTGACGGCAGCATGACGTGAGGGCGGGCCGCCCAAGTGCGTGGCCGATGAGGATTTAGGCGATTGCGCGCCTTGGCGCGGCCTGAGCTTTGCTCGGGCCCGAAGGGCGCGGCGTAACATGCGAGGCGACGACCCACATGGCCAATAACACCAAGAAGGTAGTGGATCCGACCGAGGCAGCGCTATCGGCAATTCAGGAAGCGCTCAAGGTTCGCGATGACGATACCGACGCCGGCAAGCGCAGCGATAGCGCCGCGAATGCCGCCGGTGCCGACGCCGACCGGTGGGAAAGATCGCAGAATTCTTCTCTCGGCAAAAAGGTGCTGGACGCGGAGGAAATCAGCGTCCGCGGCGGCAGCCCTAACGCCTTTCCTGCCAACGACGATCAGCAGTCGATCGGCCAGGTCCTCCAACTGCTGCAGCAGCGCCCGGCCCGCACGTCATTTGTCGTCGCATCCTTGTTTTCCGCAGCGTGGCTGATCGGCTGTGTCGCGCTCGCGTGGTTCTATCTGGCGGACCTAAGCAGCACTTTGGGTCCGGGCCGCTCGCCGACCGGGCTGTTCATCGCGCTGAGCGCGGCTGCGCTGCTGCCGATCATCTTCTTTTTCGGCGTCGCCCATATGGCCTGGCGCGCCCAGGAATTGCGCGTGATCGCGCAATCGATGGCAAAGGTCGCCCTGAAGCTTGGCGAGCCGGAAGGAATAGCGCGGGACTCCGTCGTGACCGTCGGACAGGCCGTTCGCCGCGAGGTCGCGGCCATGGGCGATGGCGTCGAACGGGCGCTGGCGCGCGCCAGCGAACTCGAAGCCCTGGTTCACAACGAAGTCGCCGCACTGGAGCGGACTTACAGCGACAACGAAGTCCGCATCCGCGGTTTGCTGCAAGAGCTCGCCAACCAGCGTGACACGCTGGTCGGACAAGCCGAACAGGTGCGTTCGGCCGTCAGCAACGTCCATATCGATCTGACGCAGGATCTCTCGACCATAAGCGATCTGGTCGGCCAGCAGGTCAACGCCGCGGCCGAACGCATTACCCAGTCACTGGCCGAGAAGGGCGAGCACATCACCGCGGCGCTCGGCCAGATCGGCGACAACATGATCCAGCAGCTCAGCGAGCGCGGCGAAGATCTGCTGGTGCGGCTGGAGACGGCAAGCGAAGACACCGCCACCGCCATCACCTCGGCGGCGGATCAGCTCACCGCCGGGTTGAACTTCAAGACCGACCACGTCGGCGAAGAATTCGCCCAGATCGCCCGCGGCCTCGAAGACATGATGACGTCGCGGCTCGATCAGGTCACCGACGGCTTCTCGGAAAAGTCGCTCGCCATCGTCGACATGATGGTCGGTCGCTCGCAAGAACTCACCGACACCATTGTCAACACGTCGAGCCAGCTTGCCGACACGATCGCCACCAGCGCCGACGCCGTGAACTCGACGCTGCGGGCATCCGGCGACTCGCTGATTATCGATCTCAACCAGCGCACCAACGAAGTGGCGCAGCGGCTGGAGGACTCCGGCAACCGTCTCGCCAACGAGCTCATTTCGCGCGGCACCGAAGTGACCGACGCGTTGCGGACCAGCGCCGCGAGCGTTTCCGAGTCGCTTAATTCACGCAGCGCCGCCATCACCGATACGTTGCAGGAAAGCGCCGAGCACGTCGCGAGGGTCGTCACCGCCCACAGCGACCAGTTGCGGGAGTTGTTGTCGACCCGGCTCACCGCATTCGAGCAAATGCTCAATCATTCCGGCTCCGAGCTTGGCGAAAAGATCACCCGCGATTCTTCGACGCTCGGCAACCTCATCACCCGGCACCTCGCCGAATTCGACCGCACCGTGAAGACCTACGGGTCCGAACTGGTCGAACGCCTCGGCGCGCGGACGCAGGACGTCTCCGAGTCGATGCGCAGTTACGTCGACAGCTTCGACAACCGCGTCACCGCCAAGGCAAGCGAAATCGCCTCCGGGCTCGACGAGCGGTTGACCAATTTCCAGCAAACGCTCGACAACCGCACCGCGACTTTGAACGAGGCGTTGTCGGCCCGTGTCCTCGATATCGCAAAGACCCTGACCGATGGCGGCCGCGAAGTGGTCACGGCGGTCGACAAGCGCATTGCCGATGTCACCGGCGTGATTGACGCGCGCGGCGAGAAGCTGACATCGGCGATCAGCGAGCGCGCCAACGAGGTTACCAGTGTCATCGATACGCGCGGCGCTGAACTGACCAACCTGATCGGCGAACGCGCCGCTGAAATCGACAAGACGCTCGGCACGCAGGCGATGCGCGTCGCCAATACGCTCGACAGCCGCATCGCCCATTTGGAGCAACTGCTCGTCGGGCGCGCCCAGGCCGTGACCCAGGAAATCGACGTCCGCAGCCGTGCTGCCGCCGATCTCCTCAACTCGCGGATGGAAGAGCTGTCTACCTCGATCAAGACCAATGCCGGAAGCGCCGAGTCGGCGCTCGGCGAACTTGCCACCAAGACCGTTGATGCGCTGACCAAGAGCGCGGCCGCAAGCGCTGCCGCAACCGAGGCGCTCAATCGCAGCGCCGCCGAAGCCACCGTGTCGCTCAACCGCAGCGCCGGCGCGCTTAGCAACACCATCAATCAGAGCGCAACAGCGGCCAATGATTCGATCGGCGCCACGACTTCGACCGCCACTCAGCTCATCTCGCGGACGGCGGCGGCAACCACCGAAGCCATCAGCCGCAACGCCGCCGAGGCCGAGCGTACGCTTACCGCGATGACCTCGAATGTTACCCGCGCCGCCACCACGACCACCGAGTCGATCGGCCGCAGCGCCGCCGAGGCCGAGCGCACCCTCACCGGAATCAGCGCCGACGTTGCGCGCAACGTCACTGGCCGGGCGGAGGAGTTTACCGCCAACGTTTCACGGCACGTCGGCGAAATGTCGCGCATCCTCGACGAGAAATCGAACAGCTTGCTGGCCGCCCTGTCCGGGAAAGGCGAATCTTTTGCCGGTGAGGTCAGCCGCATCACCGACCAGGCCGTGAAATCGATCGAGGCGAAGAGCTTCGTCTTCACCCAGACGATGATGGACAACAGCGAAGAGATCGCGAGGCTCATCAACGAAGCGAGCGAAACGGCGACCGTCGCCATGACCCGAACGCTCGGACAATTGCAGGAAGGCGCTCAGGGGGTGAGCGAGCAGGCGCGGACCACGGTCACGCGCACGCTCGACGACCTGCACAGCGCTACCAAATCGGCCATCGAGCAGTCGAAGCAGTCGGCGTCGGCCACTTTGGCCGACATGCTCGAGACCCAGGGCATGCTGCGATCCGACACCACCGGCTTGTTCGAGCGCCTGCGCGAAGCAAACATTCTGCTGCAGGAGGTGCTCAGCGGCGCCCACGAAAACATGAGCTCGCTCGAACGCACCATGGTGACGCGGGTCTCCGAATTCGTCGCGGCAATGAACGACCTCAACAGCAAGAGCGACGCCTCCACCAGCATGATGGAGCGGCACGCCGGCACCTTCAACGCGGTGACCGGCAAGGCGCTTCGCGAGCTCACCGAGCTCGCCAGCCAGTTCAACACCCATGGCCGCTCGCTTGCGGAAGCGGTGGATCTGCTCGACAAGAGCAATCGCCGCGCAGAGGAATCCGTTTCGACCCGCCGCAGCAGCATCGAGACGCTGGTGACGACGCTCGACGCGCGCGCCGACGATTTCGGCCAGCGGCTCCAACGCTTCTCCACCGTGCTCGACGAGTCGCTCGACGCGGCGGCGAGCCGGGCGAGCGAAATCGCCGGGGTCATCGCGCAAACCAGCAACGACAGCGTGCGGACCATCGAGCGGCAGTTCGACCTGGTGCGCACTACCTCGGAAGAAGAACGCAAACGTACCGGCGAGACGCTCAATTCCGTGTACGAGGAAGCGAGCACGCAGGTGAATACGCTGTTCAATCATTCCGCCCAGCGCTTCACCGAGATCATGCAGGGCCTGAAGCAGATGGCCGGAGAAATGCAGCAGGAACTCGAGTCCACGCGGGCGGAGCTGCGTCGCGGCATCTTCGAGCTGCCGCAGGAAACCGCCGAGAGCGCGGCGCAAATGCGCCGCGTGATCGTCGATCAAATCGAAGCCCTGGCCGAGCTCAATCGCATTGTCGCGCGGCACGGGCGTTCGCTCGACACTGCCGAGCCAACTCGTCCGGAACCGTCGCGGCGCGAGCCTGAGCCGGCGTACACCGGTGCAACGGCGCGGACCGCGCCGCCGCGGCCGGCGCGCGGCGACATAACTTCGACGGCGCAGACCCCGATCCGCGGCGACATCACCGGCGCCCCGCCCCGCCCGGCTTCGCCTGGCGCGGTGCAAAATGGTGGCGGCGCCCGCAGCGGCGGATGGCTGAGCGATCTTCTGACGCGGGCTTCGCGTGAAGACAGTCCGCCGATCACACCGCCGCCGGCCGCGCGTGAAGCTTCGCGCATGGACGAACGGCCGCAAAGCGTTGATCCGCTGGAGACGCTCGCCGTCGATGTCGCCAGCATGATCGACAACGGCGCGGCGGCCGAGTTGTGGGAGCGCTACAAGCGCGGCGAACGTGGCTTGTTCAACCGGCGGCTTTACACGCCGCAAGGGCAGCGGGCGTTTGACGAAATCCGGCGCAAGTACCGCGGTGATCCCGAGTTTCGCCAGACGGTGGAGCAATACATCCAGGAATTCGAGCGGCTCCTTGAAGACGTCTCCCGCGGCGAGCGCGGCGGCGCGGTGGCCCGCACCTACCTCACGTCCGATACGGGCAAGGTCTACACCATGCTCGCCCACGCCGCCGGCCGGTTCGACCAGTAAGACGAACGCCGGCGCGCGGCCGTAAACGCCGCTGCCGGGAAGCTGTAGACCGCCGGCAGGCGGCCTTGCTTGCGGCGCCATAGCGGCGCTACCGTTACACTATGGATGGCCCTCTTTCCTTGCCGACTGCGGCAGATGTCGACGAGGCCGCCCGCCGCCTCGCCGGCGTTGCCTTGCACACGCCCCTGCTCACTTGCGCTGCGCTCGACGCCATGACCGGCGCACGCGTGTTTCTCAAGGCCGAGACCTTACAGCGTACCGGCTCATTCAAGTTCCGTGGCGCGTACAACAGGCTGGCGGCCATACCGCCGGAAGAGCGTGCCGGCGGCGTCGTGGCGTATTCCTCGGGCAATCACGCGCAAGGCGTAGCTGCAGCGGCGCGGCTCCTCGGTATGCCGTGTGTGATTGTCATGCCGCGCGATGCGCCCCGCGCCAAACGCGAGCGCACGCAAGCGCTGGGCGCCGAGGTCGTTTTGTATGATCGCGCCCGCGAGGATCGCGAAGCAATTGCCGGCGCCATAGCATCACAGCGCGGCGCAACCCTGGTGCCGCCCTATGACGACGCGCTGATCATCGCCGGCCAGGGCACCGCCGGCCGCGAAATCGTCGACGATCTGCGCGCTCTGGGTCTGACCCCCGACGTCGTGGTGGTCACCGCGTCCGGGGGTGGGCTCATTGCCGGCATAGCGCTCGCCGTCAGGGCCCGCGCGCCCAACGCCGCGCTTTACACTGCCGAACCGCAAGGCTTTGACGATCACGCCCGCTCGTTTCGCAGCGGCCGCCGCGAGCAGAACGCCGAGTTGAGCGGCACGATCTGCGATGCGCTGATGGCGCGCACGCCCGGCAAGCTTACCTTCGCCATCAATCAATCGCTGGTCGGAGCCGGCGTCGTGGTCAGCGACGATGAAGTTGCGGCGGCGGTCGCTTTTGCCTTCGCCGAACTCAAGCTGGTGGTCGAACCGGGGGGCGCGGTCGCGCTCGCCGCGGTCATGACCGGCAAGGTCGACGTCGCCGGCAAAGTTGCCGTGGCGATCCTCTCCGGCGGCAATGTCGATCCGGAGGTATTCTCCCGCCTGGTCGCCTGAAGCTTTACGCGCCGGCACCTGGAATGAAGCACCGGATCTGCGTCGAGCCCTCGGTATCCATGTAAGGCCACACCACCGCGGGACCGAAACGGTTCGGCTCCGTCACCAATGCGCCCTCGGGCACGACGATCCATTCGCCATGCAGGCGGACGCGATAGCGGCCGTCCTGCGTGTCCCAATCGACATCTTCGACTTTCACGCCGTCGGCGAAGGAGCAACACAAGCCCTTGCCGCTCGCGAGCTGGTCGAACCAGGCGTGCAACGGTTCGTTGGCATAGCGGCCGTCGTCACGTGCGGAAACGCTACCGGGCGCGAACTGACTCATGCACAACACCACAACCGCCACCAAGGGACCGGTTAATCTGTGCATCATGGCCTCCACAAGATTTGCATGCGGACCAACAAAAAAAGGTCCAGTCCAGCAGACTTGGAGACAACACTCGCCTGGTCTTTTAGTTGTTGAGCCGCATCACCTCATCAAAAAGCAACTTCCGTGCCGGTTGCCGAATCGGCTTATGGGATGACATTCGTGCTTAACAAAGAATTAATAAAAACGACATGCGCGGCGAACCGAATGGCGGCGCGCGTGCGAATCAGAGAAGATGCCAAGTTAAATTGGCGCTAGCTGAATAGCGCGATGACTTCTTCTTCGCTCAGCGACGCGAGCGGCTTGAGCGCGTCGCGGTTTGCCAGATCCTGGTGCGGCCGAGACTCGGTTTTGGCCGCCGTATCGGCATCGGCCTGACCGGCGCCGTCACTTGGACCCGCGAGTTCCGGCGTCACGATCGCAATCAAGAGTGCAACCATGTGGCCGACGCGGCGCCGGACGTCGCGCAGCAACTCGACGCCGTGGAGGCTGCGTACCGTTGCGGCATTGCTGCCCTCGATTACCGCATTGATCTCGCGCGTCGCTGCGTCCATCGCTGCGTTTAAAAGCGCCTCGGTCTCGCGCGGGCCCTCGGCGGAGCGGCGCGTCGCAACCGCCGCCTCGAGCCGCTCGATCGCCTCGGCCAAGTCGAGCAGGCTGCGGATCAACGAAGCGGGCGCCAGCGTCGGCGGAAGGTTGCGGAACGACGACTCGATGCGGGCGATCGTGCCGACGAGGCTCTGCGGCGCCGTGCAGTCGTGACGCCTGGCGTACTCGGCGAGAAAGCGCCGGCCGTGATGGGTGGAAACGATTTCAGCGTAAATGGCGTCGTACTGCGGATCGCGCTGCGATTCGCGGGAAGCTTCCGAAGGCCGGGAAGTCTTGGCCATCACGACTCCAATGGCGCGATTGAACACCACAGGCGCGGCAACCGCAATCGGCCGCGGGCGTCGCGCGGCTCGATTCCGTTCAGCCCCACAGCGCAGCTTGCGGCGGGTAAACCAGGCTTCCTTCGTAGCGCAGCCCTTCTGCCCGGTCGCGCGCGAGCAAAAGCGGACCGTCGACGTCGACATAGCGCCCCCGCTGTGCAAGCAGCATCGCCGGCGCCATCGCCAGCGAAGTCGCCACCATGCAGCCGGCCATGATGACGAGGCCCCGTCGTTCGGCCTCGGCCGCGAGCGCCAGCGCTTCGGTCAACCCGCCGCTCTTGTCGAGCTTGATGTTGACGGCGTCGTACCTGCCGGCGACTGACGCAAGCGACGCACAATCGTGGACGCTTTCGTCGGCGCAGATCGGTATCGGCCGCTTGTAGTCTTTGAGCATTTCGTCGGCGCCCTGCGGCAACGGTTGCTCGATCAACGTGACGCCGGCGTCGGCGCAAGCGGCAAGGTTGGCGGCGAGATTATCTTTTGACCAGCCTTCATTGGCGTCGACAATGAGCTCGGCTTGCGGCGCGGCGCGGCGCACGGCGGAAATGCGCCTGGCGTCATCGTCGGCACCAAGCTTGACCTTGAGCAGCGAGCGCCAGGCGGCACGTTCGGCCGCCGCAGCCATCTCGCTCGCGGTGCTGAGCGAGATCGTATAGGCGGTGTTGACCGGCCCCGGCGCGTCGAGAGCGGCCAATTCGTAAGCGCGGCGGCCCGACCGTTTGGCGGCAAGGTCCCAGTACGCGCAGTCGAGCGCGTTGCGGGCTGCACCCGCAGGCAGCGCCGTCTGCAACGCCACGCGATCGAGACCGCGCTCGATGGCGGGACGCAGCGCCTCGATGCTCCCAAGCACGCGCTCCGGAATTTCGCCGTAACGCGCATAGGGAACGGCCTCCCCGCGGCCGCGATGCACGCCGTCATGGAGCTCGGCGACAACGACGACGGCTTCGGTCTTGCTGCCGCGGCTGATGGTGAAGGCGCCGGCCAGGGGCCAGCGCTCGATGCGTGCGGCAAGTTTCATGCAAAGCGCAGTATGATCGCGCTTACGGCCGTCTCAAGGCCGATTACGCAGAAACGCGATCCAAACTACGCCGCGATCCCCTGCTCCTCGTCCTCGTCAACGGCATGGAGCTCAGACGCCGGCTCGGCATTGCCAGTTTCGAACCAGCTGAGGATTTCGAAGCGGCCATCGGGGTGCTCGGCCAATGCCGTGCAGCTCTCGACCCAGTCGCCGCAATTCATGTAGCGGATGCCGAACTTGTCGTGGATGACCGCATGGTGGATGTGGCCACAAATCACGCCGTCCGCGCCGTGGCGCTGCGCTTCGGCAGCCAGCGTTTCCTCAAAGGCGCCGATGTAGTTCACGGCGTTCTTGACCTTGTGCTTGGCCCATTGCGACAGCGACCAGTAGGAGAAGCCTAGCCGGCGGCGGATGGCGTTGAAATAACGGTTGATGACGATCGCGAGGTCGTAGGCGGTGTCGCCGAGCAGCGCCAGCCAGCGCGCGTGTTTGACGACCATGTCGAAGATGTCGCCGTGAACCACGAGATAGCGCCGGCCGTCGGCGCCTTCGTGCGTCGCCCTCTCGACCACTTCGATGCCGCCGAAATGGGTGCCGTAATAATCGCGCAGAAACTCGTCGTGATTGCCGGGCAGGTAGATCAGCCGCGCACCCTTGCGCGCCTTTCGCAAAAGCTTCTGCACCACGTCGTTGTGCGGCTGCGGCCAATACCATCCCGAGCGCAATTGCCAGCCATCGACGATGTCGCCGACCAGATAAATCGTGTCCGCGTCGTGCCAGCGCAGGAAGTCGAGGAGGCGTTCGGCCTGGCAGCCGCGCGCGCCGAGATGAACATCAGAAATGAACAGAGTACGGAACAGACGCGTGCCGTGCTCAAGGGTCACGATGTTTGATCTCTCGCCCGTTCGACATGGCGTTGGCTATAAGTAGATTCCATTGCAGGACAATGACATTAGATGATAGACACGCTAAGGTTGCATGGGCGCAGGTCAGGCTACTCTTGTCTATTGCTGAGGGGAAGTTTTCCAGATGGCGAAGCGAACGCATGGCGAGACGCGCGTACCCAGCACGATCGACGATCTGGATCAGAAGGAAGATGTAAACACTTTGGCTTGGTGGGGCTCTAAAGCAATATGGGCGATTGGGGGCGTCCTTGTTGCATTTTTTGCATGGCTGCAACTCAAATGGGTTCCAGTTCTAGCCTATGTGCAAAATACAACGCCGGAAGCTTTAACTAAGGCGACGCTCATTTTGTATTTCGCGTGCTGGATGGCCGGTTGCTCGTTTGACACTAAAATGCAGCAAAGAATTTAAAGCGCGGCCAAATTACACTTGCACTTATCGGCGCGATTCTTGCGATGGGGGTCGCCGCGTTCGTGCTGGTTTGGGCGAGTTCACATCCGCAATTTTTTGCTATCGTGTTATTTGCGTTCACAGTCGTCAACATAGTCGGCTGGTGGCTCATCGTGAAACGAATCAACCCTGTGATTGATACGTCTCGCGCAAAATTGAAAGGAGATTTGTTTCGTTTGGATCAGCTTCAATCCATTGAAACGCACATGGTTGGTGGGTGGCAAAAGGTGAGATTTGCCGGAATGATTTTTCTTTCGCTCGTCGGCATCGTTGTTTTCTATTTGATTTGGGTTCGAGAGTTTTTCGCCAAGATCGTTGAAACAGGGACGGGCATTTCCTTTGATGCCAACTTGCTACCGCCCATTATTTATCTTTGCTACGTACTGTTCGCTGAAATTTGGATTTGGACGAAGCGCGAAAGTCTACGCGCGACTCTATCCACAACCGACAGACTAAGGAAGCATTACTCCCTCCAATCGAAGCCTTGATGACAAGTACCGGCAGCAACTTGTGCAAGCGCAATTCGAAATTACGCACTCACAGCCGTCGCTTGGGGGACTGCAACGAAATGCGGGTCGAACGGCCGGGGCCGCGAGAGATGACGGCGCAGATGCGGCCAAGATTGGCGACGCTTGCCCCCGTGGCGCGACGGCGGCTGCGGTCGCTGCGCGAGCGGATGTCCTGATCCGAGCTACTGCAATGTTTGCTCAGGCGCTGACGCGCACGGCGCCGCCGTGGTCGAGATACGACGCGAGATGGGCGCAGAGCTCGCGCGCGTCATCGCCGGCGCCGTCAATCAACGCGGATTTTCGCCGGCGCAGGAACTGCATCCCCATGAGGTACATGCCCGGCGAACCGACAACGCCGCCGTCGTGGACGACGAAGCCCTTTCGGTCGAGAACCGGTACGTCGAGCCAGGAATAATCCGGCCGGTAGCCGGTCGCCCAGATGATTGTTTGAATATCTCCCTGCTTCAGATCGAGACCGAGCGGCGGGGCATCCTCGACTTTCGTCGGCGGCAGCCGATGCGGCGGCTCAACTTCGCCGTCGTGGCCGCTGGCGCGCGCCCACTCGTCGATCAGGTCGAGCAGCCGGCCCATTTTCAGATCTGAAAGCGCGCACATGTTGCGCAACGAGCCGGCAAATTGTGCCTTGCCGTCTTCGGTGATGCCGGCAAGACGACCCACGAGCTTTACCCCGATTGCGCTTAACGCGTTGAGATCGAGGGTCGAGCGATCCGGCGTGCCGGCGAGCTGGAATGAAGGAACGCGGCGCGCCCGATTAATATCCTCGATCTGGTCGTAGCGTTCGTCTTGGACCCCCGCGGCATCCAGCCACCATTCGAGGTCCCTGCCCCGGTAAAGCCGTGGCGCCCGGATGTGCTCGCCGACGGAAAGCGTAACCGGCCGGCCCGAACGCTGTATTTCGTTGGCGATCTGGGTCCCGCTCGAGGAAGCGCCGACGACCATGACGCCGCCGGCCGGAAGCTGATCGGGATTGCGGTAGGTTTGGGCGGTGAGTTTGGTAATCGCCGCAGGAACGTGATCCGCAAGCGCCGGAATGTCGGCGATGTTACAGGCGCCGGACGCCACCACCACCGTGCGGCCCAGCAACTCGCCCTGATCGGTACGAACCAGATAACCCGTCTCGGTGCTGCGCAGCGAAGTAACTTTGGTATGCGTCCGCACCGGCGCAGCGATCGCCTTCGCATAGTTCGCAATAAACTCGATGGTCTCCGGCAAAGTCCGGTAACCGTCGGGATCGGTTCCGGCGTAGCGAAATCCCGGCAGCCGGCTCTGCCAGTTTGGCGTCAGGAGCCGAAGCGAATCCCAGCGCTCGGTGCGCCACGAGTTCGCAACCTCGCCGCGCTCGAGCACCACATGGTCGATCGAGCGTTCGGCAAGACAGCGACTCATGGCGAGGCCGGCGTGTCCGGCCCCGATGATGATAGTGGCGACCGTGCGAATCTTAAATCGCTCCCCTACGGCGCGATCATACCCTGATCAACTCAGTTCATGATCCGCCAAAGCGGGAACACATTCCACTCAGTTGACGACGACCGTCACGTTCGTCGGATTGGTGACGATGTCGTAGACCGCAGAGCGTTTCTGCGATTGCGCAACGAGAGCCTCGATTTCATCTTTCTTGGCGTCAGCATCGATCTTGTAGCTGACCTTGATGCCCCCGAAACCATTGCGGACATCGCTGTCGACGCCAAGGATGCCCTGAATGTCCATGTCGCCTTCAATGGTCGCGGTCACCGAGCGCAGCTGGATGTTGCGGTGCTGCGCGACAGCGGCAATGCCGGCGGTCAGGCAACTCGCCAACCCGACCAGCACGATTTCGACGGGCGTGGCCCCTTTATCCGCAGCCGCGAACACTTCCGGATGGTCGGCATCGAAAGCGAACGTTTTCTTGTGATGCTGTTCGGCACCCAGGCCATAAAAACCCTCGATCGTGGAATGGCTGTGCGTTCCCTCTTTCCATTCGCACTGTGCGCGCCACTTGAATTGCGCCGCCTGCGGCGCTTTGCTGAGCGCTTCACGCGCATCAATCAGAGCCGCAGTATTTACGCCGTTATTAACGGCGGCTTTGGCTTCGGCCATAGGTACCCTCCATACTGTTGACCGCGTGAAGTGCTATTCACGCGCGCATTATGACCCCATCACTTTGAGCAATATAGGGGCGAGTCAACTTTTAATTTCGGGCAAGGAAAATCCTGCTTTTTATAAAATCCGCAGAGAAAAATCCTGCTAACAAATGCTCGATCCGGCGAATTCGATCGAACCGGGTTCAAAAAGGCGGCGTACGATCAACTCGATGGCGGCACCTGCGACGCGACCTCTGCAATTTTGTCCAGCGTCGCGCGATCGGTCGGAAAATCTGCCGCGATCCACGCCGTTTCGGCCGCGCGTAGCGCGTTGCCAAGCGCCGGCCCCGCCTGAACGCCGCGCTGCATCAAATCCGCCGCTTTGAGAGGAAAACCCGGCGCGCTCCAGCGCTGCGGCAAACGCACCAGCCGCCGCCGGTTGTCGTCGGCGACTCCCGCCTCCGATCGCGCCCAGGCAATGAGCGCGCGATCGACGAAGGATTGCGGCCCAACGCTGTAAAGCAGGGCCCGCGCCTGCTGCGCGTCAGGGTCGGTCGGCACCCTCCACCACTCTTCCAGTGCGAGAAGCCGCTCGGATTCGGCACCTGATAATCGCAACCGAGAGGTTAGCCGCTCGGCATCTTCTTTGACCCAAACCCCGAGCGCGCCGAGACGACGCACGGCATCCGGCTCGGCATCGAGCGCCGCCTCGGCTTTGGCCACATTCTCGAAGCTCGCGAGGAAGGCGACGCCGCCGAGGATCATACCGAGCAGACCGCATTCGGCCATGACCGCAAGCGTCGCGGCCGCGTGCGGCGCCAGCAGAAGTTTGAGGAGCTCGGCGCGCACACGTTCCCGGGATAGCGTATCGAGGCCCGCGCGCGCCACGATGCAGGCGTGCAGCCCGGCGCCGTCGGGCGCGCCGTGGCCGAAACTCGCGTGAAGGCGAAAGAAGCGCAGAATGCGAAGATAGTCTTCTTCTATCCGCCGCTGCGGCTCACCGATGAAGCGAACGCGGCGCGCGGCAATGTCATCCAAACCGCCGACGTAGTCGTAGAGCTCACCGGCAGCGCTGGCCGAGAGCGCGTTGATCGTGAAATCGCGACGCTCGGCGTCAGCCTTCCAGTCGCGGCCGAAAACCACGCGAGCTTTGCGCCCGAATGTCTCGACGTCCTGGCGTAGCGTCGTCACCTCGATCGGACTGTGGCCGAGGATCACAGTCACGGTGCCATGCTCGACACCGGTCGCGATTGCCTTGCCGCCAGCGGCTGCGACCCGCCGCGTCACTTCATCCGGCAACGCCGTGGTCGCAACGTCGACGATTTCGCCAACCGGAAGATTTAGCAGCGCGTTGCGAACCGCGCCGCCGACGACACGTGCCTCCTCGCTGTCGCAGTCGAGCAGAGAAAGCAGGCGCGCGAGTTCGCCCTGTTTCAGCCAGGCGGAGTCGGCAAGTTGCGAAGTGCCGGTCACCGTGTCGTCCCCGGCACGAACTTGCCGTTTTCAATGTGCGCGGGCACGTAAGTCGACCCGGGAGGTGCGCCGGAAAATTGTGCCAGAGCGAAAAAACTGCCGGCCATCAAGACGAGCGACACAATGATCAAACCGGCGATGCGCCGCAGCGTCCAGGCGTTTGGCAAAAAGACGCCGGCACGCGTCGCCAACAGAAAGGCTGCATAGGCGATGAACGGTAGGAGGAAAAGTACGACTTCGGTGGCGATTGGCCTGATCATACCCAGACGCGATCGTACAGGTTTCGCACGATACCGGCGGTTATACCCCAGATATACCGGTCCCCGAACGGGATTGCGTAATATTCGCGGCTGATGCCTCGCCATTCGCGGCTGCGGCGCTGGTGGTTGGCTGGAGTCATCAAGAAACGCAATGGCACTTCGAATATCTCCGTGACTTCGCTGGGATTAAGCGTCAGCACGAACTCCGGCCGCACCCGCGCTACCGTCGGCAGAATGCGAAAGCCCGAAAACGTCAAATAAAGATCGAGGTAGCCGAGCGGCTCGATGACGCTGAGACCAAGGCCGACTTCCTCCTTGGCCTCGCGCAACGCAGCGCTGACCGGACTTTCATCCTCGGGGTCGATTTTGCCACCGGGGAAAGCGACTTGCCCGGCGTGGCTGGCGAGATCCGCGGTGCGGACCGTGAACAAAACCGTCGGCTCATCGCGATCAATCACCGGCACCAGCACGGCGGCCGGCTTGGTCGCGCTGACGCCCGCCGCCTCCCACATCGACGGATTGAGATCGAGGTCGCCGCGGGCGCCCGCCGCCATTGGATCGAGCAGCGACGGCGGCACCTCCAACGTCAACCGATCGCGCGCCCGTTCGAAGAAGTCGCCCCTCCCCGTCCCGGCAAGGGCAGATGCCGCTTGCTCACGCAAATTTCCGCACCTCTTCCGCCGGCGCCATGGGAAAGAAGGCGCCCATGGAAGTTATGCCAAACATGGCTTTGCCCTCAAAGTCGCGCTCCTCGCCGAGGTCGACAAGGTCGAAGAACAATGCGCGCGTTACCTTGGCCCACAGATCGCGGCGAACGTGAAGATACGGTTTTAGCCCATCCGTGCCGGCTTCCGGCTCGAAGCGGAGCGCGTGCATCGGTCCACATTGCACCCAGTCATCGACATTCGTGCGGAAGTTGAGGATCCGGCCGTCAGATGATTCTTCAATGTCGAGTTCGACGGCGAGAAAAGGCGCGTCGTCCACCTGGATGCCGCATTTTTCCACCGGCGTGACCAGAAAATACTTATCGCCCTCACGCCTGAGCACCGAGGCGAAAAGCTTGACCAAAGCCGGTCGGCCAATCGGGGTTTTCGCGTAGAACCAGGTGCCATCCCCAGCGATCCGCATGTCAAGGTCGCCGCAAAATGGCGGGTCCCAGCGCTCGACCGGCGGGGGTCCTTTCGCCGTGCCGGAGGCCCGACCTAGCGCGCCTGTGATCGCCTCCAAGCCCGATTGCCCTGTCTTTGCCACGGTTTACCTTGAACGTACCGAGTTGGACACTAAGTCCGGGGGCAGCATCGCTCGCAAGAACGTGATTGTCATCTCGGCGTTGCGTCGCGGCAAACGTAAGTTGTGTTCCCGGTGAATGGAAGAATCGGCGCTTGCCGTTTTGTGCTGCTACTGCATTGCAAAATACCGGTGCAAAGTCGAACGCTTGCAATCGTTGATCAGCGGCGAATCTGATTCGCTGGGTGATGAGGCGAAGAGGAGTTGACTATGGCCCCTGCCCCCGTCGGCGGTGACGGCATCGAAAAACTGGAAGACATGATTGTCCGCGCGGCGGAGGCGAGCGCCGATCACGTGCGCGCGGCCAAGGCTGCCATCGGCAATGTGATCTTCGGCCAGGACGCCGTCATCGATCAGGCGCTCATCACTATACTGTGCGGCGGTCATGGCCTCCTGGTCGGAGTGCCCGGCCTCGCCAAGACCAAGCTCGTCGAGACCATGGGCATTGCGCTCGGACTTGACGCCAAGCGCATCCAGTTCACCCCGGACCTGATGCCTTCCGACATTCTCGGGACGGAAGTGCTGGAGGAAAGTCAGGCCGGCAAGCGCAGCTTTCGCTTTATCCAGGGGCCGGTCTTTGCCCAGCTTCTCATGGCCGACGAGATCAATCGCGCCAGCCCGCGAACGCAATCGGCACTTCTGCAAGCGATGCAAGAGCAGCACGTTACCGTCGCCGGCACGCGTCACGATCTGCCGCGGCCTTTCCATGTTCTCGCCACGCAAAATCCGATCGAGCAGGAGGGCACCTACCCGCTCCCGGAAGCGCAGCTCGACCGTTTTTTGATGGAGATCGACGTCGATTATCCCGACCGCGCCGCCGAACGCCGCATTGTTTTCGATACGACGGGCGCGGAAGAGACGCGGGCCAAGGCGGCGATGAGCGCCGAAGACTTGCTTTCCGCCCAGCGCCTGGTGCGCCGGCTGCCGGTTGGTGAATCCGTGGTCGAAGCCATTCTTGCGCTGGTCCGCTCGGCCCGTCCGGGGCCGGAAGGCGGAGAAGCCGCCAAAGCGATTTCGTGGGGACCTTCACCGCGCGCAAGCCAGGCGCTGATGCTGGCGGTGCGCGCCCGCGCGCTGCTCGACAAGCGGTTCGCGCCCTCAATCGATGACGTACTCGACCTCGCCACACCCGTGCTGAAGCACCGAATGGCGTTGACGTTCAGCGCGAGAGCCGAAGGCGAAACCGTCGACAGCGTCATCGGCCGTCTGAAATCGCGCATTGGATGAATGGATGGCGACTGACGCAACAGGTACGTCCGGCCTTGATCATGCGGTAGTGCAACGCGCCGCGGGCGAAGGCCGTACGCTTGCGGCGGCGATGCCTCGACTGATTTTGGAAGCCCGCCGCGTGGCCGCGACGGTGCTGCATGGTCTGCACGGCCGGCGCCGGGTCGGTTCGGGCGAAAATTTCTGGCAATACCGCCGTTTCGTATCCGGAGAGGCGGCGTCACGCGTCGACTGGCGGCGCTCGGCGCGCGACGACCATCTCTACGTCCGCGAGCAGGAATGGGAAGCCGCGCACACTGTTTGGATCTGGCCCGACCGATCGCCGTCGATGGCCTTTGCCTCAGTGCTGGGGCGAGACACCAAGCTGTTTCGGACGCTGGTGCTAACGCTGGCGCTGGCTGAAATCCTCGTCGAGGGCGGCGAGCGGGTCGGAATTCCAGGCCTGATGCGCCCGACCGGCAGCCGCAACGTGATCGATCGCATGGCGCAGGCGATTGTGCATGACCGCACCGAGCACACGAGCCTGCCGTCAAACTTCTCGCCCGCGCCGCTCGCTGAGGTAATCCTGCTATCGGACTTGTGGAGCGAGTTTAGCGAGGTGCGGCAAGTCCTGACGCAGCTTTCCGGCAGCGGCGCGCGTGGCCACGTCGTGCAGGTCGTCGATCCGGCAGAAGAAACCTTTCCGTTTTGGGGGCGCATCGAGTTCGTTGAACCGGAAGGCGGCCGACGCATCATCGCGGGCCGTGCGCAAGCCTGGCGCGCCGATTATCAGGAGCGGGTCCGCAAGCACCGCGCGCAAATTCGCGCGGAGACCGACCGGCTGGCGTGGAGTTTTATTATTCATCGCACCGACCATCCCGTAACTGCATTGCTCTTTGCGCTACACGCGCGGATCGGCATGGACTTCCGCGCTGATGAACCGCGGACGCCGGTGGGGACCGGCGCGAGGGTCTTGGCATGATTGGCGCATTGGCGCTCGGGTTCGCCGAACCCCTGGTGCTCGTGGGCCTGCTGACGCTGCCCGTGCTGTGGTGGCTGTTGCGGCTCATTCCGCCGCGGCCCCGGCGGGTGAACTTTCCCCCGACGCGACTTTTGCTGGAGATCGCGCCGAAGGAAGAAACCCCCGCCCGTGCACCGTGGTGGCTGACGCTGCTCCGCCTCGCCCTGGCGGCGCTCGTCATCCTCGCGGCCGCCGGCCCGCAGTGGAATCCGCCGGTGGCGGCGATGAACTCAAACGCGCCGATCGCACTCATGGTCGATGACGGTTGGACCGCCGCCAGCAGCTGGGACGCGCGCCTGCACACCGCCGACGATATTTTGGCGCGCGCGGAAAACGACCATCGCCCGGTGGCCCTCATCCCGCTGTCGGAAGGAACCCGCGATATTTCGTTTGCGCCGGCCGCCTCGGCGCGCGTTCGGCTCCATCAACTCGTGCCCAAGCCGTACACGCTCGATCGCTCGGAGACGCTTCCTGCCATCAACCGCTTCTTTGGCAGCGTCCGCGATGTTGAGGTGGTCTGGCTGTCCGACGGTGTCGATCTCGGCCGCGGCGCCGAGTTTGTAAAGAATCTCGCCCAGACAATCGGCACCCACCCGACGACCATCGTCGCCGGAGGTATTCCCGAGCCGCTCGCGCTCACCGCAGCGGACAATGCCGCCGGCGCGCTGACCGTCAAAGTTTTGCGTGCCGCCTCCGGCGGAGCCGACACCGGCACGGTCCGGGCGATCGATCTCAAGGGACTGACGCTCGGTGAAGTGCCGTTTGCGTTCAAGGCGACGGCCGATCGCGACACCGAGGCGCGTTTCGATTTGCCGGTGGAAATCCGCAACGACATTGCGCGCGTGGAAATTTCCGGAGAGCGTTCGTCCGGAGCCGTGCAATTGCTCGACAAGCGGTCCAATCGGCGCACCGTAGGCATCGTTTCCGGCGCCAGCACCGACACCTCGCAGCCGCTGTTGTCCTCCAGTTATTACATCACCCGCGCGCTCGGCCCGTTCGCCGACGTTCGGCTGGCGCAAGGAGAGTCGCCTGCCGACGCGGTCGGACATTTTCTCGATCAAAATCTGCCGATGCTCATCCTCGCCGACGTCGGCAATGTCGCGGGAGACGCGCACGACCGGCTGGCGCGCTGGATCGAAGACGGCGGCGTGCTCGTCCGTTTTGCCGGCCCTCGGCTGGCCGCTTCAGACGACGATCTCGTTCCGGTGCGGCTGCGCCGCGGCGGACGCGTCCTCGGCGGCAGCCTGAGCTGGGACAAACCGCAGCCGCTGGCGGGATTTTCGCGCGAAAGCCCGTTTGCCGGCTTGAGCGTTCCTACTGATGTAACGGTAAGCCGCCAGGTGCTCGCCGAACCCGATGCCGCGCTGACGGAAAATACCTGGGCGACGCTTGCCGACGGCACGCCGCTGGTTACGGCGGCGCGGCGCGGCAAAGGTCTCATCGTACTGTTTCACGTCACCGGCGATACCCGCTGGTCGGATTTGCCGTTGTCGGGCACGTTCGTGGATATGCTCAAGCGCATCGTTGCGCTCGCCAGCACGACGGCCGTCGCGCCAGCCGCCAGTGCTGAACAAAAGAGCGTTCACGAGGTGGCTTCGCCGCTTCGCGTGCTCGACGGCTTCGGCAATTTCAGTCCGCCGCCATCGACGGCGCGGCCGGTGCCGACGGATTTTTCCGGCAGCGCTACCGCAGAGCATCCGCCGGGCTTCTATGGGCCCCCCGATGGCCCGATCGCCGTCAACACGCTGACGGCGGCGGAGCGCATGACGCCACTCGATTTCACGGCGCTCGCCCGCGCCAACCGTGAGATCTATCGAAAGACCGAGCCGCGGGATTTGCGCGGGCCGATATTGCTGGCGGCCCTTTGCCTCTTCCTGCTCGATTCTTTGATCGTGCTCTATCTGAACGGCAGTTTCACGCGGCTTGTTCCGCGTCTGTCGCGTGGGAGCGCGGCGGTTGTGATTATCGCCGGCGCGCTGGCGCTCACCATGGCGCGGGGCGGCGCCGAGGACGCATCAAATAACGTGCCGCGCGCCGCGCTCGAAACCAAGCTCGCCTATGTGGTAACCGGCAATCAGGAGGCCGATTCCGTCAGCAAAGCCGGTCTCGGCGGGCTGACGCTTTTCCTGGCCCAGCGCACGGCGCTCGAAGCCGGTGAGCCGGTCGGGCTGGACATTGCGCGGGACGAACTTGCGTTCTACCCGCTGATTTACTGGCCGATTGTTCCTGGCGCCGCGCGTCCCTCCGACCAGGCCCTCAAGCGCATCGACTCGTACATGAAACAGGGCGGCACGGTTCTGTTCGACACCCGCGACGCGGTGGTGGCGCCGCCGGGCCCGGGCGGCACGGCGCGGAGCGCCGGCATGATGGAGCTGCGCAAAATTCTCTCCTCGCTCGATATCCCGGAACTGGAGCCGGTGCCGCGCGATCACGTTCTGACCAAAACATTCTACCTGTTGCGCGACTTTCCCGGCCGTTTCGCCACCGGCCAGCTTTGGGTCGAGGCCCTCCCGGCTATCAACGATGGGGACGAGTCGTCACGCCGGCCCGCGCGGGGCGGCGACGGCGTGTCTTCAATTCTGATTACTTCGAACGATCTGGCAGGCGCCTGGGCCATGCAGCCCGACGGCCAACCGATGCTGCCGATGGTCGAAGGCGAACCGCGTCAGCGCGAACTCGCCTTCCGCGCCGGCGTGAACATCGTGATGTACACGCTTACCGGCAACTACAAGGCGGATCAGGTCCACGTGCCGGCCCTGCTCGAGCGGCTCGGCCAATAGGAGATCCGATTGAACCTCGGTGTCGCGTTCGCTCCTCTCGTCAGCCTTCAGATCCTCCTGGCGGCCGCCGCGGCGGTCGTCGTGTTGTCGCTGCTCCTGTTGATCGCGCGCAGCCGTGGCGCCGTCATTCGCGTGCTCGGGTTGGCGCTCGTCGTGCTTGCACTCGCCAATCCGTCGCTGACGCGCGAGGACCGCGATCCGCTGTCCTCGATCGCGGTCGTTGTCGTGGACAAAAGCCCGAGCCAGAATTTCGGCGGTCGCGCAGCGCAGACCGAGGCTGCGCGCGCCGCCATCACCGGCCGCTTGAGCCATATTCCCGGACTCGAAGTGCGCGTCGTCGAAGCCGGCCAATCGGACGGAGAAACCGACGGCACCCGGTTGTTCACGGCGCTTGGCGCCGCGCTCGCCGACGTTCCGCCCGATCGCATCGCCGGCGCCATCATGATCACCGACGGCCGGGTGCATGACGTGTCGGCCGACGCAAGCGCGCTGGGCTTTGCCGCTCCGGTTCACGCCCTGGTCACCGGCAGCAAGGATGAACGCGACCGCCGGGTTCGCCTGATCGCCGCGCCGCGCTTCGGCATTGTCGGGCAAACCCAAACCATCACCTACGAGGTCGACGACCAGGGCGGCGGCAAATCAACGGCAACAGTCACCGTGCGGCGCGACGGCGACGTCCTGGAAACGCGCGACGTCCCGGTGGGGGTGCCGCAACGCACGGATATCGCGATCCCGCATGCCGGCCAAAACCTCGTCGAGATCGAAGCTTCCCCGCTGCCCGACGAGCTCACCGTCGTCAATAACCGCGCCGTGGTCGCAATCGACGGCGTGCGCGACAAGCTGCGCGTTCTTCTGGTTTCCGGCGAGCCGAATGCGGGGGAGCGCACGTGGCGCAACCTTCTCAAATCCGACGCGTCTGTTGACCTCGTTCATTTCACCATTTTGCGTCCACCGGAGAAGCAGGACGGCACGCCGATCAACGAGCTGTCGCTCATCGCGTTTCCGACGCGCGAACTTTTCCAGCAAAAAATCGGAGAATTTCAGCTCATTATTTTCGACCGCTACGCACGCCAGGGCGTGCTGCCGATGATCTATTTCGACAACATCGCACGCTATGTGCGCGACGGCGGCGCGGTGCTGGTCGCCGCGGGGCCCGACTATGCCAGTGCCACTAGCCTGTGGCGCACTCCACTCGATTCCATCCTACCGGCCGAACCCGACGGCAACATCACCCAGCGCGGTTTTCGACCGAGGCTCACCGAACTCGGCAAGCGTCATCCGGTCACGCGCGACCTCGAGGGCTCCGCCAGCGAGCCGCCGCACTGGAGCCAATGGTTCCGCGTCGTCGATACCAGAAACCCGACCGGAACCGCGGTGATGGAAGGACCGGACAACGAGCCGTTGCTGTTATTGGCACGCCAGGGCGAGGGCCGAGTGGCCTTGCTGCTATCCGACCATATTTGGCTGTGGGCCCGCGGTTTCGAGGGTGGCGGCCCGCATCTCGACCTTATGCGGCGGCTTTCGCATTGGCTCATGAAACAGCCCGAGCTCGAAGAAGAAGCGCTGCGGCTCATCGTGCGCGGTCACGAATTGCTGGTGCGGCGCCAGACCATGGCCGACGAAGTATCCGACGTAACGCTGACCTCGCCGTCGGGATCGACACAGATTTTGAAATTGGCGCCGACTGAAGCGGGCGTCTGGGAAGCGACGGTCAATGCCGGCGAACTTGGCCTGTGGCGCGCGACCGACGGCAAGCTCAATGCGCTGGTCAATATCGGCCCAGCCAATCCGCGTGAGTTTGCCGAAGTCACCTCGACGACCGATGTGCTTTCGCCGATTACGGGGGCGACAGGCGGGGACGCGCGCCGGCTCGATGAAGGCAGCGGCCTCAACGTCCCGCGTATTGTCGCCGTACGTTCCGGCGACACCTACAAAGGCGGCGACTGGCTCGGCTTGAAAATGCGCGACGCCAGCGTTGTCCGCGGCATCGGCGTGCTGCCGGTATTCGCCGGATTGCTCGGCCTGTTGCTGCTCCTTGGCAGTCTCGCGGGAACGTGGGCGCGCGAGGGCCGCTAAACCATTCCGCGCTTTCGCGACTGACCTAGTCGGTGCGAACCCGGCCCGACACGCCGTGGAAAGCGCCATCGGCGAGCTCGGCGATCAGCAAGCGCGCCGGATCGACGGGACCGGGCATGACGACTTGTCCCGGTGGTATGCGCGCGAAACCGCACTTGGCGTAATAAGGTTCGTCCCCCACCAGCAGGACAAGCCGGTGTCCTTGCGCTTTGGCCTGGGCGAGCGCGTGTTTGATCAGCGCTTGGCCGACGCCCCGTTCGCGAAATGGTGGCTCTACCGTAAGCGGACCCAGAAACAGCGCCTGGCTATCGCCGATGCGCACCGGCGACAGCCGTACCGACCCGACCAGCAGCGTGCCAATCCGCGCGGTGAACGACAGATTGAGCTGGTGCGGCACTTGCTCGCGCAGACGATAAGCCGTTTTGGCGTAGCGTCCCGGCCCAAACGTGCGCTCATGCAAGCGCGCGATGGCCGAAACGTCGCCCTCCGTCTCCGTCAAAATGGTCAGCGAAATGTCGGTCACGGGTCTGCCGCGTAGTGCCGCCGATTTGAAATTCCTGCACCGGTTTGCGGCGATCTCGTCAGGAATTTCAAATCGAAAAGCGGCACTAGACTTGAATAGTTGGCTAGTGCCCTTTGGTTTTCGAAGTTCGTATGAGACGTGCCGGAGTGTATCACGAACTTCGAAAACCGGGCACTAGCATCTGCGCCGATGCGGGTCCAGCCGGAGGTGTCGCCGCTCGGGCGAATGCTTACATTGCAGGCTCGGAATACGGTGGAGGCGACGAATGGGACTGCTGGTTGACGGTGCGTGGCAAGACGTGGATATGCGCGTCCAGACGGACGGTCAGTTCGTCCGCAAGCCGACGTTTTTCCACAATTATATCACCGCCGACGCCAGCCCCGGCCCGGCCGGCAAGGGCGGCTTTCCGGCGGAAGCCAACCGCTATCATCTTTATGTTTCGCTCGCCTGCCCCTGGGCGCATCGCACGCTGATCTTCCGCAAGCTCAAAAAGCTTGAAGACGTAATCTCCGTGTCGGTCACCGTCGCATTGCTCGGCAAAAAGGGCTGGGAGTTCGGCAGCGAGCCCGGCGCGACGCTCGATACCGTCAACGGCAAATCGACGGTCGCCGACATCTACGTCCTTTCGGACCCGCACTACAGCGGACGGGCGCGTGTACCAGTGCTTTGGGACAAGAAGCAGAAGGTGATCGTCAACAATGAATCGTCGGAGATCATTCGCATGCTGAATTCGGCATTCGACGCATTCACCGATGTGCGCACGGACTTCTACCCCGCCGAATTGCGCGGCGAGATCGACCGCATCAATGCGGTCGTTTACGAGACCGTCAACAACGGCGTCTACCGCTCCGGGTTTGCCGTCAGCCAGGCCGCTTACGAGGACGCGGCGGGAGCGCTGTTTGCGACACTCGACGAGCTTGAGCAGCGCTTGTCGCGGCAGCGTTACCTCGCCGGCAAGCAAGCGACCGAAGCGGATTGGCGGTTATTCACGACGTTGGTGCGTTTCGATGCGGTGTATTACAGCCACTTCAAATGCAACCTGCGCCGCATTATCGACTATCCCAATCTTTCGAATTATCTGCGCGATCTTTATCAAGTGCCCGGCGCGGCCGAGACCGTAAACCTCGATCACATCAAGCGGCACTATTACGGCAGCCATCGCAACGTAAACCCGACCGGTATTGTCCCGATCGGACCGCTGCTCGATTTCACGTTACCGCACAACCGCGGCCGCTTTGCATAAAGCGTTGCGCCGCGCCCGGAGAAGAGCGCGGCGCAAGAACCTTTTCAGAACGGCGTCAGCTACCAGCCGTAATACTGTCCGCAATACCCGTTGTTGTAGTACGGATCGCAGTAGCCGTTATACGGGGAGCCGCCGTAGGCGTAGAGGCCGCCTAAGCCAAGGCCAAGGGCGACGCCAGGTCCCCATCCCCACCCGCGGTTCCAGCCTCGGCCGCCATTCCAGCCGTGGTTCCATCCGCCGTTTCCGGCGAAGCGACCGCCATTGGCAAATCCATGACCAGCCATGCCATGACCGACCATCCCATGACCACCCATGCCCGCGTTTGGCGCCGCAGCAAAGCCACCCGCGTGACCGCCGAAGCCGCCGCCGGCGTGACCACCGACACCACCTCCTCCGCCGCCGTGGCCAAATGCCAGAGCGCCAGTACTCATCGCCGCTGTCGCAAACGCCGCCGCAGCAGCGACCGCCAGAATCTTGTTCCGCATGGAACTTCCTCCATTCTTTTTTCGCCCTTTGGGCGTGTCCATGACTGGAAAACGTGGGCGGACGAATATGGTTGCCATCACACTTTCGCGTGACGGCCAATTGACGCGGTCTGAACAATCAAAGTTGATAATGCTTGGGCAACGCCACCTCACCACAGCTCGGCGGGAGGGCGGCCTTCAAGAAACTCACTGATCCGCGCGCGTGTTCCCCGCGTCGTGTCTTCGGGAAGCGTGCGCGGTGAGAAAAACCCGTGCTCAATGATTTCTCTATTGGGCTGCGGCGGCGCGCTCTGGTGGAAGGAACGCACGACGTAAAGCGCGACGTGATCGCGACGTGAGATGCGGCGATTGAAATAGATTCCGAACAGCGTCGGCTGTTCGCCGAGTTCAATATTGCCCTCTTCGCGCAATTCCCGCGTCAGGGCCGTCATCAGGCTCTCGCCGGGTTCAACCCCGCCGCCCGGCAAATGCCAGCCGGCGATGTAGCTGTGCTTGACCAGAAACACGCGCCCCGTTCCGTCGACCACAAGCGCGCGGACGCCGACGGTCAGCCCTCTGGCAAAGCGCCAATAGAGATGCATGCCCCGCTGCATCCCGGACTCAATAAAGCGAGGCGGCATGTGGAATCCTGACGGCTCGTGGGCTTGCGGTTTCACTGACCAATGGCGGTCCAGGCGCAACCGCGCCGGATCGGCGTCCAAATTGCGCGGCAAAGGCTCTGGGCACAAGTTTAGAAACATTCTATATAAGAGACCCCGGAGTGCCGCTTTGAAGAAATTCTCCGACCTGACCGAGCGAGAGATCGTGGCGCTGGCGGCGGCCAACGAGGACGAGGATCACCGGATTTACCGGTCATTTGCCGGAGCCTTGCGCGGCGCTTACCCGGACACCGCGGGCCTGTATGACCGCATGGCAGAAGAAGAGATTGAGCATCGTGACATGCTGCTCGATCTCTACCGGAAAAAGTTCGGCGAGTTTCTGCCGCTGATCCGCCGCCAGGATGTGAAAGGCTTCGTCCCGCGCCGGCCGATTTGGCTTGATCGCCCTCTTGGGCTGGACGCCGTCCGCAAATACGCGGCGGAAATGGAATTCGAAACCGCGCAATTTTACCGACGCGCCGCGGAATCCGCCGGCGATGCGCCGACGCGCGATCTGCTCAGGGGCCTTGCCGCCGCAGAAGACAATCACGAACGGCTAGCCCAGCAGCTCGGCGAGAAACTGACGTCCGGCGCGCGCGCGGCCGAGGACGAGACTTCGCGCCGCATGTTCGTGCTGCGGTACGTACAGCCCGGATTAGCCGGACTGATGGATGGTTCGGTTTCGACGCTGGCGCCGTTATTTGCCGCCGCCTTCGCGACCCACAACACCTGGACCACATTTCTGGTGGGGTTGGCGGCAGCCGTCGGCGCCGGCATCTCCATGGGGTTCGCCGAAGCGTTGTCCGACGATGGCTCGCTCACAGGGCGCGGCGCGCCGCTGGTACGCGGCGCGGTCTGCGGCGTCATGACTGCGATCGGCGGTGTCGGCCACACCCTGCCCTACCTCATTCCACATTTTTACGCCGCGACGATGCTGGCGTTCGCCGTCGTTGCCTTTGAGCTCGCGCTGATTTCCTGGATCCGTACCCACTACATGGACACGCCGTTCCTGCAGGCGGCGTTTCAGGTCGTTCTCGGCGGTGCGCTGGTCTTCGCCGCCGGGATCCTGATCGGCAGCTACTGACGCTGGCGGCCAGACCCTGTGGTGCAGCCGCGATTCGCGTTGCATGATTGCGCGATGTTCGTGCTCTCCCATCTTTCCGACCTTCATCTGGCGTCGCGGCCGCCGGCAGCCGAGTTGATGAGCAAACGCGGCCTCGGCTTCATCAATTGGCAGCGCAAGCGCAAACACGTGCATCGCGCCGACGTGCTTGACGCCATTATCCGGGATCTGAAGAGCCAGACCTCCGACCACATCGCCGTCACCGGCGACCTCATCAACTTCTCGACCAGAAGTGAGTACCGGCGCGCCCGTTCCATGCTCGAAACCCTCGGGCCGCCCTCTTTAGTGACTGTCATCCCCGGCAACCATGACATCTACGTCCCGGCAGCGAAACAATGGCCGGCCGAATTCTGGAATGAATACATGCGCGGTGACGCTGGCGGCGCTGACAGCGGTTCATTTCCGTTCGTGCGGCGCCGGGCCAACGTTGCACTGATTGCGCTGTCCTCGGCGTTGCCGACTGGGCCATTTCTCGCGACCGGCTTTCTCGGCGAGCCGCAGCTCGCGCGCTTGGTCGCGGCGCTCGATGAAACGCGCGGATTGTTTCGCGTCGTGCTTATTCATCACCCGCCGACGGTGGCCGGCCGAATGCATTTGCGGCGCCTGATCGACGCCGCGGAGTTTCGCCGGGTGCTGGCACAACACGGCGCCGAACTGGTCATTCACGGACACGATCACCATCATTCGCTGGTATGGCTCGACGGTCCGGAGCGGCCGATACCCGCGGCGGGCGCGCCATCGGCTTCGGCGCGCGCCGCGCACGGCGACGAAGAT
The DNA here is from genome assembly GCA_036490575.1 of Xanthobacteraceae bacterium. Lineage (GTDB taxonomy): Bacteria > Pseudomonadota > Alphaproteobacteria > Rhizobiales > Xanthobacteraceae > BOG-931. The sequence continues at coordinate 32,016 of DASXDP010000213.1, forward strand.
GCGGCCGGGTACAACCTTTTCCGAATTGCCGGCGAGACTGGGCGGTTCAGCTGCGAAATGATGACGCGGCAGCGCGCTGCCGACGGCAGCATACGCGAAGTGGGGCGGAAAACACTGGTCTAGGGCAAGCTCGCCAGGATAACCGCCGCCACGAAGAGTGCGAGCAGACAGGCGACAAAACCGAGAACGAATGCGATTAGGCCGCGGCGCCTGCGGCGGCGCGTTTGGCGCTCCGCCTCGCGCCGGTCGATCCGCGCCGCAAACTCGGAATTTTCCGCCAGCGCCCGTTCGCGCTCGATCAACCGCCGCGCGACGTAGTCGGTAACCGCTTTCGCGATCTCGGGGATGTCGTGCGATTCCGCGAGCACGCGGCGGCCGATGCGCGTGTCGTACAAGAACCGATAAGTGCGCTTGTCGCGACCCATGGCGACGTGAGTGACCGGATCGATCCACAGTCGCGGGGTGTCGCCCTTGCTCAGGCCGCGGTCAAATAATTCCACATCAGCCGGCACGCTCGCAAATAACGGATCAAGCGCCTCGTTGAGAAGTTCGAGGCGCGCGGCCTCCGCATCACGTAGATCGACAACGACGCTGGTGCGTTCGGCGGCTTCGATGCGCGCCTGGTGCACGGCGCGCTGCAGCGGCGAGGCGGGCTCCTCGCTTATCGCTTTTTCCGGCGCACGCTTACGACCCCACATCACCCCTTTACCCTTCTTCCCGACGATACACGCGCCTTGGCGAACACAGAAGTCCGTTCAGAAACGCCGCAGTGACCGAAGCCCGTTGGCGACCTGTCCGCGCCAGCGTCAGGGCTCAGGGCTGGGCTGGCGGTTTGTCCGCCGCGCAGGCCTTGTCGCTGCCCATCATCTTGCCCACAAATGGATTGGGCATCTTTGTGGTTGATCTTTTTGTTCCGCCTGCTTGGATGACCTTGCAAAGCCGGCACTTGAAAGCCGGGAACGGCGTAAACGACGCCAGAGGAAATGTCGAGGATGAGGGTGTCATGAACGCCCAGCAATTGCTCCAGGAAATCTCGGATTATTGTCGTCTGACCGGACTGGCCGAGTCGACCTTCGGCCGGCGTGCCGTCAACGACGGCAAGCTCGCGGCGCGGCTTCGCAACGGCGGCCGCATCACCACTGACACCCTAGATCGCATTCACGGTTTCATGTCTGCCCACCCTCCAAATGGGCCTCGTCCCATCGTAATCGACCGGCCGCGCGAAAGCCGGCTTACTCCGCCGACGCCGCCCCAGCAACCGCCCGGGGCCGGAGCGACCGACGAAAACCCGCAGCGAAACTTTCGATTTTTCGACAACCGGCAAAAATATCTGCTGTTCGTCAACACCTGCAGCGAGAAGTGGGAGGTGGCGCACCGCGTCTCCGAAGAGCTGACGCATATCCATCCGCGGCCGCCGGCAGTGCGCCTGTTCGATGCCGGCGTCGGCGACGGCTCGGTGCTTACCCGTGTGATGCGGGCCGCGCACGATCGTTTCCCGCACATGCCGTTCTACGTCGTCGGCAAGGAAATCAGTCTCGAGGACGTGCGGCTGACACTGCAAAAAATGTCAGACCGCTTCTTCGAGCATCCGGCAACGGTATTGGTGCTGACCAATCTGGCGTATGCCGACGCACCATCGCTGGCGGTGAAATCGCTCAGTGCCGCATCGAGCCTAGTCTGGCACGAGCTGCCAATGATCGGCAACTCCGCACACCAGTTCGAGCAACAGATCATGGATCTCGAGCCTTTCCTTGGGCTCAACTGGAAGGCCGGCGTGAGCCCGCGCACCGGCAACCCGGTCTATGAGCGTCCCGTGGTGCTCGTGATCTATCGCGAGGACCATCGCTTCTTGCTCGATCCCATTCTTCCGAAGCCTGGCGGCACCGTCGCCAACTACGATCTGATCATCGCGTCGCAGCCCTATCGCGCGCGCGCTTCGCTAGAATTCAAGGCGCAACGCGTCATTGCGCCGCTGGCGCGAGCACTGGGGCCGGGCGGCCGCCTGATCGCCATTCATTCGCACGGCCACGACCCCGGCATGGAGATCATTCAGAAAGTCTGGCCCGACGACCATCCTTTCATCCACGATCGCCATCAAATTCTGAAAGCTGTGAAGCACGACCTCGGGCTGGCGGGCCGCGATCTGAATTTCAACGCCTACGCCGACAATCGCTCGCTGTTTCGCTACGTCATGCACACGCTGCCGTCGGAAATTTCCGATTCATCCATCGGCACCTCCACGCTATTCGCCGCATGGAATGCTGCGATTTACGTCGCCCAGGTCGAGGACGATCGGCTGGGCGATGTCGTCGCTGACGGGCGCTACCTCGACGCCACGCGCGCAGTGCTGCGCGAGCGCGGCGGATTATGGTTTTTCGACGAATCCTATGTGATCTCGCGCCGGCGCGCCTGATCGGTGCGGTTTGGCGCGACGCCAGGAACGAAACGGCAGCGGTGAACCAAAATGACCGCACTCCCCGTTCCAGATCAGGCGCCGTCGGGGCCGATCGCGCAGATCGGCGCCTTCATGGCCGGCTTCTCGGTCGAGGTAACTCGGCCGTCGGCCGCCGATATTGCCGCGCTCGCGGCGCAACGGCCTGGCGCAAGAACCTACCTAAGCATGGTACCCGGCCGATCGGTTGATGAAACCATCGGACACGCGGTGGCGCTTCGTGCCTGCGGCCTCGAACCGGTCCCGCACCTTGCCGTGCGCAACTTCGCGAGCGTCGAGGCGTTTGATCTTGTTTTGACGCGGCTCAACCGCGAAGCGGCAATAGACAGCGTCTTGATCATCGCCGGCGACAGAAGCGAATGCGGCCCGTTACGCCGCGCTCTCGATGTTATCGACAGCGGCCTGCTGCGCCGGCGCGGCATCCGCACCATAGGAGTTGCCGGTTATCCGCAGGGCCACCCGAGCATCGGCCGCGACGAACTCAAGCGGGCATTGGCCGAAAAGATCAGCGCCGCCGAAGCGACCGGACTCAACGTCGAGATCGTCACCCAGTTTTGCTTTGATGCGCCGGCCATTCTGTCCTTCATTTCCGAAGTGCGCGACTATGGCTTCGATCACCGCGTGCGCGCCGGGCTTGCCGGCCCGACCAATCTCGGTTCGTTGATGCGTTATGCGACCCGATGCGGCGTGCGCACATCCGCGCATGCCTTGGCGCGCCGCTCGGGCCTGATGCGGCAGATGTTCGCGATGACGACCCCCGACGACCTGATCCGGGCGCTGGCCGAAGCAGCACCCGCCGGGGTCACGCCGCATTTGTTCTCGTTCGGCGGCATTGCCGCAACCGGCCGCTGGGCGCGCGCTGTGTCCGACGGAGACATCGTACTTGATGCGGAGGGCGGGTTTCGCCTGGAGCCGGCGCTCCGCGCCCGCGATCGCGGCTTTGGCGCTCCCGCTGCGGAAACGTGATCCGAAGCCAGCCTCTGATCTCATAGCTCAACCGCCGGCCAAGAGTCGCGAACGATGGCCGCATGCGGTATCTGTGGGCCCCCTATGTGTGGACACCCATGACCAAGCCCATAGCCAAGCCCGTGACCAAGAACACCGCAAACCTCGACCTGTTTTCTTCGTATCAACTCGGCCCGCTGCAATTGCCGAACCGGCTGGTGATGGCGCCGATGACCCGCAACCGTGCCGGTCCCGACAACGTGCCCGTGCCCATGAACGTGACTTACTACCAGCAACGCGCGAGCGCGGGACTGATCGTCACCGAGGGCACGCAAGTCTCCCCGCGCGGCCAGGGTTATGCCGCTACGCCGGGCATCCACAGCGCAGAACAAGTCGCCGGCTGGAAGCTCGTAACCGACGCGGTCCACGCCGCCGGCGGGCGTATTTTTGCGCAGCTCTGGCATGTAGGACGCATCTCACACCCTTCGGTGCAGGAGGATGGCGGAATTCCCATCGCCCCTTCGGCGCTAAAGCCAGCCGGGCAGATCTTCACGCCCGGCGGCATGTTGGACTTCGTTACCCCGCGCGCATTGCAAACGGCCGAGGTCAAAGACGTCGTCGAGGAATTCCGCCGCGGCGCGGCTAACGCCAGGCGTGCCGGATTCGACGGCGTCGAGTTGCACGCGGCCAACGGCTACCTGATCGATCAATTTTTGCGCGACAAGACCAATCAACGGACCGATCACTACGGCGGTAGTGTCGCCAACCGCGCGCGCTTTCTCGTGGAAGTGACCGAAGCGCTGGTCGGCGAATGGGGCGCCGACCGCGTCGGCGTCCGGCTTGCGCCGACCAATCCGTTCAACGACATCGCCGACAGCAACCCTGCGGCCACGTTTGCCCACGCGGTCGGCGAACTTGCCCGCTTTGGACTTTCGTATCTGCATATCGTCGAGCCGCTTCCGGCCGACCCGGTGGCCAATGGGGAAATGCCCGACATCCGTTTCTTCCGCCGCATCTGGCGCGGCACGCTGATGGGCAACAAGGGCTATGATTTGGCGCGAGGCAATACCGCGATACGTGACGGGATCGTCGACCTTGTCTCGTTCGCCACCCTGTTCCTGGCCAACCCCGATCTGCCCGACCGCTTTCGCCGTGGCGCCGGACTTAACGCGCCCGACCGTCCGACGTTCTACGGCGGCAGCGCAAAGGGTTACACAGACTACCCGGCGCTGGCGGATTGATCCTTTCCCGCGCAGGTTTCAAACACCTAATTGCGCCGCCAGATCGCCGAGGTCCTTTGCCGCGATGTCGACTTTCACGATCTTTGCGTCCGGACCCTTCTCGCCTCTGCCGGGTCCGGCTTCGTTGGGACGCGCGATATGGGCGGTGGCAACGCCAACCGTGGCGGCGGCTTTCAGGTCCGAGCTGTGCGCGGCAACCATCATGCACTCCTCGGGCGCAAGATCGAACGCTTCGGCGGCGGCAAGATAGGCGCGTGGTTTCGGTTTGTAGTCATGGGCGATCTCCGCCCCAAGAATTGCGTCCCAGACAAATCCGTTGCGCCGCGCCAAATCGACCATGAGGGAAATGTTGCCGTTTGAAACCGGCGCCAGCCAATAACGCGACTTGAGTCGGACAAGACCGTCTTTTACCTCCGGCCAGGCGTCGAGGCGATGCCACGCCAGATTAAGGTTTTGAAGCACGTCTTCGCTCAGACCGGAAAGTTTGAGATCCGAAAGGACGCTTTCGAGATTTTGACGATGCAGGACGTCGAGTTTGCAAAACGCAATTTCGCCGGAGCGCACCTTGTTCATGGCGGGTTGATATTTGCCCCGCCACGCGTCGGCAAAGTCGCGCCAATCGAGTTTGTAGCCGCGCGGCCCGAGGATCGCCTCTACCTCGTGTGCGACCGAGGTGCGCCAATCGACCAGCGTGCCGAACACGTCGAAGAAAAGGGCTTTCACCGCGGACGGCATCGGATACACTTCTCAGGCGCGTGACAGCGTAACGTCCTTCAAATAGCAAAAAGCGCGCGGCGCGAAAATCCCGGGAAAAAAGATGTCAGAGTTGGAGCGCTGGGAAACCCGGTTTCGTGCACCGGGCTACGTTTTCGGTGAAGAACCTAACGCATTCCTCAAATCCAACGCGCACCTTTTGCGCAAGGGCCAAAGCGCCCTGTCGGTGGCCGATGGCGAAGGCCGCAACGGCGTCTGGCTTGCCGAGCAAGGCCTCGACGTGCTGGCAGTCGATTTCTCCGAAAGCGCGCTTGCGAAAGCGCAGGCGCTTGCCGCCCGGCGCGGTGTGCCGCTGCGCACCGAACTCGCCGACATCTTCGCGTGGCGCTGGCCGCAAGCCGCCTTTGATGTGGTCGTTGCGATCTTCACCCAGGTCGCATTTTCGCCGGAGCGGACCGAGTTTTTCCTAAACCTCAAGCGGGCGTTGAAACCGGGCGGCCTTCTGCTCATGCAAGGCTACCGCACCGATCAACTGGAATACCGCACCGGCGGCCCGCCCGAGGCCGAGCGCCTCTATACCCGCGCCCTCATCGAAACAGAATTCGGCGATTTGGCGGACCTTGAAATCCGCGAACATGACAGCGTCATTAATGAAGGCACCGCCCATGTCGGCATGTCAGCGCTGATCGACGTCGTCGGCCGCAAATAGAACGCCAGACAGGAGAGGAAGCGATGTCAAAAAAACCCTTGAAAAAAAAGCGCAGCAAACGCCCGGCGGCCGTGCCCTCTTCCCGCCTTCCCGCCGTCGCCCTGGACAACCTTTCGGCCGAACAGCAGGCCCTCGTGCAGGCGATAAAATCGGGACCGCGGGGCCGCTTCCACAATGAGGGGCCGTTCGCGGTTTATCTTCATTCGCCCGGCTACGGAAAGCTGGCGCAAGCGCTGGGCGGCTACCTTCGCTACCACACGAGCTTGCCGCCGCGGCTGAAGGAGTACGCGATCCTGTGCACCGCCGTGCACTGGAAGGCGCAATACGAATGGCATGCACACGCGCCGATGGCGGAAAATGACGGGGTCAAGGCGAACGCCATTCGGAATTTGAAGGCTGGACGCCCCGCGAAATCGGCCGCCAAAGACGAACTGGCGATTTATCAGTTCGTCAAGGAGCTCTATGCCAAACGCCGCGTCAGCAACGCCGTCTACGCACGGGTGCATAAGCTTATCGGCGACACCGGGATGGTGGAGCTCGTCGGCATCCTTGGCTACTACGCGTTGATATCCATGACGCTTAATGTCTTCCGCATGCCGCTGCCCGAGGGCGCGGCCATGCCGTTTGTGGAGCCCCGCATTTAGCTTCGGCATCGGCGATAGGCGCACGGCCGACCGATAAGGGCGGCCAATTATGGCAGCGATCGAACGACGCCGGGGAGACGGCGGCGTTGAACTTGACGGTATCCTTCGCTATACGGGCATTCACGAGCGGAGGGGCCCGGCGCGATCGGGCTGAACAGGCCTGATGTCTACTGCTACCTTCGACAAAGTCGCTGATATTATTGCTGAAACCTGCGATATCCCGCGAGATAACATCAAACCGGAAAGTCACGCCATCAACGACCTCGAAATCGACAGTCTCGACTTCCTCGACATCGCCTTTGCGATCGACAAGACGTTCGGCATCAAGCTGCCGCTCGAACAATGGACCCAGGAAGTCAACGACGGCAAAGCAACGACGGACCATTATTTCGTGTTGAATAACCTCAGCGACCAGATCGACAAGCTGATTGCCGCCAAGGGCGCCTGAGGCGCCACGCATGCGTTTCGAAGATTTCCACATGATCGACCGCATTGTTGCGCTCGATCTCTCGGGGCGCTCGATCCGATCCGTTGGTCTTGTGCCTGAGGCCAAGAGTTCGACGATATTGCAGGGCCACTTTCCGGGTTACCCGCTGATGCCGGGCGCGTTGTTGCTCGAAAGCATGGCGCAGACCGCGGGATGGCTCTTGATCGCGCTCAACGGCTTTACGGCCATGCCCTTCATGGCCGGCGCCAAAGACGCGAAATTTCGCAGCGCCGTTTTGCCGGGCGAGGCGATCGAGTTCGAAGGGCGCGTCATTCACGAGGGATCGGGGTACGCGGTCGGCGAAGGCAAGGGCCGGCGCGACGGCAAGGTCGTCTGCAACGCGCAGATCATTTTCACCATCATGCCATTTCCGAGCGACGCATTTCGTGACGCGTTGCGCGCGCGAGGGGAACGGCTGGAGCTTCCGGTCAAGGAGCTTGCCCGGTGAATGCACGCCAGGAGGTGTGGATCACTGGCGTCGGTCTCATTACTTGCCTCGGCGAGGGGCTGGACGCCAATTGGCAACATCTCGCCCGCGGTGACCCGCCGGCTTACGACGACAAGAGTTTTGCCCCCTACGTCGTGCATCCGCTCGCGCCGATCAATTTCGACAAACAGATCCCAAAAAAAAGCGACCAGCGGCAGATGGAGCCGTGGCAGCGCATCGGCGTATATGCCGCGGGTCTAGCGCTCGCCGACGCCGGCATCGCTGGTAAATCCGATTTGCTGGACGTGACCGACATGATTGTCGCCGCCGGCGGCGGCGAACGCGACATTGCCGTCGATACCGCCATTCTCGCCGAAGCGCGCAAACGCAACGACGCCGGCTCGTTTCTCAACGAGCGGCTGATGAACGATTTACGGCCCACGCTATTCCTGGCCCAGCTGCCGAATCTGCTTGCCGGCAATATTTCCATTGTTCACGGCGTCGTCGGCTCCTCGCGCACGTTTCTCGGCGAGGAATCGGCCGGCGTTGACGCGGTGCGGATCGCGCATGCGCGCATCACCGCCGGGCAGAGCGAGCTGACGCTGGTCGGCGGCGCCTACAACGGCGCTCGCTGGGACGTTCTCCTGATCTTCGAGCAGGCCGGAGCGCTGTTGAAGGGCGGTTTTTCGCCTATCGGAGACCGCGGCGCTGGCGGCGGCATGGCGCTCGGCAACATGGGGGCATTCCTCGTACTTGAAAGCCGCCAACATGCCGAAAGCCGCGGTGCGCGGGCGCACGCAAGGCTCACGACAGTGCGTTCCGACCGCGACACCGGCGAGGCCGGCGCAATCGAAGCCGCGCTGCAGCGCCAGTGGCAAGGCATTGCCGCCGATGTTGACCGCGACCGCGCGGCCGTCATTTCAGGCGCCAGCGGACTACAACCGGCGACATCGGCCGAGCATTCGGTGCTTGAGCAAACCGGGCTTCCGATACGCCATACCGGGACTTATATCGGCCATGGCGTCGAAGCTCAGTTCACAGCTAATCTCGCGATCGCCTGCGCCGCGGTTGAGCACGGCAAACTGTATCCTGCTGCGGGAGCAGCCGATATCGGAGCCGGTCCGGCTGACCTGTCGCAGGTCGTGGTTACCGCGGTGGCCAATTGGCGCGGCGAAGGGCTGGCGCTGATCGAGCGCGCCGTTTGAAGGAAGCAAGCGATGACCGCAGAAACGCGAGACAAGCTCGGCCGACCGGTTATCGCCGTCACCGGCATCGGCGTCGTGACCTCTCTCGGAGTTGGCAAATCTGCCAACTGGGCGAATTTGACCGGCGGCGTTTCCGGCATCCGGCAAATTTCGAGATTTCCGACCGCGGGATTACGGACCACTATCGCGGGCACCGTCAACGACGTTTACCGCGATGACATGGCCCCGGCCGAGCTGTCGGAGCGGGTGGCGACGCTTGCCGGTGAAGAAGCGATCGCCGAAGCGGCGATCGGCAGCAAGGGCCATTTTCCCGGACCGCTGTTTCTCGCACCACCGCCGCTCGAAATAGAATGGCCGGAGCGGATCAAAATGGCGCAAATGGCGCCGCCCGATACCGACCCCGCCTACCCCGAACTCCTGCGCGTCGCGCGTAATTTCGCTGCAAACGGCCATGCGTTCAAATTCGGCATCATCGGCGAACATCTCGCGGCGAAATTCGGCACTGAAGGTTCGCCGATTTCGCTCAACACCGCATGCGCATCCGGCGCCAGCGCCATACAGCTCGGAATGGAAGCGATAAGACGCGGCGAATGCCAGGCGGCGCTGGCGATCGGCGCCGACGCGTCGCTGTCGCCGGAATCCCTGGTGCGCTTTTCGCTTTTATCGGCGCTCTCGACGCAGAACGATCCTCCCGAGCGCGCTTCCAAACCGTTCTCCAAGAATCGCGATGGCTTTGTTCTTGCTGAAGGCGCCGCGGCTTTGGTGCTGGAGAATTTCGATCACGCCAGAGCGCGGGGCGCGCGCGTGCTTGGCATTCTTGAAGGCGTGGGCGAAAAATCCGACTCGTTTCACCGCACCCGATCGAGCCCCGATGGCAAGCCGATTATCGCCAGCATGCGCAACGCGCTCGCCGACGCCGGCGTCGCACCTGACGACGTGGATTACATCAACGCACACGGCACTTCGACGCCGGAGAATGACAAAATGGAGCATCTCGGCGTGTCCGCTGTTTTCGGCGAGCGGATTCGCGGTATTCCCATTTCCTCGAACAAATCCATGATCGGCCACACCCTCACGGCCGCGGGGGCGGTCGAAGCCGCCTTCACGCTCCTTACGTTACAAAGCCAGCGCATTCCTCCGACCATCAACCACAGCGTTCCCGACCCCGCGATTGCGCTTGATGTCGTGCCCAACGTCGCGCGCGACGCCGAGGTTCGTCGCGCCATTTCCAATTCCTTCGGTTTCGGAGGCCAGAACGTTTGCCTGGTCATGACGCTGGAGCCGGCGTGAACCGCACCGCCGGGATGACCGCAGCCACTGACATCAAGGCGCCGGTTCGATGCGCGCGCTGACGCTCATTGGCGACCGCAAAATCGAGCTGGTCGAGGTTGCGGCACCTGGCGTTCCAGCCGCGGGTGAAGTGCAAATCGCCATCAAGGCGATCGGCCTTAATCACATCGACGTTTGGGGGTGGCGCGGCATGGCGTTTGCCAAGCGCAAGCTGCCGCTGGTTGTCGGTGTCGAGGCGGCCGGAGAAATCAGCGCTGTCGGTTCTGGTGTGTCCGATTTACGGATCGGCGACCGCGTGGTCGCCTACGGCGCAATGACCTGCGGCACCTGTCGTGCCTGCCGCGAGGGCCGTGACAATCTGTGCGAAAACGTTGCCGGCATCATGGGCTTTCATGTCGACGGCTTCGCGCGCGACTTTGTCAACATGTCAGCCCGCCTGGTGATACCGATCCCGAATGGCGTGAGCTTTCGCGACGCCGCCTGCGCCCCTGTCGCCTTTTCCACGGTTCAGCACATGCTGTTCGACAACGCCAAACTGGAGCCCGGCGAGACTGTCCTGGTCCAGGCCGGAGGCTCCGGCATCGGCTCGACTGCGATCAAGATGGCAAAGGCGATCGGCTGCACGGTGATCACGACGGTTGGCGACGACGAAAAGGCGGCGAAGACCAAAGCGCTGGGCGCCGATCACACCATCAACTACCGGACCGAGCGTTTTGAAGGCGTGGTGCGCAAGCTGACCGCCAAGAAGGGCGTGGACGTCGCCTTCGAACACGTCGGCCCCGATACCTTCAATGGCTCGCTGCTTTGCCTCAAGCGCGGTGGTCGCCTGGTCACATGCGGATCGACTTCGGGCCAGTCGATCAACTTCAACCTGTTTCAGCTTTTCCTCCAGCAATACCGAATCATCGGCTCGTTCGGCGCGTCCATGCGCAACATCCGCGAGAGTCTCGCCAAGATGGCGGCCGGTCTCTTGCCTGTGATCGACATGGAAGTCCCTCTTGCGGAATTTCAGCGCGGTCTCGAGCGGCTCGAATCCCGGCAGGTGTTCGGCAAGATCATTGTCACTTTCTGATTCCGGTTTGCGCATGAGATTTTCGCAAAACCGCCAGCATCTTCCGCGGATGATTGCTTGATGGAGCCGCATTCCAAGATTGCCGACGCGACGCTCGGAGCGATCACGGCCGGACTTCTGGGCGCGGTCAAGCGCATGAACCGCAGGCGGAGCGCCAACTTCGCAGGCGCCTTCATGCGCAGGGTCGGACCGCTGTTGCCGGAGCATCGCATCGGACGAGATAACCTGCGAGCCGCTTATCCGGCCAAGGACGCCGCCGAAATCGAGCGGATCCTCGCCGGCGTATGGGACAATCTGGGAAGAGTGGCCGTCGAGTTCGCCCACCTCGACGAATTCTGCCTGGAAGGCGCCGGCCGGCAAACTGCCGACGTGATCACCTACGCTCCCGAGATGGCGGATCGCTATCGCCGCATGATTGAGAATGACGAGCCGATGCTCGGCTTTGGCGCTCATCTCGCCAATTGGGAGCTTCCGGGACTGGTCGCAAAGGCGCTGGTGCCGCAATCGGCCGTGCTTTACCGGCGGCCGAACATTCGGCCGGTCAGCGACATGATCGTCAAGCTGCGTACTCCGCTGATGGGCGAATTGATCGCCTCAGGCCTCGATGCGCCGGTGAAGCTCGCGCGGCTGCTGCAGGCGGGAACGCATGTCGGCATGCTGGTCGACCAGCACATGACCAAGGGCGTCGAGGTCCTTTTCTTTGGGCGGCGCTGCCGCGCCAATCCGTTGATCGCAATGATCGCGCGGCAGAATGAGGTTCCGATCCATGGGCTGCGCGTCGTCCGCAAGCCGGATGGCAACAGCTTCTGGGTCGAGATTACCGAGCCGATCGTGACGCCGCGCGATGCCGACGGGCGCGTCGATATAGGCGGCACCATGCAGGCGATAACGTCGGTCGTCGAAGGTTGGGTACGCGAGCATCCCGAGCAATGGCTTTGGCTGCATCGCCGGTGGCGCTAGCGCACGAGAGCTGTCGCGGCGATTATCACACGCGCGTCTCAATCGAGTTAGTCCGCGCCTTTACCGAGGTGGGATCTGATGCGCTGCACCAGCAATTGCGGATCGTAGGGGCGCTTGCCGTGCGGCCCGATTTCGCAAAGATCGGCGGCCGCTTGCGATGCCCGCTCGGCATTAGCCGCGAGAATGACTTTGATTTTCGGCCGATTGGCTTTCACCCAGCCGGATAACTTGAAACCGTTCTCCGCGTCGCCAAGCACGACACGAATTGGCTCCGAAGATTCCTGCAATATGGTCAGGGCCTCGGCGGCGCTGCGCGCTTCGAGAACACGATACCCGCATGAGCGCAGATAATCCGCGAGAAAGGCGCGCGTAAGCACGTCCCGTTCAAGGACAAGGATAGTTTCCTCTGCTTTCGCTATCGCATCCGAACGTAGAGCTGCGTTGGTCATGGTCAGTCAACGGCTTTGGAACCGCCAAGTTCCCTAGTTTCCGATAAGCGATTTGATGACAGACGACAAACGTTCCAGCGAATAAGGCTTCGTGATAACGGCTTCGACCGGTTCGGTTATTTGATATGCCGACGCGGTTACGATCTTGACTGCGGGAAACGATCGGCGAATTTCGCGGATCAATTCGAGACCCTCGAACTCTCCCGACATGTGGATGTCCGTTATCACCACCGAAACGTCGTAGCGGGCGTTCAGCACCGTGAGCGCTTCGCGCGCGCTTCCAGCCTCAAGCACCGTGAACCCTTCGTTGCGTAGAAAGTCTGAGGTGGAGAGGCGGATGAGGACTTCATCCTCCACGACAAGAAGGACGGGGTCGCGTAACGCGACAACCTCAGCGGGCACCATGCAACCCTTCCCCCAATCGCCAGAACGAAAACGAATTGGCGATGAATTCGTTCCCGACCGGAGTTCTGTCCGCTTTTTAGCGGCCGGTCTTAACGCGCGTCCACAGCCGGTTGATGAGCCGCTGTGTCTTCTGGTCATGCGCCGTGATGGTGTAAAGCCTGGCCATGGTCGCAGCGTCGGGATAAATGTTGCGATCATCGAGGATCGATTTATCGATGTATTTCTGGCTGGCCAAATTGCCGTTGGCGTACGAGACGAAATTGGTGTTGACCGCCGCCACTTCCGGCCTGAGCAAATAATCGATCAGGGCGTGTGCTTCGGCCGCGTCGGGGGCGTCGCCGGGGATGGCGAGATTATCGAACCACAATTGCGCGCCCTCTTTCGGTATGGCGTAGGCAACGACCACCCCCGCCTTGGCCTGCGCTGCGCGCCGCCGGGCCTGAATAATGTCGCCCGAGAATCCGACAGCCAGGCAGATTTCCCCGCTCGCCAGCGCGTTGAGATATTCCGAGGAGTGGAATTTTCGAATGTAGGGCCGAATGCTGAGAACAAGATCAGCGGCGCGCTGCAGATCGTCGGGCGCGCTCGAATTTGGATCCAGCCGCAAATAATGCAGCGCCGCGGGCACGATATCGTCGGACGAGTCGAGGAAATGAACGCCGCATTCCTTGAACCGGCTGATCTTCGCCGCATCGAAGACTGCGTCCCATGAGTCGATGGCCGCGTCCGCACCCAGCACCGCGCGCACGGCTTTGACGTTATAGCCAATGCCCGTCGTGCCCCACATGTAGTTCACTGCGTACTGATTGCCCGGATCATAACTCGCCAGCCGTTCGGCGATTTCCGGCCAGGCATTGACCAAATTCGGCAGTTTCGATTTGTCGAGCTTTCGGAAAACGCCGGCGGCGATCTGGCGGGCGAGGAAATAACCCGAAGGCACGACAACGTCGTATCCGGATTTTCCGGCTAAAAGCTTGGCCTCGAGCGTGTCGTTGGAGTCGAAGGTGTCGTAGCGAACTCTGATGCCGGTTTTTGCGGTGAACGCGTCAAGGACAGCCGGATCGATATAGTCGGACCAATTGTAGAAGTTGACCACACGCTCCCGCTCGGGATGCGCTGGCGCCATGCTCGCCATGAGCAATCCCGCAAAGAGGAGCGCCCGTCCGCTCGCGGCCGCGAAGGGCCAAATCCTGTGCCGCATCGTGTGCCGGCTGTCAGCCTCTGGGAAACGCGGGGTGAATTACGCGGCGCCCCAACCTCAGGTCTCGGTTGGCAGGCCTGCTTCCTTCCACGCCAGGATGCCGCCGGCCAGGTGAGCATCGTAATCGAAACCCTGCTCCTGCGCTGCGAGGGACGCCGTTACCGAGCGGCGGCCCGACCGGCAGGCAAACACAACTTCACTTCCCGGCGGGGCCGGAATGGTCGCCGGATCGAACGACGATAGCGGCACCAGCACCGCGCCAGGGAAACGCTCGACGCCGGTCTCATTCGGCTCGCGAACGTCCACAAGGACAACGCGGCCATCCTTGAGGCCGCGTGCAACCTCTTCCGGCGCCAGATCGCGCACTCTGTGACCGCCCTGCGGGTCCGACATGGTGCCCTCCTTGTCGACTACCTCTGAACTTGCGTCAACCGCCCCGGAACTTGGCCGCTTTTTGCTTCTTGGACGCCGGCTTAGATGTTGACCTGGGTCCCGACCTCGACCACCCGGTCAGTCGGGATTTGGAAATAATCGGTCGCGTCGTTGGCCGAGCGCGCGAGCGCGATGAACAGCCGATCTTGCCAGCGCGGCATGCCCGAACGCGGCGCCCGGCGAAGCGCCCGGCGCGAGAGAAAGAACGACGTCGTCATGATGTCGAACTGCAAGCCGAGCTTGCGGGCCATCCCGAGCGCCTTGGGAATGTTCGGCGTTTCCATGTAGCCGAAGCGCAGCATGACGCGCATGAAAGTCGACCCCACCTGCTCGATGCGCACCCGCTTGCCGGGATCCACGCGCGGGGTATGGGTGGTTTCCACCGACAGGATGATGTTCTGCTCGTGCAGCACCCGGTAATGCTTGAGACTGTGCAGGAGAGCCGTGGGCGCGCTCTTGGGCTCGCTGGTAAGAAACACGGCGGTGCCGGGAACCCGTTGCGGTGGTTTCCGCTCGAGCATTCGTATCAGATCGTCGAGCGGCGTCTCCTGCCTGCGGGTCTTTTCAAACAGCAATCTGCTGCCGCGACGCCACGTATACATCACCAGCATGAGCACGCCACCGAGCGCGAGCGGCACCCAACCGCCTTCGACGACTTTGAGCATGTTGGCGGAGAGAAAAGTCAGATCGATCACCAGGAACGGAAGCATCAAAGCAGCGGCGGCCACCAGCGACCAGTGCCACATCCGCCAAATAACGATGAACGCCATCATGCAGGTGACGACCATCGTGCCGGTGACGGAAATGCCGTAGGCGGAGGCGAGCGCGCTCGACGACCGGAACAGACCTACCAGCAGCAGAACGCCGATCAGCAAAAGCCCGTTGACCCGCGGCATGTAAATCTGGCCGAGCTGCTGCGCCGAGGTATGGCGCACCTCGAACCGCGGCAATAGCCCAAGCTGAATGGCCTGGCTGGTCAGCGAATACGCGCCGGTGATCACGGCTTGACTTGCAATTACCGTCGCGACTGCCGCCAGAACGACCATCGGTATGCGCGCCCAATCGGGATAAAGGAGAAAGAACGGGTTCGCGATCGCTTCGGGGTGCGCGAACACAAGTGCGCCCTGCCCCAGGTAATTGATCGCCAGCGCCGGCAAAACCAGGCTGAACCACGCGAACTGAATCGGCCGTCGGCCGAAATGACCGAGATCGGCATAAAGCGCTTCAGCGCCGGTGACGGCAAGGAACACGGCGCCCAGCGTGTAAAAGGCGACGATGCCGTGATGGAGCAAAAACTCGACGCCGTAGATCGGATTGAAGGCCGTGAGCACGAAAGGATTTTCCGCAACGCGGATCACGCCGGGAATGGCGATGGCCACGAACCACACCGACATGATTGGGCCGAACAGCGCGGCGACCTTTGCAGTCCCGCGCGCCTGGAACGCGAACAGAAACAGCAAAATCAAAACCGTCAACGGCACGACGAAATCATGGAGCGCCGGTGTCGCGACGTCGATGCCTTCGATGGCCGAGAGTACCGAGAGCGCCGGCGTGATAACGGCGTCACCATAAAACAACGCGGCGCTGACGATGCCGAGGACGGCGACGGTGGCGGCAGCGCGAGGAATGCGCCCGACCGCGCGCGACGCCAGCGCCATCAGCGTCAGTGTGCCGCCTTCGCCGTTGTTGTCGGCCCGCAACAGAATGAGAACGTATTTCAGCGTAACGACGATAATGAGCGCCCACAGGATGAGCGAAACGATGCCCAGCAGTGCACCGCGCACGAGCTCGTGGTGATCAGGCCCCGACGCGGCCATAACCGCCTCGCGCATCGCGTAAAGCGGACTGGTGCCGATATCGCCGTAGACGACCCCGATACTGCCGAGCGCAAGGCCCCACACTCCGGCGCCGGAACGGGATTCCGCGGTATCGCTCGCCGGCCTTTCGCTCTCAACCGGAGCGCTCGCGCTCTGAGTCATGGGATTGGGAACAGGAGCTCTTATCGCTTCGAACCAGAACGTTGGGCGGCGGCTATACACCGTCCTGAGCCGGGTGTCATTTCCGGACACAAATGCACGTTAACCGGGTGCGAAAGCCGGCCAGCCGTCCGCGGAAGCTGTTTACGGGCCGGCGTTATTGCAAGATGCATCGCCAATGTGACGGCCGCTTAGTCAAGGGAACTTGCGGCTACGCGACCCCGTGACCGTTTCGGGGAAAACCTGCACAATGGCGGGGATTTATCGGCCGCGCGGCGGTTAGTGCAAAGGAGATGGTTCATGGGGGAGGTCGGCCACTTTATCGGGGGCAAAGAGGTGAAGGGCGCGTCCGGCCGCTTCGGGGACGTTTTCAACCCTAACACCGGCGAAGTTCAAGCCAAGGTTGCCCTGGCCAAGCGCTCAGAAGTCGAGCACGCGATCGCGGCGGCGGAAGCGGCTCAGCCGGCCTGGGCGGCCACCAACCCGCAGCGGCGCGCCCGCGTAATGATGAAGTTTCTCGAACTGGCGCAAAAGGAATTTGACGCGCTGGCGCGCCTTCTGTCTTCCGAACACGGCAAGATTTTCGCTGACGCCAAAGGCGATATCCAGCGCGGCCTCGAAGTCGTCGAATTCGCCTGCGGCATTCCACATTTGCTGAAAGGCGAATACAGCGAGGGTGCCGGTCCGGGTATCGATCTTTTTTCCATGCGGCAGCCGCTTGGTGTCGTCGCCGGCATAACCCCGTTCAATTTCCCCGCCATGATTCCGATGTGGAAGTTTGCCCCGGCGCTGGCCTGTGGCAACGCCTTCATCCTGAAACCGTCGGAGCGTAATCCTTCAGTGCCGATGCGGCTCGCCGAGTTGTTGGTCGAGGCCGGACTGCCCGCTGGCGTCCTCAATGTCGTCAACGGCGACAAGGAGTCGGTTGACACGCTGCTCACCGACCCGCGTGTCAAAGCTGTCGGTTTTGTCGGCTCATCGGCAATTGCCGAATACGTCTACGCAACCGCATGCGCCCATAACAAGCGCGCTCAATGTTTCGGCGGCGCCAAAAACCACATGATCGTCATGCCCGATGCCGACATGGATCAGGCCGTCGATGCGCTGATCGGCGCGGGATACGGCTCCGCCGGCGAGCGTTGCATGGCGGTCTCGGTCGCCGTGCCGGTAGGCAAAAAGACCGCGGATCTTCTCCTGAAAAAACTCATGCCGCGGGTGGAGAGCCTGAAAATCGGTCCATCGACCGATGCGCAGGCAGACTACGGTCCGCTGATTACCAGACAACACCTGGAAAAGGTGAAAAGCTACGTCGACCTGGGCGTCAAGGAAGGCGCCAATCTCGTCGTCGATGGCCGTGGCTTCAAGCTACAAGGCTACGAAGGTGGTAATTTCATGGGTGGCTGCTTGTTCGACAATGTCACGCCTGACATGCGCATCTACAAGGAGGAGATTTTCGGTCCTGTGCTCTCTGTTGTGCGGGCGAACGACTACGAGGAGGCTGTGCGCTTGCCGTCGGAACACGACTACGGCAACGGAGTCGCGATTTTCACCCGCGACGGCGACGCGGCGCGCGATTTCGTCAGCCGGGTCGAGGTCGGAATGGTTGGCGTGAATTTCGCCATTCCGGTTCCGCTCGCTTATTACACGTTCGGCGGCTGGAAGCGGTCAGGCTTCGGTGACCTCAACCAGCACGGGCCCGACGCGGTGCGGTTTTACACCAAGACCAAAACCGTCACCGCACGCTGGCCTTCAGGCATCAAGGACGGTGCCGAATTCGTCATTCCGACCATGAAGTGACTCGGCATCACACCGGATCACGGGCGGGAGCCATTAGGGTACATTTTGATAAGCAATTTCTGTTTTGCTCAGTCAAATGACTAGTTTGAGAAAGCCATCGCACCGCCCCCGCGGAGCGCTAAGCGCGGTCCTGATCCTCGCCGCGCTCGCGGTGCTGCCCGGATGCGCCTCGAACCAGTCGCCACCTGAAACGGCGGCTGCGCCGCCGCCTCCCCCTCCGCCGTCACCGCCGCCCGTCGAGCTCAACGGCCGCTGGAAACTCTCTCAAGCCGGCGCCAGCAGTTGCTTCATGACCCTCGGAAATGCCGCCGGCGCGGACCAAGGCACGATCGCGCCGGAAGGCGGCTGCCCGGGAAAATTCTTCACCAGCCGCAAGTGGACGTTCGAGCACGGCGCTTTGATCATCCGCGACCACAAGAGCGAACCGCTGGCGCAGCTTTCATTCGCCAATGGGCGTTTCACCGGACAAGCCAGCGCCGGGGGCGAGATGACGCTGTCGCGCTGAACCGCACCACCCGGCCGTTCATTACACCCAAACTTTAATGCAGCTTCTTTCTTTGTTTCATCAATGCAAGAAGTTGCTGCTTGCGCCTGTCACGTGTCTCGGGTTTTTTGGCGGTTTGTAGCCGCCAGGCAATGGCAAATGTGTTCGCCCGATTGAGCGTCTTGAAAAAAGCATAAGCGCCTTTGTCCTTCTTGAGTTCTTTGATGAAATCTTCCGGCACAACCATGGTGCTTGACGCGTCGTAGGCATTGTCCCAGCGGCCGTCCTTTTGGGCGGCTTCAACTTCCGCCAGCCCCGCAGCGGTCATCCGTTTGTCTTTGATGAGACGGGCTATATGTTCCCGGTTCCGCTTCGACCACACACCTTTCGGTCGGCGCGGTGTGAATTTCTGCAGCCATGACGCGGCGTCGTACGCGTCTTTCTGTCCGTCGATCCAACCGAAGCACAGCGCATCATCAAGGGCTTCGGCGTAGCTCACGGTGTCTTTGCCCGAGTTTTTCTTGAAGATGCGCAGCCAGACGCCCGCCGATTTCGCATGATTCTTTGCAAGCCATTGCCGCCACTCTTCGGCGGTCCGAAATGCTTTTGTTGGAAATTTGCCAGTCATGTTTGCTGGTTTCGAGGTTGGTCATACGACTTCCCTCGCAGGTGAAATCGCTTCAGCTCAGAGCGGAATATCGAGTTCCTTGGGTGGCGCCGGCTTGACGGGCGGCTTGGCCGCCGGAGTCTCAACCTTAGGCAGCGCAGGCGTCTCTATCTTGGCTTGGGGCGATGGCGTCGCCGCGCCCGCCTTCGACACCTCCGACGGTTCGGTAGTGGCTTGCGGCGGCTGAGCGGCGGAGCTCGGTTCCGCCGGTTCGGGCCGGGCGGGCTTCGGCGGCTGCGGCTCCGGTTCGTCCGCGTATTTAGCCAGCAGCGTATTGGCGGAAGCGACGAGATCGGCGCCGTCGATCTTGCGGGCCCGCATTTCTTTCAGCCACAAACCGATCACCGGCTCAGTCGCTTTACGCCACGAAACGATGTCCTCCGCGGTCAACACGTTGATCGGATCGCCGCGGCCGCCCACAAGCTCGGCCACCGCGCGCGCCTCCACGTCCCACATGGTCCCGGCCATGCCGGCGGCCGCTTGCCCCGAGTTCGCGTCGACAACGGCCTTCAGCTCGCCGGGCAGACGCTCGTAAGTCGCCTTGTTCATCGCCAGCACGAACGTCGCGGTGCTCAACGATGACTCGGCAAAATCGGTATGCTCCTTCAGCAGGTTGTCGAGCCGGAGCGACGGCACCAGATCCCAGGGATCGAGGCAGCCGTCGATGACGTGACCGGCAATCGCCATCGGCAGCTGCGCGCTCGGAATGCTGATCCCCTCGCCGCCGAGCGCATGAATGGTCTCGCGCGCGATCCGGTGTGGCACGTGCAGCCGCAATCCCTTGAGGTCCGAGATGGTTTTGATGGCCCGCTTGGCGTGAACAATGCCGTGGTCGCGGCACGAGAAGCAGATCGGGCGAACGTCGGCGAATTCATCGGCCAGATTCGCCGCTGCGTAGTCCTGTAGCGCCCTGGAATTCACCAGCGCCCGCCGCGATGGCACGAAGGGCAATTCGAAGACCTCGATCTTGGCGAACCGGGCGGGCGTGTTGCTCGGCAACAGCCACGCCAGGTCGGTCATCCCGTCGCGCACCTGGTCGTAAAGACGCGCGGGCGAACCTCCAAGCTGCATCGAGGGGAAAATATCGACGCGGATGCGGCCCTGTGCCTCGCTCTCCACCTTGCGCGCCCACGGCACAAGGAACCGCTCGTGCGCGCCAGACACCGCCGAGAAGGAGTGGTGAAGCTTCAGCGCGATCGGCGCGTCCGCCGCGGCGCCGCGCAAGACCGCCGGCGCGGCGACCGACGCGGCGACCGAGGCCAAAAACGCGCGGCGGGCAAGTCGCATCATCATCTAGTGTCCCGATTCCGAAGTTCGCATGAACATGCGGCAATCCCTTGTGCGAACTTCGGAATCAAAGGGACACTAGCAAATCCATTGATCGAGTCTGGCTTTGGATCGGAAGTCCGCATGAGAGGAGCCGGCATGATGATGCGGACTTCCGATCCGCCACACACGCCGTCTGTTGCCGACGCTCGTGGTCCGATTCTAACATGCGCATCCCGGTTCGGTAGGCTATCGTGCGAATGGTAGAAACAAAGGACCACTAGCAAATATACGTGCTAGTGGAGCTTTGGATTTGACACTCGCTTCGCGAGTTCGCGGCGAGGTGGGTAGCGAATATCAAATCCGCTCCACTAGTGGCTCAATTAAGGCGCGCCGGGCGTTGCTCGTCGTCGGCGGGTCGAGCCGGGGCGGCAGCGCTTGGCGATGGCCGCGAGACCGCAGTAGCAGGCACTGCGTCGCCTTTGGCATGTCGCGCGCGACGCGCGTAGTTTCGATACGACAGCCAGCCGAATGGCAGACTTGCGAGGTAAACCAGGGTGCCGATGGTGAGCAAAATCCAGGGATAAGCGATGAGCAACGCAACCGACAGGACGAGCAACATCACCACCGGCCCGACCATTTCCGGCGGCACGCGGGTTCCGATTCGCTTTCCGGAAAACACCGGCAGGCGCGAGACCAGCAGCCACGCGATCGCCAGCGTGTAGACAAGCGTCGCCCAGGTCAGGAACTGCGAACGGGGAAGCCCGAGAAAAACCGCATAGATCGGCAGCAAAACAATAATAGCGCCGGCCGGCGCCGGCACCCCGACGAAGAAATTCGCCGCCCAGGCGGGCCGATCCGGCTCTTCGCTCATTACGTTGAAACGGGCGAGCCGCAGACCGGCGCAGATGGCAAACCCCATGGCGGCGATCCAGCCGCCGGATTTCAAATCGTGCAGGCCCCAAAAATAAAGAATGAGCGCCGGGGCGACGCCGAAATTGACGAAATCCGAAAGGCTGTCGAGTTCGGCGCCGAAGCGCGAGGTTCCCTTCAGCAGCCGCGCCAAACGCCCGTCGATGCCGTCGAGGATGGCGGCAAAAACAATTGCCGCCAGCGCCAGGCCGTAGCGGTCTTCGAACGCCATGCGGATCGCGGTGAGACCGGCGCATAGTGCGACAACCGTGACAAAGTTCGGCGCCAGCATGCGGACCGGCACCCGGCGGAAACGCCGCGGGCGGGCGCGCTTTTCCTCGGATGGAGAGTGCATGGCCATGACCGTGATATATAACCTTTTCAGATGCGCCGTGCCATTGCCGGTCATTCCGCCTTGAATGCCGGCGCCCGCTGCATGATCTTTAGATCGGCGAGCACGGTCTCGCCGGCGATGGCGCTCTGCCCTTCGCCCACCAACGGCACCGTCGCGGCCGGCAGGTAAACGTCGACGCGCGATCCGAACCGGATCATGCCGATGCGCTGACCGGCAACAAGCAGCTCGCCGTCGCGCACGAACGGCACAATCCGTCGCGCCACGAGGCCCGCGATCTGAACGACCGGAATGCGAATACCGTCACTCGCCTCGATGACAAACCCGTTGCGCTCGTTGGCCTCGCTCGCTTTGTCGAGATCGGCGCTGATGAAGGCGCCGGCGCGATAGACGATCCGCTCGATACGGCCGGCGACGGGGCTGCGATTGATATGACAATCGAACACGCTCATGAAAATCGAAATGCGAAGGAAGGTCTCGGCACCAAAACCGAGTTCTGGCGGCGCAATAGCCGGCGAAATTTGGCTGATGCGCCCGTCGGCGGGCGCCACCACGAGACCTTCGCGCACCGGCGTGATCCGCTGCGGATCGCGAAAGAAATAAAGACACCAGGCGGTCGCGATGGCTGCGACAACGCCCAGCGGCGCCCACAGCCAAAACAACACCACGGTGACCACCGCAAAGGCCCCGATGAACGGATAGCCCTGCGGATGAATAGGCGACAGTTGCGAACGTATGGAATTGATGATGGACATGACTACTTTTCGGCGTTGGCGGCTGACAATAGTTCTGGCTCGCCACCGCGCAAATCCGGTGGCTCAGGATCGACCGCGGGGTCAGACGTCGTGTCAGCCGCCTCGTCTCCCGCGTCAGCCAGAATCTCCCGCGCCATTTGCGCCTCGCGCTGCCGATCCCACATGCTTGCGTAAAGCCCGCCACGCGCCAGCAATTCGCCGTGGGTCCCGCGCTCGACAATCGTCCCGCGATCGAGCACCAAAATCTCATCGGCGCCGACAATGGTCGACAGCCGATGCGCAATCACGAGCGTGGTGCGATTGCGCGCCACCCGGTCGAGCGCTTCCTGGATGTCGCGCTCGGTGTGGCTGTCGAGCGCCGATGTCGCCTCGTCGAGGAGAAGAATGGGCGGAGCCTTGAGGATTGTGCGCGCAATGGCGACGCGCTGTTTCTCGCCGCCGGAAAGTTTCAGGCCGCGCTCGCCCACTTCGGTCTCGTAGCCTTTCGGCGCCAGCCGGATAAATCCGTCGATTTGCGCGAGCCGCGCCGCCTCCTCCACTTCTGCATCGTTTGCGTCCCAGCGGCCATAGCGGACGTTGTAACGGATGGTGTCGTTGAACAGCACCGTATCCTGCGGCACCATGCCGATAGCAGCGCGCAGCGATTGCTGCGCGACGCCGCGAATGTCCTGACCGTCAATCAGAATGCGCCCGCCGCTGACCTCATAGAATCGGAACAGCAGCCGCGAGATGGTCGACTTGCCCGCTCCCGATGGCCCGACAATAGCTACGGTGCCTCCGGCCGGCACCTCGAAACTCACGTTATTGAGGATCGGCCTCGCCGGCTCGTAAGCGAACGACACATTCTCGAAACGGATGGCGCCAGCGCGGATCTGGAGCGGCGGAGCGCCGGCGCGATCCTCGATCTCCGGCCGGCGCAAGAGGATGGCGAACATGGTCTCGATGTCGATCACCGCCTGCTTGATCTCACGATAGACCAGCCCCATGAAATTCAGCGGCTGGTAAAGCTGGATCATCATGGCATTGATCATCACGAAATCGCCGACGGTGTTGCGCCCCGCCTCGATGCCGTAGGCGCAAAGCGCCATGGCGGCGGCCAGTCCCACCGAGAATACGATGGCCTGGCCGGCGTTAAGCACGGCGAGCGAAGTGTAGGCCTTGACACTCGCATGCTCGTAGCGGGCCATCGACCGGTCGTAACGCTCGGCTTCGCGCCCTTCGGCCGAGAAATATTTGACGGTCTCGTAGTTGAGCAGCGAGTCGATCGCCTTGGCGTTGGCGTCGGTGTCGCTTTCGTTCATGGTGCGGCGGATGCCGATGCGCCATTCGGTGGCGTAAAACGTGAAACCCACGTAGAGCGCAACGGTCAGCAAGACGACGATGACGTAGCGCCAGTCGAAATGAAAAAACAGCACCCACGCGACGAGCACCACTTCGACGATGGTCGGCAACAACTGCAACAGCAGCATGCGCACGATCGTCTCGATGGCGTTGCGTCCGCGTTCGAGAACGCGGGTCAGTCCGCCGGTCTTCCGCTCGAGATGGAAGCGAAGCGACAACAGGTGCATGTGCTCGAAGGTGAGCAGTGCGAGCCGGCGCACCGCATTCATCGCGACCTTGGCGAAAACGCCGTCACGCCATTGGGTGAGCGCGGCGACAATGATGCGCATGCCGCCATAAGCGACCGTCATCATCACCGGAGTAGCCAGCGTCCAGGCGAACCATGAGTTCGCCCAGACCGGCGCCGTGCCGTGGCCGGCGAGCGCGTCCGTCGCCCATTTGAACGTGAAAGGAACGGCCACCGTGGCGAGCTTGGCGACAAATACCAGGACTGTCGCAAATATGACGCGGGCTTTCAGATCGGACCGGTTGGCCGGCCAGATGTAGGGCCAAAGGTGAACGAGCGTCGAAAACAGCGCCGTCCGGTCCGCCAGCACCTCTCGTGGCAAATGGGTTTGTCGTTGGAGTTTGGGCATTGCGCCGGATTGCTTCTCTCGGAAAGGTCGTTACGCCGTCATATAGAGATTCCGGGCCCTTCCCGCACCCGCGTTTGGTCTAAAGCTTGCTGCCAAATCGCTTGCGCTTGGTCCGAATCCTCGCCACATCTACCGCTTAACAAGAGTGAGTCTATGAGCAAAATCAAAGCGATCTGCGTTTATTGCGGATCAAGTCCCGGCAGCGATCCGGCATTCGTCAAGACCGCACGCGACTTCGGCCGGATCATGGCTGAAAACGACGTGCGCCTCGTCTACGGCGGCGGCTCGATCGGATTGATGGGCGCGATCGCCAGTTCGGTGATCGAGCACGGCGGGACCGCGACCGGCATTATTCCCGAATTCCTGACGGCAAAAGAGCAGCCGCGGCGGCTGGCGCAGGAGCAAATCGTCACGCGCGACATGCATGAGCGCAAACGCACCATGTTCGAGCGCGCGGATGCCTTCGTCGCCTTGCCCGGCGGCCTCGGCACGCTTGAAGAACTTGTCGAGCAAATGACCTGGGCGCAGCTCGGCCGGCACAAGAAGCCGATCCTGATTGCCAACATCAACGGCTTCTGGAATCCGTTGCTGGTGCTG
Organism: Xanthobacteraceae bacterium; assembly: GCA_036490575.1. GTDB lineage: Bacteria > Pseudomonadota > Alphaproteobacteria > Rhizobiales > Xanthobacteraceae > BOG-931. The sequence continues at coordinate 57,431 of DASXDP010000213.1, forward strand.
ATCGATCACATGCGCCACCTCGGGTTGGTGCCGTCATCAGCGAACGGCGTCGAACTTCTGGTCGCCAATCGCGTCGACGACATTCTGCCGAAGCTGCGCCAAGCGGCGCAGGCGGTAACCCCGGCGGAGAAAGAGTTGGCGGTTCCGGCCGAGCGGCTGTGAAAACTTAAGCGTCCCGCAGAAACGTTACCGCCTCGATGCGATTACCATCGGGGTCGCGCACGAACGAAGCATAATAGCGCGGATTATATTTCTCTCGCAGGCCGGGCACGCCGTCCGAAGAACCGCCCGCTTTAAGGGCAGCGGCATGAAAAGCATCGACGCTCGCCGTATCCGGCGCGCGCAGGCAAATGTGCACGCCGCTGTCGTCGGCGACGCGCGACATGCTTGCGCGCTTGTTGATCCAGAATTCCGGATGTTTCTTGCCGAAACCGATGGCCGCGTCCGGCCATTCGCGCATTTTAGCAAAGCCGATGGTCGCGAGCACCGCGGCGTAGAACGCTTCGGCCTTGGCGAGATCGCGCACCTCGATGGAGATGTGGTCGATCATGAGGCCGGCGCGCCCGATTTCATCAGTTTGTACACGATGGAGTCCATCAGCGCCTGGAACGAGGCGTCGATGATGTTCGGCGAAACTCCGATAGTCGTCCAATGCTCGCCGCTCTCGTCGGCGCTCTCGATCAAAACCCGCGTTACCGCCTCGGTGCCGGCGTTGAGGATACGCACGCGGTAATCGGTCAGTTCGAGGCCGGTGATGTAGCTCTGGTATTTGCCCAGATCCTTGCGCAGCGCGAGATCGAGCGCGTTGACCGGGCCGATGCCTTCGGCGGCGGAAATAAACTGTTCGTCGCCTACTTTCACTTTCACGACCGCCTGGCTGACGGTGACGCGCTCGCCCTTGGCGTTGAGGCGGCGCTCGACGTTGACGTCGAATTTTTCGACGTCGAAATAGCGTGGCACCTTGTCCAACAATCGCCGGGCCAACAGCTCGAACGAGGCATCCGCCGCCTCGTAAGCGTAGCCCGCGGCCTCACGCTCTTTGACTTCTTCCAAGAGGCGCGAAAGGCGGGGATCGTCCTTATCGACCGAAAGCCCGATGCGGTCGAGCTCGGCGAGCAAATTGGAGCGGCCGGCCTGATCTGACACCAGAAGCCTGCGCTTGTTGCCGACCCGCTCCGGCGCCACGTGCTCGTAGGTCTTCGGCTCTTTCAGGATCGCGGACGCATGAATGCCGGCCTTGGTGGCGAATGCGCTCTCGCCGACATAGGGCGCGTGGCGGTCGGAGGCGCGATTGAGAAGATCATCAAGCGCGTGCGAGACGCGCGCGATGTGACCCAACGCGCTGTCGGAAACGCCGATGTCGAACTTCTTGGCAAATTCCGGCTTCAGCTTCAGCGTTGGGATAATGGAAACCAGATTGGCGTTGCCGCAGCGCTCGCCGAGTCCGTTAAGCGTGCCCTGAATCTGACGCGCGCCGGCGCGCAATGCGGCGAACGAGTTCGCCACCGCCTGTTCGGTGTCGTTATGCGCGTGAATGCCGACATGATCGCCGGGAATGCTTTTGCACACCTCGCCGACGATTTTCTCCACCTCGTGCGGCAACGTGCCGCCGTTGGTGTCGCAGAGCACGACCCAGCGCGCGCCTTCGTCGTAAGCCGCTTTCGCACAAGCCAGCGCATAGCCGGGATTAGCCTTGTAGCCATCGAAGAAATGCTCGCAGTCGAGCAGCACTTCGCGGCCCTTGGCCTTGGCGGCGCGCACGCTGTCGCGGATCGAGGCGAGATTTTCCTCTTCCGTGGTCTCCAGCGCGACCCGCACGTGGTAATCCCACGACTTGGCGACGAAGCAGATCGCTCCGGCGTTGGCCTCAAGGATGGCGGCAAGGCCGGGATCGTTGGAGGTCGAGCGGCCGGGCCGCCGCGTCATTCCGAACGCAGTGATCTTGGCCTTCGCCTGGCGAGGTTTGGCGAAAAATTCCGTATCGATCGGATTGGCGCCGGGATAACCGGCCTCGATGTAATCGACGCCAAGCTCGTCGAGCATGCGCGCAATCGCGAGTTTGTCGGCCAGCGTGAAATCAACGCCGTTGGTCTGCGCCCCGTCGCGCAGCGTCGTGTCGAACAAATAAACGCGCTCGCGCGGCATCAATTCACCAAAGATAAAAGTTTGAAACCAGCGCGACCGCGACCACAATCGCGATCACGCCGATCACGATGTGATGGGTCCGCATGCCGAGAAAAGTTTCGCGCGCCATTTTTGTCAGCCTCTGTAAAGCCGATAAGCCGTGAATACGGCGATGCCAACCGCAAGCACGATCACGGCGTATTTGAGCACCAGATAATACAACCAATGACGTTGAAACGGGACATCCTGGCGTTTCATTGCAACGTCCCTCGCTTCTGTTCCGACAGCTTTTTGACCATGGTGGTGTTGGCAAGCCACTCGTCGCCGACCGAGACCGAATTGCGGGTCTTGGCGACAAAGCCGCGCTTTTCGAAAAAGCCGCGCGCCGAGTCGCTGGCGTCGACGGAAACCTCCTTGGTGCCGCGTGCGGCGGCAAGCGTTTCCAGCGCGTCACAGAGCATGGTAGCGGCGCCCTGCCCGGCAGCCACCGGATGCACATAGATCATATCGATCCGTTTGTTGTCGGCCAGCGACGCAAAGCCGATTACGTCGCCTGCGATCGTCGCCACCAGCGTCAGCTCGCCGGACAGGCGGGCGCCGAATTCTTCCTCATTGTCCGCCGCCGACGCCCACGCTGCCTGCTGGGTGTCGCTGTAATCGTCGTCATTCAATTCCTCGATGCTGGCGCGAAAGATTTCCGCCAGGATCGGCACGTCCGCCGGCAGCATCGGCCGCATCGCCAGTTTTTGCTGCGGGCGCGCGGTCATCGCGCGATCTCCCAGGTGGTGCCGTCCTTAGAGTCTTTGAGCACCACGCCCATCTTCGCGAGTTCGTCGCGGATGCGGTCGGATTCCTTGAAGTTCCTTGTCCTACGCGCCGCGTTGCGCGCTTCAACTAAATTCCCGATTTTCGTTTCATCAAGCGCCACCCCCGCCGGCCGGAATGCCGACCATGAGGCTTTTGTCCCTTGCAACATGCCAAGCAATTGAGCGCTTGCCTTCAGGCACGCAGCGGCAGGCTCGACGCCCTTTGCCGCCTCGCTCCGCAATTCGTGCAACGCGCCAAGTGCTTTCGGGCAATTAAGATCATCCGAAAGCGCCGCAAGCAGGTCAGCGCACAATAATCCTGGCGTCACATCATCGGTCAACGCGTACCAATGATCGAGGGTCCTTTGGGCTTCGCGCAAGCTTGCCGCCGTCCAGTTGATCGGCTGGCGATAGTGGGTTTGCAGCATGGCAAATCGTATGGCTTCGCCCGGCCAATCCTTCAGCAACTCGTGAATTGTCACGAAATTCCCGGCGGACTTGGCCATCTTCTCGCCTTCGACCTGAAGAAAGCCGTTGTGCATCCAGTAATTCGCCATCACCGGCGTATGGAAGGCGCAGCGCGATTGCGCGATCTCGTCCTCGTGGTGCGGAAACACGAGATCGATGCCGCCGCCGTGGATGTCGAAAGTCTCGCCCAGATATTTCCAGGCCATGGCCGAGCATTCGATGTGCCAGCCCGGCCGGCCCGGCGGCTTGATGCCGGCGGGCGACGGCCACGCCGGCTCGCCCGGCTTCGACGGCTTCCACAACACGAAGTCTCGCGGGTCTTTTTTGTAGGCCGCGACTTCGACGCGGGCGCCCGCGATCATCTCATCCAAGGGCCGCTTCGACAGTTGGCCGTAATCCGGCATCGACGGCACGCCAAACAGCACATTGTCTTCGGCGACATAGGCGTTCTTCGACGCCACCAGCCGCTCGATCAGCGTCTTCATCTCGGAAATGTGCTCGGTGGCGCGCGGCTCGAACGTCGGCGGCACGCAGCCGAGTGCCGCGACGTCTTCGTGGAACTGCTTGTCGGTCTTTTCCGTAACTTTCCGGATCGCTTCGTTCAGCGCCAGGTCGGGATATTCCTCCGCCGCGCGAGCGTTGATCTTGTCGTCGACGTCGGTGATGTTGCGGACGTAAGTGACCTTCGTCTCGCCTCTGCCGCCGTCCCATGTCCCCTGCTTTGCCAAGTATTGCAGCAGCCGGAACAGCACGTCGAAAACGATCACCGGCCGCGCATTGCCGATATGGGCGAAGTCGTAGACCGTCGGCCCGCACACATACATGCGGACGTTCTGCGGATCGAGCGGGCTGAACACCCGCTTCTCGCGCGTCAGCGTATCGTAAAGTTTCAGCTCCATCGGCAAATCCAGCTCCGAAACGACAACGCCCGGCTTGCCGGCCGGGCGTCTCTTAATCTCGAAGTGGAGAATAGACGGCCACAGCCAGCGAAGCTCGCTAGCGAATAATCTCCCGGCAAATGCCGCAGAATTTGGTCAGGCCGTACATGGGCGGCAAAATGGTCGATCGGAACCATGGCGTCAAGCCTCGCCTTTTCCGTCGCCCAACCCTCGCGCCCCGAATCATCAGCGACCGCCGTCACGTGGTCTTCGAATTGGCGAAGTTAACGACCCCTTAACTCCGCCGCGGCATTCTAGCTTTTGCGGTAATCCGATTGATGCGGCGTTGGTCGTCGCCGCGCGGGGGTCTCATGCGGTTCCTGATCGCATCCGCGGCTATGGCCGCCGCGGTCCTGGCTGCAACAGCCGCGCAGGCTGAGAAGCGCCTTTTCATCGTCGCCAATAACAGCGGCGGCTACGGCGTCGATCGCTGCCTCGCGACCGGCGCGGTATGCGGTACCGCCGCGGCCGATTCCTATTGCCGCAGGCACGAATTCTCACAAGCTCTGTCGTATCGAAAGGTCGAGCGCGACGATATCACCGGCGCGATCCCCTCGACCGGCACCTGTCATAACGCCGGTTGCGACGACTTTGTCGCGATCGAGTGCTCGCGCTGAGCTTTTAGCCGCTCAGTCGGAATTGAATTCGTCATGCCCGGCCGGTTGCCGGGTGTGACGAAGTGGGACAAAGCCCCGGTCCGCGGTCCGGGGCTTTTTCTATGCCCTTGTTCCCTATCTGCCGCGGCGATTTTGCATTTGCCGCAAAGCCTGATATCGCCTCGCGCATCGGCCGGCCGCGGGGGCGACGGTGAGCGACCAAGACCAAGCAGACACGCTTCGGATTGCGTGGGCTGAAAGTGACAAAGATATCCAGGCCTGTCTGGCGTTAATGCGCCAATGGTGGCCGCACCTCGAGCGGCAGGGCGACCTCGTTGCGCGGGTGCGAAGCCTGCAGCAGGACGGCTACCGGTTGGCTGCCGCCTGGCAGGACGATCGCATCGTGTGCTGTGCGGGCTACCGGATCGCCGAGAATCTGCTCCGCGGACGCTACCTGCACGTCGATGAACTCGTGACCGCGCAAGACGTTCGCTCGACCGGAATCGGCCAGCGGCTGCTAAAGGCGCTGATCGAGGAGGCGCGCAATCTGGAATGCCAGGGCGTGGTGCTGGAGTGCGGCCTGGGCAATGGTCGCGCACACGCCTTCTATTTTCGTGAAGGGCTGCGCATCTCGGCATTTCGCTTCGCGGTCGACTTCTTCCCGGTGTTCGGCGGCGAGTAGCGGGCGGCGCGCGGCCAACCCTACCGGCTCGCCTGCGCAAGCGCGATCGCCTCGCGCAACACATCCAGATCGCCGATATGATTGGCGAGAATGAGCACAAGCCGGCTGTCGAGCCTGGCCGCCTGCTCGTCCGACAAATTCCGGCGCGCCTCCAGCAGCGCCCGATAGGCGGCATCGGGGTCGCTGAAGCGCGATGCGGTCGAAAGCTTTGTCATGGCGCTCACCAGGCGAGCGCACGCCGGCGGGCGTCCGCTACCGCGACCGGGTCGAACTTTCGCCAGCGCGCGCACAAATGCTGATCGGGCCGGACCAGATAGGTCGAGCCGGGTTTCGCATCGAGCCGCTGCGCGAACACGCCGTCGCGGTCGATAACGTCCTCGCCAATGACGGTCATTGCCACGCCGTCGACTGCCGGCGGCCTTGCGCCCGTACCATTGACGTAAATCGCCTGGAAACCGCCGCGCACGCATTCCAGCAGATGCGCCGGCGTCCCGTCGCGGCGGACAAGCGGCGCGTCCGGAAGCGGCGCGCCAAGCCTTGCGGTACCGGCGAAGGATTCAGCGTCGGCGGTCGACAGTGGCGTGTCGTAAACCGTCGGCAGTGAAAGCCGGCCGGAATTGACCATGCGGCGGGCGAACTCGGCCTTGGGTGCGAGCTCAAGCACCGCGTCGCGCAAGCGGAGCTCAGCGTTCGAGTGCGGCGACATGAATTCGGTCGAACGCGTGGAGTGGCCGATGTTTTCGTCCGCCGCCTGCACGCGCTCAACCTCGTAGCTCTCGATTAGGGCTTCGCTGCCCTCGCCGCGGAGCACCGCTGCGAGTTTCCAGGCCAGGTTCTCCGCATCCTGGATGCCGGAATTGGCGCCACGCGCGCCGAACGGCGAGACCTGGTGGGCGGCATCGCCGATGAAAATCACCCGGTCGTGCACGAAGCGGTCGAGGCGGCGGCAGTTGAAAGTGTAGACCGAAACCCATTCCAGTTCGAACGCGTGCGGCGCCAGCACTTTTTGCAGCCGCGCGCGAACGCGCTGCGGCTCTTGCTCGGCGAGCGCATCGGCTTCAGGTCCGAGCTGTAAATCGACGCGCCAGACGTCGTCCGGCTGCCGGTGCATCAGCGCCGATTGTCCGGCGTGGAAGGTCGGCGCAAACCAGAACCGCCGCTCGGTCGGAAAATCCGCCGCCATGTGCACGTCGGCGATCAAAAACTTGTCGTCGAAGGTGACGCCGGCAAAATCGAGTCCAAGGAAGCTGCGGATGTTCGAGCGCGCGCCGTCCGCGGCAATCAGCCAGTCGGCGTCGAGCCGATACATGCCGTCGGGTGTCTCGATGCCAAGCCGCGCCCCGTCGTTGAGCCGGTCGACGCCGACGACGCGATTCTTCCAGCGCAGGTCGAGGTTTTTGAGTTGGAACGCACGATCGACCAGCGCCTTCTCCAGATAGAACTGCTGGAGGTTGATGAAGGCTGGCATTTTGTGGCCCGCCTCCGGCAAGAGGTCGAAGGAAAATAAAAGCTCGTCGCCGACAAAAACCTTGCCGAGCTTCCAGGTCACGCCATGCGCGACGAGACGCTCGCCGACGCCGAGCCGGTCCAGTATTTCAAGCGTGCGCTTCGACCAGCAGATGCCGCGCGATCCCTCGCCGATCCGGTCGGCGTCGTCGAGCAACACCACCGGAACGTCGCGCGAGGCAAGATCGATGGCCGCGGCAAGGCCGACCGGCCCGGCGCCGACAATGACCGCCGGACGGCGAACCGTAGCGGCGGCATCCTGGTCGGGCGAGCGCCGGTACTCGTAGCGATAGACCGATTTGCGCGGCGCGTTCATGCGAGGTGTGGCGGTTCAGAAGTCCGCATCATTTTTGCCGGTCCCTTATCATGCGGACTTCTCAACCAAAGCCACCCCTAGATAAATAGTTTGCCAGTGTCCCTTCGATTCCAAAGTTCGCAAACGCGAGCGCCTCATAGTGATCCGACTTCGGAATCGGGACACTAGCCGCGAAGCTCCGCCCACATGGCGCGGTCGCGCTCCGCCGTCCAGATTGCAGCGTGATCGAGGCCTTTGGCCTCGTCGTAAGCTCTCGCGACGTTAAAAGGCATGCAGTGTTCGTAAATCGCGAAGCTTGAAAACTTCGGGTCCATCACCCGGCGCGCATCGTCAAAAGCTTCCTTGAGCGATCGGCCTTTGCCAACGCTGTCGGAGACGCTCCCATATAAAGTGGTGAGGAAGCTTTCGGTCAGGGCGATGCCGTCGGCGACATCTTTTGGCGATTTGAGCGCCGCGCCACGGCCCGGTACCAGCGCCTTGGCCGAAAGCTCGGCAAGCCGATCGAGCGTCGCCGGCCAATCGGTGAAATGCGCGTCGCCGCAATAACAGGCCGAGTGGTATTCGACGAGATCGCCGGAAAACACCACGTTGGCGTCGGGCACGTAGGCGACGACGTCGCCGGCAGTGTGGCCGCGGCCGATATGCATGATCCGCACTTCGCGGCGCCCGAGCCAAACCGACATCTGGTCGGGAAACGTGATCGAGGGCCAGGTTAGTCCGGGGATGCTTTCGACAGCACGGAACAGCCGCGGAAAACGGCCTATCTCCGAATCCATGTCTTGTTGACCGCGCTCTTCGATCAACGCCCGCGTCGCGTCCGACGCCAGGATTTCGGCGCCATGATAGGCCGACGCGCCGAGCACACGCACGGCATGATAATGGCTCAACAGCACGTATTTGATCGGCTTGTCGGTGATTTTTGCTACGCGCTCGATCACCTGACGGGCCATCACCGGTGTCGCCTGGGCGTCGATGACCATGACGCCATCGTCACCGACGATAATGCCCGAGTTCGGGTCGCCTTCGGCCGTAAAGGCATAAAGATCGGGACCGATGGCATCGAACGTGATGGTCTTTTCCGACAAATCGCCGGTGGAGGCGAAGCCGCCGCTCATCAAATGATCCTCCGCAGCCAGGCATTCCAACTAAGGAATTGAGGAAGCGCAAGCAAGGGCGTGATGGCGTTGCGCTTGGTGGCGACTTCGGTCATGGTCGCCGCTTTCCGGTCCCGTCCGGCCGTGGCTTGCGCCGCCCAGCCCTACCGGATCAAATTATGAGCCGATTAAGCGGATAAGACCATGGCTGGCCAGCGCGCGATGGAGGGCGATGTCGCGGACGAGGCGGCCAACGGCGGGCCGGCGCACAACGAAGACGCGCCACTCAAGCTCGAACAGTTCCTGCCCTATCAGCTTAACGTCGTTTCAAGCCTCGTCTCGCAGGCGCTGTCGCGGGTCTACGCGCAACGCTACGGCATAGGCGTTCCGGAATGGCGCGTGCTGGTCACGCTCGGCCAGTTCGAGATGATGACGGCCAAGGCGATTGGCGCGCACACCCATATGCACAAGACCAAGGTGTCGCGGGCGGTGGCCATCCTTGAAAAACGCCGCCTAATGGGACGCCGTCCCAATCGCGACGACAAACGCGAGGCATTTCTTTCGCTCACCGCCGCCGGACGAAACATCTACGAGGAGCTCGCGCCGCACGCGCTCGATTTCGCCAAGCGGCTGACCGAAATCCTGACACCGGGCGACCGGGAAGCGTTCAATCGGGCGCTGGCGCAATTGACGGCGAGATCGACGGAGCTGGTCGCCGAAGTCGCATCGCAGAGCGAAGACGACTGATCTCGCGGACTGTTGTTGAAAACGGAGCCACAAGTTCACGCCCATGAAGCTTTATTCTTATTTCCGCTCGTCGGCCGCCTACCGCGTGCGCATCGCGCTGAACTTGAAGGGTATCGCCTACGAGACACTGCCTATTCATCTCATCAAGGACGGCGGGCGGCATCGCCAGGCGGAATACCGCGCCATCAATCCGCACATGCGCGTCCCCTCGCTGGTCGCGGACAATGGTGAGGTGCTGTTTCAGTCGCCTGCCATTATCGAATACCTCGATGAGATAAAACCCGAGCCGCCGCTGCTGCCGAAAGATCCGATCGCGCGCGCGCACGTTCGCGCGCTGGCCGACATCGTTGCCTGCGACATTCATCCGATGAACAATCTCGGCGCGCTGCGTTATTTGAAACACCAGTTGCACCAGGAGCAGCCGGCGATCGACGCCTGGTACCATCACTGGGTCATCGACGGCTTCACCGCACTCGAAACGCTCGTCCGGCCCGGCCCTTATTCATTTGGCGCGGACGTCACGCTGGCCGACGTCTTTCTTATTCCGCAAGTCGCCAACGCCCGGCGGCTGAAGGTGCCGCTCGAAGCCTTTCCGAACATCGTCGCCATCGAAGCCGCGTGTCTTAAACTTCCGGCCTTTGATCGTGCGCGGCCGGAAAACCAGCCGGACGCCGAGTAATCCGCCACTCTTCACACTTTGGTCACCATTGGGTCGCTTGATCGGCGCCGCGCGCGGAGCGGGAATCGGGATGATCAAGCTTTTGCAGGGGGTTGGCGTCGTCAGTTTCACCGCCATCGCAATGTCCGTTGCGATGGCGCAAACGACGTCAACGCCGCCCGGCCCCAACGGCGATCAGGCGGCGAGCAATCCGATTTGCGTGCGGCTCGAGAGCCAGTTGGCCGCGCTACGGAGCGGCGCTGGCGATCCGCGCGCCGATCAGGCCAAACGCTACGAAGATGCGGTTGCCAAGCAGCAGGCGGATCTCGACCGCACGGTGGCGCAATCGAAAAGGCTCGGCTGCGAGACCGGGTTCTTCGCCCTTTTCACCGGCGGAGGACCCCAATGCCAGCCGATCAATGCGCAAATCCAGCAAATGCGCGACAATCTCGATCGCGCGATGAGCGAACTCGAACGTCTCAAAAGCGGCAGCAATGACCGCGAAGGACCGCGCCGGGCGCTGATTGGACAATTGGCGCAGAACAATTGCGGCCAGCAATATCAGGCCGCCGCCGCTGCAGCGGGCCCGGGAGGATTTCTCGACGCGCTATTCGGCGGCACAATCATAAATCCCGGCGGCGACGGCATGCCGTCCGGAACCTACCGCACGGTCTGCGTGCGCATCTGCGACGGCTACTATTTCCCGGTCTCGTATTCGACGGTTCCGAGCCGCTTCCCGGATGACCAGCGCGCCTGTCAGCGCGAATGCCCGGCGACCGAAACGGGACTCTACACCTACCGCAATCCCGGCGAGGACGTGAACCAGGCGGTGTCGCTCAGCGGGCAGCCCTACACCGCGCTGCCCAACGCGTTTCGGTATCGGCGCGAGTACACGTCGACCTGCTCCTGCCGGCGGCCGGGCCAGAGCTGGGCCGAAGCGCTGAAAAACTCGGACGATGCAACGACGCTCGAGAGCGGCGACATCATCGTCACCGACCAGAACGCCAAAGCGCTGTCTCAGCCGCCGGCGCCGAAACCGCCGGGCAAGCAATCAAAGGGTGCCGCCGCATCCAACGCCAATCAAAACCCGGGAGTGGCTGCCGCCCCGGCGCCGGCAACACCGAACACCAACGCTCCCGCTGCGGACTCTTCCGCGAACAACCTGCGCAGTGTGGGGCCGCCATTCGTCGTCGGGCATTAGCGAGAATTTGCCGACGAACCGGGTCAGCCTTTTTCGTCGCAGGCGAAGGCGCGGACGACGCAGTCGCGGCCACCAAACTGATAGCAGCGTTTCAAGGAAGCGTTCTCGGCCTTGCCGAGATGCGGGTTGATCGCCCAGCCGAACGACCCGCAAGGATGCTTGGCATCGACCGCCAGCGCCGCGCAGCCGCGCTTGATATCGCCGACGATCTTGCAGGCGTTACCCACGCACTTTTTCATGGCCGCCGTGCGGGCGTCCGTGAGCTTTCGATAATCGTAGCCGTAGCCGAACGCACCGCAGGCGCCGACTGCGAGCGAGCCCGCCGCGTGAGCGGCGCCGATTGCGGTGGCAAAAAAACAGAGAATCGCGACGACCGCACAAGCGCGGCGCAACAAGATCATCTCACCCTCCCCCGAGGACGTGCGGTGAGACGCTAATCGCGAAGAATTGCCAGTTGGTGAATCCGGCGCTGCCCCCGCGCCCGCGTGCCATTTTTGCCGCAGGTCTTGCCGACAGACCCGAAGTCTTTATGCGCCTTCCAACTCCGCCCTGACGGCGTCGAGCGCCTCGGGCGTATCGATGTCGGTCAGCGCTGCGGATCCGGACAGCGGCACTTCCGCGACCGCCTCGCTATAGCGGCGGATCAGCTGACGGGCGCCGATATCGCCTTCGACGGCCATCAGCTCCGGGAAAAACCGTCGCGACCAGACCACGGGGTTGCCGCGCTGTCCGTCGATTGTCGGCACCGCGATCAGGGCGCCCTTCTCGGGCGCCAGGCCGGCGATGAGACGGTCCATGGTGGCGGAATCGACCTGCGGCATGTCGCCGAGGCACACGATCACGCCATCGGCCTGCTCCGGCAAAGCGCCAATGCCGGCCCGGAGCGAACCACCGAGCCCGTCGGCGAAGTCGGCGTTGTGAACAAACTCGACGGGCAGGCCGGCAAGCGCCGCTTCCACGCGCTCGCGCTGATGCCCGGTGACGACGAACACCGGCCGCGCCTTCGAGCCCAGGACGGCCTCGGCGGCAATGCGTACCAGCGGCCGCCCGCGAATTTCGGCCAACAGCTTGTTCTGACCGCCCATGCGGCTCGAGCGGCCGGCCGCCAGCACCAGACCGGCAATATTGCGCGCCGGGTGCACCGGCTCGTCGCGAGGTTGCGGGCGGGTGACGATCTCCATGAGCAGCCCACCGACGCCCATCCCGGTGATGTCCTCGCGCGGGACTTCAAGCCCGGCAAGAAGCCGCATCAGAACCCAATCGAAGCCATTCTCCTTTGGGCTCCGCGCACAGCCCGGCGCGCCAAGGACCGGATGGCCGGCAGCGGACCCGATCAACAACAGGTTGCCCGGATCGACCGGCATTCCGAAATGCTCGATGCGCCCGCCGACTGCCTCCACCGCGGCCGGAATGACATCGCGCCGGTCGGCAATCGCCGAAGCGCCGAAGACAATGACCAGTTGCGTGTCCTGTTTGAGGACTTCGGCAAGCGCGCGCGAAAGCGCTTCACTGTCGTGGGGCACGCGCCGTTCCGCCACGATGACGGCCCCTGCCGGCTCAAGCCGCTCGGCGGTGATCTTCAGGGTCTTGTCGATGACCTTCGGCGAAAGTCCCGGCAATACTGTGGAAATGATCCCGACCTTGCGCACCCGATAGGGCGCGATTTTGACCAGCGGCTGTTTGGCCTCAGCAAGCGCTCGGTCGCGCGCCGCCGCGGCTACCGCGAACGGGATGATCTTCACTGTCGCGATCATCTCGCCCGGGACCACCGGCTTGAACGCGGGCAAAGTGGCGACGGTGATGGCTTCGTCGACGCGATTGATGCGATCGACCGCCGCCTTGTCGACCACCAGCACGCCGGCGGTTTGCGAGAACAGGTTGGCGCGTCCGGTGAAGGCGCGGTCGACATGGGTGCCGTCGCCAGCGATGGCATCGGCGATCTCGGCCGCCGCCGCGTCTTCGGTGACATCGCCGGCCTCGAGCCGGGCCACCACAACGCCTTCGATGCCGGCGGCTTCCAGCGCTGCCGCCTCAACGGGACCGATGAGCGTGCCTTTTTTCAGTACAAATCCGCCGCTGCGAATGGTGTGAACCGATGTGGCGCCCACGGCCTCCCTTGGTTCGACCGCGCCGAATTTCATGACACGGCCTCGAGAGGACGTTCGTTGGCCTGCGGCTCGCGGTGCAGACTTTCAGTGATCTGCGCCATGATGGCGACAGCGATCTCCGCCGGCGAGACGGCCCCGATGTTGAGCCCGATCGGGGCGTGAATGCGCGACAGCCCGGCGTCGCCGACGCCTTGTTGCTTCAATCGTTCGATCCGGCGGCCGTGAGTCTTACGCGAGCCGAGCGCGCCGATATAAAAACAATCGCGCGCCAAGGCATAGGTGAGCGCGGGATCGTCGACCTTCGGATCGTGGGTCAGTGCAACGAAAGCAGTGTAGCGGTCGATGCTCAGCGCCGGCAAAGCCTTGTCCGGCCATTCAGCGATGACTTTCACGTCGGGAAACCGTTCCGGCGAAGCGAAGGCCGTGCGCGGGTCGACGATGGTGACGTCATAGCCGAGAAGTTTGGCGATCGGCGCCAGCGCCTGGCTGATATGCACCGCGCCAATCGCGACAAGCTGCGCGGCTGGAACGTGAACCGTGAGGAAGACGCGGCCTTCCGCACTCTCCGCCATACCGCTTTTGCCGCTGCGCAGCCGCTCGGCAAGGATCGCCTTGAGGGGATCTTGGCTTATCTCGGCGGCCTTCACCAGCCGCTGCTCGCCCGTCCCGATATTGCTGACGACAATGGCCGCGCGGCGCGCCGCGCGTTCGGTGTTCAGGGCGGTAAGGATGCCGAGCTTCATTCGCCTTCTAATCCCGTCATTCCGGAGGCCGCGAAGCGGCTGTCCGGAATCCATAAACACGATAGATAAAATTCCGGCTCCGCGACTATGGATTCCGGGCTCGGCCCTCCGGGCCGCCCCGGAATGGCATTACTCCACTTTCTCGACCAGCACGCGGATGGTGCCGCCGCACGACAGGCCTACCTTCCAGGCGGTTTCGTCAGCAACGCCGAACTCCAGCACCTTCGGCTTGCCGCTATCGATCACGTCGAGCGCCTCGGTAACAACTGCGCCCTCGACGCAGCCGCCGGACACCGAGCCGAGAAAGTTGCCCTCCTCGTCGATGACGAGGTTGGCGCCGACCGGCCGCGGCGCCGAGCCCCAGGTTTCGACCACGGTTGCGAGCGCCACGGCCCGCCCCTGCTTACGCCAATCCTCGGCGGCCTGGAGTATGTCGGTATCGGTTGACAGCATGGTGGTCCTCCGGCTGCGGACAGGCATGTCCGCAATTAGCAATATGGTCTCCAATATAAGCGCTTAGGCGATTTTCCGCATCCAGGCTTTCGGGTCGGCGTCCGCGCTGCGGCCTGGTTGCAGGGAAGCGACCAGCGCGGACATCGTCTCGAGATTGTGGATTGGCCGAAATTCGTCGACGTACGGCAGCATGGTCTTGATGCCGCGGGCGCGAGCCTCGAACCCTTCGAAGCGCAGGAGCGGATTGAGCCATACGAGGCGGCGGCACGAACGGTGCAAGCGATCGATCTCGAAGGCCAAGTTGTCATCGGCGTCGCGCTCGAGCCCGTCGGTAATGAGCAACACGATCGGCCCTTGAGTGAGGACGCGCCGTGCCCACAGCTTATTGAAGGCGTGGAATGACGAGGCGATCCGCGTCCCGCCGGACCAATCGGGCACGTTGGCCGAGCATGACGCGAGGGCGTCATCGGGATCGCGCTCGCGCAAGGCGCGCGTGACGTTGGTCAAGCGGGTGCCGAACAAGAACGTGCTCACGCGCTTGCGGGCATCGGTCAGCGCATGCAGGAAGTGCAAAAAGACCCGGCTGTACTGGCTCATCGACCCCGATATGTCGAGGAGCGCCACGACCGGCGGAGGTCTGGTTTTCGGGCCGACGAAACGCAGATCAATAAAGTCGCCGCCACCTTTGAAGCTCGATCGCAGCGTACGGCGGATGTCGATGAGATGTCCGTGCGGATGCGCCGCAAGGCGGCGCGTGCGGACCTCTGCGAGCGGCAATACCAGGCGCTTGATGGCGTCTTTGGCCGCGGCGATCTCGGCGTTCGTCATTTGCGCGAAGTCTTTTCGCTGCAGCACCTCGCGGTCGGACACCGTCATCCGGGTATCGAGCTCGATCTCCTGCTGTTTCTTGAGCTTGTCGTCGAGACCGGAGAACAGCGCTTCCTGAATGCGCGTCGCGCCGGCTTCCGGCCGCTGGAGCTGCGGCTCACTGGCCGGTGTTTGCGGCAGCATCATCGCGATCAGCTGATCGAGATAACCGCGGCGGCGGAAGAAAATGCGGAACGCCTGATCGAACAGCATCGAATGCTCGTGCCGCTTCACGAACACCGCATGCAGCGTCCAGTAAAAATCGTCGCGGGTGCCGACACCCGCCGCCTCCACCGCCGCCAGCGCATCGAGCACCGAGCCGGGGCCGACTGGAATGCCGGCGGCGCGCAACGCCCGGGCGAAGTAGAGGATGTTTTCGGCGAGGCGGCCATTGCTTCCGTCACCTGCCGCCTTACGGGGAAGAGCGCCGGCCGAAGGCGTGTGTGAGGTGAGCGATGGATCAGACATGGACTCGACCTATGGACAAGGCGCGCTATCGCTTCACGTCCTACTCGGCGGCGCGCAGCTCCGACCTGGCCTCTTCGAGCAGTTCCTTGACCTTCGAGCCTTCAAGCTTGGCGATATCGTCCTGATATTTGAGGAGCACGCCAAGCGTGTCGGAGACGGTCGCCGGATCGAGCGCAACAACGTCGAGCTCGGACAATGCGGAGGCCCAATCCAGTGTTTCGGCAACCCCCGGCGACTTGAACAAATCCTGTTTGCGTAGCGCCTGCACGAAAGCGACGACCTGCTCCGAAAGCTTTTTGCCGACGGCGGGCACCCTGGCGCGGACGATCGACAGCTCGCGGTCGGCGCTCGGATAGGCCAGCCAGTGATAGAGGCACCGGCGCTTGAGCGCATCGTGAATTTCGCGCGTCCGGTTTGAGGTGATGATGACGGCCGGCGGCTGCGCGGCCTTGACCGTGCCGAGTTCCGGGATGGTGACCTGGAAGTCGCTCAAAACTTCCAGCAAGAACGCCTCGAACGCCTCATCGGTGCGATCGAGTTCGTCGATCAAAAGAACCGGCGGCCCCGACGCATCGGGCTCGAGCGCTTGCAACAGCGGCCGCTTGATCAAAAACCGCTCGGAGAAAACATCATGCTCCAGCCGCTGTCGATCGTGTTCGCCCTCCGCCTCGGCGGCGCGAATGGCGATCATCTGCGCGGCATAATTCCACTCATAAACCGCGGCGGAGACGTCGAGGCCTTCGTAGCACTGAAGCCGGATCAGGCGGCGCTTGAGCGTCGTGGAAAGGACTTTGCCGATTTCGGTCTTGCCGACGCCCGCCTCGCCCTCAAGGAACAGCGGCCGGCCCATTTTGAGCGCGAGGTAGAGGACGGTCGCCAGCGATCGGTCGGCCAGATATTGGGCCTCGGCGAGAAGCGCCACAGTGGCATCAATCGAAGCCGGCAAGGGGCGATAATTGGGAGACTTCACGTTAATCCTCAGCTTGAACTTCCGGCATCATCCTTACATAGCGCCGGGGTGCCGGAAAACCATCACGCCTGCGGACAACGAATAGACGATATCCGACAGGCGCTCTACGGCGTACGGGCCAAAATATAAGCACTTGACCGCTGCAGGCGGCCCAAGCGCGCCAGGGCGCCAAGACGGACGAGCGGCGCCCGGAAATGGTTGCCGTCGGTGGGCTTCCGGAGCGTCTTTCGCAAGGCGCTGAATGTTATTTCTCGGTAGCCTCGGCGACGGCGCGGCGGGCGAGCACGCCCACCAGATGGGCCCGGTACTCGGCACTGCCGTGGATGTCGCTGTTCAGCCCCTCCGCCGGAACCGAAAGCCCCTCAAGCGATTTCGGCGAGAAGCGCTTCTTCAACGCTTCCTCAAAGGCAGGAACGCGGAAGACGCCGTTGGCGCCGGCGCCGGTAACGGCGACGCGGATTTCGCTGCTGCGCTTGCCGACAAAGACGCCGACGAGGGCGTAGCGCGATGCCTGATTGCGGAACTTCTGGTACGCCGCCTTTTTCGGAATCGGAAAACTCACCTTGGTGACGATTTCGGCCGGCTCCAGCGCCGTCGAAAACATGCCGGTGAAGAAGTCGTCCGCCGCAATGCGGCGCTTGTTGGTGATGATTGTAGCGCCCAAGGCGAGGCAAGCGGCCGGATAGTCGGCGTTTGGATCGTTGTTGGCGAGCGAGCCGCCGATGGTGCCCTTATGGCGCACGGCAGGATCGCCAATCATCCCGGCGAGCTTGGCCAACACCGGAATCGATTGCTGCACCACCGGCGAGATGTGCACCTCGTTGTGGTGCGTCATCGCACCGATAGTAAGCGCGCGGCCGCTAAGCTCGATGCCGGTCAACCCCTCAATGCCGGACATGTCGATCAGCATCGGCGGACTGGCGAGCCGAAGCTTCATGGTCGGCAGCAAGGTGTGTCCGCCGGCGAGAAGTTTTGCGTCCGCATTCTTGGTCAGCAAGTTCACCGCCTGCCGAAGCGTCTGTGGGCGTTCAAAGGTAAAGCTGTACATTTTTCTTCTCCGTATCTCTTTGTATTACGCCGCGTGCTAGCGAGCGGCCGGACTTCTGCAGCGCGGCCCATACCGCCTGCGGTGTCGCCGGCATGGCGATGTCTTCCGTGCCGATGGCATTGGTGATGGCGTTGATCACGGCAGGGGGCGACGCAATGGCGCCGGCCTCACCGCAGCCCTTGATGCCGAGCGGGTTGGACGGACATTTGGTCATCGTCGTGTCCACCTTGATAGCCGGGAGGTGATCGGCCCGCGGCATGCAGTAATCCATCAGCGAGCCGGTCACGAGCTGCCCCTCCCGGTCGTAAATCGCGCCTTCGCATAGGGCCTGGCCTATGCCCTGCGCAACTCCGCCGTGGATTTGGCCTTCGACGATCATCGGGTTGATCACGACGCCGAAATCATCGACCGCCGTCCACCCGACGATCTCGGTGTTGCCGGTCTCCGGATCGACTTCCACCTCGCAGATGTGGCAGCCTGCCGGGAAGGTGAAATTGGTCGGATCGTAGAACGACGTTTCCTTCAGGCCCGGCTCGAGTTCCTGGCCGTTGAATTTGTGCGCGATGTAGGCGTTGAGCGCCACCCCGCCCCACGGCACCGACTTGTCAGTGCCGGCGACGCTGAAATTTCCGTCCTTGAATTCGATATCGCCTTCAGCGGCTTCAAGCAGATGCGCTGCCACTTTCTTGGCCTTGGCTTCGACCTTGTCCAACGCCTTCACCAGCGCCGACATGCCGACCGCGCCGGAACGCGAGCCATAGGTGCCCATGCCGAATTGCACCTTGTCGGTGTCGCCATGAACGATCGAAACGTTCTCGATCGGTACGCCAAGCCGCTCGGCAACGACTTGCGCGAACGTCGTCTCGTGCCCCTGGCCATGGGCGTGTGATCCGGTAAGCACTTCGATCGAACCCGTGGGGTTCACCCTCACCTCGCACGATTCCCATTGCCCGACACCGCCGCCGAGCGCGCCAACCGCTTGCGACGGCGCCAGGCCACACGCCTCGATGTAGGTCGAAAACCCGATGCCGCGAAGCTTGCCCTGACGCGCCGCCTCGCGCTTTCGCTTGGCGAAGCCTTTGTAGTCGGCGATATCCAGCGCCTTCTTGAGCGAAGCCTCGTAGTCGCCCGCGTCGTAGGCGAAGATCACCGGCGTCTGGTGCGGGAAGGTCTTGACGAAGTTCTTTCGCCGCATCTCGGCGGGGTCGATATCAAGTTCACGCGCCGCAACTTCAACGAGCCGTTCGACCACGAAAGTCGCTTCGGGGCGTCCGGCGCCGCGGTAAGCGTCAACCGAATTGGTGTTGGTATAGACCGCGTCGACCTCACAATAGATCTGCGGGATCTGATACTGGCCCGACAGCAATGTCGCGTAGAGATAGGTCGGTACCGCCGACGAGAAGACCTGCATGTAGGCGCCGAGATTGGCAACGGTCTTGACGCGCATCCCGAGAATTTTGCCGGCCGCGTCCAGCGCCATTTCGGCGTGGGTAACGTGGTCGCGTCCGTGTGCATCGACCAGAAACGCTTCTGAGCGGTCGGAAACCCATTTCACCGGGCGCCCGACCCGTCTGGACGCCCACAGCGAAACGACCTCTTCCGGATAAATAAAGATTTTCGAACCGAAGCCGCCGCCGACATCGGGAGCAATGACTCGCAGCTTGTGCTCCGGCGCCATCCCGATGAAGGCGGAGATGACCAGACGCGCGACGTGCGGGTTCTGCGACGTGTTCCAAAGCGTCAGGGTCTCGTTGCCGGCATCGTATTCGGCCAACGCCGCGCGCGGCTCGATCGCGTTCGGGATCAATCGATTATTGACGATGTCGAGCTTGGTGACGTGGGCCGCGGATTTGAATGCCGCGTCGGTCCCGGCCGCGTCACCGAGATGCCATTGATAGATAGTGTTGTTCGGCGCGACCTCGTGAATCTGCGGCACTCCGGCACGTTGCGCTTGCGCCGGATCGATGACCGCAGGCAACACGCCGTAGTCCACATTGACCTTCTCGGCGGCGTCACGCGCTTGCGCCAGCGTCTCGGCGATCACCACCGCCACCGGGTCGCCCACGTGGCAGACTTTGTTGTTGGCCAGCGCCGGGTGCGGCGCCGCTTTCATCGGCGAGCCATCCTTGGAGTGAATCATCCAGCCGCAAATCAGGCCGCCGATCTTGTCGGCCGCAAGCTCGGCGCCGTTCAGAACGGCGACCACGCCGGGCATGCTCGAAGCCGCCCCGCTGTCGACCGATTTGATGGTGGCGTGCGCGTGCGGCGAACGAACAAAGTAAGCGTAAGTCTGGCCCGGGCGGTTGATGTCGTCGGTATAATGGCCCTTGCCGGTAATGAAACGCTGGTCTTCCTTGCGGCGCACCGCGGCGCCAATCCCGGTTGCGGACATGGCGGTTTCCTCCCGCTGCTCTGCCTCGACGTCCCTAGGCTTTGTTATTCGGCGGCTTTACTGGCGGCGCCGCTAGCCATGGCGCGCGCGCCGGCGGCGATCGACTTGACGATATTGTGATAGCCGGTGCAGCGGCAGATATTGCCCTCCAGCTCCTCACGAATGGTCCGATCGTCGAGCTCATGTCCCTTGCGGCGAACCATATCGACCGCGGTCATGATCATTCCGGGCGTGCAATATCCGCATTGCAAACCGTGATTCTCGCGGAAGGCTTCCTGCATCGGATGCAGCGGCCCATTTGCCGGAGCCAGACCCTCGATCGAGAGGACGTCCGCGCCGTCGAGTTGGACCGCAAGAACGGTGCAGGATTTGACCGCCTCGCCGTTGACGTGCACGACGCAAGCCCCGCATTGGGACGTGTCGCAGCCCACGTGGGTGCCGGTCAGGCGCAGATTTTCACGAAGCAATTGCACCAGAAGGGTGCGCGGATCGACGTCCGCTGTAACGGACTTACCGTTTACGGTAAGGGAAACGGTCGCCATGAGCGCCTCCTCCAATTTCCCAAAAACGTCTTGTTCAGCCGGTTGGCTTACGGCCGCCGGCCGAATTCCAAGTGAAAACTAGGCGATTCTGTCCGTTTTTCCATCTTGGAACTGGAATTACTCTGAACCGCACGCTGGCCGGCGGTCAAGGAAATATCGCGCTGGCGCCGTGGCCGGCCGGGGTATCGTGGCAATAACGAACGGATCGTCAGCCGACGGGTGCGGCAGAGACCGTCGCCGCGAACTTCTGAAAAAAGTCATCGGCCATCTTCTTGGCGGCGCCATTGATCAGGCGCTGTCCGAGCTGGGCCAGCTTGCCGCCGATCTGGGCTTCAACCTCGTAGCTCAGCAACGTGCCCCCGTCCTTCTCCGCCAGCTTTACCGTCGCGCCGCCCTTGGCAAAACCGGCCACGCCGCCGTCGCCCTGTCCGGAAATCTTGTAGCCATTCGGTGGGTCGAGGTCCGACAGCGTCACCTTGCCTTTGAACTTTGCCTTGACCGGGCCGATCTTGCTCGTTGCCACGGCCTGAAATTCGGTGTCCGACAGCTTGTCGAGCTGCTCGCAGCCAGGGATGCAGGCCTTCAGCGTCTCCGCATCATTGAGCTTTTGCCACACCGTCTCCCGCGCCACAGGGAGCTGATATTCGCCGCTCATTGTCATCGCCATTTCAAGTCACTCCTCGCCCGACCATTAATCAAAACCAAGCTGCGTCATCTCTATCCGCATCATACCGGCTGCGCGCCCCAGCGGACAGCAGGGAAATCGCACGCCTTCGGCTTGGCGCGCAAGCGTGGCGCCCGCTAGTCTCCCCTCGGGTCGTTCGCAGGGAGCCGTTCATGCCCGACATCAACGCCGATGGCTGCACCATTCACGTAGAAGTCGAGGGGCCGCCAGACGCTCCTGTACTGATGCTGTCCAATTCGCTGGACACCAACATGCACATGTGGGACGACCAGGTGCCGGCCTTTACGCGCCATTTCCGGCTGGTGCGTTTCGATCGCCGCGGCCATGGCAAGTCGGCGGTGCCGAAGGGGCCATATTCCATGGAGCGGCTCGGGCGGGACGTCCTCGCCGTTCTCGATGGACTCGGCATTGCGCGAGTCAACTGGTGCGGCTTGTCCATGGGCGGCATGGACGGCATGTGGCTTGGCGCCAACGCCGCAAGCCGCATCGACAAACTCATCCTCTCGAACACTTCCAGCTATTTTCCCGACAAGACCATTTGGGACGGCCGCATCAAGATTGCGCGCGACAAGGGCCTCGCCGGCCTCGTCGATGCCAACATGGAGCGCTGGTTCACCGCCGAATTCCGCAATCGTTCACCGCAGGCACTCGCGCGCATAACCGAAATGTTTCTCGCCACTGACGTCGAGGGCTATGTCGGCTGCGGCGCCGCCATTCGCGAAATGGACCACCGCCCGCTTCTGGCAAAGATCAGCGCGCCGACGCTGGTCATCGCCGGCCGGCACGATCCGGCGACAACGCTCGAAGCCGGCCAATTCGTCTCCGAACACATTCCCGGCGCAGAACTCGCAGTCCTGGAAACGGCTCACATTGCCAATGTGGAGCAGCCGCAGATTTATACCGATACCGTGTTGAAATTCTTGCTGGCTTAAGTTCGCTTAGCCGCGACGATCGCGAAATTCATGCGGCGTCGTGCCGGTGTGCTTGCGAAAGAAGCGGGCGAAATGCGACGGGTCGGAAAACGACAGCTCCGCCGCGATGTCCTGAATCGGCTGTGTGGTGAAAACGAGCTGGCGCTTTGCTTCGGTCAGCACGCGCTGGCGGATCAGGTGTCCTGCCGTGACGCCGGTCGCGCGCTTGACGTGATCGTTGAGCCGATCGGCCGTCATGCCGAGTTTCTCCGCATAAAATCCAAGCTGGTGCTCGCGGCGAAAGAATTCGTCGACCAGCGCGCGCAACTGAGCGACGGTCGTATCGGCCGGCTGCAGCGTGACCGAGCCGCTTCGCGCCCGGCTGGCGGCAAGCCGCGCGACGCCGACGGCAATAAGGGCCAGTAGGCCGCGCATGGCCACGCGATAGCCCTCGCGACCGAGACTGGCCTCCTCGAAGAGTTCGGCGCACAGCCCGGACAGCCGCGCCCGTTCAGAATTATCGGCAATGGCAACAATGGGATGCGCCGCCAATGCGCGCAGCCGCGCCAATGCTTCGCCGGCACGATCGGCAAGCGCAACGGCTGCGTCTTCGGTGAAGGTCAGAACCCATCCTTCGGTGATATTCGGCTGAAAATGGAATCCATGCGCACTCGCCGCCGGGACCAGAATAGCGGCAGGAGCGGCAAACGGCAGACGCGCTGCTTCGAACGTCATTTCGCCGCCGCCGCGCTCGATCAAAAGGATTTGGAACAGATTCCGATGGCGATGCGCGCGAATGGTCCAGTCGTGGATCGAAGACCGGGAGGCGACCGTCTCGACGTGAATGAAATCGAATGCCTGATCGTCAGGAGGATCGCCGTACAGGTGAAACAGCGGCAGCGCCGTGGCCATGAGCAAAGCATAAGCCAACCGCG
Organism: Xanthobacteraceae bacterium; assembly: GCA_036490575.1. Lineage (GTDB taxonomy): Bacteria > Pseudomonadota > Alphaproteobacteria > Rhizobiales > Xanthobacteraceae > BOG-931. The sequence continues at coordinate 80,689 of DASXDP010000213.1, forward strand.
CGGAAGACGCAGCCCACGACCGGGCGCTTGCACAAAAAGCAGTGGCCCGCCACTTGGGCGGGCCACTGACTAACTTGGAGCGTTAGCGCCCGGCGCCGCCTTGCTGGCCGCCCTGACCCGGCTTGTTCTGGCCGCCATGCTGGCCACCCTGACCGCCTTGGCCGCCTTGATGCTGCTGACCGGGCTTGTTCTGCGTACCCTGCCCCTGGCCGCCTTGACCGCCTTGCTGCGAACCTTGCTGCTGCTGCGGATTGCGTTGCGGGTTCTGTTGCTCGTTCGCCATTGGGAGATTCTCCGATTGCTCGTTTGGGAAAGCACCCCCCGCCGCAAGACTATCAACGCGCGGCAAGAACTGAAGTTCCTAAAGTTGCGCAACTGCCGATACGGTCAACGAATTGTAACTACACAATAAAACGTGTGAATCGCCAATAGCCTGGCGCGAAGTGCTCACGCGTTGTGGCCGGCAAAAGCCCCTGTTAGAAAGTTGCTTGGGAATCGGAATGCGGCGGACGCATGGAATATTTCGTCCAGCAGCTCATCAACGGCATCACGCTCGGTTCGATCTATGGCCTGATCGCCATCGGCTACACGATGGTCTACGGGATCATCGGCATGATCAATTTCGCCCACGGCGATATTTTCATGGTCGGTGCGTTCCTCGCCCTCATTGCCTTCCTCGTTCTCGTCGCTTTCGGGATAACTGCCGTGCCCTTGGCGCTGCTGGTGGTCCTTCTGGTTTCCATGGCGCTCACCGCTCTTTACGGCTGGACGGTGGAACGCATTGCCTATCGGCCGCTGCGGCGTTCGTCGCGCCTGGCGCCGCTGATTTCCGCCATCGGCATGTCGATCGTCTTGCAAAATTATGTGCAGATCGCGCAAGGCGCCCGCGTCAAGCCGCTGCCGCCGGTGGTGCAAGGCGGCTACACCTTGCTCGAGGGCAATAATTTTTCCGTGCGGCTTTCCAACATTCAAATCATCGTCGTTGTCACCACCATCGTTTTGATGGTCGGCTTTTCCTTTCTGGTCGCGCGCACGCGGCTCGGCCGCAACATGCGCGCCTGCGAGCAGGATCTAAAAATGGCGGCGCTGGTCGGCATCGACGTCGATCGCACCATTTCGCTGACCTTCGTCATCGGCGCGGCGCTCGCCGCGGTCGCCGGCCTGATGTTTCTGCTCTATTACGGCGTGGTCGATTTCTTCATCGGCTTTCTCGCCGGCGTGAAGGCGTTTACCGCCGCCGTCCTCGGCGGCATCGGTTCGCTGCCCGGCGCCATGATCGGTGGCATCCTGATCGGCCTGACCGAAACCATGTGGTCGGCCTATTTTTCCATCGAGTATAAAGACGTCGCCGCCTTCGCCATTCTCATCGTCGTCCTCATTTTCCTCCCGACCGGCCTCTTGGGCCGGCCTGAAGTCGAGAAGGTGTGAGCGATCCCTCGCCGGCGACGCGCACGGACGAGCCCGCCGGCGCGCGGGTCGATTTGCTCGCGGCTTTGAAGGAAGCGGCCATTGCGGCTGCGGTGGCGCTCGGCCTGTTCGGATTACTGATCGGCGTTCGCACCGAGGCCGGGCCGAGCGGCGCGCTGGTCGTCGTCAGCCGGTTCGGTCCGCTCGCAGCATTCGTGGCGGTGGCGTTCGCCGGGCGCTTTTTGTTTGCCATCACGCGCCACCGCCTCACCTTTCCGGCAGCCCCTTTCGCGGCGGCCGGTGTAAGAAAAATTTCGGCCGGTCTGTCGCCTTATTTCGCGGCCGCCGTTTTGATTTTCGCGCTCCTGGTGCCGATTTTGTTTTACAGCAGCCGTTATTTGCTCGATCTCGCCATTCTCATTGTCACGTACATCATGCTCGGCTTTGGCTTGAACATTGTCGTCGGCCTCGCCGGGCTTCTCGACCTCGGCTACGTCGCCTTCTATGCGGTGGGCGCCTATTCGTATGCACTGATCGCACAAGACTTTGGGCTCTCTTTCTGGGCCTGCCTGCCGCTTGCCGGCATCCTTGCGGCGTTTGCCGGCCTTATGCTCGGTTTTCCGGTGCTGCGGCTGCGCGGCGATTATCTGGCCATTGTCACGCTTGGGTTCGGCGAGATCATCCGCCTGGTGCTGCTCAACTGGCAGAATTTGACCGGAGGTCCGAACGGCATTCCGGGAATTCCGCGGCCGTCGTTCTTCGGGCTGCCGTTCACCGCCGGCGAAAACGGCTTTGCCGCGACATTCGGCTTGCACTATTCGCCGACCCATCGCTTCGTGTTTCTGTACTATCTCATTCTCGCGCTGGCGCTGGTGACCAACTGGGTGACGCTGCGGTTGCGCCGCCTGCCGATCGGCCGCGCCTGGGAAGCCTTGCGCGAAGATGAGATCGCCTGCCGCGCGCTGGGCATCAACACAACCACGACCAAACTGACCGCTTTTGCGATGGGCGCCATGTTCGGCGGTTTTGCCGGCGCGTTTTTCGCCACGCGGCAGGGATTCATCAGCCCGGAATCCTTCAGCTTTACGGAGTCGGCGTTGGTGCTGGCAATTGTCGTGCTCGGCGGGATGGGCTCGCAGCTCGGCGTCGTGCTCGCCGCCACCATCATGCTCAGCGGTTTCGAATTTTTTCGCGAATTCGAACAATACCGGATGCTGGTGTTCGGCGCCGCCATGGTAGCGATCGTGATCTATCGCCCGCGCGGTCTGGTATCCACGCGCAAGGCTTCGGTCTCGTTGCACCGCCGCCGAGAGATCCCGACCGACGCGGTGGACCGAACGCAAAGCCTGGGGCCGGCATGAGCACCCCGCCGATCCTCACGGTGGAACACCTCACCATGCGGTTCGGCGGCCTGACCGCCGTGAGCGATCTGAGCTTCGATGCCCGCGAGCGCCAGATCACAGCGCTGATCGGCCCGAACGGCGCCGGCAAGACCACCCTGTTCAACTGCATCACCGGCTTTTACAAACCGACGGTCGGGCGGTTGCAGCTTAGGCATGCGGGCGGCGAGACATTTCTGCTCGAGCGGCTCCAGGAATTTCGCATCGCCAAGGACGCCCGCGTCGCCCGCACGTTTCAAAACGTGCGGCTGTTCGCGGGAATGACGCTCCTGGAAAATCTCATTGTCGCCCAACACAACAAGCTGATGGCGGCGTCGGGATTCACGGTGCTCGGACTCTTCGGCGCGCCGTCCTATGCCCGCTCCGAGGCGGGCGCCATCGACACGGCGCGCTATTGGCTCGATCGCGTCGGCCTGACCGATCGCGCCGACGACCCGGCGGGCGCGCTCCCCTACGGCGCGCAGCGCCGCCTCGAACTCGCCCGCGCGATGTGCACCGATCCGGTGCTGTTGTGTCTCGACGAGCCGGCCGCGGGCCTGAACAATTATGAAAGCGCCGAGCTCAACAGCTTTTTGCGCGCCATCCGCGACGAGCACGGTATTTCGATCCTGTTGATCGAGCACGACATGGGGGTCGTGATGGAGATTTCCGATCGCATCGTCGTCCTGGACTACGGCATCAAGATCGCCGACGGCACGCCGCACGAAGTGCGCACCGATCCGAGCGTCATCGCCGCGTACCTTGGCGTAAGCGACGAAGCGGCGCTTCCCTCCGAAGCCAGGCAAATGTGAGGGCGATGAGCGAACCGTTGTTGAGCCTTCGCGGCGTTAAAGCCTTCTACGGCAACGTCATCGCGCTCAAGGGCGTCGACCTCGACGTCAATGAAGGCGAGATCGTCGCGCTGATCGGCGCCAACGGCGCCGGCAAGTCGACACTGATGATGACGGTGTTCGGCGACCCGCGCGCGCGCGAAGGCCACATCCGCTTCGCCGGCCGCGACATCACCGCGCTGCCGGCGCACGAAGTGGCCAAGCTCCGCATCGCGCAGTCGCCGGAGGGCCGGCGAATTTTCCCGCGCATGACGGTGATGGAAAACTTGCAGATCGGCGCGACGGTTGCCGACGGCGACGGCCTCGCCGCCGACCTCGAACGCGTTTTCGCGCTGTTCCCGAGACTGCGCGATCGGGTTTATCAGCGTGGCGGCACGCTTTCGGGCGGCGAGCAGCAAATGCTCGCCATCGGCCGCGCGCTGATGGCGAGACCGCGGCTCATCCTGCTGGACGAACCTTCGCTCGGGCTGGCGCCGCTCCTGGTGCAGCAGATATTTGCCGCGATCCGGCTTCTCAACGAAAAAGACAAGCTGACCGTTTTCCTCGTCGAGCAAAATGCCTATCAGGCGCTCAAGATCGCGCACCGGGGCTACGTGCTGGTCAACGGCGAGATCACCCTGCAAGGCAGCGGGCAAAGCCTGCTTGATCGGCCGGAAATCCGCGCCGCCTATCTCGAAGGCGCGAGACGATGATGGACCGGCTATATGCAGGAGAAACGGCAGTCGACGTCGTTCTGGTCACCGGCGTCATTGGCGCGGGCGCGGCATGGCTCTCCGGCCGCGCCATCTCGGCCTCATGGCGCGGCCAATCCCACGTTATTCTGACCACACTCCTTCTCGCGGCCGCGGTGCGCTTCTTTCACTTCGCGCTGTTCCAGGGCCAGCTCCTGTCGGCCGCCTCATTCGCCTGCGACGCGCTACTCTTCGTTGTTGTCGGGCTCGTCGCCTGGCGCACGACCCGCGCCAGCCTCATGGTCAGGCAATATCCCTGGCTTTACGCTCGTACCGGACCGTTAACCTGGCGCGAGATCGGGCAGGAAACGCGACCGGAGAAGTGATAGCTTCGCACCGGCGATATTGCTCACTCACGAGATACCATCATGAAAAAGCTGCGGCTCGCTGCACTTGCGCTTTTCCTGCCTTTCCTTGCCGCGCCGGCGCTGGCCGAAGACATCACGGTCGGATCTGCCGGGCCGATGACCGGCGGTCAGGCCACCTTCGGCCGGCAAATGAGCGAAGGGGCCGCGCAGGCCATCGCTGACATCAACGCCGCCGGCGGCGTGCTCGGAAAAAAGCTTCACCTCGAGATCGGCGACGACGCTTGCGATCCGAAACAGGCGCGCTCGGTTGCTGAAAAGTTGTCCGGGATGGGGGCAGCCGTGGTCGTCGGTCACTATTGCTCGTCGTCGTCGATCCCGGCTTCCGACGCCTATCTCGACGGTGGCACGCTGCAAATTACGCCGGCCTCGACCAATCCGCTGTTTACCGAGCGCGGCATGTGGAACACCTTCCGCACCTGCGGCCGCGACGATCAGCAGGGTCCGTTCGCCGCCGATTATCTGGCGCGGAATTTCAAAGGCAAAAATATCGCAATCATCAATGACAAGACCACCTACGGCAAAGGTCTGGCCGACGAGGTCAAGAAGGCGCTCAACGCCGCCGGCGTCACCGAGAAACTCAACGAGTCGTACAATCAGGGCGACAAGGATTTCAACGCGCTGGTCTCCAAGCTCAAACTCAACAACATCGATATCGTCTACGACGGCGGCTATCACCAGGAAGCCGGCCTGATTGTGCGCCAGATGCGCGATCAAGGCCTAAAAACAATTCTCATGGCCGGAGACGCGCTGGCTTCGCGCGAATTTGCGTCCATCACCGGCGCCGCGGGCGAAGGCGTGCTGTTCACGTTCCCGCCGGACCCGCGCAAGCGCCCGACCGCCGTCGCCGTGGTGAAGGAGTTCAAGGACAAGGGCATCGATCCTGAAGGCTACGTGCTCTACACCTACGCCGCGTTCCAGATCTGGGCGCAGGCCGCCGCCAAAGCCGGCACGACCGATCCGCAGAAAGTTGCCGCGGCAATGCACACCGGCACATGGGACACGGTGCTTGGCCCGATTGCGTTCGACAAAAAGGGCGACATCACCGGCGGCGGCTGGGCGGTGTACCGTTGGGACAAAGACGGCAATTACCAGGAAATCACCGAGCCGGGCCGCACTTAAAAGACGCGCCTCCGCGTCCGGTTCTTCAAATGGCGAGCTTACCGAGCTCCGGAAACACCTGGATCAGCCAACTGCCGAAATCGGTGATCCAGCCGGAGAAAAACGCTACGCCGGCAACGATCAGCAATCCGCCCATCGCCTTCTCGACAACGACCAGGTGAGCGCGAAAGCGGGCGAGAAACGCGGCAAACGGTTCGAGCGCCAGTGCCGCGACCATGAACGGCACGCCGAGACCCAGCGAATAGACCGCCAACAGAATGGTGCCGCGCGCGATGCTGTCTTCCGATCCGGCGATCGCGAGGATGGCGCTGAGGATTGGGCCGATGCACGGCGTCCAGCCGAAAGCAAAAGCCAAGCCCATCACGTAAGCGCCCCAAAGTCCGACCGGCTTGGCGACCGCGAGCCGCTTCTCGCGCATGAACCACGCAATCGGCGTGACGCCGAGGAAATGCAGGCCCATGACGATAATGATGACGCCGGCGACCTTGCCGAGCACATACGAATATTCGCGCAGCAATGAACCGATCGCGCTGGCGCTGGCGCCGAGCGCGACAAACACGGTGGTGAAACCTAGGACAAAGAGCAGAGCGGCGAGAAGGGTCTCGCGGCGGACCTGACGCGCCTCCTCTTCTCCAGCCAGCCGTTCGAGCGAAGCGCCGGCGAGATAGACGAGATAGGGTGGCACCAGCGGCAGCACGCAAGGCGACAGAAAACTCAGCATGCCTGCGGCGAGCGCAGCGGCAAGAGTGACATTCATGGCGCACTCATGCCCGCCGGTACTGCCTCGCGCAAGCGCGCCAGCGCGGAAGCCGCGAGGATGTGATCATTTGTCATGTCCCCGGCCGGCCGTTCACAGCGCGGCTGCGCGCCTGTGAGCTTGGCAAACATTTGCACACTATAATGACGGATGCTCAAGGTTCGCGCCTTTGACACAGAAATAACGGGAGCACAGTGCTGCGCAATCTCCTTACCGACGTTCCAGGGATCAAAGTCGGCCACGCACAAGATCTCGCGCTCGGGTCCGGCGCCACTGCAATCATCTTCGACGAGCCGGCCGTCGCTTCTGTCGATGTGCGCGGTGGGGGCCCGGGGACCCGCGACACCGCCCTGCTCGATCCGGCGCTGACGCTGGAAGGGATCGACGCCATTACCTTGTCCGGTGGTTCGGCGTTCGGTCTTGATGCGGCCTCGGGTGTGCAGGCGTTTCTGCGGGAGAATGGCCGCGGCTTCGTCATTGGCGCGGCGCAGGTGCCGATCGTGCCGGCGGCGATCCTGTTCGATCTTCTCAACGGCGGCGACAAAAATTGGGGGCGTTTCCCGCCCTACCGCGACCTGGGCTACGCCGCCGCCGCAGCGGCAAGCGCCGATTTCGCGATCGGCAGCGCCGGCGCCGGTACCGGCGCGACCACGGTCAGTTGCAAGGGCGGCGTCGGCTCGGCCTCGGCGCAAACCGCTGACGGCCACGTGATCGGCGCGCTCGCTGCGGTCAACGCCGTCGGCAGTGCGCTCGTTGGCGATGGTCCGTGGTTCTGGGCGGCGCCGTTCGAGGACAACGGCGAGTTCGGCAGGCGCGGCTGGCCCTCGCCGTTTCCGCAAGCGGCCCTGGAGCCGCGCGCCAAAGGCGGCCCTGGCGAAAACACCACGCTGGTGGTTGTCGCAACGGATGCCGTACTGACCAAAGCTCAGGCCAACCGCCTGGCCGTCATGGCTCAATCGGGCCTGTCGCGCGCGCTCTATCCGGTGCACACGCCGCTCGATGGCGACGTCGTATTCGCCGCCTCGACGGGACGGCGGCCACTGAAGGATCCTATTCTCGGAATAGTCGGCCTTGGCGCCATTGCGGCAAATGTGGTGGCGCGGGCCGTCGCCCGGGGCGTCTTTGCCGCAAAGGCCTTGCCGTTCCCGGAGGCGCAGGCGAGCTGGCACGATAAATTCGGCTGACTGCCCGGGCCAGTTGGGCCGGAACGCCACCAGGAAACCACGAACTATTCTTAACACTTATTAAACGGTGGCAGCGTTGACTCACGTTATCGAATACGCCTTCAGTTCGTCTCAAAGCGACGGTCTCTAGCGAGGAACTATGCGATCCGCACTCATCACAGTCGCTGCGCTGGCAGTTCTTGGCCTCGGCGCTTTTGTGGTTTCGGCGCACAAGGGTTCCGCGCCGCCCTTCGAGGCGGCGAAGCCGGTTCCCGTCGCGGCAAGCACTCCACGGGCCCCCTCGTCGCCGGTTCAGCAGATCGCCCAGGCTTCCGAGACACCGCCAGCTCCGACCGCCGCACCCGCGCGCTCCGAGGCGTCATCTGCCGCACCGGTGCGGGTCGCGCAGGACACCACGGCCCCCGCCGCGGCGGCGCAGAATGCGCCAGCGGCAAAGCCCACCGCTGACACCGCGGCGCCACCGCCGAGCAAAGCCATCGCTGCCTGCAACAAGCCGGGTGGAATGGGTCTTTCGCGCATTGTCGAGATCGACACCACCGGCGGACCCGGTTTCGGCTTCGAGCACTTCAAGCAATACGACTTTCTTCGCGACAAGGAAGTGGTGCTGACGTTCGACGACGGTCCGTGGCCGGAAAACACGCCAATGGTGCTGAAGGCCCTGACCGACAATTGCCTCAAGGCGACATTTTTCGAAATTGGCGAGCATGCGACGTGGCATCCGGAGATCACCAAACAGGTGGTCGAAGCCGGCATGACGCTTGGCACCCACACCTGGTCGCACAAGGATCTGGCGCGGAACCCGTACGCAAAGGACATCGAGCTCGCGAAGGCGGAAATCGAGATGGGGATCAGCGCCGTGCATAACGCCGCCGGCGTGCCGATTGCACCGTTCTTCCGTTTCCCCGCTTTGCAGCACCCGCCGGAATTGCTGTCCTATATGAGCGAGCGGAACATTGCGGTGTTTTCGGCCGATTTCGATTCACGCGATTTCAAAATGCGTAAACCGGAAGAGGTGATCAAATCGGTGATGACCAAGCTGGAAAAGCATGGCAAGGGCATCATCCTGATGCATGACTTCCGCCGCGCAACCGCGGAAGCGATGCCGGAACTGCTTCGCCAGTTGAAGGACGGCGGGTACAAAGTGGTCCACCTGGTGCCGCATCAGATGGTCACCACGCTGCCCAAATACGACGAAATGGTCACGGCAAAGGACAAGCTCTCGGCCAACAACACGCGGCCCGAGGGAAGCGTGTTGCGCACCATCGGCGAGTACGTGGGATCGCCGGCGCCGGCCACGTCGGACGTGCATGAGTGAGCGGCGTTAGCTGCTGAATCGTTCAACGCTATAAGGCGCCGGATCGCAGAACGGCGTGGCGCCGCTTATCATTTCCGCAACAAGACGTCCGGTGGCCGGTCCAAGCGTCAGGCCCCAATGCGCGTGGCCGAACGCCAGCCAAAGTCCGCCGTGCCGCGGCGCGCGCGAAATCACCGGCCGCGAGTCGGGAAAGCACGGTCGCGCTCCAAGCCACGCTTTCGGCTCGATGCGCTCCCCGAGCGGAAATAACTCGCGCGCCGCCGGCAGGACGCGGTCGAGTTGGACTGGCGTCGGCGCGGCGTCCCGCGCGGCGAATTCAACGCCGGTGGTGAGGCGGACGCCCTGCTCCATCGGCGCCAGCACGTAACCATTCTCGGCGTCGAGCACCGGGCGGCTGAGCGAAGCGCCTTGCGCCGGCCGGAAGTGAAGATGGTAGCCGCGCTTGACGGCGAGCGGGAGCTTGATGCCGAGCGGATCGAGAACGTCGGGCGCCCACGGGCCAAGCGCAAGCACCGCGTCGGCGGAGTCCACCGGACCGAAATCAGTCTCGACCCGCCAGTAAGACCCTGTCCGATGCAGCGTGCGGGCATCGCCGGTCAACGCCATTCCCCCACGCGCTGCGAAATGCGCGGCGTAGGCGCGGGTAAGCGCCAGCGGATTGGTCACGCTCACCGCACCGGTCCAGTGCACGCCGTGGCGAAAGTCGCCGCGTAACGCGGGCTCGAGCGCCTGCGCACCCGCCCGATCGAGCGGCACGTTGGCAATGCCGAGTTGTGCGGCCAGATCGAACTCCGCCGCCAACGCCGCGAACGCCCGGTCGCTGCGGTAAAGCTTCAGCCAGCCGCGACGGTTGAAGTAGCCTTCCGCACCGGCTTCGGCGGCGATCGCCTCGTGCTCCGCGACCGCCCTGCCAAACAGCGGCCGCATCACCCGGGCGGTTTCGCGCAGATGCCCCGGCTGCGACGCGACGCGGAACGCATTGAGCCAGGGCGCAACGCCGACGAGATGCGCCAGGTGATAATTGACGACGGGCGAGCGTTTCAGTGCGATCCGCGCAAGCTCGGCTAAGCTCGACGGGAAGGCCGGCGGTAATATCGTATTGCCCTCGATAATCCCGGCATTGCCGTAGGACGTGCCCTCGCCTGCACCCCCACGATCGATCAGAGCGACCGACAAGCCACGCTTGACGAGATGGACGGCAATCGAGGCGCCGACAATGCCGGCACCGAGCACCATGATATCCGTGCGCGCCAGAACGACCTCCCGCACCGATCAAGCTTGCCGCCTGCCCAGCGTTGCCCGCTATAGCATGACGTGTTAGGCGAGCAGCAAATAAAGGAGAAACCGTGCTCCGCCCCCTGGTCATCGCACCGTCAATTCTCGCCGCCGACTTCGGCAAATTGGGCGAAGAGGTCCGCGCTGTCGATGCGGCGGGAGCCGACTGGATCCATCTCGACATCATGGACGGTCATTTCGTCCCCAACATCACCATCGGGCCGGACGTGGTGAAAGCGCTGCGCCCGTACTCCAAAAAAGTATTCGACGTGCATTTGATGATCGCGCCGTGCGACCCTTATCTCGAGGCGTTCGCCAAGGCCGGCGCCGACATCATCACGGTGCATGTCGAGGCCGGTCCGCACATTCATCGCTCGCTGCAAGCCATCCGCGCGCTCGGCAAGAAGGCCGGAGTAACCATGAATCCGGGCACGCCGGTGGAGAGCATCGAACCGGTCCTCGACCTCGTCGATCTCATTCTGGTGATGTCGGTCAATCCGGGCTTTGGCGGCCAAAAGTTCATAACCGGGGCCGTTGAGAAGCTGCAAACGCTCCGCGCGCTGATTGCCGGACGGCCAATTGACGTTGAGATCGACGGTGGCATCACGCCGGAAGTCACCGCCGAAGTCGTGCGCGCCGGCGCCAACGCGCTGGTGGCCGGCTCTGCGGTGTTCAAGGATCGGACGCCGGAATCTTACCGCAAAAACATTGCGGCCATCCGTCATGCGGCGGCGCTAGTGGAGCCGATTTGACATTCGCTACCCCCAAACCGCTAACTCGTAAAGCGAATGTCAAATCCAAAGCTCCACTAGAATCAATATTTGCTAGTGGTCCTTTGATTCTAACATTCGCATGGGGGCGTGCCGAGACGGGATGCGAATGTTAGAATCGGACCACTAGTGCGCGGGGAGACTGTCTGATGGGAATGCTGATCGACGGACAATGGCACGGCGACAAGGACCCCGACTCCGAGACCGGGAAGGCCGGCAACTTCCAGCGCGTGGATAGTGCCTTTCGCGACCGCATCACTGCGGACGGCTCATCCGGCTTCAAGGCGGAAGCCGGCCGCTACCACCTCTACGTCGCGTACACGTGTCCGTGGGCGCACCGTACCCAGATCTATCGCGCGCTGAAAAAACTAACGGGCGCCATCAGCATCGCGATTGCCATCCCGGGCCTTCGCGAACAAGGCTGGACGTTCGAGGACAATCCGGCATTTCCCGATTGCGTGCCCGACCGCGTCAACGGCTTCCGCTATATGCACCAAGCTTATACGGCGAGCGATCCGCACTACACGGGTAAAGTGACCGTGCCGACGCTGTGGGACAAGAAGACGAAGCGGATCGTCAACAACGAATCTTCCGAAATCATCCGCATGCTGAATTCGGAATTTGCCGGCGTCGGCGCCGACCCTGCGGATTTATATCCGCAATCTTTGCGCAGCGAAATCGACCGCATCAACGAGCAAGTCTACACCAACGTCAATAACGGCGTTTACCGCTGCGGCTTTGCCCGTTCGCAGGCTGCCTACGATGAAGCTTTCGACGCGCTGTTCGCCACGCTCGACGAGGTCGAGGCGCGGCTTGGTCGTCAGCGTTATCTCGCTGGCAACAAGATTACCGAAGCCGACTGGCGGCTGTTTCCGACGCTGGTTCGCTTCGACGTCGCGTATTTCTCGATATTCAAATGCAACAAAAAACGGATCGCCGACTATCCCAATCTCTGGAACTACGTGCGCGAGCTCTACGGCGTGCCGGGCGTCGCCGAGACGGTCAAACCGCGCTACTACGTCATGGGCTATTACTCGATCACGCGCGTCAATCCGACCGGCATAATTCCAAAAGGCACTCCGGTAGATTTTGCCCAACCGCACGACCGCGCACGCTTTGCCGCCTGATGGGAGCGCTGGCAAAACGAGGTGACATATGATCCCGCGCTATAGCCGGCCGGAAATGGCGGCGATCTGGTCGCCGGAAACGCGCTTTCGCATCTGGTTCGAGATCGAAGCGCATGCCGCCGACGCGATGGCCGAACTCGGGATCATTCCCAAGGCCGCGGCGGCAAAAATCCGGGCCAAGGGCAAGAAGGCCAAGTTCGACGTTGATCGCATCGCCGCGATCGAGCGCGAGACCAAGCACGACGTCATTGCGTTTCTAACCCATCTGGCTGAGATCATCGGGCCGGAAGCGCGCTTCGTCCATCAGGGCATGACCTCTTCGGATGTGCTCGACACCTGCCTGAACGTCCAGCTCGTCCGCGCCGCCGATCTGCTCATCGCCGACGTCGACCGGCTCAAGGCCGCGCTCAAGAAGCGGGCCTACGAATACAAGCTCACCCCGACCATCGGCCGCTCACATGGCATTCATGCCGAGCCCACCACCTTCGGGCTCAAGCTTGCCTACGCGTATGCCGAATTCGATCGGGCCAAAGAACGGCTGATCGCGGCGCGAGGCGAAGTCTCGACCGCCGCAATCTCGGGCGTCGTCGGCACGTTCGCGCAAGCCGACCCGCGCATCGAGGCGCACGTCGCCAAAGCGATGGGGCTGCGCGTAGAACCGATCTCGACGCAGGTTATTCCGCGCGATCGTCACGCCATGTATTTCGCCACGCTCGGCGTGGTCGCCGCGTCGATCGAGCGGCTCGCGACCGAAATCCGCCACCTGCAACGCACCGAGGTTTTGGAGGCCGAAGAGTATTTCTCCGCCGGGCAAAAAGGCTCGTCGGCCATGCCGCACAAACGCAATCCGGTGCTCTCGGAGAACCTCGTCGGGCTGGCGCGCATGGTGCGCGCCTATGTGACGCCGGCGCTCGAGAATGTCGCGCTCTGGCACGAGCGCGACATCTCGCACTCGTCCGTCGAGCGGATGATCGGCCCGGACGCTACCGTCACCCTCGATTTCGCCCTCGATCGCCTAGCGGGAGTTATCGAGCGCTTGATCGTCTATCCCGACAACATGCGGAAAAATCTCGGGCAGCTCGGCAATCTCGTTCATTCGCAGCGGGTGCTGCTCGCGTTGACGCAAAAGGGCGCCTCACGCGAGGCCGCCTACGCCATGGTCCAAAGAAACGCCATGAAAGCCTGGCGAGGCGAAGGCGACTTTTTCGACGGGCTGAAGAAAGATTCCGACGTGCGCAAGCTCCTCGGCGAAAAGGAACTGGCCGCAAACTTCAACCTCGACTTTCATTTGGCACACGTCGACACGATCTTTCGCCGGGTGTTCGGTCCGCAAGGCGGCAAGCCCGCTCGATAGGCCCACGCTGATTCGGGGGAAGCACGTGACGGTGCGCATCCGCTCTACGGCCGGCGATTTCTGTTGACTGTGCTCTTGCCGGTTTGCCCGACTCAGTTGCCTGCCCTAACGTCCGGCCACGTTTCGCCCGGAGCACCCGTTTCCAGGAGAAAGTCATGGGCCGTTTGGTGCGCAAGCCGCAAATTGCGGACTTCGATGCGCCGTTGTTTGAAGATGGCGATTTGCCCTCCGAAGCCGCCGCCGCGCCGATGACGCCCGGCGAACCCGGCGACACTTACCTTGAGCGGATGGTGAAGTACGTTCCCGGGGAAGTGCTGGCATTCTTCATGTTGATCAACGCCATTCTCGATCAGGCGATGAAATCCGGCGGGCCCGATGCCGCCATGGCGGGGGTGCCGGTTCCAATGATTGCGATCGGAGCCCTGACCGTGGGCTGTGTGCTCACGCCGCTGTTCTGCTGGTATGTCCGGCAGGAGGGTGACGCCTGGATCGTCAACGCCGTCGTGTCGACGGTGGCATTCCCGTTCTGGGCGTATCTGATGGGCGCCGTCGCGTTCGCCACCCATCACGACGGCAATCTTGCGGTCATCCTGGTGATGTCATTCACGGTGATGAGCGGTCTTATCGCCCCCTGGCCGGCCAAGGCAAAGCTTGAGGTGCAATTGGAACGGCCGCCGGTGCGCGAACGGCTGCGTCTCGTTGACGTATTCGGCGGCCTTGAGGCGGCGCTGATCCCGAACCAGGCGTCGCGCGGCCACGGTTAGTGCGCATTGCCCGAACATGCCGGCGCGTGGCATGTGTGCGTGATGGCGGCCCGCGAAACGATTTTGGTGTTTGATTCAGGCCTTGGCGGTCTCACGGTTTATCGGGAAATCGCCGCTGCGCGGCCGGGTGCCGACTTCATTTACGTCGCCGACGACGCCGCCTTTCCTTACGGCGCGCTGACGGCATCGGCGCTTACCCAACGCGTCGTCGAGCTCGTGGGCGAACTGATCGGGCAATATCGGCCCGATATCGCCGTGATCGCCTGCAATACCGCGTCCACCATTGTACTGCCGCACTTGCGGCAGCGGTTTTCATTGCCGTTTGTCGGCACGGTCCCGGCCATCAAACCGGCTTGCGCCGGTTCGATCAACAAACGCATTTCGGTGCTTGGCACCGAAGCGACGGTCGAGCGCGAATACACCCGCGCGCTCATTCGCGATTACGCCGCCGATTGCCAGGTGACGCTGGTCGGTTCGAAAATGCTGGCGGCGTATGCTGAGGCGGAAATCGCCGGCGAGCCGGTCAGCGACGCGCTGATTTCCGCTGAGCTTGCACCCTGCTTTCGCGACGACGGCGCGCGCACCGACACGATCGTGCTCGCCTGCACACACTTTCCGCTGCTGCTCGAGCGATTTTCGCGGCTGGCGCCGTGGCCTGTCGCATTCGTCGATCCTGCGCCTGCGATTGCGCGCCGCGTCATCGATCTTCTGGGACCCGCCTCTCCCGCCATTGCGCGTGGCACGACGCATGCCGTGTTCACATCCGGGCGCAAGCCTGCCGCAGCGCTGGCCCCCTTCGGCATTCGTGCCGATCAACCGGTCCCGACCGCGGCCGGCTGACGATTGCGCACGTTGCCATTCCTTGCCGCACCGCGCGGCTGAGGCTACGTTCCTTCCGCCGGGCATCTTGGGGGGCATGCCAATGACCGTCGCACTTCAACGCGAAGACGCCTGGTATCTCAACCGCTGGAACCAGCTCGTGCTCGGCGTCATCGCCATGATGGCGATTTCCAGCCCGCAGTACGTCTGGACGCTGTTCACCGGCCCGCTCAATCAAAAACTCGGGACGTCACTCGCACAGTTGCAGTGGACGTTCTCGCTCCTGATCATTCTGCAAACCTGGCTGTCGCCGTTTCAGGCTTATCTGGTGGACCGGTTCGGACCGCGAATCCTGATTTCGATCGGTGCGCTGTTGTCCGGTGGCAGCTGGCTGCTTTCGGCGTATGTCGACAACATCTGGGCGCTCTATTTCACTTACGGCGTGCTCGGCGGCTTTGGCACCGGCATCATATATGTCGGTATCATTGGCCTGATGGTGCGCTGGTTTCCCGACCGGCGCGGGCTGGCGGCGGGGCTCGCCGCCGCGGGTTACGGATTCGGCGCGTTCTTCACCAGCTTCCCGATCGACAGCATGATCAAGAGCTCGGGCTACGCGCACACACTCCTGGTGTGGGGCATCATCCAGGCCGTCATCGGAGTTGCCGCCGCGCAGTGGCTGCGTTTGCCTCCCGCCGACTATTCGGTGCGCAATCTTGCGCCGACGGCCGCCATCGCCACGCAGCAATCCAAGCGCGACTACTCGCCGCGCGAGATGCTGCAAAGTCCGATCTTTTATTTGCTGTTCGTGATGATGAGCCTGATGTCGACGTCGGGCTTGATGGTCACGTCGAACGTCGGGCCGTTCGCCAGGGTGTTCGGCGTCGCCGACGTGCTGGTCCTCGGCATGGCCGCCCTGCCCCTGTCGCTGACGCTGTCGCGCGTCACCAACGGGCTCACGCGACCGTTCTTCGGCTGGGTGTCCGACCGGATCGGCCGCGAGACCACCATGGCGCTCGCCTTCTCGCTGGAAGCCATCGCCATCCTGATCCTGTTCGCCTTCATCGACCGGCCGGCGCTCTTTGTCATTCTCACCGGACTTGTATTCTTTGGATGGGGCGAGATCTTTTCTCTGTTCCCGTCGACGCTGACGGACACATTCGGCTCGAAGTTCGCGGCCACCAACTATGGCTTCCTTTATATCGCCCAGGGCATCGGCTCGATCCTGGGCGGACCCGTGGCGGCGCTGCTCAAGCAGACGACCGGAAGCTGGACCACGGTCTTCATCGTCGTTGCGGTACTCGATCTCCTGACCGCAGTGCTGGCAATAACCGTGCTGCGGAGCCTGCGGCGGGCGCATTTTGCCCGCGCCTGACCGGCTTCGTTAACCGCCGCCCTTCGTTTGACACGATCCGCGTTTGCACCTAAATACCGCCCCGCGGCGCGGGCCCAAGCGGCCCGCGCTGTGTTTCGCGACCCGCGGTCGGCGCCGGCGCTTCGGCGATTGACCTGTCGGTCCTGGGAAACCCCGGGACAGGAGGAGGGCGCGATCCTCAAACCCGCGGCATGATCCCGAAAAGTGGTCTTCCGGTTTTCGGACAGGATCATGCCCAAACAACGAGGACGCGAATGACCAAGCGCCACGAGGCGAAGTACAAGATCGACCGCAGGCTCGGCCAGAACATCTGGGGCCGGCCGAAGTCTCCCATCAACAAACGCGAATACGGCCCCGGCCAGCATGGCCAGCGCCGCAAGGGCAAGCTCTCCGATTACGGCGTCCAGCTTCGCGCCAAGCAGAAGCTCAAAGGCTACTACGCGAACATGTCGGAGCGGCATTTCCGCGGCATTTACGAAGAAGCCCGCCGGCTCAAAGGCGATACCGGCGCGCACATGATCGCGCTGTTGGAGCGCCGCCTCGACACCGTTATCTATCGCGCGAAATTCGTGCCCACGGTGTTTGCAGCGCGGCAGTTCGTCAACCACGGCCACATCAAGGTCAACGGCAAGCGCGTCACCATTCCGAGCTTTCGGGTCAAGGTCGGTGACCTCGTCGAGGTCAAGGACAAGTCGAAACAGCTCGCATTGGTGCTTGAGGCTACCGCCCTCGCCGAGCGCGACGTGCCAGAGTACGTCGAAGTCGACCATTCGAAAATGACCGCGAAGCTCTCGCGCATTCCCGGCATGGGCGAGGTGCCCTACCCGGTGATGATGGAGCCGCATCTGGTCGTCGAATACTACTCGCGCTGATCTGCGCGCCGGCTCACCGGCCGGCAACATTGGCGATCGAATTCAGCACTGATTCGCGTCGTGTTGCGCTGCGTCCGCGCGCATGCCGAGTCGTGCTGCATCGCGGCATGTCACGCGAAAATCGCGGGAATGCAAAAGTTATGCACCTCCCGGCGCGTAAACTTGAAATGACAAGTCCCCGTCACTAGCCTCCCTGCCCGCGATTTGGAGCAATTGATTGTCGTCGTGCGTGAGGGGCAGAAAATAACTTAAGGGAGCACGTGACATGGATGTGTTGCAAAGGGCGAAAGCCTGGATCGGATCGTTGACCGAAATCGGGCTCATGTTACTGGCGTTGGCAATCGTGGCTGCGCTTTTGGTCGGCGCCAACTTGCCGTTCTTCGGCAGCGTCACCGGCAACATCATGGCGCTGGTCAAGAGCCTTGGTGACGCCGGACTCGTCGGACTGATCACGCTCGGCATTATCATCTGGCTGTTCTCGCAGCGGCGGATGGCCTAAGCGGGAAAATCGGCTCACGTCGGGTGGCGTAAGACCGCCGCCCGACGATTGCGCGGCGATGCCGCGCTAACCTCCGCTCGCTGAATTCGCAAAAGCGCGCCGCTTGGACTTCCATCCGATGCGGGTTCGCTCAAGAGAGCGTGTCATGCTGGGGTATCTGCAAAAGACCAGGCAATATCTGTGGGCGTTCGTGGAGATCGGATTTCTTGCGATCCTCGCGATCATGCTGATTTATTTGATACTCGGCCAGCAGTCGGGAGTATTCGTTTCCGGCGTGGCCGACAACGTCGTCAAATTCACCGGGGCGGTGCCATCACAGAGCGTGGTCGGCATAGCCATCGTACTGGCGCTCATCTTCATGATCGCCAAGCGGAAGCCGAGTCCTTAAAAAATTAAAGGATCGGCGCCGGCCCCATAGCCTGCAGAGTTAGGCTACCGCGCCTTCTTTGACGGCGAAACCTTTTTCCTTGAACAGCGATTGCAGCTCGCCCGCCTGGAACATCTCGCGGATGATATCGCAGCCGCCGACGAACTCGCCCTTGACGTAAAGCTGGGGAATGGTCGGCCAGTTGGAATAGGCCTTGATCCCGCCGCGCAGCTCGTCGTTCTCGAGAACGTTGAGGCCTTTATAAGGTACACCGAGGTAGTCGAGGATTTGCACCACCTGGCCCGAGAACCCGCACATCGGAAATTGCGGCGTGCCTTTCATGAACAAGACTACGTCGTTCGATTTCACCTCATTGCCGATGAATTGCTCGATGGACATCGCCGTTATTCCTTGTTGGCCTGCGGGCGGTCATGCCCGACGATCTAAGCGCTGACTGGTACATATAGGTTGCGATGCGGAAGTGCAAAGCCCGTGCCGTCTGCCGCTCCGGCCTCGGATTTACCAAAATCGACGCTACGTGAGGCCGAATGCGGACAGAAGAACGGTCCGCGACGGCGCCCTACGCGGAAACAATTTTTCCTCGAATCGGCCAGAGGCGAAACGGAAATCTACCCGCAAGGCGCGCGTTATCTTTCCGGCGGCCCGGTCTGCAAGGCGAGCGCATGGAGTTTGCCGCCCATTTCGCCCTGCAGCGCTGCATAGACGATCTGGTGCTGCTGGACGCGGGACTTGCCGCGGAACGATTCGGCGATGACGGTCGCTGCATAATGGTCGCCGTCACCGGCAAGATCACGGATTGTTACCTCCGCGTCCGGTATGTTCGCCCGAATAAGCCGCTCGATGTCGCTTGCCGCCATGGCCATGGCTTTTCTCCACTCGCCCGGGGTGCAATTCGCGGCATACCAGAACACGCCGCGGCAGAAAAGCCGGCACGATGCCGCGCGAATTAACTCCAGAGCTCGCGGCTCGCAAGCGTCGCCCCTTGGGCCAGCGCTTCAAGTTTCGCCCATGCGATCTGCGGATGGATGCGCCCACCAAACCCGCAATCGGTACCGGCGATGACGTTTTCGCGGTCGACGACCTTGGCGTAGCGGACGATCCGGTCCGCCACCACTTGCGGATGCTCGACGATGTTGGTGGCATGACTGACGACACCCGGTATGAGCAGCTTGCCTTCCGGGAGCTTGACGTCTTGCCACACCCGCCACTCGTGCTCGTGGCGCACGTTGCCAGCTTCTACGGAATAAGCACCGGCGTTCACGCTGAGCACCAGATCGACGATGTTTTGCAACGGGATGTCGGTAGTGTGTGGGCCGTGCCAGCTTCCCCAACAGATGTGAAAGCGAATGCGGTCTTGCGGCAGACCGCGCAGCGCATGGTTGAGCGCCTCCATGCGCGCGCGCTCGAATTTCTTGAACTCTTCGAGCGGCGGCTCGGGATCGATCATGTCCCAGTTGTCCGGCAGGCTGGGATCGTCGATCTGCAAAACAAGCCCGGCATCGGTAATCGCCTTATATTCCTCGCGCATCGCCTCGGCGGCGGCAAAGACAAATTCCTCTTCACTTTTGTAGTGAACGTTTTCGCCGCGCGCGAAACTGCCAGGCCCGATCGAGCACATGAAGCCTTCGTCGGTTCCGGAAGCCGTCATCGCGTTCTTCATATTGGCGATGTCCGCGGCGATCGCCGCGTGGCCGATATATTTGAGCGGCCCGGTACAGACCGGACGCCGGCGTCCGCCGGTGCGCGCGGCGCTGCCAAGGAGCGTGCCGGTCGATTCCGGGTCCTCGTAGAACTCACCGAACTTGCGGAAGTCGCGTCGATTGGCGACGGTGGTCAGCGTCATTTCAGCGACGCTCGATTTCTTGTGTTCGGATTTGGCAACGGTATCCGCGGGAACGAATCCGCCAAGCCGCGCGAAGGCGTAATTCCACCAGACGCCGTAGTCGTAGTTCGACGCCATCGGCTTCCCGAACTCGCCGTCGTCGGGAATATCGATACCGACATCATGTTGCTTGCGCACGACGTCGGCGACCGCGGTGCCAAGAGTGCTGGCGTAAAGTGCGTCGTCGACGTTCTCGCCCTGCGCACGCGCCCGGTTGAGCGCGAGAAGCTCGGGCGGCCGGGACAGGCTCCCCGAGTGCGTGGTGAGGATGCGATCGGTGCTGCGCTTCATTGATTACTGCCTCCTGACCCTCGCCGCTCCGAACGGCGCTACCGCGAACCGCTCATGTATGACGGCAGCCAGCCCTCGAAACGCTCGATGAGCGCGTCAAGCGGCAACGGACGATCGCCGCCAAGGGCGATTACCCTGCCGCCGGTCGCCCCGAGCCGGGTGATCGGGATCGAAGCCGCCTTGGCACGCTGTTCGATGGCGGTGGGGTCTTTCGCGGTCAAGAGGTAACGCGCCTGATCCTCACCGTACCAGAATGCATGCGGGATCGCGTCGTGAGGCGCTTCGAGAACCGCGCCGATGCGCGACGCCATCGCCATCTCCGCAAGCGCAACCAGAATCCCGCCGTCGGAAATGTCGTGAACCGCGGTTACAACGCCATCGCGGATCAGCTCACGAACGAACTCGGCGTTTCGCCGCTCAGCCGCGAGATCGACCGGCGGCGGCGCGCCCTCCTCCCGTCCGCAGACCTCGCGCAGATAGAGCGATTGGCCAAGCCAGCCTTCGGTCGCGCCAACGAGCAGGATGGATTCGCCTTCGGCCTTGAATGCCAGCGTCTTCGACCTGGTGAAGTCGTCGAGCAGGCCGACGCCGCCGATAGTGGGCGTCGGCAGGATCGCCCGGCCGTTGGTGTCGTTGTAGAGCGACACATTGCCGGACACGATCGGGAAATCGAGCGCGCGCGCGGCCTCACCGATGCCGCGGATGCAGCCGACCAGTTGCCCCATGATCTCCGGCCGCTCGGGATTGCCGAAATTAAGATTATCGGTCAGCGCCAGCGGTCGCGCACCGACGGCGGTCAGGTTGCGATAGGCTTCAGCGACCGCCTGCTTACCGCCCTCAAACGGATCGGCCTCGCAGTAGCGCGGCGTCACGTCCGAAGTGAGCGCCAGCGCTTTCGGGCCTTCGTTGACGCGGACCACCGCGGCGTCGCCGCCGGGCCGCTGCACCGTGTTGCCGAGGATGACGTGGTCGTACTGCTCAAACACCCAACGCCTGGAGCTCAAATCCGGCGAGCCGATGAGCTTCATCAAAGCATCGGCGATGCTCATCGGCGGCGTAACTGACGCCGCCTCGATCCGCGGCAACTTTGCGCCTGCCGTGAACGGCCGCTCGTAGACCGGCGCCTCGTCGCCCAGTTCCTTGATCGGCAAGTCGGCCAAAACCTTGCCGCCGTGCCGGATCAGAAAGCGTTTGCTCGGCGTGGTCTCGCCGATCACCGCAAAATCGAGGCCCCATTTGCGGAAGATCGACTCGGCGAGCTTCTCTTTCTCGGGCTTGAGCACCATGAGCATGCGCTCCTGGCTTTCCGACAGCATCATTTCATAGCCGCTCATGCCGGTTTCGCGGCACGGCACTTTGTCGAGATTGAGCGTCACGCCGAGATCGCCTTTTGCGCCCATCTCGACCGCGGAGCACGTGAGCCCTGCGGCGCCCATGTCCTGGATGGCGATGACGCAATCGGCCGCCATGATCTCGAGGCACGCTTCGAGCAGGAGCTTTTCGGAGAACGGGTCGCCGACCTGCACGGTCGGCCGCTTTTCTTCGGCGTCGGCGCCGAACTCGGCCGACGCCATGCTGGCGCCGTGAATGCCGTCGCGTCCGGTCTTGGAGCCGAGATAAACAATCGGCATGCCGACGCCGGACGCGGCGGAATAAAAAATCTTGTCTTTCTGCGCAATTCCGACGGCCATGGCGTTGACCAGGCAATTACCGTCATAGCGGCGATGAAAGCGCACCTCGCCGCCGACGGTCGGCACGCCGAACGAATTGCCGTAGCCGCCGATGCCGGCAACGACGCCGGCGACGAGGTGACGGGTCTTCGAATGTTGAGGATCGCCGAAGGAGAGCGCGTTGAGGCAAGCGATCGGCCGCGCCCCCATCGTGAAAACGTCGCGCAAAATGCCGCCGACGCCGGTCGCCGCGCCCTGATAAGGCTCGATGTAGCTCGGGTGGTTGTGGCTCTCCATCTTGAACACGACGGCGAGCCCGTCGCCGATGTCGATGACGCCGGCATTCTCGCCGGGCCCCTGGATCACCCACGGCGCCTTGGTCGGCAATGTGCGCAGATGAACCCGTGATGATTTGTACGAGCAGTGCTCGTTCCACATCGCCGAGAAGATGCCGAGCTCGGTGAAGCTAGGCTCCCGCCCAATCAATTCGACCAGTCGCGCATATTCTTCGGGCTTGAGACCGTGTTCGGCAATCAACTCAGCCGTGATGGCGGGATCGCTTGAAGTCACGCCGCGCGCTCGAAATGATCCACAAGCCCGGCGAACAATCCCCGTCCGTCGGTCCGTCCCATGGCGGCTTCGACGTGGTTTTCCGGATGGGGCATCATGCCGAGCACGTTGCCGCGCGCGTTGATAATGCCGGCGATGGCGTTGAGCGCACCGTTATGATTCCAATTTGGATCGATCATGCCGTCCGGCGACGAGTAACGAAACGCCACCCTGCCCTCGCCTTCGAGCCGCGCGATGGTTTCGCCGTCAGCGATGTAGTTACCCTCACCGTGTGCGACCGGCACGCGGATCACCTGCCCTGCGTTGTAGCCGCGGGTGAACGGCGTGTCGGAACGTTCGACCCGCAGATAGACGTCGCGGCAGATAAAACGAAGCTGCGTGTTGCGCATCAGCACGCCGGGCAATAAGCCGGCCTCGCACGCGATCTGAAAGCCGTTGCATACGGCGAGGACGAGCCCGCCTTTTTGCGCAAACGCGCGCACCGCCGCCATGATCGGCGCCCGCGCGGCAATCGCCCCGCAACGCAAATAGTCGCCATAGGAAAAGCCGCCCGGAATGACGACGAGATCGGTGCCGGCAGGCAAGTCGCTATCCGCGTGCCACACCATCGCCGGCTCGCTTCCCGACGTGAGCCGGAGCGCACGCGCCATATCGCGCTCACGATTGATGCCCGGAAAGACGAGAACGGCCGACTTCATTGCGCGTCCGATCGGACTTTGCTCATCCCGTCACTTCGATGCGATAGTTCTCGATCACCGTATTGGCGAGGAGCTTCTCCGCGGCTTCCTTGAGCGCCGCCTCCGCAGCGGTGCGGTCGGCGCCTTCGATCTCGATGTCGAAGATCTTGCCCTGGCGCACGCTCGCTACACCGGCGACGCCGAGCGACGTGAGCGCGCCCTCGATCGCCTTGCCCTGCGGATCGAGGATACCGGACTTAAGCGTCACGGTGACGCGTGCCTTCATGGCGATCTGCTTCCGTCTTAACTCCACCCGGTACCTAAAAGACGGCAATGCCCGGCACAAGGCCGGGCATGCCACAAATCAACAATAAGCGCGGTTACCCGAGCCGTATCCTAGCCCTTGACCAGGATCGGGCCGGTGCCCTGCGGGCGCTCGCCCTCGTTCATGATCCCGAGACGCTTGGCGACCTCGGTGTAGGCCTCCAGAAGCCCGCCAAGGTCGCGGCGGAACCGGTCCTTGTCGAGCTTCTCGCTCGATTTGATGTCCCACAGCCGGCACGAGTCCGGCGAAATCTCGTCAGCGACAACGATACGCATCAAGTCGTTTTCCCAGAGCCGGCCGGTCTCCATCTTGAAGTCGACGAGACGGATGCCGACACCGAGGAAAAGCCCGGACAGGAAGTCGTTGACGCGGATGGCGAGCGACATGACGTCGTCGATCTCCTGCGGCGTCGCCCAGCCGAAGGCGGTAATGTGCTCCTCCGACACCATCGGATCGTTGAGCTGGTCGTTCTTATAATAAAACTCGATGATCGAGCGCGGCAGCTGTGTGCCTTCCTCGATACCGAGCCGCTGCGACAGCGAGCCGGCGGCGACGTTGCGCACAACCACCTCGAGCGGAATGATCTCGACTTCGCGGATCAACTGCTCGCGCATGTTGAGCCGGCGAATGAAATGCGTCGGAACGCCGATGTCGTTGAGGTGCTGGAAGACGTACTCCGAAATCCGGTTGTTCAGGACCCCCTTGCCTTCGATGACCTCATGCTTCTTGGCATTGAAGGCGGTCGCGTCGTCCTTGAAGTGTTGAATGAGAGTTCCCGGCTCGGGTCCTTCATAGAGGACCTTCGCCTTGCCTTCGTAGATGCGGCGACGGCGGCTCATCGGAGTGTACCGTGGCTTGGTGAAGTCCATGATGCCGTGGCTCCAGTGCTGATATCGAGATCCGCGGCGGCGGTGACGGGCTTGCGACTCAAAACGCTGCCCCTCCGCAACGACAAAGCTAGCTGAACGCGAAGCGGAGTACAATTGACATAGACCTGAGCGGGCGCGCCCGCAACGAGGATGTTTCTGCCGCCGACCGGTTGCCTTGACGGCATAGCCTCGATATGCAAGGCGCGAACGCTACGCGCGGTTCCGCGACGGTGGCGGCAAGCAATCAAGGCGATCACAATGACTACGTTCGACGAGCGTGAAGAAGGGTTCGAGCAGCAATTCGCTCACGACGAGGAGCTTCGCTTCAAGGCGACCGCGCGCCGAAACAAGCTTCTCGGCCATTGGGCGGCGGAGAAGCTCGGGCTGAACGGCCCGGAGGCCGACAGCTATGCGCTATCCCTCGTCATGAGTGGCGTCGACGTCGGCGCTCACGATGTCGCGAGCAAGGTTCTCAAGGACTTTGAGGCCAAAGGCGTCGCGCAATCCGACCATCAGATCGGCCGCATGATGGCCGAGCTGATGGCGAGGGCGATCGATGACATCAAGGCGGGTAAATAGCCGCGTCGCGGCGCCACCAATCATTCGAAGTTGATTTAAATCATGGCCATTGAAGCTTTCACCCTTGCCCGGCGTCTGCGCGCGGGAGAAACCCTGTTCAGCGGCTGGTGCAGCCTGCCCTACCCAATTCTCGCCGAAACGGTCGGCCGGGAAGGGTTTCCGGCCGTCACGCTCGAAGGGCAGCACGGCCTCTGGGACGTAAGTTCGCTGCTGACCGGCGTCGCCGCGGTCCGCCAGGGCGGCTCGGCGCCGATCGTGCGGGTGCCGGTCGGCGACTATGCGCTGGTTTCCCGCGCGCTCGACTTCGGCGCCGAAGGCATCATCGCGCCCATGATCAATACGGCCGCCGACGCGCATGCCTTTGCCGCCGCCGCGAAGTTTCCGCCGGTCGGCGAGCGAAGCTGGGGCCCGCACCGGGTGACCGCGCTCGCCGGGATTGCCGATCAAACCGTCTACCTGCGCGAAGCCAACGATCACGTGGTCACGCTCGCCATGATCGAAACCCGCACCGCGCTGCAAAATCTCGAGGCGATCCTCGACACGCCAGGCATCGACGGACTGTTTCTCGGGCCTTCGGATCTTTCGATCGCGCTCTCGAACGGCAAATCGCTTGATCCGCTGTCTGCCGAGGTCGAGCGCGAGATCGATCGCATGGTGAAAGCAGCAAACGCGGCCGGGAAAACTCCGGGCGTTTTTTGTCACACCCCCGAACGCGCCGCCGCGCTCGCCAAGCGCGGCGTGCGCTTTCTCGCGGTCTCAAGCGACATCGGCATGCTACGCGCCGGCGCAGCCGCTGCGCTCAAGGTAATCAAGGGCTGACCGCGCGGGCGAGTTCGTCGAGCACCCGCGGCAAATCTGCACCAATCTTCACCTCGGTAATTTCGATCACGCGGTAGCCGCGTTCGGCGAGCCACGCGCGTTTGTTGGCGCGCTCTGCCGTCGCCGCCGCCGTCTCCTCGCCTGGCTGGAGATCGAGCACAGTTTTGAGCGGGAAAGACACAAAGTCGCAGATGTGCGGCCCGATCGGCGTCTGCCGCTTAAAACCCCGGCCGGCAAAGCGGCGGTCGTTGACCAGCGCCTGCCACAGGGTGCGTTCGGCGTCCGTCGGATTGCGGCGCAGAAGCCGGGCCAGCCCGCGCACCGGACCGCGCTCGCCGGGCACGCGGCCGCCGTCGTGCTCGGCCAGAAGCGCTCGCAGCAACTCGGCCTCCTCGCCGTCAAGTACGCCGCCGCGTGCCGGCCCCTTGCGGCCTTCCGCCAGCGCGGTGATCACGCCGTGCAGCGTCTGGATGTCCTGCCGTGTCAGCGCCATGCGGGTGAAAATATTGCGCAGGTTGATCTGCATGGTGGCGCGCTTGTCCGGCGGCCGGAAAAATTCGACTTTTTCCAGTTCACGTTCCAGCGAACCGAAAAACGACAACAGCTGCTGTTTTGGCGCCGGCGCGGATTTCTCCGGCATGGCGAACGGCAGCGTGCCGCCGCTTGCGGCCTTGAACCATTCGTAGCCGACGATCACAACGGCCTGCGCCAGATTAAGCGAGGCAAAAGCCGGATTGACCGGCAGCGTGAGAATGCGATCGGCGAGCGCGACCTCATCGTTTTCCAGCCCGTTGCGCTCGCGGCCGAAGAGGATGCCCACGGTTTCGCCTGCGGCGACGCGCGGCGCCATCAGGGCGGCCGCTTCGGCGGCGCCGACGACGGGCTTGGCCTGGTCGTGGGCGCGCGCGGTCGTCGCCACAACAAAGGTGCAGTCGGCAATAGCGGCGTCGAGGCTCGCGTGAATCTCCGCACCATCGAGGATGCGGTCCGCGCCGGCCGCCATCATGCGCGCCTTGTCGTTCGGCCACGACGGCTTTGGCGCCACCAGACGCAGGCGGGAGAGGCCGAAATTGGCCATTGCGCGCGCGCAAGCGCCGATGTTCTCGGCGAGCTGCGGTCCGACCAAAACGACAACCGGGCACGGCGGCGCCAGCCAACGCTTGGTCTTGTCGGTTCCGGCACCGGGCATGGCGCCTGTAATGCACGGCCTTGCCGCTCCCGTCGAGGTGTGCCGGGGGCCGGCGGCGCTACTACTTGGCGCGCTGGGAAAGGCAGATGTTCTTGAGCGCACGCCACTCGGCCGGCGATAAAATCTCCGGCCCGGTCGCCGGACGATCCTCGCGCCGCATCAACTCGCGGCGTTCTTCGGTCAACGGATGGCTCGCCAGAATTCCGATGCTGTTGTTGCCTTGGGCGCCGGTGATGCGAAACAACAGTTCCCCCATGGGCGCCGGCGAGCGGCCAAGCGCATGCATGGTCTCGATGGCAAAGGCATCGGCATTACCTTCCGCCTGGCGCGAATACGACGCGTCGATCAGGCTTCGCGCTGCGAAGATCGCCGCTGCCGAACCGGTGATGTCGCCGAACAACAGCCCGATCATGAACGAGGTGCCGCCATTCTGGATCATCACGCGAATCTGGTCACGATGCGCAACATGGCCCATCTCGTGAGCAATGACGCCGGCGATCTCGTCGGGATTGTCCGCCTTTTGCAGCAACCCGTTGAGCAGATAAATTTTGCCTCCGGGCAGCGCCAGCGCGTTAGGAATTTTCGACGCCAGCACCACCGTCTGCAACGGTGTCTCCAGACCGTTTGCCTGGCGGAGCTTTTCGACCATTTTGGCAAAGGCGGCGTTGCCGTCCGGATCGGTGCAGGTCCTTCCCCCGAACAGCAACCGCACCTGATTGTCGACCACCCCGCCGAGCCGGCGCTCGAATGACATCGGCACCAGCGGCACCATCCGCTCGGCAAGGAACGGCACGCCGAACGCAACAATCAGCACGATCGAACAGATGGCGGCGAGCGACCAGCCGACAATCCGCCCGGTCTGCCGGCTGCCCTGCTCGGCTTCGAGGAAGCGGGCATGCGTCCGAATTTCGGCCTGCATCGCCAGATCGAAAACATCGAGCCGCGCCAGCGGCAAGCCGGAGACGCACTTGAGCCGCAGCGTTCCCGGCCCGCCGCCCACGCTGCGCAAATCATCGTAACTCCACGCCGTAACTTCGGAGTCGTTTTTGACGATGTCGAGCTGACCGGACTCAAACCGGAGCGTGACCGCGTGTTTGCGGTTGGTGACCCCGTCGAAATAAATCGCACGCCATGCGGGAGGAGCTTCGGGCGGCAACGGCGGCGGGACATCGCCGCCGGTGTCAGAATCCGGCGACGTCGAGACCATCGACCAATCCTTCGCCCAGCGCGCTTGCGAGACCGCCCATCGCGCGGACGTCGTCTGCGTTCTCGAGGTTGTAAGCGGTCGCCGAAGTCACGACACGCTGCCACACACCGCGGGTCAGATAGATTCGCACCACGAAGCCCGCAAACAAAGCGATCACCAGGTAGTTGGCGATATATAAAACAAACACCAAAATAGGATGCTGGCGGACGAGCCACATGAGGCCCGCGGCGCCGGCCGGAGCGCCGATAAGATGCGGCAGCGCGGCGGTGACAATCCCGAGTGTCGCGCCAGCCAAAGACATGAACAGCACGATCCAGCCAATGGTCGCCCAATAGAGCCCCATCAGGCCGCCGGTGCGAAGCGTCGATTCAAATCGCAGGCCGCCGAACCGCACGCCCTCGATCCACCAGCGCCACAGAATGGCGCGATACGCCGGATAGAGAAACGGAATGGTGATAATCAGGAACGAGAGGAGCCACAGCCACCAGCCGCGCTTGAACAAAGTCCAGCCGGTGCCGTCGAAGCGCGCCGGCAGGTCGCCATAGTGCAGATGCCGCATCTTGTAGCGCTCGAGCGCACTTTCGCGCCACGGCAGTGTCAGACCCAACGTAAAGAAGGTCGCCAAAGTCCACAGGCAGGCGCGCCAGGCGTACGCCCAGCCCGATCCGGACATCCAGAACCGCACGCCGCGCCACACCGTCCGCGTTGCCCGATACCGCCGCGCGCGGAAAATTGCGAATTGGCCGAAGGCGTAGAAGAACAGAAACAGCGGCAAGCTGGCGAACGCCTTGGCCCGTTCGATTTCGATGCCGATCAGGAAATAGACGAGATAAATCGGCACCAGGATCGCCAGCGCGAACAGAAATCCGATCAGGAGCTCGCGCGCGGTGCCGGTATATTCAGCCGCATCGCCCTCGATCGAGGTGCCCGACCACAAGGCGCGCCGGATATCGGTCGCAAGCCAGAACCGGTAAAAGCCGGCTGTCACGAGTTCGAGAAACGCGCCACGCCGCACCAGCCGGATGAAGTCGGTCCGCTCTCCGGTAAAGAGCACGCGGGCGGAGCGTCCGGACACGGCTTTGGCAAGGACAGTGTCGTCCATCCGGCGATTCGCTGCTGTCACGGCCGCACCAGGCGGCATCTGGATCGAGGCGCAGTGCTTGATGCCCGACGCACGACGCCGGATGGGCATCGGCGCGGAAGTTACGCGGTTTCGCCTCGTCCCGCCAGCCACCGGCGCAAACGGGCGCCGTGGGCGATGACCGCTTTCTCCGGCCGTTCGCGAATGCTATAGGGCGCGCGCCAACCCCCCGTCAGTCGAATTCCCGGTTGGCGGTCTCCGTGCCAAGAATCATTCATTTGAGGGCCCAAGGGGAGCCAAAAGGACGGTTCATCCCGCCCGCTAACATTCAATTCCGCCGCGCCCAACAAGCACGCCGACCAGAGGTTAAAAGGATGCCAAATCTCGAAATCATGTGGACCAAGGTCGATGAGGCGCCGGCGCTCGCGACCTATTCGCTGCTGCCGATCGTCGAAGCGTTTGTCGGCGCGGCGGGGGTGGCGGTGAAGCTGAAGGACATCTCGCTGGCCGGCCGCATCCTCGCCAGTTTCCCCGAGAAGCTTAAGCCCGCACAACGGATCTCCGACGAACTTGCCGAACTCGGCAAACTCGCGACGCGGCCGGAAGCCAACATCATGAAGCTTCCGAACATCTCTGCCTCGATCCCCCAGCTCAAGGCCGCGATCAAGGAGCTGCAAGGCAAGGGCTACGACGTTCCGGATTATCCGGACAATCCGGCGACCGACGCCGAGAAGGACATCAAGGCGCGCTACGCCAGGGTGTTCGGCAGCGTCGTCAACCCGGTATTGCGCGAAGGCAACTCCGACCGCCGTGCCGCCGGCGCGGTCAAGCAATACGCCCGTAACAATCCGCACAAGATGGGCGCCTGGAGTCCCTCCTCCAAATCGCACGTCGCCTACATGTCGGGCGGCGATTTCTACGGATCGGAAATCTCGACCACTGTCGCGGCGGCGACCAACGCCCGCATCGAGCTCGTCGCCGCCGGCGGCGCGGTCACGGTGCTCAAGGCGAAGACGCCGCTACAGGCCGGCGAAATCATCGACGCCGCGGTGATGAGCCGCAAAGCGCTGCGCGCGTTCTTTGCCGAGCAGATCGAAGCCGCCAAGCAGGAAGGCGTGCTGTTCTCGCTGCACGTCAAGGCGACCATGATGAAGATCTCCGATCCCATCGTGTTCGGTCATGCGGTTTCGGTATTTTTCTCCGACGTGATCGAGAAGCACGCGGCTACGCTCAAGCGTCTCGGGGTCAATCTCAACAACGGCTTCGGCGATCTTCTGACCAAGATCGAGACCCTGCCCGACGCCGAGAAAAACGCCATCAAGGGCGACATCGCCGCCGAGTACGCGAAACGGCCGGGACTAGCGATGGTCAACTCGGACAAAGGGATCACCAATCTGAACGTGCCGTCCGACGTGATCATCGACGCTTCGATACCGGCGATGATCCGCGAGTCCGGCCGGATGTGGGGCGCGGACGGCAAGCTGCACGACGTCATCGCCGCCATCCCCGACCGCAGCTACGCGCGGATGTATCAGGCGGTCATCGACGACTGTAAGGCCCACGGCGCGTTCGATCCCAAAACCATGGGCTCGGTTTCCAATGTCGGCTTGATGGCGCAAGCCGCCGAGGAGTACGGCTCGCACGAAAAGACGTTCGAAATTCCCGCCGCCGGAACGGTTCGCGTCGTCGCCGATGACGGCAAGGTGCTGCTGGAGCGCCCGGTCGAAGTGGGCGACATCTTCCGCATGTGCGAATTGCGAGACGCGCCGGTTCAGGACTGGGTCAAGCTCGGCGTGCGCCGTGCGCGTCTGACCAATACGCCTGCTGTATTCTGGCTCGACGCCAGGCGCGCGCACGACGCCGAGGTGATCGCCAAAGTGGAGAAGTACCTGAAGGATCAAGATACGACCGGCCTCGACATCCGCATTCTGCCGCCCGTCGAAGCGATCAAGTTTTCGCTCGAGCGCATCCGCAAGGGGCAGGACACGATCTCAGTGACCGGAAATGTGCTGCGCGACTACCTGACCGATCTGTTTCCGATCATGGAGCTCGGCACCTCGGCCAAAATGCTGTCGATCGTTCCACTGATGGCGGGCGGCGGCATGTTCGAGACCGGCGCCGGCGGCTCGGCGCCCAAGCACGTCGAGCAGTTCCAGCAGGAGGACTATCTCCGCTGGGATTCACTCGGCGAATTTCTCGCACTGGGTGCCTCGCTGGAACATCTGGCGCAAACCTACAAGAACGCCAAGGCCCAGGTCCTCGCCGAGACGCTCGACACTGCCATCGGAAAAATCCTCGCGTTCAACCGCTCGCCGGCGCGCAAGGTCGGCGAAATCGACAATCGCGGCAGCCATTTTTACCTCGCGCTGTACTGGGCACAGGCGCTGGCCGCGCAGACCAGGGACAAGGAGCTGCAAGCCCGCTTCAAGCCGCTGGCTGAGGCGCTCGCCAGGAACGAGGCCAAGATCAATGCCGAATTGATCGCCGCGCAGGGTAAACCGGTCGACATCGGCGGCTATTATCTTCCCGATCCTGCCAAGGTATCGGCGGCGATGCGGCCGAGTGCGACGCTCAACGCCGCACTCGCCGCGCTGTGAGAGTCACGAGCGCATTCGTGTTGATGCCGTTTCGGTCGCCGCGCCGACGGCGCGGTTCTAGGACCCCAAAAGGACCGAATCCTGGCCGATCGGGTCGGGCGCGTAGACCGGCTTGACCGGGCTCGATTGCCCTCCCGCCCGCCGCACCAAACCTGCCGCGCTCAGCGCCAGGTAATGGCTCAAGCGTTGCGCCCGCCACCACAGCGTTGGATCGATCGAAAGCGACCGCACGTAAAACGCTCTGGCGAGAGATTGTCTGTCACACGCGGTCTTGTCCGGATCTGCATAGAATGCGGAAATCTTTTGCTCATCCATTCCCGGCGTGGCGAGCCAACGCGGGACATACACCCGGCAAAGCCGCTCGACATCGGTAAATACCTTGTCCAGGCCGGTACCCGCAGCCGGACATGATGTCGAAAACGCGTCACCGACCAGGACCGCGCCGGCCTTCCGGCAATTTGCGGTCATGTACAAATCAATCGGCCTGATCTTGACCCCATCAGGTACTTCGATATCGCCGATCAAGCGGCGGAGGTTTGGCAGCGCCGCAAACAGAGTCTCCACAGGAGCTTCTCGCAGCGCCCGCAGCCATGGATCCTGCATATCGCGGTAGAAAAACAAGTTGGCCCGCATTGTCGAGTTGACCAAAAACAGCGTCAGATAAGCGATCCGATCCTGCGGTCCCTCGGAATGGTAGGTCAGCGATCTGAAATTGAAGCCGGGGCGGCCGACCGGTGTCACGTTGAACGCGGCGGTGATCGAGTGGCACTGGCTCAAAATGGCCCCCTTCATGCCGAGACTTTGGCGCAAGCCGGTATTCAACCCGTTCGCCAGAACGACGAGCCGCGCAGAAATCTCCCGGCCATTTGCCAGAACCAGCCGCTGCCGGTCGGCGCTCAGGTCGATGCGCGTCACCTTGGCATGAATGAACTCGACATCCCTGGAGATGTCCGCGCGCACGGCGTTGACGAGCGTGTCGTAGAAAATGTTGTATTGATCGGTCGGTCGCACCTCGACGACCCGGCCGAAGCGGGCGATCCAGACCTCTTCATCGGCCGTCGCCGCACTTGAGACCGCCTCGGCAACGCCGGTGCTCGCCAGCAGCGGAATCTGGGAATCGAGAACCTTCTCCGCACGGAAGTCGGCCGGATATTCCTGATGGAAATCGATCAGCGCCGCGCTGATGCCGGCGCGGCCGAGCATGGCCGCGGCGGTCGAACCCGCCAGGCCACCGCCGACAACGGCGACATCGACGCAACTCATCCTGCTTCTCCCGAGCTGCGATCATGCCCACCAATCACTTAAGGGAAATTAAAATTAAACCGACGCGCTTGGAGACGTTTTGCGTGCAATCGCGCGCCGTCTTCCATCTCCGCTTCCGGCGTTGCGAAGCACTGTGGCGGCGGCTTTACGAGGTGCTATAGAGCCTGTTGTATTCTGCCGGGTGCACTATCGGAGCGCGCGGTCCGATCGCCGCCATCCGGCCGGCGACGGCGCGCCCATTGGGACCGAACCTCCATGGCTAAAATCGCGGTGGCCAATCCGGTGGTTGAGATCGACGGCGACGAGATGACCCGGATCATCTGGCAATTGATCCGGGAAAAACTGATCCACCCCTACCTCGACATCGACCTCAAATATTTCGACCTCGGCATCGGCAAGCGCGACGAGACCCGCGACCAGATCACCATCGAGGCGGCGGAAGCGATCAAGCTCTACGGCGTCGGCGTGAAATGCGCGACCATCACGCCGGACGAAGCGCGGGTGAGAGAGTTCAATCTGCACGAGATGTACCGTTCACCCAACGGCACCATCCGCAACATTCTCGGCGGCGTGATCTTCCGCGAGCCGATCATCTGCCGGAACGTGCCGCGGCTTGTTCCCGGCTGGACCAAACCGATCATCATCGGCCGCCACGCCTATGGCGACCAATACCGCGCCACGGATTTCAAGGTTCCCGGCAAGGGCAAGCTGTTTCTGACGTTCATCGGCGAGGAAGGCGAAGAGATCAAGCGCGAGGTTTTTGCCTTCCCGGGACCCGGCGTTGCCATGTCGATGTACAATCTCGATCACTCGATCCGCGATTTCGCCCGCGCGTCGATGAATTACGCGCTGAACCGCGGCTATCCGCTCTACCTCTCGACCAAGAACACCATCGTCAAGATCTACGACGGGCGCTTCAAGGACATCTTCCAGGAAATCTACGACAAGGAATTCCGCGCCGAGTTCGAGCAGAAGGGCTTGTTCTACGAGCACCGCCTGATCGACGACATGGTGGCGGCGGCGCTGAAATGGTCGGGCGGTTACGTCTGGGCGTGCAAGAACTATGACGGCGACGTGCAGTCGGACACGGTCGCGCAAGGCTACGGCTCGCTCGGGCTGATGACGTCGGTCCTGACGTCACCGGACGGCAAGATCGTCGAGGCCGAGGCCGCGCACGGTACCGTGACGCGGCACTACCGCGAGCATCAAAAGGGCCGCGAGACGTCGACCAATTCCATTGCTTCAATCTTCGCATGGACGCGCGGGCTCGCCCATCGCGCCAAGCTCGACGACAATGCGGAACTGGCGAAATTCGCCGACACGCTGGAAAAGGTGACGGTGGGCACGGTGGAAGCCGGGTTCATGACCAAGGACCTTGCGCTGCTGGTCGGACCCGAGCAGAAATGGCTCAGCACCACCGGTTTCCTCGACAAGGTCGACGGGAATTTACGAAAGGCGATGATGTGAACGTACGCCCCGGAGCAGACGCCAAGTCCACGGCGCTCTTACTGACTGTCATGGCGCTGTTTCCGGCATTCGCCGCCGCTGAGCAGGCGCCGGTTCCGGCGGCGATTGCCGCGGCGGGCCAGACGCCGATTGTCACGCTGCATGCCGAAGGCACGCAGCTCTACGAGTGCAAGGAAAAGGACGGCAAACTTTCCTGGACGTTCCGCGAGCCGGTCGCGGCGCTGATGCAGGACGGCCGCACCGTCGGCCGCCACTTTGCCGGCCCGACCTGGGAGCACACCGACGGCAGCGCCGTCATCGCCAAGGCCGCCGGTTCAGCGCCCGGCGCAACCGCCGATGACGTCGCCTGGCTCAGGCTCGATGTCGTCGACCGGCGCGGCAACGGCATGCTCACACCGGTGACGGTGGTACAGAGGATCAACACCCACGGCGGCGCACTCACGGGAACATGCAGCGAGCGCGGCGCGTTCCGTGACGTTCCCTACTCCGCCGATTACGTGTTCCTGGGCGGCGGCGACCATCCCTTGCCGCCCGGAGGCGTCCCCCGCCCGCCGAATAAATTCTGACCGGCGAAACGCCGCTGGCGCCGGGCCCTCGCCGGCATTATCTCCTCGTCATGCCAGACGGCGCGCCCAAAAAGTTCGGCACCATTGCACTCGTTGCCGTGCTTCTTGCGTTGCTCGCGGCCGCGCTTTGGTACGCCGCCAGCGCCTTTGTGGTCGGCGGCCCGCCGATGCCGACCATCGGTTACGTTGCGATGGCGGGCGGCATCATCATCTCGCTGGCCGTCGGCTTCGCCCTGATGGGACTGTTGTTCTACTCGAGCCGCCACGGCTACGACGAACCCGGCCCGCTCGAGCCCGAGGACCGGCCGTAAGGCCGCTCAGGTTTTTCACCTTCAGCAGCATCGTCATTGCGAACGGCAGCGAAGCAATCCGGCTCAGGCATTCCGGACTGCTTCGCCGCGGTCACCCGCCGCCGGGTATGATCCGGTGGCCGTTGCAATGACGCGAAAAGTTGGGGTGAGGGGCGTTAGCCGCTGGGGGGCGGCCGGGGACGCTACCCCTCACCCCTCCCGCGGGGGAAAAGGATGAAGTTATCTTTGTCGATTGCTGCAGGGCCGCCGAAGCGTCGGCCGCAAGGAAAACCAAATCGTCATTGCGAGGAGCGTGAGCGACGAAGCAATCTACAAATTCAAGAATCAAAAAGTGGATTGCTCGCTGCCGCTCGCAATGACGCGTACGGCCCGCCCTACCCTTCGGCGGCGTCGTCGTCTTCGCGTTCCTCGCCGGCAAGTATCCGCTCGGCAATAAGACCGGAATTCTGCCTGATCGCTGCTTCGATTTTCCCGGCGACGTCAGGGTTGGCCTTGAGGAAAGCTTTGGCGTTTTCCCGGCCCTGGCCGATTCTCTGGCTGTCATAGGAAAACCAGGAGCCGGATTTTTCGACCACGCCGGCTTTGACGCCGAGATCGATCAATTCGCCGTTCTTGGAAACGCCCTCGCCGTACATGATGTCGAACTCGACTTGCTTGAACGGCGGCGCGAGCTTGTTCTTGACGACCTTCACCCGCGTTTGATTGCCAACCACCTCGTCGCGTTCCTTGATCGCGCCGATCCTGCGGATGTCGAGGCGGACGGAAGCGTAGAATTTGAGCGCCTGCCCGCCGCTGGTCGTTTCCGGCGACCCGTACATGACGCCGATCTTCATCCGGATCTGGTTGATGAAGATAACCATGGTGTTGGAGCGGTTGATCGAAGCGGTGAGCTTGCGCAAAGCCTGGCTCATCAGCCGCGCCTGCAAGCCGGGCTGCTGGTCGCCCATTTCGCCTTCGAGCTCGGCGCGCGGCACCAGCGCCGCGACCGAATCGATGACCAGCACGTCGATGGCCCCGGAGCGCACCAGCGTATCGGCGATTTCGAGCGCCTGTTCGCCGGCGTCCGGTTGCGAGATCAAGAGATCGTCGACATTGACGCCGAGCTTGCGTGCGTAAATCGGATCGAGGGCGTGTTCGGCATCGATGAAGGCGCAGATGCCGCCCTTCTTCTGTGCTTCGGCGACGCAATGCAAAGCCAGCGTCGTCTTGCCCGAGGATTCCGGCCCGTAGATTTCCACCACGCGCCCGCGCGGCAGTCCGCCGATGCCGAGCGCGATGTCGAGCCCAAGCGAACCGCTGGAGATCGCCTCGATGTCGAGCGAGCCCGCGTTCTTGCCAAGCCGCATGATCGAGCCCTTGCCGAAATTGCGCTCGATCTGCGACAGCGCGGCATCAAGGGCCTTCGACTTATCCATGGACGATCCTTCAACGACACGAAGCGCGGCGGTCATGAGTTTTGCTCCTTATGGTCGGGATTCGGAAGGCCGGCAACGCAGGGGAAACTTGCCCTCATCGCCCCCGCTGGCCTCAATTTCCCAACGGAAGCGACATTGTACACGGTTTGTTCTAGTTGGCAAGATGTTCTTTTTTTGTGCGCAATGTGTGCCCGGGGTACTGGCCTGTTTCCGAGGCCGGTTTCGGAATGGCGAGTGGCCGGAACCGGCCAGTGCCCGTGTGCCCGTGTGCCCGGGTACTGGCCACTTTCCATATCGTCTGGTCCCTTTTTGAATTGACCCGCTGCTCCCTTTTGAAATGGGTCGCTGGCCCCTTTTGACCAGCGAGAACAATCCATGAAGCCGCGTCGGAGTGTCCTACTCACATGTGGCGTGAACGGTTCCGATACTCACGCACAAGCGCGTTGATACGATCTCTCGTTAAGGCGGTTCGTGTTAGAACGACCGGATGACGCTCTCTAAGTCCATCAATACTCCGAGGCATTGGCTGGATCGCGCTGCCGAAGTTCGGGAGATAGCCGCCACCATGGTAGAGGGCGGCATGAAGACTGCCGTTCTCAAACTAGCAACGGATTACGACAAGCTTGCTGAGCGTGCGGAACGTCGGACCCAAGTCAAGCCCGTGGGTACCCGCCCCTGATATTTTACGATGGCAAGGTCGCCGGAACCCAATCCGAGCGTCGCAGCTTTTCAACCTCATGAAATTCATTATCGAAGTCGTCCGTGTCGGCGACGCTGGCGAGGAAGTCCTGCACCGAGTCAAGGTCAACGTCATCAGCCCTAAATGGGCCCAGGCCAGGGCTCAAAGGCTCATCAACGAATGGAAGGCGCGTGGCGCGAACGTCGTGAGGATTCTCAATCAAGAACGTCATCAGGTCTTTAATTGGCGGGTGGACTAAGCCGCCTCAGTTGGCGGCTTGGTCGGCATTCCCTGCATTGAAATTTGGTGCTAAGCTTTTATGTACTGCCTCGCTCTCTAGCGATTGCGGGCCAGTTACTTTCTAGGCCCCGTACCGGTTCCCGCCGTGCCGGGGCTTTTTTCGTCATAGCCCACCACGGAGGGGCTATTGCCATGGCGTCGATCCTGCCGTTCCTTCGGGTCAAGTCTGATCATTTCGACGATGAAGCGACGCGCGTCATGGGCGAGGCGTTCGACATGGCCTGCGCCGAACTTCAAGATAGTAATTTGTCCGACCTCATCCGCGAGATGATCGCCGAGCGAATCATCGAGGCCGCGAAGAAGGGCGAGCGCCGCCCGCAGCGTCTATGCAGCGTCGGCGTTGCTGCCGTGAGCCCCGAGCAAAAAATTGGCTAGGCCGCCTCATGTGTGGATGGCCTCAATCGTCTAATGCAAGTTCGAGCGTTTGCCCCTTCTCGGGGAACGCGCGATTCAGCAGGCGGTAAAATGGATCCCAGGCCCACGCTGCACGCATCAACGCCACCAAAGTAATTTCCAGCTTTTTCATAACCTTGGGAACGATTCTCTCGCCGGCGGCTTTGCGCCCACAAAGGGTGCGAAGAAAATGTGTCAGTCGTGCATCGACATCGACAAAGAGATCGAGAATTACCGTAAGCGGCTGCAAGGACAGATCGAGCAGTCGCAGACCGAGCGCATCAACGGGCTGATCGCGCGGCTCTACGCAGATCGCGTGCGGCTGCACCAGAACCCGGCAAAATAGCGCTCCACCGCGGCTCGATCTGACTCGCTAGCTATGTTCCCGCGCCTAGGCCTGGCTCTGAGGTGCGCCTGCACAAGGCACTGAAAAACGGAACTTGTGTCTGTCTGATCGGACCGCCCAGCTGGCGCAACTCGTCGCTCAACGCGTTATCGAATTGGCGCGGCAGGACATGCTCGATCCCGCCAACGGCGTCCGGCCCCGCAAAGAGTTTTTAGCGTCGACGACTGGCGGTAGTGTCCTAATTTGATTTTTCGGCGAGAAAAGCCATAAGCGCGGCGGGCGCGAAGCAGGCCCCGACTGCAATAGCCCAACTGAAGCAGGCGCATATTCCACGCTTCACCGATCGGACCAAGGCGATGGCGGCTAACGTGACCGATCGGGTATGGTCGCTACAGGAATTGGTGGAGCGAACCTCCAGATGAATGCGGTTTCCTACACTTTGGCCGCGGCCATTATACTCAGCACGACCCCCGCATTTGCCAAAGATCCCGATTGCGGCGGACCGAATCATTGGCCCGCCGCCATGGTGTTTGTGGCGATGAAGAACGCGAACATCGTCACCAATGATCAAATCGATTTCAGCCGGACGCGAGTGACACGGATTGCCAGTGAGAAGATTGGACCAGACCTCTGGAGGCAGGTCCATCATGTTCAGTATTTTCGAAAAGATGGCTCCGCTTTGGAAGCCATAGCAGTGAGCGACTCCTCCCAAGAAGAGTGCTCAATGGGAGATGTTAAGACCTTCGTCATCTCGGCAAAACTGCTGCCATCGGGCGGAAAATCAAATTAGGACACTACCCGGCTGGCGGAATGTTGCATGGAACCCGAAGAGTGTTTTACCTGCGTTTCGTGTCATTCGCATCCGATACTTCCGCACACGCGCGCGAATATGTGTTAGCGCTGTCGCGTGCCCACCCACTTCAATGACGCGAAACACTGGCAAGACCGCGCGGCTGAATTGCGGGCGATAGCCGAGCCTATGGTCGAAGACGGCATCAAGGCGAGCATGCTCAGGTTGGCGAATGACTACGACAAGCTCGCCGATCGCGCGGAACGCCGGATGCAGGCCAAATCCGGGTGAGCGCGCCTAATAGCCCGGCCGATCACCGCATGAAGGCGGAAGCCTGCCGCCGGCTGGCTGACCTTGCCGAAAATCTGGAAGGCAAGGCCACGTGGATCGAGCGGTCCGTCTATTGGGATGACCTTGCGGTGAAAGCGGCGAAGCGAGAAAAACAGCAGCCGCCGCGCTAGGCCGCGCTGTCGCTGACACACTCGAAATCCGTGATGCGAAACGCATGATAATGCGCTGCGCTTGGCGGATCGGACTGACAAGGCGGCGCTAGATCTCGACTAGGGCACCTTGGTTCGCGGCGCCTTAAGCCTTGGCCGCTTTTCGCGTTGTTGCCGACCATCAAACCAAAGTGAAAGAAAGAAATTGCGCCGCGCACGTTTGGAAGATCGGCGTAGTTGTCGCGCCCGCCGGACTACGCAAATTCGGATTACGCAAATTCAACGCGCCGGAAATGTGGATACAGCTATTTCCCGGCTGCGCTGGTTTTGAGCGACTGTGTGCGCGCAAAAAATGAGTTGTTCGGTGGAAGCGACGTTCGTTCACAAGCTTACGCATGTAATCGACTGTGATGAAGAACGTTTCCTCCTCAACTTGGCCGCTTTTAAACCCCCGAAGGGTCGCTTTTTATTTGTACGTCAAAAGCACACAGTCCGCATGGACATCACGCCGACTCAAGCCCACGTTAGTTCCATCGCGGGCGGCGGCATGTGAACAGCGGCACGTGAGCTTCACGCGGGCGTCGGTGGCTGAAAGACGATTTGCGCTCCCACCTGGACGGAAAAGAAGGAGAACGGCGTGGCCAAGATCCTGAAATTCGTACGCCCCACTGAATCGCTCGGTCCGGAAGTGCTGACACTTCTCGGAGCGGCTTACGATCAGGCGATCTTGACTGCG
This sequence comes from Xanthobacteraceae bacterium, assembly GCA_036490575.1. Lineage (GTDB taxonomy): Bacteria > Pseudomonadota > Alphaproteobacteria > Rhizobiales > Xanthobacteraceae > BOG-931. Next base: position 121,502 of record DASXDP010000213.1, read on the forward strand.
CCGAACCGGCCGCACAGCGTTTATAGCCTCATGGCGACCCGGCTCATCCACGCCGGGACCTATGGCGAGCGCAACCCCGACGCTCTCAATGAAATTGCGCTGCACGGGCTATTTTAGGCCGCCGCCTTCTTCGCGGCAGTGAGGTAGTCGACCAAAGTGCAACCGTCGCGCAGAAACATCTCTCAAAAGTAGTATTCAATAAACTTTCCCGGTATAGGTCTACAGCCTCAGGTAGTCCCTGGTGGTGCAACCTATGACTGGCGATGAAAATCCCGCCGATTCGAGCGAAAATCCCGATTACGCCAGCCGCAGGCATGCCCAGCGCGCCGATTTGCTGCTGATCCTGGCGGCACTCGTCGTGATCGCCGTCGGCGTGCTGGTGATCTTTTTTCCTTGAGGAAAGCCGCTGATTTTGCGCCGCCTCCTCACTTCGTCCGGTCCGTCGTCATTCAAATTTTCGATTGCTTAAGCTCAATTTCATTATCCGATTTTTCATCATTGGATTTAACCAAACGGCATCCGCTCCCGCGCATAATCCGGCAGCGCAAACAGAGGGAGCTATCTCATGTCGCAACTTCTTGCACGGTTTTGGAAGAACGAGTCCGGCGCGACGGCCATTGAATACGGGCTGATCGCCGCGGGCATTTCGGTCGCCATCATCGCCGCCGTCAACGGCATCGGCACCAAGCTGAACACGAGCTTCGGCAGCATCTCCACCCAGCTGAAGTAAGCTTCGAAGGCTAGGTGGTTTGTGAGCTCCAGGAGGCCGCCGACCCGGCGGCCTCCTTTCTCGTTTGGACGCTTCTCGCCCGAACGATCGGATCGGGCCTGAGAGTTTCGCTCCGATCCCGCACCTCCGATTCGGGCGCCGCCGGCTTTGCCTCGGCTTCGCTCCGACGCCGCTCCACCGTTTCCGCACTTTTTTCGGCCCTCTCGTCCCGGTTTCCGCCTCTATTGCAATGATTCCTGAATGGCCGCAGTCAACGCCGTTGCCTCATATTCATCCGCGATGCGCTATGAGTGCGGCCTCGAAACTGACCTGCAATTCCAAGGAGTGAAAATGGTCAAAACTGTGCTGTTTGCTTCGGTCGCCGCCGCGCTTTCGTTCGGCGCGTCCGCGCAAGCCATGCCGCTTTCGAACGTCGGCGGCACTACGTCACCGTCGGTGGTGCTGGTCGCCGGCGGCTGCGGCGTCGGCTGGCATCCGACTCCGGTCGGCTGCCGCCCCAATGGCGGCCCTGTCGTCGTTGCGCCCGTCGTGGTGCCGGGGCCCTATTGGCGCGGCCCGGGTTGGCATTTCTATCACGGCTGCTGGCGCGGTCCGCACGGCGCCGTGCACTGCGACTGAGATACGGAAAAATACGAGAGGCCGCCGAATTGGCGGCCTCTTTAATTTTAGCGCCCGAGTCCTGCGGGCCGCTTGTATCGGATCTGTCAATCAGGCCGGCGCTGGAACAGCCGCAGAGTTCCTTCGTTTTCCATCAGACTCAGTCGAGGCAAATGAACTTGGGGAACTCAACCCCATGACGCGGCACATGACGCAGGACGATTCAAGGACGGGTGGGCCCGGCGGGCTGTACGATCTCGCCGATAACGCCAAGGTCAAAGCCATAGTGCGCCGCTCGATAGCTCAAACGCTGGCCACGCACTTTCCGCCGGCCGAAGATGTTCCGCCGGAACTGCGCGAACTCCTTGAGCGCCTGGACAAAATCTAACTTTTCTTTCGTTCGGCGAATGGCGGGACGCATCTTTCCTGGTTGCCGGCGGTCCGAATATAAAAATCTCATAAAAATTTAAGCATTCAATCGGCTTTCGATAGAATTTTGGAACGATCCCGAGGGGTCCGGAATTGATTTTGTTAGCTAACAACGCCACTGGCTAAACCATCGCGGACGTCGACCCAAAAGCAGAGCAAGGAATGACGAAGGAAGACGACTACAAACTCAGCGCCGCGGAAACAATCGGCCTTGCCAACCGTGCGGCAACGTCAGCGGACAAGGGGCACTTGCTCGACCTTGCCGAGAAGTGGCTCGGCCTGGCTGATCGCGCGCAGGCCGCGCGACTGCGCCGGGAGCGCCGCAAGAGCGCGCTGGGCGAACACCCTCTGCTCCGCCGCAAACTCGGCCCCGACCGGCGCGAGGCTGAATAAGTCCGACAACGCGTGGGCCGCCGGGTGATGTCCGTTCTCGCGAGCAGGTCGAACCCGAGAGCGGGGCGGCCAATCTTTAGCCGTGATAATAAGACAGGAAGTGACTCGGCGAAGCGGGGGCGACGGGGACTGGGGGAATAATGTCTATCCGGATTGCAACTGCGATGACCGGGCTCGTGTTGACCGGCATCGCGCTCTCTTCGTGCGCTCCGCCTTACGCGTGTCCGCCGGGCTACCACCTCGGCCCATACGGAAGGCGTTGCTGGCCGAACGCCGGCGGGCCGTATCCGCCGCCACCGCCCGGCGCCTACGCCCCGCCACCAGGCGCCTATGGGCCACCGCCCGGCTATGAGCCACCTCCCGGAGGACCGCCGCCAAACGGATATTACCGTCCGCCACCCGGAGGACCGCCGCCCGGTGGCCCGCCACCTCCGGGTCCAGGTGCGGCGCCACCTCCCGAATATCAGGCGCTACCGCCGCCGCCACCGCCGCACCAGTAGCGCGGGACGCAGCGTTCTTTTTCCCGAAGACGAGTCGCTTCCAAACGATTTGAGGCCGCCAACATGGCGGCCTCAAAACAACCTGGACGCAATCAGCGTGCGCTTACCAAGCGGTCCAGCGGCCGCCCTTCCAGTAGCCGCGGCCTTCATGCTCGCGCCATGCGTAATGCTCGTGCGGGCCCCAGCGCCAATCGTCCGGATGGACCACGACGCGGGCGCCCGGCGGATACTCATAGGCCTCATGCGAATGCCAGCAGACCGGGCCGACGCAAGCGATCGCCGCCGCTGCGTTCATGGCCGAAAACGAAAGCGCGGCACCGCCGAGAGCGGCCGCAGCGAGTAACTTCGTCGCTAGTCTCATTGTGGTCTAACTCCGTTGCCTTATGGATTTTCGTATTGACGAAATCAGAACGGAAAACGCGGATAGATGTTCCAGGCGCAGCATTAAATCGGGGCGTCGCCTAAGTCGCAGGAGCCGCGAATTCGAACTAAAGGAACTCGCGGCGGACGGAACAAATCCCGCGAAGATTCAGAACGCGCGTTGCCAGTTTCCGCATCGCGATCGGCCGCAGCCCTCACGCCTCGATGACGAACTTCGGCGCGGGCTTGCTTTCCGCGCCCAGGCCTTCGCGCACGCGCGCGGCGATCTCGCGGAAAATCTTGGCGTGTGCGCCGTCGGGCTCGGTTGCGACCACCGGCTCCCCGGCGTCGGACTTTTCCCGGATGTCGAGCGCCAGCGGCACTTCGCCCAGAAACGGCACCGACAATCGGTCGGCTTCGCGCCGCGCGCCGCCGTGGCCGAAAATGTCCGAGCGCTCGCCGCAGTGCGGGCAAACGAACGTCGACATGTTTTCGACAATCCCGAGCACCGGCACGTTGACGCGGCGGAACATGGCGATGCCGCGCCGCGCGTCGGCGAGCGCCAGATCCTGCGGCGTCGAGACGATGACGGCGCCTTTGAGCGGCACCTGCTGCGCCATAGTCAGTTGCGCGTCGCCGGTGCCCGGCGGCATGTCGACCACCATGACTTCGAGCGTGCCCCAATCGACCTCGCGCAACATCTGGGTGAGCGCCGACATCACCATCGGCCCGCGCCAGATCATCGGCGTCTCTTCCTCGACCAGAAAGCCGATCGACATCACCGGCATGCCGTGACGAACGATCGGCTTTAATCGCGTGCCGCCCGCGGTCTGCGGGCGCTCGCGGATCGCGAGCAGCTTCGGCAGCGAAGGTCCGTAAATGTCGGCATCGAGAATGCCGACCTTCAGGCCCAGATCGCGCAGGCCAAGCGCGAGATTGACCGCGACCGTGGATTTGCCGACGCCGCCTTTTCCCGAAGCCACCGCGATGATGGCCGACACACCGGGAATACCGGCGCGCGGCGACGGTCCGGGCGCGTGTCCGGGCGTCGCGCCCGCGCGTGGCGCGCCACCGGCCGCCTGCGGCTGGCGCGTCGCCGCGGCGCCGCTGCCGGCGGCACGTTCGGCGGTCAACGCGATCATCGCCGAGGTGACGCCCGGCAGTTCGCGCACCGCGCTCTCGGCCTGCGCGCGCACGCTTTCCCACGCCTTGACCTTCGCCGCATCGACCGTGATGGAGCAAAACACCTTGCCGTCGGTGACGACAATGTCGGATAGCTTGCCGCTTTGGGTGAGCGGCGCACCATCCGGCGTCGGCACGGCGGCAAGCTTCGCCAGCACTTCGTCCTTCAGCGGCGGCATGTGCAAACTCTCCGAAAAACTTCCCCGGCGATCTCTGCGCTCTAGATAGTCCGCCGCGGCTTATTCGTCACCACCGGGCATAGCCGTTTGAAGAATGGCGTCGCTTCGCTGGCCTATGACCCGGTGGTCCATACTGATTTCAAGGGCTGCATGGATTGCCGGGCAAAAGGGCGTCCACGCCCGTCCTCACGGGCTATGCCCGGCAATGACGCACAAAGAATGCTGAATGCCGTAGATACGCGGGTCAAGCCCGCGTATGACGAAGCGCGTGGTGCGCGGCGGAATTGAAGGAGAACACGAATGGCGAAAGTGGCGTTTGTCGGTCTCGGGGTCATGGGCTACCCGATGGCAGGGCACCTGACGACCAAGGCCGGCCACGAGGTGACGGTGATCAACCGCACCGCGGCCAAGGCCGACAAATGGGTGGCGCAGTTTGGCGGCAAGGCCGCGCCGACGCCGAAGGCGGCCGCCGAAGGCCAGGACTTCATCATGGCCTGCGTCGGCAATGACAACGACGTACGCGAAGTGATGCTGGGCTCCGATGGCATTTTTGCTGGGGCCCGCAAAAACGCGATCGTCGTCGATCACACCACCGCCTCGGCCGAGATCGCGCGCGAGCTTTACGGCGAAGCCAAGAGCCGCGGCTTTGCCTTCGTCGACGCGCCGGTGTCGGGCGGACAAGCCGGCGCCGAGAACGGCGTGCTCACGGTGATGTGCGGCGGCGACGCGGTGCCGTTCGCCAGCGCCGAGAAAGTCATCGCCGCGTATGCGCGCGCCTGCAACCTGATCGGCGCGGCGGGCTCCGGCCAGCTCGCCAAGATGGTGAACCAGATCTGCATCGCCGGCGTGGTCCAGGGTTTGGCCGAGGGGCTGCACTTCGCGCAGAAGGCCGAGCTCGACATCGAGAAACTCATCGCCACCATCTCCAAGGGCGCGGCGCAATCCTGGCAGATGGAGAACCGCTACAAGACCATGGCCGCCGGCAAGTTCGACTTCGGCTTCGCCGTCGACTGGATGCGCAAGGACCTCGCCATCTGCCTTGCCGAAGCGCGGCGAAACGGCGCGCACCTCCCGGTCTCCGCGCTGGTGGACCAGTTTTACTCGCAAGTGCAGAAAATGGGCGGGCGCCGCTGGGACACCTCGAGCCTGATCGCGCTGCTGCAAAGGTGATTGCATCTTGCCGCCAAGACCGCGACATCGCTGAGGCATTGGCGTTGTGGCGGCTATATCGGGCGCGGAAGGCGACCGCGCGCAGGAGATAGAAGACCATGCCTGTGACCCGCAGTTTCAACGTCACGCTGCGCGAGCGCGCTACGCGCGATCCGGGGTTCCGGGCAGTGCTGTTTGGTGAAGCGGTGCAAGCCCTCCTCGCCGGCGATCTCGACACCGCAAAAGCCGCGCTTCGGGCTTACATCAACGCCACCATCGGCTTCGAGAAGCTGGCCGCCGCAACGGGAACGCCGGTGAAAAGCCTGATGCGGATGTTCGACCCGAAGGGGAACCCAACCGCCGCCAATTTGTCGGAAGTCATTCGGGTGTTGCAGAAGAAGACCCGCGTAAACCTCGAAGTCCGGGCGTCGGCGGCTTAGACGTCGCCGCTGGGACACCTCGAGCCTGATCGCGCTGCTGCAAAGGTGAAGCGTATCCGTGACGTCCACCGCGCCGACAGCGAGCAAGGTCCCGGAAGTCACGCTGGTCTTCTGGATCATCAAGATCGCTGCGACAACGCTCGGCGAGACCGGCGGCGATACCGTCAGCATGACGCTCGGCTGGGGCTACGTTGCCGGGACTGCGCTATTTGCCTCGCTGCTGGTGGTGCTGGTCGCGTTGCAGATCGCGGCGAAGCGCTTCAATCCCTGGCTCTACTGGGCGACCATCATCGCATCGACCACGGCCGGCACGACGCTGGCCGATTTCGCCGACCGGTCGCTCGGCATCGGCTATGCCGGCGGCTCCACGCTGTTGTTCGCCGCCCTGATGGCAACGCTTGGCGCCTGGTACTGGGCGCTGGGCTCGATTTCGGTGGCAACGGTGACGACGCCGAAGGTAGAGGCGTTTTACTGGCTGGCGATCACGCTTTCCCAAACACTCGGCACCGCGCTCGGCGACTGGACCGCGGACGATACCGGCCTCGGCTACGGCGGCGGCGCGCTTGTGTTCGCGGCCGGCCTCGCCCTCCTCGCCGCGGCCTATTACTGGAGCAATGCCTCGCGCGTATTCCTGTTTTGGGCGGCGTTCATTCTGACGCGGCCGCTCGGCGCCACCGTCGGCGACTTCTTCGACAAGCCGGTCGCCAATGGCGGATTGGCCTTGAGCCGGCCGCTCGCCTCCGCGGTCATCGCGGCGTTCATCGTCGTGTGTCTCATTGTCCTGCCGCAACGCGCCGGCCGACATCCCGCGCATTCTTGAATTAAGCTGGACGCGAAGATCGCCTTGAAACTGACGGCGCCGTTGCGGCGATAAAATGATCCGGCAATATCACTTCCGTCATTGCCAGCCCGAAGGGCGAAGCAATAAAGAAGTTATGCGTCGCAAGTCCGATTAGTCTTTCCTGCCCCGCGAAGCGGGGAAGGGGGACCATCCTGAAGCGCGAAAGCGCGAAAGGATGGTGGAAGGGGCGTCAACGCTCGGGCGTGCTCGTGCTTCGACGCCCCCTCCACCACACTTCGTGTGGTCCCCCTCCCCCGCTTTCGCGGGGGCGGATGAAAAGCGTGGTGCCAGTCCGCGCCGAACCTTTCGCCCGCCGCTGCGTCATTTCGATAATCACCACGGAGACCAACCATGTCCCGGATTTCACTCCCCTCGCCGCTCGCGCCGGCCGCCACCGATCCGGCCGCCGCACTCGCGCAACTCCAAAACCTCGCGCCAAACCGCCGCGGCCTCCTGCTCGCGCCGCTGCTCGCCGCATTGCCGGCGGGAGTGCTCACCGCTTCCGCCGCGGCGATCGATCCGAACCAGACCCAGGTCATCGAGCCCGACGCATTTATCTGGAAAGGCGGCTGGGGCGGCGGCCTGGCGTATTCTATCGAGATGGCGAGCGTGTTCGGCTCGACCGAGAAGCCGGGCCCGTATGTGGTGCTGGTGCGCTGGTATCCGGGCTTCATGAGCGCGCCGCACGATTACGCCACCGACCGGCTGTGCTTCGTGCTCTCCGGCACCTGGTGGGTCAATTCCGGCGCCGATTTTGCGCCGCAGGACACCGTGCCGGTGCGCGCCGGCGGCTTCGTGCGCCGCGTCGCGCGCACGCCGCACTACGACGGCGTGAAGAAGGGCGAGAAGGAACCGGCGGTGATCGGCATTTTCGGCCAAGGGCCAGTCGACTTGCACCTCACCGATCCGTCGAAGCCGCCGGTAAGGGAGGTTTAGGGTGAGGGGCGAACGCGCAACCGCTGGACAGGCGGCCAGAGCCTTGCTCGACGTGCTGAAGAAACCAATGGCGTAGCAAATAGGCGAAGGCGATAGTCCATCTCTCCCCTTCGCATGGTGCGTCTAAACCGATACGCTTGAACGTCGCGAGTGGGGAGGCAGCGCGCGCGTCGACTTCGACTGGGACCCGGTCAAGGCGGCGGCGAGTAACGCTCCGCAGCCATGACCGAAGACGTCAAGGACGAGTACGATTTTTCCAGGGCCGAGCGCGGGCGGTTCTATCGGAAGGACGCTGCGTTGGTACCGCCTGTGCATCTCGATCCGGACGTGCTCTCGTTTCTCACTAAACGCGCCGCCGCGCGCGGCATTCCGCTCAACGAGCTGGTCAACGAACTTCTGAAAAAAGATATCGAGCTGATCGAAGCGGCCGAATAACCGAAACGAAATCCGGGTCAGGACTGCGATTCATTCCCCGGATTTCGCCAAGGCTCAATCCGGGCTACGTGCACAGAACTCGGGCGCGCACGCGTCGCGAGAACGATTTTTATTACCCGTCATCCTGAGGCGCGAGCAATAGCGAGCCTCGAAGAACGACGGCCCGTGCGCTTCAGCTCGCATCCTTCGAGGGCCGCTCACGCGGCCACCTCAGGATGAGGAAAGGAAACTGAGCCGCGAGAACGAATTTCGATCTTCACCCTCCCCTGGAGGGGGAGGGTCGCGAGCGAAGCTCGCGGGGTGGGGTGACAAAGATTCGGCGAATGGATGTTCACCCCCTCCCGACCGCTGCGCGGTCGACCTCCCCCCTCCAGGGGGAGGTAAAACGAGAAGCGACGCGGGAAACGGATTTGCCTGTTTTTCCAGGCCTTTCGCCCGCAAACGCGAGGCGCCGCATAAGGTGAATGCTTCGTTACCGCGCGCCGCGGGAGGTGAATGGGTTCTTAAGGCAGGCCTTAAGGAATTTAGGGGACTTTTGACGCAAATTTTCACCGGCCGCGAACAGTGATGTCCAAGACGCCCAGCGCGACGCGCGAGCAAGGCTCGCCCGGCGCCGCCGACGCTCCCTCGACCAAGCGGCGCCTCGCCACCCAGCACGTGCGCGAGGCGCGCGACCGGCTGACCTCGACCAGCGGCACCCGGCCGGTGTTCGATTACGAATTGCTGCGCCAGTTTGCGCAAAATCGCCTGTCCGGCTCGGTGGTCATCATGCTGCTGGTGATCACCATCGGGCTGCTCTCGGGGCTTTGGACCGGCGCGCTGTCGTGCGCCACCTGGACCGCCGCCGCGCTGACCATTCACCTCGTCATCGTGCGGGCCTGCCGCAACTTTCTCGCCGCGCCGCAGCCAACCGCCGCCAAACTGCACGCCTGGCGGCTACGCTTTATCCTGCTTGATCTGTTCTTCGGCGTGGCGTGGACGTTCCTGCTGGTGCAACCGATCGGCACCGACGAGCAGGCCTCGACGTTCATGCTGTTCGTGATGCTGCTCGTGGTCGCGGTCTCGAGCATGCTGGCGTCGAGCCTGCCGGTCGCGGTGCTGGCGCTGACGCTGCCGATCACCATTGCCATTGCGCTCGACTTTATTCTCAAAGGCACGCTGCACGAATACATCCTCGCCGTCATGGTGCTGGCGGCGGAGGGCTACTTTTCGCTGCTCGCCTTCCGGCTTTATTCCAACATGCTGGCCACGCTCGAGACGCGCGCCGAGAAGGAAGCGCTGTTCGCCGAGCTCGAACAATCGAAATCGATTTCAGACGAGGCGCGCCGCCGCGCCGAAGCCGCCAATATCGCCAAGTCGCGGTTCCTGGCGCAGATGAGTCACGAGCTGCGCACGCCGCTCAACGCCATTCTCGGTTTCTCTGAAGTCATGAAAGGCGAGATCTTCGGCGTCCATACGGTGCCGATGTACAAGGATTACGCCGGCGACATCCACAGCTCGGGCGTTCACCTGCTCAACCTGATCAACGAAATCCTCGACCTGTCGCGCATCGAGGCCGGCCGCTACGAGCTCAACGAGGAAGTCGTGTCGCTGGCGCGCGTGGTGGAGGATTGTCATCACCTTCTCAAGCTGCGCGCCGGCAACCGCGGCATCACCATCCACGAGCTGTTCGAGCCGGACATGCCGCGGCTGTGGGCGGACGAGCGTGCGGTGCGCCAGATCTGTCTCAATCTCCTGTCCAACGCGATCAAGTTCACGCCGCAACACGGCGAGGTGTGGCTCAAGGTCGGATGGACCGCGTCGGGCGGGCAATACATGAGCGTGAAGGACACCGGTCCCGGAATTCCCGAAGAGGAAATTCCGGTGGTGCTCGCCTCGTTCGGCCAGGGCTCGAACTCCATCAAGTCCGCCGAACAGGGCGCGGGCCTCGGTCTGCCGATCGCCAAGAACCTGATCGACCTTCACGGCGGCACCTTCACGCTGAAGTCGAAACTGCGCATCGGCACCGAAGTGGTCGTCACGTTCCCGCCGGAGCGGGTGATGTCGGCGCTGGCGCCGATTGCCGAGGGCCCGGCCCCGCCGATCCAGCCGCACGACGAACCATCGTCCCCCTACGACAACGCCACCAAGCGCGCGCGCCGCGCGTTGTTCGGCGCTTGAGCATGATCCCGAAAAGTGGCCACCGGTTTTCGGACAAGATCATGCTCCAAGAAAAATACGCAGTCCGTCGCGGGGCATAAAAAACAAAAGCTGAGGGTTGAAATTGCGCCGACTGCTGCTGTGGGCTCTTCTGGGTGCGGTGCTGATTGCGCTGGTTCTGATCGTCGCGCGGCGCGGCGACGATGCCGCGGGACTCTCCGGCGCCGATCTTGCCTCGCTGGCGCAAAAGATCGTCGTCCTGGTGATCGCGGGCGCGGTGGCGCTGATGCTGTTTCGCGAACGTTTCGCGCAGGCGCTGACTGCGGCGCTGTTCTGGGTCGCGCTCGCGCTCATTCTGGTCGTCGGCTATTCGTACCGCTTCGAACTGCACGATGCCGCCGACCGGATGATGGCGGAGCTCGCACCCGGACACGCGGCGACGACGGCGGGCCGCACCGTCCAGGTCGCGCGCGCCGCGAACGGCGACTTCGCTGTGAACACGCAGGTCAACGGCGCGCGGGTGTCGATGGTGCTCGATACCGGCGCCAGTTCAGTCGTGCTTACCCGCGAGGACGCCAAGGCGGCCGGCCTGCCGCTCGAAGTGCTCAACTACACCGTGAGCATCGACACCGCGAACGGCCGCACTTTAGCCGCGCCGGTCACGCTCGATCGCCTCGGCATCGGCGGCCTGGTCGAGCATTCGATCGCGGCTCTGGTGGCGCAGCCGGGCCAGCTTAAAGTCAGTCTCCTCGGCATGAGCTTCCTCAACCGGCTGCAAAGCTGGGAGGTGCGCGGCGACCGGCTGTTGCTGCACGCTTATCCGTGAACGGCGCGGCGCCGGCTCAAGCCCAAACCAGGTTGATCACAAAGCGCAGCGAGACCAGAAGAAGAAAGCAGCCGAACGCCACTTCCAGCCGCCGCCGCGACAACCGATGCGCCAGCCGCGCGCCATACGGCGCCATGAAGCTTGCAACCGGCGCGACGACGACAAGACCGATCAGCGACACGAAGCCGAGCGAGAGCGGCGGCAACTGCGCATGGTGCGGCAAGCCGGCGAGCGCAAAGCCGATGGCGCCGGCAATGCTGACCGGCACCGCCACCCCCGACGACGTCGCGATCGCGTTGTGGATGGGCTTGCCGTAGACCGTGAGCACAATGGTCGAAATCGCGCCGCCGCTCACCCCCATCAAGGAGCCGCAAAGTCCGATGCCGAAACCGTACAACGTCATCGGTACCCGGCCGGGCAATTCGGTGCCGATGTTGAGCCGGTCGCCGGCGAACAGGAGCTTCAAGCCGATCAGGCTCGCGATGATGACAAACGCGAGCGTGAGCACCACGACCGGCGCGAAAGCGGCGATAGTCGCGGCGCAGGCAACGCCGACGATGGACGGCAGCGCCCATTGTCTGATCACGCCGGGTATCACGAACCCGTGGGCGCGATGCGTGAGATAGGAGCGAATGGCGGTGGGGACGACGATCGCGATCGAGGTGCCGAGGCAAAGCTGCATGCGCACGTCTTCGGGGACGCCGAATACCCGGAAGCATTCGAACAGCACCGGGACAAAGACCGAGCCGCCGCTGACGCCGAACAGTCCGGCGAGCAGCCCGCCGACAATGCCGCCTGCCAAAATCAACAGCACAAGCCAGAACAGTTCGTTGAGGGGGATCCCGAACAGCATTTCAGGTGATGCTTTCCGCGCTGCGCCGTTTCAAGCCGCGATCAAATCGCGATCGCGATCGCGCACCAGCGCAAGCGCGGCGAGCAAAAGCTCGGCGCCGGCAGTCGATGTCGCCGCGCCGGCCAATGCGCGGCGATAAGCGCGGGCGCCGGGAACGGCATGAAACAAGCCGTGCAAGTGCCGCGTGATGGCGTGCAATCGCGTGCCGCGCGCCAGCTCGCGTTCGATGTAGGGCACGAGTGCGCCGGCAGCGTCTTTCAAGGAGGCAAACGGCGGCGTCTCGCCAAACAACACGCGATCGGCCTCGAGCAACCGCCACGGCTCCTGATAGGCAGCCCGCCCCATCATGACGCCGTCCACATTGGCCAGATGCGCCTTGGCCTCTTCGATGGTGCGAATGCCGCCGTTGATGACGATGGGCAGCCGCGGATGCGCGGCTTTCAACCGGTAGACGCGCGCGTAATCCAGCGGCGGCACCTCGCGGTTCTCCTTCGGCGACAGGCCTTTCAGCCACGCCTTTCGCGCATGGACGACGAGCGCGTCGGCGCCGGCGTCCTCCACCGCCCGCGCAAAAACACCGAGCGCCCGCTCCGGATCCTGATCGTCGATGCCGATGCGGCATTTGACGGTCACCGGAACAGACACGGCGGCCTTCATCGCGGCGACGCACTCGCCGACGAGCGCGGGCTCCGCCATCAGGCAAGCGCCGAAGCGGCCGTCTTGCACGCGATCCGACGGGCAGCCGGCATTGAGATTGATTTCGTCGAAACCGAGATGGGCGCCGATGCGGGCGCAGGCGGCAAGATCACGCGGCTCGCTGCCGCCGAGCTGAAGCGCAACCGGATGCTCGGCCGGATCGAACCGCAACAGCCGCTCCCGGTCGCCGTGCAACACCGCGCCGGTCGTCAGCATCTCAGTATAAAGGAGCGTGCTGCGCGTCATCAGGCGATGGAAGAACCGGCAGTGCCTGTCGGTCCATTCCATCATCGGAGCGACTGAAAA
>DASXDP010000214.1:0-3596 GCA_036490575.1 Xanthobacteraceae bacterium
GTCTCGATAAATAAGAAACCCATCAAAAAGCTGCCGCCAACATTGATGCTTAATGTCGCGTAAGGGAAGTCCCTGCCGTAAATCGTTTGCACGAGGTTGGTCATTCCGTAACGCGCCAGGCATCCAAGCGTCCCGAAAACGGCAATCAAAATATACGTCCGCATTCCGTCCAACCTAAATCAGCGCAAGAGCCAGGATAATGACCAACAGCGCGCCGATCAGCGACAGATAAAAATTAAGATGCCCGGACTGCAGTGCTCTTAGTTTGTTTGCTAACACGTAGATGGCGCGTGTCACAGGGGAAAACAGATAAGGTCCGAAAATCGGCGCCACCTCATGGGCGAATCGCAAGCGATGCACGAAATATTCCACGCCGCAGGCCTCGCTTTTGACTTCTTCGGTGGGACGATAAATGAAACTATAGAAAGTGCGCATGGCGTTGGAGAACGTCAAGGCCGTCGTCGAAGCGCGCTCCGGGTCCTGGTCGAAACCACCGTACCAAACAGGGGCGCGTCGCACGGCATACCGCCGGTTCGCTAAAATCAACAAGATCGGCAGAACGGCGAGCAGCGGCATCACGACCACAAGGAGGGTCGGCGAGATAAAGGCAAATGTCGCCGTCAGCGGCACCAGGATCACACCGTCGTGCATTTCGGTGGCACCCTGCGTGCCGAACGTGGTCGACACGGCAACGCGCAGCGAATCGAGCCACGCCGGCATCCCCACAGCGAGCGTGAGCACCGCAAGGCCGAGCAAGCTAACGACGATCGCGTTCCCGGCCGAAACCGGCGCCACCGATCGCGACGAGCGTCCGAGCAGTCCAATGCCGAACACCTTGACGAAGGTCGCAAACGCAACGGCCGCCGTCAGTGCCAAGCCGGCACCGGCGAGCGCCATCGCCAAGCGGTCCGCGACGGTGCCGAGATGAAAGCCCTGAAACACGGTTTGGAAGACATACCACTCGCTGACAAAGCCCGCCTGGGGCGGCATCGCGGCAAGGCTCATCGCGGCGAATAAGGCGCCGAAGCCGAACACCCACGAGCTGCGCCGCAAGAGATCGGAATGAAAAATGTTGTAGCCGCCGGTCGCCCGGTACACCCCATCCGCCGTCAGGAAAAGGCCACCCTTGGCGAGAGCGTGGGCTGCCAAATGGAGGAGCGCCACCGTCCACGCCAGACTTGCAAGTTCGCGTTGGCCGTCCCCGCGGAAGGTCAGGGCGGCGCCTAGCATCGCGGCGGCGACCGAGGCGTTCTCGGCCGAAGAAAAACTGAGCAATGATCGCCAGTCCTCTTCCTGAAAAGCGTAGAGCGCGGTCAAGATCGCGCTGATCACCGACACGATCAGGAGAAACGTCCCCAAACCGGCCGCCGCATCGGCATTCCCGTCGGGCAGCCAGTCGAGCAGTCCGCGGCTCAAACCGAAGAACGCAGCATTCAGCACAATGCCCGACAGCAACGCGCCGGACGCGCCGCTGCCGGCACCATAGAGATTGGGGAACCATTCGTAAAAAGGCAGAAGCCCCAGCTTCGCGCCAAAACCGATAATCAGCAGCAGACCCACGAGCGTGGCGGTTATACCGGGCACGCTGGCCGCCGCCACGTGAAAGACGCCCCAGTCGAAACCGTGTGCGTGCACCGCGAGTAGCAGCACAGCGGCGAGGAGTGCGACGGCCCCGACTTCAAGCAGGCCCAGCATGAGGAGAACGGGCCGCCCAACCTCCGGCGCCAGCTTATCGCTGAGGATCAAAAGAGCACCGCCGAAACTCATAATCTCCCACGCAATTAGAAAACTCGCTCCATCCTGAAGGCCGAATACACCAAGCGCGCCGACGAGGCTCATGGCGGCACCGAAGAGCCAGCCCGACGGGTTGCGGGACGAAGGTGGCGCGAGCGCGCAGGCCAGCGCCGCCGGTGCTGCACCGAAGCCGAGCAGCCACAGTGCGGCTGGCGCCAGCAAAAATCTTACTGGTTCTCCGGCAAGAGCGGTCGGTAAGTCGAGCACGGGGCTGCCGTCCGGCAAGCCCATGATCGCCCCGCCGATCGCCGCCACACATCCCGCGAACAGAAGCACGCGCGCGATCACCGAACCGCGCCCCGTCAGCGCGATCACGGCAGCAGCCAACCAAGCGATCACGGCCGCGGCGATCAACTCATTGGTCAAGCTTGCCTCCATTGACTCGTTGCGGCACGCGGTCAAGGAACATCAGGAGCGCTTGAATAATGGCCGCGGGGTTCGGCGGGCAGCCTGGCAGATAGACGTCGACCGGAAGAACGCCATCGAGGCCGTGGCCGGACGCGTAGCCGCCCTCGGCGACGCCGCCGGAAACCGCGCAGGTGCCGATCGCCATGACCCAGCGTGGCTCGGGCATCGCGTCGTAAGTGGCGCGCAGCGGTGTGAGCATGGCGTTGGTGACCGGACCCGTGACCAGCAAAAGGTCGGCGAAACGCGGCGACGCTGTGAAGAAAATGCCCAGGCGATGCAAATTGTAAAACGGATTGTTCAGGGCCTGAAGTTCAGATTCGCATCCGTTACAGGAGCCGGCATCGACGTGGCGGATATGCAAGCTGCGGCGAAAGCCCCGCCGGCTCTTTCTATCCGGCGCGACCGGTGCCGCGGGCTGCGTCCGCCAGACGAGGTCTTCGCGATGGGCGGCTCCGAAAGCCCAATCGGAGGATGGTGTCATCGCCTGCGTTGGACACGCTTCGGTGCAGAGCTGGCAGACGACGCAGCGGCCGTAATCGACATCGAGCCGGCCGGCCTTCCCGTCGCCTGCGTCGCCGGTCGGCCACATCGTAATAGCCCGGGTCGGGCAGATATCGGCGCACGCCCGGCACGCGTCGGTGCAGTGCTCCGGGTGATAACGCGGCATGCCGATGACGCCGTCTTGGCCATCGGCGCCGTCCTTCAGAGGCCAAGGCGCCGTCTGCTTGCCTTCGATCAAACCCAGCAAAGTCCAAAGCGGCATTCTTGTCTCCTAGCGATCACAGCCGGCGATCGTCAGGCCGAAGCTGGCTTCGTTGATCGCATAATCCATCATGTTGCTGCCGTGCACCGTGAACGGAAACACGCGCCAATTTGAAAAAGACGGCGATTTGATTTTCACGCGTGCAAGCTTGCCGCGATCGTCAAAATGCACGGCGTAGAACAGGGTGCCGCGCGGCGACTCGGTCCAGCCGAGGCCCTCCGATTTCGGTGGAGCCTGACATTCGGTCGCGACGGGCCCCTCCGGGAGCAGCAGCAGCACGCGTTGAATGAGCGCGATGCTGGCATCGATTTCGGCCATCCGCACTTGCGCGCGCGCGTGCGCATCACCCGGCTTGCGCACCGGAACGGTGACCGGAAGTTCGGCGTAGGCCGCGTAAGGGTGGTCGCGGCGCAGGTCGCGATCGAAGCCCGATGCCCGCTGAATTGGACCGGTCGCACCTTGATCGAACGCGACGCGCTGGTCGAGCACGCCGGTTGTTATCAAACGATCGAGGTGGCTGTCCGTGCTTTCAAGATGGCGGGCGTACACGGCGTACGCCTCGCGGAGCGCCTCCAGTTCCGCGCCAAGCCATGGTTTTGGCGACAGATCGCGCCGCAGGCCGCCAACGGTA
>DASXDP010000215.1:0-3780 GCA_036490575.1 Xanthobacteraceae bacterium
CTCGCCGCCGGCGGTGCCCGAGGTAGCCACTTCGCAGCGGTATCCGACGCGTTCCAGGCTTTCGGCCACGGCCTGGGCGTGGGCTTCGTCATTATCGACGATCAGAATGCGCACCGGCGGCGCCACGGTTTCGGCCGGCTCAGAAGTCTTGGCGGAGCGCATGCGGTCGATCATACAAAACCAAGCGTAAACTCGGAAGGAGCGGCGGACATCGGGTTGCGCAGGACGGAGGGGCCGTCCGTCAGGGCAATGACCACAGTGGGCCCAGGATGCAGCGCTCGCAGATTGCGAGCGTTTCAGGCTCGTGGTCAATACGCCGCGGGCCACCAGGGATCCAAAATCGAGGTATCCACTGCTGGAATCAGACCGCGTATTCCGGGACGGGCCGCAGGTAGCGTTCGCCCCGGTACGCCTCGTCGAGGAATTCGATTAGGTGGTAGCAGATCTCGAAAACGGCACCCTCATAGTCCGAGTATTCCTTCAGCTGAACCGGGCGGCGGTCCTCGCCGTGCGCGATCCGGTTTCGCCGGGCGAGGAGGTTATGAATCGCGTCCGCGTAGGGGTCCACAAAGGTGTGATCGAGACCGAGGATGAACAGGTTACGGCGCAGAACGTCGGGTTTGAGGTTTGATTCCGCATCGATCACATCGTTCGGAATCGCAACGCGCCTTTCGAGCAGCCGCTCGAACTCCTCGATAAAATGTCGCCGCCGCCAGTGCCGGTGAAGCCCTGCGTCATTTGGGAGGGACTTACTGAAAACCTTGCACTTTTGGTCCCCGTGCTCCATCGCATTGAATACTCGTTCGAACGCGCCGGCGATGATTGCGGGTGCGGCGCTTCCGCATGTAATGCTGGCTTGATTCATCGCCGTGAGGTAGTGTTCAAGCGAGAACACACAGAATCCCTCGAAATGGGCGTAAAGCACGACAATTAGCGACTTTCGCAGTTCGTCGCGTGCCGCCTCCTCGCCTTCGCGGGTGATAATGTTCTGTAATCTGCGAACTTCGTTGAATCGCCAGTCAAAATCGCGGTATAGCTGTTCAACAAAATCGGTTGGCGTCATAGAACGGCCTGGAGACGGCTGGCCACGATCTCGATCTTTTTTTCGTAGATGCTCCGAAAGTTTTTGCCGCCGCCCGTGGTGAGCTTTCTCAGCTCCGGGTCCTTCTTCGCGTCTGCAAGCGCGGCCGCGATGCTGTCGATAAGAGCTTGGTCCGGGTCGTTCGGGATTCGGTCGGCAAACTTCGCCAAGCCGATCGAAAATGCCTCGTAGTGGCTAACCGAGAAGCCGCCGCCGTACGCGGTGCCGACCCAGCGTCGGCAGGCGGCGGGTCCGAGGGCGGCAGCCAGGGTCTTAAATGTTTTGCGGAATTGCCGCTCCTGCTCAAAATAGCTGAAAGCAATGTGATCGGGGGCGCTCTCATCGGTGGCCCGCTCCATGAACCCAGTCAAAAACGGATCAATGTCATGGACGTACTCGGCGAGTTTCTCCTTAAATGCGAAAAAGCGTAGTATCAGTTCCTCCTCGCCCATGCGCGCCCGGTATTCGTCCGTCACGTCCGCGATGCATTCTTGGAAGCCGGCATCGCTTTTAAGGCTGGTGAGAAACTTGCTGAAGGTGGTGCCGAGGAGCCTTATTGAACAATTCCGTGCTTCCTGATTGCTCAACGGCTCGCCACCAGTATTTAGGCGTTTGAACATGTAATAGGCGAATCTTGGGTTGCGCTCTTGGCGCACCAGCTCAACCCGGAGGGTCGCCCGGCGTATCCGGTATTGGATTGAGGTGGGCAGCTTGTCAAAGGTAAAGCCGTTCAACGCCGGAACGATGTCACACCCCTCGAGCGTTAAGAAGCTATGGTCCTTCTTGATCGGTGGCTCCTGGTCCGGTAAGTCCAACTGCCCTCGAAAATGTAGATACGTTGAGAGCCTCTGCAGCCCGTCGATTAGCTCCCATTTTCCCTCGCCGACCTCAACAGCATAGATCGGCGGGATTGGCATTTCGAGGACCACCGACTCGACAAATTGGGACTGCTTCGCACCCGACCACCGGAAGGTCCGCTGATACTCGGGGGTAATATGGAGCTCGCCCGTCCGGTACATATCGGCAAGTTCATTGAATGAGAGATCGAGGGAACGTACGCCGGCTTGCTTCCGCTCACGCTCGACTGCATCCGTAAGTACCGTCGACATTGGACCCCTCACTAAAGTAATGCCGCTCGGACTTAATCAGCCCCAGACTTGCAAAACGATATGACGCTCTCGTGACACGTCGAATCGCGACGGTATGCGAGGCTCCGCGTGTTGATTTGCCGCATTGTCCGCTTCACGGGATAATCCTGCTGTGCGACGCATTCCCATTGCAGCCACGTCCCCATTTCCACGACAATTCCAGCCAGATCAATGTGCAAGTCTTTGTAGCTCGAATCCTGGACGACGATCACGATTTTGCCCGCTCGTTTCGTGCATCGACTGATTTCCGCTAGCGAGCGGAAAAGGTCGTCAAAGTACTGTTTGTGCGTTTTGACATAGTAGGTCGATGAAGCCTTGCTGGGGTGGGCCTCGACTGCATCAAGGAACGTCAAGCACTTAGGGCCCCATTCAAGCAACGGCCCTGGCCTTGTCGGACGGACCGTGCTCGTCCCCATAGTGCGGTCGCGTAGCACCTCTATGGCTCCGCAAGTTTGGCCCAGAACAGCCAACTCAATCCGTGTCGTCACTGCATAGTCAATGCGTGTGCAATACGGCGGCGAGGTGAGCACCAAGTCGGCAATGGCGTCTGGCAGATCGAGTCGGGTCGACGTTCCTAACCGGAGATCGAGCTGGCACCTTGGCGGGTGAAGTGGACAAAGTGCCGATTTCCGGACGGCGACATTCGACACGACTTCCGATACCTTCTCTGGCGTTGCGCGCGCCCGCCGGTTCGGCCCCGGCCGTTTTACCCATGTCGGATTCTTCGACAGGTGGCCCTTTGCGAGGATCCGTGCTGCTTCGAATATAGAGGTAAGGACAAACGCAGCTTCGGCGGAGTCCGGGTCGGGATAGGCGGCCTTTGTCGCTTGTTGCCACGCCCGTAGCGCGGACGCCGTTGGCCGCGAAAACCAATCAAGCAACGGGTCCTCATCAATGGCGTCGTTGCATAACGCGTCAAGCGCGCGCCTGCGGACTGCGGCCATTGCAGTGGTCGCACCGCTTTGCGTTACGGACCGGCCGCGCGCGACCGTTACCATGACGGGATTAATATCAACGCCAAATGCTCGCAGCCCGCCTAGTGTGGCTGCCGCGGTCGCTGTTCCTGAGCCGAGCCAGGGATCAAGCAGCACTCCACCTGGCGGAATTCCCGCACGCGCGACAACTTCGCGAGCGAACTCGTCGGAGAACATCGCGTAGAAGCGATACCAGATTTGGTCGTGAGCGGCCCGGGATAACCGCGGCTTTGGACAGGGAAGCTCTACGGACATTTTTTATTCCCGCTCGCGTGCGTTGCGTTGCCAAATGATAACGCGCTGAGCGCGCTTTCGTCGAGGACTCCACGGAGGTTCCGCGGCCGCCGATTGGGCAACTTCTAATGGTTGTCGCGAAAAACAAGGCTAGTTGCCCGCAATCCGCGGCGGGGTGGGTAGGGCGATGGTGAACCGCGTTCCGCGGCCGACTTCGCTTTGGACGAGGATCTGGCCACCGTGGGCTTCGATGATCTTGCGCGTGGTGGGCAGGCCGAGGCCGGAGCCGCCGCGTTTGGTGGAGTAAAACGTCTCGAAGATGTGCGACAGGGTCTTATCGTCC
>DASXDP010000216.1:0-2873 GCA_036490575.1 Xanthobacteraceae bacterium
TGTTACCACCAGCGTCCTCGACCATAGAAGCCACCCCCACCAAGCAAAAGAACGATTACTACAATGATGAGAATCGTGGTCATGTCCATGGATTTTTATATCCGAAGTCAAACCGCACTCGAGACATCCGCTCGCTGTTCACTTAACTTCGCCGACCACTTTTTTGTTGCGACCCGATAAGCAGGAGCGCGGGGTGCGCGACTAGCACTACTTTGGCAGATTTTTGAGGAGTTTGGCGTTTTTGGGATTCCCGGGACGCGTATTGCGTGATTCATGGGTGGTCGGCGTCACGGAGGGCCGACCATGGACGAGAGCTGGAAATCCGATCTTGACCGGTGGCTTTCACCTTTCCTCAGCGCTTTCCGACACAAGGCGCGGGCACGGATGTGCCCGGTTTATGTTGGGGGGCTGATCGGGGCTGGTGATCGCAAGAGCGTCCAACCCATGGCGGCGCGCGACGGCGAGGTCGGCTACGACCAGCTTCATCATTTCATAGCCAGCGGCGTGTGGGATGCCGCGCCACTTGAGAAGGCCCTGCTCGCTGAAGCCGACAGGATGGTTGGCGGCGCCGACGCTTGGCTGATCGTCGACGACACGGCATTGCCGAAAAAGGGCGAGCATTCGGTTGGCGTCGCGCCGCAATATGCCTCGTCGCTCGGGAAGACCGCCAACTGCCAGTCGCTGGTCTCGCTGACGTTGGCGTCGCGCGAGGTTCCGGTGATGGTGGGCCTGCGGCTATTCCTGCCCGAAAGCTGGACAGATGATCCCGAGCGCATGGCGCGGGCTCGTGTGCCGGGGGATAGGCAGACGACTCTGACGAAGCCCGAGATCGCGATCGAGGAGATCGACCGCGTCATCGCCTCGGGCGTGCGTTTCGGCTGTGTCCTTGCCGATTCAGGGTACGGCTCGAGCGGGCCTTTCCGTCAGGCTCTGAGCGAGCGCGGTCTCAAGTGGGCGGTAGGGTTGTCGCGACGCCAGAATGTCTATCCTGCCGACGTTGCTCTGATCTTCCCTGTCGCGAAGGCCGGAAGGCCCCGCAAATACAACATTCCGGATCGACAGCCGGTCGCTGCTGAAGCGTTGATGGCTGGAGGAAAATGGCGAAGGGTCAGCTGGCGGCGAGGCACGAAAGGTCGGCTGACATGTCTCTTCGCGGCCCGCCGCGTCCGCGTTGCGGATGGCCATAAGCACCGCATGCTCGATAACCGAATGCAGTGCATGCCGGGCGACGAGGTTTGGCTCGTCGGCGAACGCCGATCGACCGGCGAGCAAAAATACTATGTGTCGAACTTGCCGGCCGATGCGAGCCTCAAGATGCTCGCCGCCACGATCAAAGCCAGATGGGTCTGTGAGCAGGCGCATCAGCAGCTCAAGGAGGAGCTTGGCCTCGACCACTTCGAAGGGAGATCCTGGACCGGGTTACATCGACACGCCTTGATGACAATGATCGCCTACGCATTCCTCCAATCCCGCCGCCTCAAAGCAGCGGGACGGAAAAAAAAGAATCGGGGGACCGCCGCCACAGCCGAGCATGCCGGCGATCCGGCAAGCCATCCTCGACCTCTTTGCACGTCCTCCACCGAAGCGATGCCCGCACTGTGAGAAACACTTCGTCGACCCCGGCGAACCTAATCTGCCAAAGTAGTGCTAGGCTCAGGACTCATTGCTCAGAGCCAGAAGATGAGAGCTGCGGCGATGCAGATTGCGGAGAAGTAGGTGTGGGCGCAACGGTCGTATCGGGTGTGGACGCGCCGCCAGTCCTTGAGCCTGCCGAACATGTTCTCGATTTTGTGTCGCTGTTTGTAGAGGACGACATCGTGGGGGATCGGGGCTTTGCGGTTGGATTTTGAAGGGATGCAGGCGGCGATTTTGCGGTTGGCGAGCGCCTCGCGGAACCAATCGGCGTCATAGCCCTTGTCGGCGAGAAGCTCCTTGGCTTTCGGCATGGCGGGCAGCATGAGGGCGGCGCCCTTGAAGTCGCTCATCTGGCCTTCGCTGAGCAACATCACGAGCGGTCGACCCTTGGCGTCGCAGACGGCGTGAAGTTTGGAGTTCAGGCCGCCTTTGGTGCGTCCGATACGTCGGGGAACAGGCCCTTTTTTAAAAGGCTGGCAGCGGTGCGATGCGCCTTCAGATGCGTGGCGTCGATCATGATCCGCTCGGGCTTGGCGCCCTTGCGCGCCAACTCGGCGAAGATCTTGTTGAACACGCCGAGCCGGCTCCAGCGGATGAAGCGGTTGTAGATCGTCTTGTGCGGGCCATACTCTCCCGGCGCGTCACGCCAGCGAAGCCCATTCCTGATCACGAACACGATGGCGCTCACAATCCGCCGGTCATCCACCCGCGCAATGCCGTGCGACAGCGGGAAATAGCCCTCGATCCGGTGCATCTGCGCCTCAGAAAGCAAAAACAAATCAGCCATGCCGAAGCCTCCTCGCCTCACCCAGGAATCAGCCGATCCGACCTAATGCAAGAAATTTAATAAGTCCTGAGCCTAGGTAATAGTATCTATCTCACCAATCAGCTCCGACGTAGTCCTCGTACGGCAATAATGCCCGCGCATGGAGGCGATGGAGGCAGCATGATCTTCCGGAGTATACGCGGCGCAGCAATCGTCGACCTGGGTCACGAGGAAACCTCTGTCCGCGGCGTCGCGAATCGTGGACTCGACGCATTGATCGGTGACAATTCCATAAACGACGAGATGCTCGATGTTCAGGTTGCGAAGCACATAGTCGATGTTCGTGGAGTTGAATACCCCTGACGCCGTCTTAGGGATGATGATCTCGTCGCCTTGCGGCGCGACCGCGGCGATGACCTTGGCGTCCGGTGACCCCTTCGGAACATGGATGGCCGAGATCTTGTGATCAAGG
>DASXDP010000217.1:0-46920 GCA_036490575.1 Xanthobacteraceae bacterium
TGGCCGCTCGCCGGCGCGCGACGCGAAAAGGTCATCGTCCGACGTTTGAGATCAATCGAAGTCAATTGAAAGAGCGAACTACGCCGCAGCACTCTATGGTATTCTAGGTTATCCGGCGCAACGCTATCGTCGCGCCCACTCTATTCTCTCAACACATCGTAACGCGCTGATTTATAAGCGCAAAAGTTTTCTGCTGACGGTCTAAATCCGACTGTCAGTCCGTCAAATTTTTTCACTCTTGATTTGAAAGGGAAAATCGCGCGATTCAAACTTTGTGTGGCTTCGACAACTATCGCCAACGATCGGTCAATTTTTCCTCTGACAGCCGCGAACCGATCAAGATCGGCAGGCTAAAAAAGACCGTCACGAGTTTCTACCATACGAGCGCACCAGCCGAAAGATGGAAAGGCCGAACAGCTCAGGCAGCAGCCTCATCTCTGGCGGTAGAACAGCGCCCGCCCTGCGGTTACCCGCACCGCCGTCAGTGGAGCCTCGTCACATCTGCGGCCGTCGGTCCACTACTTCAAGATGTTCTGCGTGCGCGTCGAAATGGGCGAGCACGACGCGGGCCTCTGCCGGCACGTGGCTCAACGTGTAGTCTGCGCCCATGAAGTTTCGTACGGAGTCGATGCTGTCAAACCACATCACGGTGGTGAATTCCACCTCCTCCCCGCGATCCAGCCGCAGGATATCGATTTGGTGAAAACCGGGAATGCGCCTGGCCTCGATAGCGGGTATGACGCCATCTAGCAGGACGCTCTGATAGGGCGCAGCGTTCCCGGGCGTGGTCCACCCACGCCATACACGGCAAATCATGTCACTCCCTCCACTTCAGAAGCGGCGGCGGAGCCGAACAAGCATTCCTGCATCTATCGCATTCACGAATCGGCTCGCTTCCCGAAAAGCTCCAGATATAGTTTCCAGGACCTATCATCCACGCGTTTCTTGGCGCTGTAATGAAAGGATGTCGGTGTTATCGATTGATAAGACCACTGGATGCGCGTGCCGTCTGCCAGCGCACCCTCCATCTCAATGCCTTGTCCGCTGCGACGCGCCATCAACTGAGCGCTTGTTTCGGGCGCTGCCGGATTGATAAAATCGACCCTCCAGGCCTCCTGCATCCGATCAAAGGTCCTGATCGTAGTGGCGTACCTGTCATCCTGAACCGAACCACCGGATGCCCGATCCGCACGCCGCGGAAAAATGAATAAATCCTGGATTGCGCGGCCCTCGAGTACCCACGAAGCATGGACCTCGCCTTTGCTTCTCTGCATCCGTCCATCGCGGTCGTGGAGGACGGCCTCAATGTCCCAGCTTCCGATCAGGAACCCAAATATGTCATCCGCACCAACAAGCTCGGGCGCTCGCTGGGCAGACACAAGAGCATCGAGAAAACTCCGTGGCGCCGTCATCTTACGTTGCTCCCTGCTATGCCCTCCAAAAGCCCTAGCCGCAATCGTGGCTTAGGAACGATAATTCCTACTATTAAAAGATGCGGGAAGAGACCTCTATCTCCGAAACGCAAGACGATCATTCGCGTCGGATAACACCGTGCCCGCACCACAAAAATTCGCTTGCTCTACTACTGCCAGCGCATATCGCAACGAGATCATATCCATCCGTTCGGCCTAACAAACTTGAGCCAGACGGAGCGGCCCAAGACTCATTCTGGATTCGATTCCTAGGGAGCCGATCGACCCGTGTGTCAGCGTTTCCCGAGGACCGCCGCCTGGTAAGCGGCCAGCATTTGCGGGTCATCGATCGAACCGTGATGATGAACTTGTAACCATCTTCCGTCCGGGTCTCGCCGAAAGATGCGACTGGTACGGATCGCAAGTTTCATCGGTTGTCCACTCACACCGAGCTCACCTCGTTCGCGTCCGACTACGTAGAACAGATCACTAATTTCGTGCATCGTGTAGTCGTAGAACTCAAAGCGATACGTGCCCTTGCTGGCGAACAATTTCTCGTAGGTTGGTTTGATTTCGGCCCAGCCCCGCTTTATCCCCCCAAAGGATTATCCATCGCCGACTCGGCGGAATTAGCCCAATTCCGCTGCATCAGTTCCAGGTCGCGGGAGTTGAGGGCACGGTAAAATTGCGCAAGTGCTTGAGGCGCCTCTCGCTGATCGTCGCTATTTTCGCGTCCTGTGATGGGCGTTTGGATCGGATCATTGTAACTCATCCTAGTCCTCCGTTTACGAGGGGGTATTTTTCCAAATAACAGCATGCATCGCAGACCCCCAACCAGCATCAAAGCCGATGCTGCAAATCTCAATCACGCGGAGCGTACCTCGAAATTGTCCATAGATGTTGCCGATGATTTTCGCGCACAAAAACCGAGGCGGCGGGGCAACCTCGCGCCTCGCACCCTTGTTCAACCCGCTACAGCGACCTCTGCGCCTTCAATCACGTAGCGCGCATGGCGAAAATCACGGATATTCGTGAGCTTGTCCCCCGCCCACCGCAACAGAACGAAATACGTCGGCGCTCCAGATGGATCGCGAGGATCGCGCACGAGCAGCGCCGGGCGTCGGTCAACCACTGCGGGGACAAAATGCCAATCGTCGACGTCAGAGTAATTGTGAAAGTACCTCCCAACCTCGCGCTTGCCGTTCATGCGCGTCCTGTTGACGAGCTCCAATCGCACCTCATCGGCCAGCATGTCGCGGACAGCGTCGAAGTCGCGCGCATTGAAGCGGTCGACGTATTTGGCGAGGAGCAAATGCTCAGGCTCCGCCAAGGCGGGAATGGATCGATCCTCGGATTCGTCGGCGAATTCTCGCAGGCGTTTGCGGCCACGATTTAACGCTGCCTTGATAGCGGGGACGCTTGTTCCTGTCACCTGACTGATTTCGTCCAGCGAGTGACCGAGCACATCCATCAGAATAACACAGCTCCGCTGTGCCACAGGCAACCGCATGAAGGTTCTCAAGCTTGCTGCGGCAGCCTGACGATCGGATATGGGGTTCACCAAAGTAGCGATCATGTCTAACTCCTCATCGGAATGGATGGCCTCGTAGCGCCGCCGTCGGCGCAGAAAATCCAGCGCCGCATTGTGAGCGATGCGAAACAGCCATCCGTCGAGGTCGGCGATAAGTCCGGCCTTCGGGAACGCGTTGATCGCCTTCATCATCGCGTCCTGGACCACATCCTCGCCATCGAAAACCGAGCCCGTCATGCGGGCGCAGTAACGATGGAGCTTGGGCCGCAGTTCGCCGAGACGCCGGTCGAATGCCGCGCGGGCTTCATCGGTGTCAGCTCCGGATAGGCTCATGATTCTGCCCTCGTGCTCTCACGCTTCGCCAACCATCCGATAATTGCCGACGATGGCCGCCTCGGTTTGTTGCGGCGGCTCGACGCACCGCTCTTTGAGACCCGATTGGAAAGTCCGGAACGCGTCCAGCCGCGGAACCGGACTGGCCCCGTCCTCCGTCTCAGCGATACTGAAATGGACAAACGTGCTGTCACTGAGCCTTAGGGCGAGATACCGCACATCGTCCTGCGATTTCGCGCACAATTCCTGAAACACCGCCTGGATCAAGCGCTGGTTCTCGTCCGCTATCTCGGGTTTCGTCCTGTAGCGCACCACGGTTAGTTTCATAGCATGCTCCTTTGGCTGCGATTTCGATCGACACACGCTGAAGACGTCCCGGATGCGCGAAAGGATTCGGGACAACAAAAAACTCTCCTCCACCGAATCCTTTGGCCACCGCGGTTCGTCTTCACCGCATGGACAGAGGAACCGCAGCCGTGAGGAGATTGCCATGCCGGAGCTGAACGAAAAAGCGAAGAAATCCTGGGTGTTAGCGCTTGCCTCGATTGCATCCTGCATGGTCGCGCTCGACGCTTTGGTCGTCACGACGGTCTTGAGTTCCATCCGCGTCGACCTCGGCGCCTCGCTCGAATCGCTCGAGTGGACCGTCAACGCCTACAACCTGAGCTTTGCCGTTTTGCTATTGACGGGCACCGCGCTCGGCGACCGTTTCGGGCGCCGGCGCATGTTCAGTTATGGCATTGGGCTGTTCGCTGGTGGATCGGCCGCCTGTGGTTTGGCGACCAACGTCGGCTGGCTGATCGCTGCGCGCACCCTCCAGGGTGCCGGCGCGGCACTCGTCGTGCCGCTCGCAATGGCACTCCTGGGCGCGGCGTTTCCTCGCGAAGCGCGCGGGCGTGCGCTTGGGATCTTCAGCGGTGTCACGGGCGTCGCGCTCATCGCCGGACCGGTCGTCGGCGGCGCTATTGCGCAAGGCCTGGCGTGGCAGTGGATATTCTGGATCAATCTGCCGATAGCCGTGATCGTCATTCCGCTGGTGGCGCGTCGCACCGATGAGAGCTTCGGACCAAGCAGCACTCTCGACATTCCGGGGATTGCGCTGGTGACGGGCGCCGCGCTCGGTCTCGCGTGGGGCCTGATGCGCGGAAACAGCGCGGGCTGGAGCAGCCTCGAAGTTGTCGCAACGCTCGGAGCGGGCCTTCTGCTGGCCGCCGTCTTCGTCGGCTGGGAATTGCGCGCGCACGAGCCGATGGTGCCGATGCGCTTCTTCCGATCCTACGCCTTCTCATCGGGCATCGCGTCGAGCTTCTTCTTCTATGCTTCGATGTATGGCGTGTTGTTCTTCCTGCCGCAGTTCCTCCAGACCGCGCAGGGCCTCGGCCCATTTGAGGCCGGTGTGCGACTACTGCCTTGGACCGCCACGCTGTTCGTCGTGGCGCCGGTCGCCGGCAAACTGGTCAACCGGATCGGTGAACGCCCGCTTGTCGTCGTCGGCCTCATCCTCCAAGCGCTCGGCATGGCGTGGATTGGGTTAATCGTCGCGCCCGACCTTTCCTACGTGCAACTCGTCGCTCCGCTGATGCTTGCGGGGGCGGGTGTGTCGATGGCGATGCCCGCCGCACAGAATGCTGTCCTGAGTTCGGTCGCAGGCAGCGAGATCGGCAAGGCGTCAGGCACCTTCAATATGCTGCGCTATCTCGGTGGGGTGTTCGGCATCGCCATCCTCGCCGCCGTTTTCGCGCGCACGGGCAACTTTCACTCCGCCCAGGCATTCAGCGAAGGTTTTGCGGTGGCGATTGGCGCCTCGGCCGGTCTCTCGGTCGTTGCTGCAATTGCGGGGTTGTGGTTGCCACGCGCCGCCACGGCAGGATCAAGCATTGCCGCGATCGTGCATCGTGAGACACAGAGCGTTCCCGCGATGAGCCGCTAACGGATTCGTACTGATAGGAGAGCCGAAAATGACTACAACCCCAATTCCACATCCTCCCGTCACATCACGAGAGCAGTGGCTCGTGGAGCGGAAGAAACTTCTGGAGCACGAAAAGGAGCTGACCAAACACCGTGATCGCATCAATGCCGAGCGGCGGCGCCTGCCAATGGCGAAGATTGACAAGGACTATGTCTTCGACGGGCCGAACGGCAAACGAAACCTCAAAGACCTCTTCGAGTGCCGCCGGCAGCTCATCATCTATCACTTCATGTTCGATCCGAGTTGGGACAAGGGCTGCCCAGCGTGCACGGGGCATGTCAATGCGCTCGGCGATTTGTCACCCCTGAACGACCGCGACACAACTTTTGTGCTTGTGTCGCGCGCTCCGCTCTCGAAGCTCGAAGCCTACAAGACGGAAAAAGGTTGGAAACTCCCCTGGTATTCGTCGTTCGGCAGCGATTTCAACTACGACTTTCACGTGACAAATGACGAGAAGGTGGCGCCCGTTGAATACAATTATCGAAACAAGGCCGAGTTGGAGGCAAGCGATGCTCCCAACGCCACGGAAGGTGAAGAACATGGCCTCAGCGTGTTCTTCAGTCTCGGCGACGACGTGTTCCACACGTATTCGGTCTACGCGCGAGGCACCGAGCCCCTCACAAATGTTCGCAGTCTGCTTGACGTGACGCCTTATGGACGGCAGCAGGACTTCGAGGACTCCCCACCGGCTTGGCCCCAGCAGCCGACTTATGGATAGCCGAGGAGACGCCTGCAGCAACAATCCATTACAGCTATCGGCATCGACCCGTTGATTTTCGGCACAGCCTAGCGGGTGCTCCTCGCTTTATCTGCGCCGAGAAAAGACGGTCGCCGTTTTACGCAACACACACGGACGCGCCTCTAACCGAAGTTCCCGAAGCGACAATGTGTGGAACGATCATTTCGATGCCTCGTTTAAGACATTTCGCGTAGCTGTTGCCTCCGACGGCTACCGCGCTGATCCCGGTACAAGTTTTCGACCTTTTACTTTCCAACATGCGCCGGATATTCCGATGCGAATTTGCCGGGCGCGATACGACGATAAGCCGATCGCAGAAAGGAAGCAGGCCATGGCGCCTTTGACAATTAGCGCGGCGCAACGCGACCAAGCTAACAAGCGCGCTGCTATCGTGGCGGTTTCGACTATGATCGGCGTCTTGTTCGCCGGCAGCACGCTGCTCACACCCCTTTACGTTATCTACAAACAACAGTTTGGCTTTTCCGGCATCATCTTGACGTTGATTTACGCGGCCTATGTCGTCGGCAATCTCGGCGCGCTGCTGCTATTCGGGCGTCTATCCGATCAGATTGGCCGCCGCTCCACCACGTTACCGGCGCTGGGCATCGCGGCGGTCAGCACGATCATCTTTCTTTTTGCCGAGAGCGCCGGCGCGCTGTTTTGGGGGCGCGCCTTGAGCGGGCTCGGGATTGGCCTCGCCGTAGGAACGGGAAACGCATGGCTGGCCGAGCTCGTTGGCTCAGATAAGGCGCGCGCCACCCTCATCGCCACCGGCGCCAATTTCCTGGGCCTGGCGTTAGGTCCGTTAATTGCCGGATTGTTCGCCGAATACGCGCCGTGGCCACTGCATCTTTCGTTTGTCGTCTATCTCGCTGCCCTAGTGGTGGTTGCCGGACTGATTGGGGGCACCGAGGAGACCGTTGCGCGGCGCGCGCACGGGTTCGGCGATATTTCGCTTCGTCCACGGATTGGCGTGCCAGCCGCCATCCGCGGCAAGTTCATTGCTCCGGCGGTGGCCGGTTTCGGCGCTATGGCGCTGGTCGGCTTTTTTGCAGCCCTGGCTCCCAGCATACTTGCGCAGGAATTGAACGAGCCCAGCCACGCCGCCGCGGGAGCGCTGGTATTTGAACTCGCCATCGTCTGCGCGGTGACCGTCTTGCTAACGCAAAGTCTGTCGAGCCACACTGCCATGCAGTGGGGACTGGGCTTGATGGTGCCGAGCGTCGGGCTGATAGTCGCGTCGCAGTTGCTGGCGTCTACAATGGTGATGATCGTCGCGACGGCGGTGTGCGGCGTCTCTGCCGGATTGGGCTATCGCGGCAGTCTCCAAGTGATCAACAAGATCGCGCCGGAGGACCGTCGCGCAGAAGTGACATCGAGCTATTTCGTTTGCTGCTTTGTGGGAAATGCCCTGCCCGTGATCGGCGTTGGCATCATCTCCGCCTATGCTGGGATGCCGATCGCCAGCGCGACTTTCGCAGGTGTGATTTCAGTGTTTGCGGTGGCGGCTCTTATATTCGACATCACGCATACAAGATAGGAGACTATTCGCATGTTCGCCGTCATTCGCGAGACGACCTATCTGCTCGACGCTCCGCTCGCCGAATGGCCGGAGTTCAAAGCGCAAGCATGCTGTCCTGACCGGGTACCTTGGAACCATCGTCACTCGTCTTGAGAGCGGGCGGCATATCACCGTGACACTGTGGGATACGGCTGGCCAGATGAAAGCTGCGCGCGACGCCATCGGGCCCGCGGTGAAGACATTCATCGAGTCGATCATGACAGCGCCGACGAAGCTCCTCGGTACTGGTGAAGTGGCCTACGCAGACGTCATTACCGGCGCTCGCATCTGAAATTCTTTCACGCGTATAGCCCGCGCCGCAAAGCAGGTCCTTGCCATGGGCCGCAACTGGAACAATCGACGCCGAGCCCGCGCGAGTGTCGTTACTAGATACCGCTGAAGCGCGCGATCACTTCATCTCGATATCGGAACGGCCAGGCATTCGATGCGTTACAGTTCGGCGGGAGTGTTGCCGATGAATATCCAACAATTGAGTTCGATCGATCATCATCCGAGACATCGTATCAAGGTGCTTGATACAGAGATGAGCTATGTCGATACAGGAAGTGGTGAGCCGATCGTCTTTCTCCACGGCAACCCTACTTCGTCCTATCTCTGGCGTAATATCATTCCTTATTTGAGCCGCTACGGACGCTGCCTTGCGCCCGATCTCGTCGGGATGGGGCAGTCCGGAAAATCGGCGTCACAGGCCTATCGTTTCGTCGATCACGCCCGTTATCTCGATGCCTGGTTCGAAGCGATGGATTTGACCAAAGGCGTCACACTCGTCTTACACGATTGGGGCTCCGCTCTCGGATTTTATTACGCCTTTCGTAACCCTGCGCAGATCAAGGCCATTGCGTATATGGAAGCGATCACTCTGCCGCGTGACTGGAAAGATTTTCCGAGCGGTCGCCACGCAATTTTTCGCGAGCTGCGCTCGAACGAAGGCGAGCGCATGGTACTCGACGAGAACTTCTTCATCGAAGTCGTTCTGCCCAAGAGTGTCATTCGCAGCCTAAGCGATGAGGAGATGGAGGTTTATCGCGCGCCCTATCATACGCGTGAGTCGCGGCTCCCCTTGCTCGTGTGGCCGCGCGAGCTGCCGATTGAAGGCGAGCCCGCCGATGTCGTTGCTATTGTCACCGAGTACGGCAAATGGCTCGCCAAGAGCAAGTTGCCGAAACTTTTTATCGTTGCCGAGCCGGGCGCCGCTCTTGTGGGCCATGCTCGCGAAATCTGCCGAACCTGGCCCAATCAACACGAGACGTTGGTGAAGGGTATTCACTTTATCCAGGAAGATTCTCCGGCCGAAATCGGCAACGCGCTGCAAGCTTTCGTGAAGGGATTACAGGCCTAAACATCGCGACCAGCCATATTTGGGATCAAGCGAGTTGGCAAGCGTCGAGGAGACACCGCCATGCAGAAGATAAGTCGTGTTTGGTTCATCACGGGCGCATCGTCCGGCTTCGGCCGAGCGTTGGCGGAAGCCGTGATCGGCCATCACGAAAAGGTTGTTGTTGCTGCACGGCGGCGCGAGGCGCTCGCCGAACTTGCCGCGATGGATGAAGGTCGCGTGTTGGCGACGCCCCTTGATATTACGGACGCGGGCGCACGCAAGAAGGCCGTGGCTTCGGCGATAGAAACATTCGGCAGCATCGATGTGCTGGCGAACATCGCCGGCCGCGGTTCGCTCGGCGCCGTGGAGGAATTCGCGCCCGATCAACTGCGCGCGCAAATGGAGCTGAATTTCTTCTCCGCTGCCGAATTGACGCGAGAGGTCCTTCCCCATTTGCGCCATGAGGGCAGCGGGCACATCCTGAACCTGACCAGCATCGGCGGACTGATCTCCATCGGCGGCTTCGGTGCCTATTGTGCCTCGAAGTTCGCTCTCGAAGCATGGAGCGAGGCGTTGGCTGACGAGGTTGCATCCTTCGGGATCAAGGTAACGCTAGTCGAGCCGGGCAACTTCCGCACCGAATTTGCCGGCGACGCTAACATGCGGCCGAATACACAGCTGAAGGCGTATCGTCCGGTGATCGGGCCGATCGAAGACTTTCTATACGGACAAAACGGCCGTCAGCCAGGCAATCCGGCCAAAGCCGCGGAAGCGATGATTGCCGTGGTCAACGACCCAAGGCCGCCGCGAAGACTGGTATTAGGGGCCGACGCCTACGATGTGCTGGATCGCGCCATGGCGTCGCGAATGGCAGATATTTCCCGTTATCGCGCCATGGGTGAGAAGACCGGCTTCGAAGGCGCGGAAGTCAGAACGATTGGCTCAGCATAAACGCAGCGACCAGCAGGCGACTTCTTGAAGTTTCTGGCGGCGCTTCAGTCGGATAGCGCTCCAATTCTGCAGCCGGAATCAATGCTGCAGATGATTTCCATCAAAGCTGCAGACGCCAATTGAACTGCCTCCCATGTATGCGAACTGCGTTCGAACGCATGTCCGATGAATCGATGAAAGCGGCAGACCCTAGCCGGGTCGTCCTTTAGGCTCACAAGAGTGGAGATGATAATGGTCATGGAATACGTCGGAGGCTGCCAGTGCGGAGAAGTGCGGTATCGGGCGGAGGGTCCGCGAGACCGTGCGAGCGTCTGTTATTGCCGCGTGTGCCAAAAGGCTTCGGGCGGCCCGTTCATGGCCTTCGTCCGATTTCCGGCGCAGCAAGTTCAGCGGTCAAGTCCTCAGGCTGTTTTTGCCAGCTCCAATCTTGTCGAGAGAGGATTCTGCAGCTCTTGCGGAGCGCCATTATCCTATCGTCAGGTTAACGGACCAAATATAAGTCTGACCCTCAATAGTCTCGATGATCCGGAATCGGTGCGTCCGGAATTATGCTTCTCGGCCGATGCGCAAGTCTCGTGGTGTCGCGCCCTCTCCGATTTGCCAAATCGGGAGATGACCTGACGGGCGCTCCCGGCTTCATCAATTTCCAGCGTAGTGGCCGGAGCGACGAAGAGATTTCAAGTCACAAAGAAGATGGCCATGCGCGTACGAATCGTGACTCTCAATGTCTGGAATACGGAAGGCGATCCGCGAAGGCCGGATATCATTAACCGTGAACTGCGTAAGCTCGATCCGGATCTCATCGCATTCCAGGAAGTCGTGCAGACGCCCGAGACGAGAATGCTCGACCGACTACTCGATGGTCTCGATCTTCAGGCGGCGCATCAATCGGACGTGCAGAAATTCACGCCACCGTTTACCGATCGCTACGGCGGCAGCGCCTTGGCGACACGCTGGAAGCACCGAGCAGTTGAGGCTCTCGATCTACGGATCGCTGGCGCAAACGACGTGCCCTGGGCCACCTTGGCGGCGATCGTAACCCTCCCCGGTCTGGGCGAGATGCTGTTCATCGCGGCCACAGCGGCGTGGCGACCGGACGCCGAGGCCGCTCGTGAGCGCCAGGCAATCGCCATCTCCGACCTCGATGCGCGTCATCGTCGCGATCTGCCGACTGTGATCGCGGGCGACTTCAATGCGGGGCCGGATGCCGCGAGCATACGCTATTTCACGGGGCGCCAATCCTTGGCGGGACGTAGCGTCCTTTATCACGATGCGTGGGCAGTTGCCGGCCAGGGTCCCGGCTACACATGGAGCGCCGATAATCCGAATGCGCGAGCCGGCGCAGAGCAAATCATCAGGCAGCCAAATTACCGCTGCCGTTTTGATTACGTCTTCGTCGGTTCATGGGATGCCCATCCCAAGGCGCATGCGCGCGTTCAATCGGCTGCGCTTATCTTCGATCAGCCGGTCGATGGCCTTTGGCCCAGCGATCACTTCGGGGTTGTGGCTGATTTGGATGTCGGCAAGGACGGGTGACAAGTGGGATCCTCGCAGGGTGGCAACTGGAACAATCGATGCCCAAGCCGGCGGGCGTGTTGTCTCTTAAGGATACTACTGAAACGTACAGGGTGGTTGAAAGACGCGCGACAGCGGGAAACATCGTTCTCAACGTTCAGCGCGCTGACGCCTCCGAATGTGTAGGTAAATTCGATTCGAAGCGGCCCCTTCTGCGTCGTCGCGACCGCGATCAGACGACTTGAGGATGGATATCCAGAATGGAAAGCGGCCGGATTACCCGTCGAATAGGATCGTCCAATAGCAATCGGCTACTATCGGTGGGCAACAATTCGCTACGGCATGCTAACGCATTCCAGCCTACTCCAGGGTACTCCCCGTCACGCCCACTCTATTCTCTCAACACATCGTAACGCACTGATTTTTATATGCAAAAACTTTTGGCCGACGGTCTAAATCCGACCATCGCTCCGTCAAAATTTTTCGCTTTTGAATTCAAAGGGAAATTTGCGCGATTCCAATTTTGCGCGTCTTCGATAACTATCGCTATCGATCGGTCGATTTTTCTTCTGACGACCGCTGACGGATCGAAACCAGCAAATTTCAAAAAGACCGTCACGGGTTTTCTACCACGTAAACGCGTCGACGACCATGCGGCTCGAAGAGCAAAGATCGGACGCGCAAACGATCGAGGCGATGGTCGCTGGAATACTGAGCTAGCCCTTCAGATATACACCAATAGCGACCGAATTGCTTCGTTGCCCGGAAACCACATGATGGGTACCACTACCGAATCTTCGGCGCGATCGGCGACCAGTTGACCTGCGTCTTCGTCGATCACTGTCCGATGCGCGGGAGCGAGGTCTCTCGCTGTTAGTCCTGGTAGGTACGCCGATCCAGACAGGCTGACTCGCACCGGCCTTTCTGGACCGATTGGAACTGCAGATATTGGTCAATGCTTTTGCTCTTCGAGTTTTGCGACGGCCGCACTGATAAACTCAAAGACATCAGGGGTGACAGGGAATGTTTGCGCTGTTTGCGGGTCTGCCCAGGCATCCTGCTGTATATCCCTGAGTTTATCCTTCACGTCTTGATTGCCGCCAGCGAGCGCCACGGTCATCTCTTTCCATCTGCCGGCGAGCGCAAGCGCCGCGGGCGCCGCTGGGTTGGTTCCCAGTAGAGACTTTGCCTCTGCAATGAGGCCTCTCCAAGCCGCGCCATAGAAACGCGTCTTGAGTTCTTCCTTGTCGGCTTCGGACAAATGGCGGTCGACAGATGGCGAAATCTTTTTGACCCAGTCCGGGACTTCTCTTGTCATGGCAGTCTCCTTTGTGAGAGCGATCAACTCGTCCGCGGACAGGGATTCGCCAAGCGTCAGCTTGGCCCGAGCTTTTCTAACCAAGCGTAGCGCTTGATCGATGGAGTGCTTACGATTGAGCAGGACTTCTTCCTGCAAAGCCAAAAGCCTATCGAGATCGACGCTTTGATCATGCAAGATGGCGCCGATTTGAGTGAGCTTAAGGCCAAGACGTTTCAGCCAAATAATTTGATGCAGACGAAGCAACTCATTTGGGCCGTAAACCCGCCAGCCTACAGCCGTTCTCTGTGCATGCACCAATCCATGACGCTCAAAGACCCGGAGCGCCTTAACGGTGAGACCGAGGAGGCGGGCTGTTTCGCCAGCAGTTCGAAAAAGCGTACGCGCCGTCATGGGCTTCTTTCCACGGACACCAGTTTTATGGGGCCGGCCCTAAGGTCCGGGTCAAGCGTTGATTGGACTAGATGGGCCCGGCGAAGAAGATCCACCCAATTGACCGGGATTGCGTGCTTCAGGTCGCAAGCCTGGCCATGTCCCCGTTGTTGCGCCGAAAGTGCCGACCTTCACCTCATTGGGCGTCGGGGCGGAAACGAGTTGCAGCCGATCGGCATCACGAGGCGACACTTCCATCATTTTCTGGCGGCCGGCGTGGCAGCTATGCTCAAAGGATAGGCTGGGCTTTTCTACGGAAGCAGGGGCAGTCCTCCGCGGGCTGAAATCGGCCGTGCAGTAGGCGAGGCTCGGCGTTGACAAGCGAATGCGCGCGCTCAAGCGCCTCGACGACCAGGCGCGGCGCTTGGAGAAATCCGCGAGTTCGGGTCCTTCCTTCGACGCATTTGTGGGCGAGAGAGAAATAAGTCGGTCTTGCTCGGGGGACGCTCTGTCTTCGGATGGGAAAGCGACGAGACCGTGAGCGGACCGCGAGTTGCGCATTCGGATCAGTTTAGGTGAACTTCAGAATGGCCCGCATGTTTCATTCTGAGTATCCATGGGACGCATAATATGGCTGCCTCTCCGTCAGAAACCGACCTTGCGCTCATCGACCGCTATTGGCATGCCGCAAACTATTTGTCGGTCGGACAGATTTATCTTCTGGACAATCCGTTGCTGCGTGAGCCGTTGCGGCCCGAGCACATCAAACCACGTCTGCTTGGCCACTGGGGCACCACGCCGGGCCTGAACTTCATTTATGCCCATCTCAACCGCGTGATCAAAGCGCGCGAGCTGGACATGATCTACGTCTGCGGTCCCGGTCACGGCGGACCGGGCATGGTGGCCAACACCTATCTCGAAGGAACCTACACCGAAATCTACCCCGATATCGGCCGCGACACGGATGGCCTGCGAAACCTGTTCCGGCAATTTTCCTTTCCGGGCGGGATTCCAAGTCATGCCGCGCCGGAGACGCCCGGCTCGATCCACGAAGGTGGCGAACTCGGCTATGCCCTCGTTCATGCCTATGGCGCTGCTTTCGACAATCCGGATCTCGTTGTCGCCTGCGTGATCGGCGACGGTGAGGCAGAGACCGGTCCGCTCGCCGCGTCCTGGCACTCAAACAAGTTCCTCAATCCAATTCATGACGGCGCGGTGCTGCCGATTTTGCATCTCAACGGGTACAAGATCGCCAATCCGACCATCCTCGCACGTCTCGATGACGATGAGCTGTTCAGTCTGCTGAGAGGCTACGGCCACGAGCCGCTGGCCGTCGAAGGAGATGATCCTGGGTCGATGCATCAGCGCATGGCGCAGGTGGTCGACGAGGCCCTTGATCGCATCGCGGAAATCCAACGCAGCGCAAGGAGCGAAGGCAAGACGAAACGGCCGCGCTGGCCCATGATTGTCCTTCGCAGCCCGAAGGGCTGGACCGGCCCAAAGGAAGTCGACGGCAAGAAAGTCGAAGGCTTTTGGCGGGCCCACCAGGTGCCTGTCGACCAAGTGAGGACCAATCCCGCCCACCTGGATATCCTCGAAGCCTGGATGCGCAGCTATCGGCCGGAAACGCTGTTCGATGTCGATGGGCGCCTGGTCCCGGACCTGCAGGCGTTGGCGCCGGCTGGCGCGCGCCGTATGGGCGCCAATCCGCACGCGAATGGCGGAACGCTGAAGCGCAAGCTGGAGCTGCCCGACTATCGCGCGCACGCGGTCGAGGTATCGGCGCCGGGCGCTCACATGGCGGACGCGACGCGCGTCATGGGCAGCTTCCTGCGTGACGTAATCCAGCTCAATGCTCAGGCGAGAACGTTCCGGCTGATGGGGCCCGACGAGACCAGTTCAAATCGGTTGGACGACGTGTTCGAGGCGACCGACCGGGTGTGGATGGAGCCGATCGAGTCCTACGACGTCCATCTCGCGCAGGACGGCCGCGTCATGGAAGTGCTGAGCGAGCACCTGTGCCAAGGTTGGCTCGAAGGCTACCTGCTGACCGGGCGGCACGGCCTGTTCAATTGCTACGAGGCTTTTGTCCATATCGTCGATTCGATGTTCAACCAGCATGCGAAATGGCTGGAAGTGTCACGGCGACTCCCGTGGCGGCGGCCGATCGCCTCGCTGAACTATCTCCTGAGCTCGCATGTCTGGCGCCAGGATCACAACGGCTTCAGCCATCAGGATCCTGGCTTTGTCGATCTCGTCGCCAACAAGGATGCCGACATTGTCCGCATCTACCTTCCGCCCGATGCCAATACCCTCTTGTGGGTGACCGATCACTGCCTGCGAACTTACGATCGCATCAATGTCATTGTCGCTGGCAAGCAGCCGGCGCCGCAGTGGCTATCGATGGCTGAGGCCGAGGCGCACTGCGCCGCCGGCATCGGCATTTGGCCTTGGGCAGGAACTGAGACAACCAATGCGCCCGATGTGGTGATGGCCTGCGCTGGCGATGTGCCGACGCTGGAGACGCTCGCCGCCGTCACGCTGCTGCGTGACGCATTTCCCGACCTTAGCATCCGCGTGGTGAACGTTGTGGACCTCATGGCCCTGCAACCGCAGGAACAGCACCCGCATGGGCTGCCCGACAAGGAATTCGACCGGATATTTCCACCCGACACGCCGGTGATCTTCGCCTACCACGGCTATCCTTACATGATCCATCGCCTGGCCTATAACCGGGCCAACCACGACAACATGCATGTCCACGGCTTTCGCGAAAAGGGCACGACGACAACGCCTTTCGACATGGCCGTTCTCAACGAGCTCGACCGGTATCATCTGGCGATCGCGGCGATCGAACGTATTCCAGCGCTCGCTCGTGAAGGGATGTCAGCGCGACAGGCGTTTCACGCCAAGCTGATCGAGCACCACCGCTATATTCGCGAGCACGGCGAAGATATGCCGGAAGTCCAGGGCTGGCATTGGCAAGGCAAGGAAACGATCGATTGAGGGGCGTAACACAATGACGGCCATCCTGGCGCTTAACTCCGGCTCGTCGAGCGTCAAATTCGCTGTGTACGAAGCGCAAGCATCAGGACCCGCCCTTCTCTTTCGCGGCCTGCTGGATTTGCATGCGAACGATGGCCGGTTCGCGATCAAGGATGCCGCGGGAAAGCCGGTTTGCGTGGACGCCTCGCCGGTGACCGATCCAAAAGCCGATCTCGCCACATCCTTGTTAGACCGGGTCGAGCAGCTTCTTAACGGCCAAGAACTCGTCGCCGTCGGTCATCGGATTGTTCATGGTGGCTCGGATTATACGGCACCGGTCCGCATCGATACCCAAATCGTCCAAGACCTCGATCAATTGACGCCGCTGGCGCCGCTTCACCAGCCGGCATGTCTCGATCCTGTTCGCAGTATCCTCGCGTCCCGACCCAAGCTGCAACAGGTCGCGTGTTTCGACACCGGCTTCCATCGCGATCTTTCCCCGATTTATCGCCGATTTGCGCTACCGCTAGAATGCGAAACGAGAGGCATTCGCCGCTACGGCTTTCATGGGCTTTCGTTCGAGTATATTGCGCGGCAATTCAATCAGCCCGACCTTCGCCTGGTCGTCGCTCATCTCGGGAGCGGCTGCAGCCTCTGTGCGATCCGCGATGGAAAAAGCGTCAACACCACGATGAGCCTCACGCCCCTCGACGGTGTGATGATGGCAACGCGAAGCGGCGCCATCGATCCCGGCGTGGTGCTGTATCTGCAGCAGTCGCAGGGCATGTCCGTCGCCGAGGTCGAGGACCTTCTTTATCACAAGGCCGGGCTACTGGGAGTGTCTGGTATTTCCGCCGATATGCGGACACTGCTCGCGAGCACAGACGCGAGAGCAAAGCAGGCCATCGATCAGTTTTGCGCGCGTATCGCCGAGCAGATCGCCGTCATGGCGACGGCCATGAAGGGGATGGAGATGCTGGTCTTCACCGGTGGGATTGGCGAACATAGCCAGGAAATTCGCGACAACGTTTGCGCTCGATTGGAGTGGCTCGGGGTTTCAGGCGAAAACGCCGCCGCGGTTGGTCGAGTAGAAGTTCGCACCATCCCGACTGACGAAGAGTTCGTTATCGCCCTTCACACAATCGGTGTCGTGAACTGAGCTAGAAGGCGCAACTTTCAGTTAGGTGGCCGCCGTTCCCGTGCCTTCTCGAAGGCATAGCAACGCAACATCCGCCTGCCATGAGAGACTTCAATTCACGACGAGCACGATCTTCCCAACAGTATGGCCCTGTTCGAGTTCGCTTAGCGCGTCGGCCGCTTGATCGAGCGGATAGTTCTTCGCAACATGCGGCTTGACCTTCCCTGAAGTAATCAGGTCCGCGATCTCGGCGAGTTCGCGGCCGTCAGCCTCCACGGTGTACCGCATCGCACGAACGCTGTGCTCCTTGGCCTTGTCCTGGGACGGCTCGGTCAAGGTCGTGACAAGAACGCCACCGCGCTTGAGCAACCGCCAGGACCGCTCACGCGTCTCGCCGTCGATCAGGTCGAACACCATGTCGAGATCGGTGGCGTGATCCTCGAACCGCTGCGTCTTGTAGTCGATGACGACATCGGCTCCGAGCGACCGCGTGAATTCGACGTTCCCGGTCGAGACGGTTGTCAGGACGCGTGCGCCCTTGGCTTTGGCGAACTGGACCGCGAAGTGCCCAACGCCGCCCGAGCCGCCGTGGATCAAAACGGACTGCCCGGCCTTCAATTGTCCGTACCGGAACAGACCCTGCCATGCCGTCTGGCCCGCCAGCGGAATGGCGGTCGCATGCGCGTGATCGAGGGACTCCGGTTTGCGGGCGATGGCTTTCTGGTCGAGAACGGTCTTTTCGGCAAATCCGCCGCCGCCAATGCCGACCATCCCAAATACCTCGTCGCCGGCTTTGAACGCGGTCGCCTGGGCGCCGCATTTTTCGATGACACCCGACACGTCGCGCCCGAGTGTGTACGGCAGACGGTCTTCCTTGACGGCTGGATACTTGCCATTTCGTATCTTGAAATCTACCGGGTTCACGCTCGCGGCCTTGACCGCCAGCAAGACCTGGGAGGCGTCCGGCAGCGACGGTTCGACCTCGTCGGATTGAAGGGCCGCAGGGCCGCCGAACCGGTGAATGCGAAACTCGCGGATGGCTGCCATAGGCGTTTCCTTGGGCGTTTCCTTGGGGGCTTCGCCGATAACTGTCCGACCGGCCGCCGCGTTCCTGGAACTCCTGTCCTGTGGAATGGTTTCCTTCTGGTGTTCACGACAGGAGGACGAGATGGCGGAATCAGCCAGACAGAAGCGCATCACGGGACGCGTGATGCACGAGTTCAAGCACGGCGAACTGAAGAGCGGCCCCGACGAAAAAGGCGGCCCGGTGAAGAGCCGTCGGCAGGCTGTCGCGATCGCACTGGAGGAGGCCGGCGCATCGAAGTACGAGAGCGGGGGCCGCAACGATCGCAATCTCCATCGCACCGAGCGGAAAGAAGCCAAGGGCGAGACCGCACAGCAAGAGCGCGAGGGAAAGTCGCATGTTGGCGCTTCGAACAAACGCGAAAGCACGCGCTCGGTTGGAGGAAAAGATGCTCGGAAACCGACGGCCCGCGGCGAGAAAGCTGCGAATGTGCGCGCACACCGGGCTGACGGCCACACCCGCGATGAGCTCTACGCCCGGGCGCAGCG
The DNA here is from genome assembly GCA_036490575.1 of Xanthobacteraceae bacterium. Lineage (GTDB taxonomy): Bacteria > Pseudomonadota > Alphaproteobacteria > Rhizobiales > Xanthobacteraceae > BOG-931. The sequence goes on from DASXDP010000217.1 coordinate 18,736, forward strand.
CCGCCACATCGAAGGCCGCTCAAAAATGAGCAAACGCCAGCTGGAAAACGCATTAAACGTTCACTGACGCGAATTCTCCCGGTGTAGATCGGCGTCGATCAGCGCGATGCCGAGATCCGGGCGCTTGCGCCGCCGTAATCTCGCCGGCGTTTCAGTCAGGACGACTTCGAGTGTGGGATGAACGGTGCCTTTCAGGAGATGGCCACCACGGGTTGATCCGTCCGAAAGCCCCAGCACGACGTGAACGTGAAGGCTCGCCTTCCCGTCGTCCCCGACAGCAACATCCCCGATGGCGCTCAGCACCTCGCACTGTTCGCCGATCTCGATCTCCTTGTACGATTTGATGGCGAAGTCGAACCATCCGACCGTCGCGCGCGCGAAGGCGCCGATCGCCGTCAGGGACGCCGCGGAAATTCCCTCGTTCCGGGCAAAGTTCTGCAGAGCAGAGAATGCTTCCTCACCATTGTCCAGGACAACGACGAGCGTATCGACGGTGCCTTCGGACGCGATGCGCTGGCTCTTCATGCTCGTCTCAACCCGCCATCGCGGTGCATGACTCGGCGCAGGCCCGACAGGCGGCCACGCACTCATCCATTCCGCCAAGGCGCTCGCAATCCTTCGCGCACTCCGCGCAGATCTCCGCACATTCGCGACAGGTGTGCTTGTGGTGGGGCGAGGAGATGAGCATGAAGTGCGCTGACGTTCGGCACATTTCGGCGCAGGCCATCATCAACCGGAAGTGCGCTGGCGCGACGTGCTCGCCGCCCGTTTCCAGGCAGTGGTTCATGGCTGTGCTGAGACACGTCTTATAGCAATCCAGGCAAACATCGATGCAGCGTTTCATGTCTTGGGACAGAGCCATTTTGAACCTCGCGTGCGCGTCTCCACAGCAACGCCACGCAACTCACGTGGTTCCTTTCTGGCGTTCAGGGCAGCGAACCATAGGGAACTGGCCGGGCCGGCAGCGGTTTCTTCCGATGGCCAATGCGCGAAGAAAAATCGACCTCGATAAGCCCCGTGATCGCATGGTGGACCGCCAGATCACGGCCCGGGGCGTGCGGGACGGCCGCGTGCTCGCCGCGATGCGCCGCGTTCCGCGGGAGGATTTCGTCGACGAAGGCGCGGAGGAATTTGCCTACGAAGACAGTCCGCTGCCGATCGGGGAAGGCCAAACAATCTCGCAGCCCTACATTGTCGCGCTCATGCTTGAGGCGGCGGAAATCTGCCCGGCCGACCGCGTTTTGGAGGTTGGCGCTGGCTCGGGCTATGCCGCTGCCGTAGCAGCGCAACTCGCAGCGCATGTCAGTGCCATCGAGCGGCACGCGAGCTTGGTCACGCAGGCTAAAGAGCGGTTCGCGGCGCTGGGCTACTCCAATATCAGCCTGCGGCACGGCGACGGGACAAAGGGCTGGCCGGATGGTGGCGAATTCGACGCCATCGTGGTTTCGGCCGGCGGATCGCAGATTCCGCCTGCGCTGAAATCCCAAATGAAGATCGGTGGCAGGCTTGTCATTCCCGTCGGCCCTGAGGACGAGGCGCAAGAGCTTCTCAAACTGACACGCCGTTCCGAAACAGAATTCGAGGAGCAACGCCTCGGATCAGTTCGCTTCGTGCCCCTGATCGGCTCGGAAACCTGGGTAGAAGACGGGCGGCGATCGTCTTCGTCCCATCTGCCCGGCGCTTCGCAGCAAAAGACCCCGGCCGAGCTCATCGCGGAAGCTGCCGAGCCCCTCCCCGACTTCGATGATCCGTCCTTCGGCGCCTTGTTCGACCGCTTCGCCGATAAACGTGTCGTGCTGCTGGGTGAAGCGAGCCACGGCACGTCGGAATTCTATCGGGCGCGCGCCGCCGTCACCCGACATCTTATCGCGCGTCACGGGTTTTCCATCGTTGCAGTGGAGGCCGATTGGCCCGACGCAGCGGCGATCGACCGCTACGTTCGTCACCTGCAGCCTCGCGAGGTCGAGCCGCCGTTCCAGCGTTTCCCGACCTGGATGTGGCGCAACACCGACGTGGATGCGTTCATTGACTGGATGCGCCAGCACAATGCTGGTCTCGATGAGAAACGTCGCGCCGGCTTCTACGGGCTCGACATCTACAACATGGCGGCCTCGATCGCCTCGGTGCTCGCCTATCTCGACAAGGTCGATCCCCGCGCTGCGGCCATCGCCCGCGAACGCTACGGCTGCCTCACGCCCTGGCAGCGCGAACCGGCGACCTATGGTCGTGCCGTTTTGACGGAGGGCTATCGCAAATGCGAGGAAGCCGTCGTGGCGCAGCTGCGTGATCTTCTGCGCGACCGATTGCGCTATGAAGAGGAAAGCGCCGACCGTTTCCTCGACGCAGCCCAGAACGCTCGCCTGGTCGCTTCGGCGGAGCGCTATTACCGCATCATGTATTACGGGGGTGCCGAGTCATGGAATTTGCGCGACACGCACATGTTCGAAACGCTCGATCACGTTCTTCGCGCGCGTGGCGCCGAAGCCAAGGCGATCATCTGGGCGCACAACTCTCATATCGGCGATGCCCGGCACACCGAAATGGGTTCGATGCGAGACGAGCTCAACATCGGCCAGTTGTGCCGGCAGCGGTTTGGAGCGGACGCGGTGGCGTTGATCGGCATGGGAACGCATCAGGGAACGGTGGCCGCTGCCGACGACTGGGATGGCGAGATGGAGGTCAAGCGCGTCAATCCCTCCCGGGCCAACAGCGTCGAGCGATTATTTCATGACGCCGGCATCCCACGATGCCTGCTCGATCTGTCGCGCGATAACGCCGCGACGCGCATGCTCCATGCATCAAAGCTCGAACGCTTCATCGGTGTGATCTATCGGCCAGCTACGGAACTGCAAAGCCACTACGCTGAAGCGTCACTAGCCCGGCAGTTCGACGCTTTCCTCTGGTTCGACGAGACGACAGCGGTCGTGCCGCTTGCACCAGCACCCATGAAGTCGGGTCTGCCCGACACTTATCCATTCGGACTTTGACCGTACATCGTTCGAGCCGGCGCGCCTCAAAAATTGCCTTTTGCTGACTATTGGTGTCGTGCGAAATTTGACAGCAAATTGAGTGCTCCAAATGCTCGAACAGGTGGATAAGGCTCTTTGGATCGCCGAGGGAGAGAACGTCAGTTTCTATGGCGCTCCCTATCCGACGCGCTCGGTTATCGCCCGGTTGGAGAACGGCGATCTTTGGGCGTGGTCGCCGATCAAGCTAACGGCGGACCTGCGCGCTGAAGTGGATCGCCTAGGCGCTGTTCGTCACCTTGTGAGCCCCAACAAACTTCATCACCTCCACTTGCAGGAGTGGAAAGCCGCTTACCCAGAGGCAATGTTATGGGGACCACAATCGACGATCAAGAAGCGCTCCGACCTCTGCTTTCGCGAAGCGCTGAGGAACAGCCCGCCGCCGGAATGGTTTCCCGATATCGACCAGGCGTGGTTTCGCGGCTCGTTCGCCATGGACGAGATTGTCTTTCTCCACCGCCCCTCCGCGACCGCAATCGTTGCCGATCTGATCCAGACCTTCAGCGATCAATTTCTCCGAAAACATTGGGGTTGGTTCCGTTTCCTGGCGCGCCTCGATGGGCTCACCGAAGATCAGGCATGCGCGCCGCTCGAATGGCGATTATCGTTTATCAACCGCGCACCGGCGCGCCGCGCGCGCGACAAGGTTCTGAGCTGGAAGTGTCGACGCGTTATTGTGGCTCATGGCGAGTGGCCGCGCGCGAACGGACATGCCTTTCTTGCAAAGTCATTTCGATGGCTCGGCGATTGATCGAATGACGTTGCTCAACGCGCACTCCGACGAGAGATCGATTGGACCATACCGAGGCGAAATCATTCTCACGATCGGCACGTTAACTTCCGTCGTGACGGAAGAGTGTTTCGCGATGAAGGCGGCAGCGCCGTCAGCCCCTTCACCTGCGACCCGTCTCCTTCGTAAAAGAGCCTTACTCGGCAGCGATAGCTGCTCGCCGTTCCGGTTCCTCCCTCGAAGCGTCATGGATGTCATCCGCGGTCGGCATGATCCGGAACCACGCAGCATAGAGCGCGGGAAGGAATAGCAAGATCAGTACCGTGCCGACTGCCGTGCCGCCGATCAGCGTATAGGCCATCGATCCCCAGAAGACGGAGTGCGTGAGCGGAACGAAGGCCAGCACGGCGGCAAGGGCGGTCAGCATCACGGGCCTCGTGCGTTGCACGGTGGCCTCGATGACGGCGTGATAGTCATCAAGGCCGGCAGCACGGTTCTCCTTGATTTGTTCAGTCAGGATTAGCGTGTTGCGCATCAGGATTCCGGCAAGACCTATCAGGCCGAGGATTGCGTTAAACCCGAAGGGCTGGTTGAAGATGAGCAGCGCAGGCACGACGCCGACAAGGCCAAGCGGCGCCGTCAGCAAGACCATCGCCATCACCGAAAAGGAGCGCACCTGCAGCATGATGATGATCAGCGTGGCGGCGATCATGACCGGGAAGATCTTCACCAGCGCGGCGTTGGCCTTGGTCGCCTCCTCGATCGATCCGCCCATTTCGATGCGATAGCCGGCCGGAAGCGACGCGATCAGCGGCTGAAGGGCCTTCATAACTTGCTTGGAGACCTCCGGCGGCTGCGTAGCCTCATTGAGGTCCGAGCGGACCGTGATGACCGGCGTACGATCGCGGCGCTTCAGGATCGGCTCTTCCAAACGGATTTCCGAATGCCCGATTTGATCAAGCGGGATCTGCCGGCCCTCGCGGCTCATCAGCGAGAAATCCGCGAGCCTTGTCGGATCGAGCCGCTCGCCGCCGGCGCTGCGTGCCACGATGGGGACATTGCGAATGTCCTCGCGGACCTGCGTAACAGCAACGCCCGTTAGCAGAAACTGGAGCTGCTGGCCGACGTCGGCTGGCGAGAGGCCTATGAGGTTCAGCCGATCCTGGTCCGGGACAAAGCGAAGCACCGGCGTACGATTTCCCCAGTCCCGGTTTGCCTCCCGCACATCAGGGACGCTCCACATGAGGTCGAGCGCCTTTGCGGAAATAGCGTAGAGTTGAGCGGGATCGGGCCCCATGATCCGGAACTCGACCGGGAAGACTGAAGGGGGACCGAAGACGAACTGTGTGGCGCGCACATAAGCCTCGGGCGCGAGCCCCTGGGCCACCGCCTCCCGGAGCCGTTGCTTCAAATGTTCGCGCGCCTCGGCATCCGGTGTCAGCACGACAATCTTGGCGAAGGCCGGATCAGGCAGTTCGGGCGACAGCGCCAGGAAGAATCTCGGAGCGCCCTGGCCGATATAACTCGTGACGATCTTGGCCTCCGGCTGGTCGCGGAGCCAGCGTTCGAGTTTCTCGACTGCGGCGGTCGTCGTCTCGATGCTGGTGCCTTCCGGCAGGCGAACCTCCACCAGCACCTCGGGGCGGTCGGAAGTCGGGAAGAATTGCTGCTTGACGGCGCCCATGCCCACGACAGAAAGCGCGAAGGCGATGCCGACGATACTGCTGACGACGAACTTGTGGCGCACGGCAAAGGTGATGAGCCGCCGCAGGCGCTGATAATTCGGCGTGTCGTAGATCGCGTGGTGCCCGCCTTCGATCGACTTAATCTCAGGCAGCATCTTGACGCCGAGATAGGGCGTGAAAGCCACCGCGACGATCCAGGAGACGATGAGGGCGAAGCCCACGACCCAGAAGATGTTGCCGGCGTATTCGCCAGCCGTCGAGGGCGCGAAGCCGACCGGCAGGAATCCCGCGACAGTTACGAGCGTGCCGGACAGCATCGGCGCCGCTGTGTGGCTCCACGCATAGGCCGCCGCCTTGATGCGGTCCATGCCCTCTTCCATCTTCACCACCATGACCTCGATGGCGATGATGGCGTCGTCGACGAGAAGGCCAAGCGCGAGGATCAGCGCTCCGAGCGTGATGCGGTCGAAGACCCGCCCCGTTTCCAACATGATGAGGAATACGACCGCGAGCGTCAGCGGGACAGCGGCTGCGACGACAATGCCGACGCGCCAGCCGAGGCTGAGCAGGCTCACCAGCAGCACTACGCCGAGCGCCATTGCGAACTTGAGCATGAATTCGTCGATGGCCGAGCTGATGTTCACGGCCTGGTCGGTCACCTTGTCGAGCGTCATTCCGAGCGGCATCGTCTTTGCGATGGCCTCAGCCCGTTCCTTCAGCGCTCGCCCGAGCGCGAGACCATCCCAGCCTTCCTGCATCACGGCTGCGAGCATGATGGTCGGCTCACCCTGATTTCGGATGATGAAGGTCGGAGGGTCTTCATAGCCGCGCCGGACCTCGGCCACGTCGGACAGCTTTAGCGTTCGCCCTGCGGCAACAATCGGCGTATTCGCAATCGACTGGACGCTGTCATAAGTGCCGTCGATCCGGATGAAGACTTGCGGCCCCCGCGTATCGATCGAGCCTGCCGGCGTCACTGTATTCTGTCGCTGCAACGCCGAAACGATATCCCGCGCCGACACACCGAGCGTCGCGAGTTTGGCGTATGAAAACTCGACGAAGATTTGTTCGGGACGCTCACCGAGGATGTTGATCTTCTTGACGCCCGGCACGTGCAAGAGATCCTGACGGATGACCTCGGCCTGCCGCGCCAGTTCGCGCATCGGCATGCCCCTGGCCTTGAGGGCATAGAGGGCGAAGCTCACATCCGAGTATTCGTCGTTGACGAAGGGTCCGAACACGCCGGGCGGCATGTTGCGGACTTCATCGCCGAGCTTCTTGCGGGCTTGATAGAATTCCCCCTGCACGGCGGATGGCGGCGTGCCGTCCTTCAAGGTCAGCGTCAGGTACGCATAGCCGGGTCGTGTGGTCGTCTCTACCCGGTCGTACCAGGTCAGTTCCTGAAGGCGTTTTTCCAACGGTTCGGCGACGAGGTCCTGCATTTCCTGCGCCGTCGCACCCGGCCAGACCGTCGTCACCGTGAGGGTTTTGATGGTGAAGTTGGGATCTTCCGCCCGCCCCAGCATCAGGAACGCATAGACGCCCGCAGCCGCAAACAGAACAATGAAAAAGAGCGTGACGGCCCGTTCGCGAACGGCGATCGCGGAGAGATTGAGGCTCATCGGTTACCTCTGCTTTCAGAGGTAGTCTTGACGTGAGCGCCTTCCCGCAGGAGATGGGCGCCAAGTGAAACCACCCGATCGCCAGCATTCAGCCCGGAGATCACAGCGGTTTCGCTGGTTATGCGAACAAGCTTGACGGGCCGGAAGTGCACAGTGGAGGTGGCTGCGTCCAAGACCCAGACACCGGTCTTTGCGCCGTCATCAAGCACGGCTCCGAGCGGCACCTGGACTTCCGGCAGGATTACTTGGCTTGCTAGCCGGATCGTCACCGTCCCGCCGAGCGGCGCTGCCGCTGCCGCACCGTCGAGGACGTAGCGCGCCTCATAAGTACGGGTCTGAGGATCGGCGGAATCCGAAAGCTGGCGCAGGTGCGCCGTGTAGCGTTGTCCATCGCTTCCATAGATGATGGCCTCGGCCACTGAGCCTATCGCCGGCCGTATCGTTTCTGGAAGTGCGACCACCGCTTCACGCGGGCCGGCTTGGGCAAGCCGAACCACGGTCTGGCCTGCGGAGACGACTTGTCCCGGCTCGCCAAGGGTGTCGACCACCGTTCCGTCGGCGTCCGCCACCAGGACCGAGTAGGTCGCTTCGTTCTCGGCGACCCGTGCTGCCGCTTCAGCGGCAGCGAGCTGCGCTTCGGCCGTGTCCAGCGCGGCCTTTGCTTGTTCATAGCGCTGTCGCGAAGTCCATCCGTCGCTCACCAGCTTGGCGTATCGCCGTTCGTCGGCTTCGGTCTGGACGTACGATGCGCGCGCTGCCGCAACGGCGTTGCGCTTTGCGGTGAGCGCAAGACGAAGGTCCGTTTCGTCGATCCGCATCAGCGGCTGACCAGCTTTGACCTGCTGACCGACATTCACAAGCCGTTCAACGATCTTGCCGGCGACGCGAAAGCCGAGATTGCTCTGCACCCTCGCCGCAATGATGCCGGTGAAGCCGCGTTCGGATCCGGTCACCTGTGTTGCTGTCACGAGCCTGACAACCGGTGGTTCCTGCCTGGGATCGACCACGGCAGAAGCTTCCTGCGCGCGAAGGAAAAATGCGCCGAAAGCAGCCGCCCCGAGCACCACGAGCAGGACGCTCCCCAGCACAACAGCCGGTCTCTTTCTCATGGTCGCCTTCCTCAAAAATAGATTGCGTTCGACATCTATATGGATTATATAGATTACGAACGCAAGCTAAAAAGGGAGACCGACGATGCGCGTGAGCCGCGATCAGGCTGAGGAGAACCGGCAAACCGTAATCGATGTCGCTAGTCGTCTTTTTCGGGAACGCGGCTTCGACGGCATTGGCCTTAAGGGCCTGATGAAGGCTGCGGGGCTGACCCAGGGCGCATTTTACAAGCAGTTCGAGTCAAAGGCCGATCTGGTCGCGCAGGCGTCCAAGCGGGCGATGGAGCGCGCCTTCAACCGCTTTTCAGCCGCGGGCGCGGCAAATCCCGACGATCCCCTTGGCGCGGCAGTCGCGCTCTACCTCAGCACGGAACATCGCGAAGAGCGGATGGACGGCTGTCCGGTCGCAGCACTCGGTTCGGATGCTGGCAGGCAGCGCGCCGACGTAAAGGCGTCATTCGAAGCCGGGATCAGGGAATACCTCGAGATGCTCGACGTTTGGGTTGATGGGGCTGAGGACAAGGAGCCGAGCGCCAAGGCCATGGCAATTCTTTCGACAATGGTCGGCGCGATGGTCCTCTCGCGCGCCGTCAATGACGAGCAGCTGTCGAAGCAGTTCTTGCAAGCAGCCACCAAAAGCGTGATGGAGTCGTCTGCCGGTGCTGGCCAAAAAGGACAGCACCGATGACGACGGTTTATCCAGCTCAGTCCCGCGGCCCGGTCGATAACCGGCCTTCGCCTCTTCATCGCAAGAGGAGAATTAGCCTGAGCATCGGACCCAAGCATCGCCATGCTGGCCGCACGCCTCGGCGGTCTTATCGTTCCCGTTTCGCTGCCCGTCTCGCGCGCATATCGCTGGACGATACTGCGCGCCAGGCCCAGCCCAACCCCTTCCATCCACAACGCGGAGCTTATCACCATGGATGACGTCATCATCATCGGCGGCAGCTTTGCCGGTCTCGCCGGCGCCTTGCAGCTCGGCCGTGCCCGCCGCAAGGTCACCGTTCTCGATACCGGCCTGCCGCGCAATCGCTTCGCCGGCCATTCGCATGGTCTGCTCGGCCACGATCACAAGCCACCGCTGGACATCCTGGCCGAGGCGCGGCAGCAACTGGCGCGTTATCCCACGGTCAAGCTGGTCAATGCCCGGGCCGAGAGCATCTCCGGCACCATCGACAATTTCTCCATCCTCACTGCCGATGGCGAAAGCCTTGGAGCGCGCCGCCTGATCCTGAGTTGGGGCGTCGTCGACCAGATGCCTGATGTTCCGGGCTTTGCAGAAGGCTGGGGCACCTCCATCGTGCCCTGTCCCTATTGCGACGGCTTTGAAGTCGCCGGCCAGCATTGGGGCCTCGTCTGGTCCGGCCCGCAGTCGCACAATCAGGTCAGGCTGTTCCTCGACTGGACCGACAGGTTGACGCTCTTCGCCGATGGTCACGACATTCCGCCCGATATCCGGGCGAATCTGGCGCGCCGCAACATACCTGTCGTCGATGGCCGGATCACCGGGATCGCCCAACACGGGGGTCATAGAGCCACCGTCAAGCTCGATACCGGCTCCGATGTCGCAGTCGACATCCTGTTCGCCCATCCGCGCAACAAGCCGTCCGCAAGCCTGCATGAATCACTGGGTCTCGCCACGGTCGATACGCCCCTCGGCATCGCCCTCAAGGTCGACGAGCGCCGCGAAACCAGCATGCCGGGCATCTACGCTGCGGGCGACCTCGCCACCCCCGGAATGCCCTCGGTCACCACGGCATCATCGCAAGGCGCGATGGCGGGCATCTTCGCCCAGCAGTCGATGCTGGTTTGAGAGCACAGATTGGAGATGAGCATGGCCATCGAACCGGACAGCGCGGGTGTGCGCTTCCCTCCGCCCTTCCTCTATCTGGGAGCGCTGCTATTGGGGCTGGCGGCGGAGCGGTTCGTCACCCTGCGCTCTTTCGGCATCGACTGGCGGTTGCTGGTCGCGACGGGCGCGCTGCTGTTCGTTGCCGGTGCGGCGATGATGCTTGCGGCGGCGGGGCTGTTCCGGCGGCTGGGCACCAACGTTCCGCCGTCGCAGCCAACGACCCTCATCGCAACGACCGGTCCTTATCGGTGGACCCGCAATCCCATGTATCTCGGCATGGCGCTTATCTATGCCGGCCTTGCGATCGGCCTCGACGGGCCGATCGCCTTCGCCTTGCTCCCGTTGGTGCTGATCGCGATCCAGACGCAGGTGATCGCCCGCGAGGAGCGCTATCTCGAAGCGAAGTTCGGCGACGACTACCGCCGCTACAAGGCCGAGGTTCGCCGATGGCTCTGACTATTCCGCCGCTGCCGCCTGCTGGGCCGCGAAACCAGCATGCCCGGCATGTCCGCGGGCCATCCTGAAGATTGCGGGCCTGTGTCACGACCAACCGATTGGCCGACTGACCTCTCAGTCCCCCCGCGCGGGAGGAGGCGCACATGTCCAAGACCAGAGACACCGAAGCCAGCATCAGCATTTCTAGTCCGACCACTCTTGAAAAAGCCTGACACACATGGAGTTCGAACACGTCACTTTCGACCTGCCACACGGCACCTTTCACGCGCTGCAGAGTGGCGATCCCGATGGTCAACCGACGGTGGTCTTGCATGGTTTCCCGAACCATCCGCCGACCGCGAAGCCCTTCCTTGCCGAGCTCGGCCGCCGCGGACGCCACGTCGTCGCGCCCTGGCTTCGCGGTTACGCGCCGTCCCCGACCGCGGGGCCGTTCGACTTCGCAGCCCTCACCGGCGACGTGCTCGCGCTGATCGACCGCTGGTCTCCCGGGCGAGCCGTGGCGCAAATGACGATGTCTCCGACCGAAGCGCGCGGTGCAACTGTTTCAACAGGAAAGACGTGAATTCCATGAACAAGACCAATCTCGGCGTCGCCCTGGTGACGGGGGCATCCTCCGGCATCGGGCGCGCGACGGCCAAAGCGTTGCAGAGCGCGGGCTTTCGCGTATTCGGAACCAGCCGACGTGCATCTGCTGAAAGCGCCGACGGCGTTACCATGCTGGCCTGTGACGTGACCGATGACGAGTCCGTGGCGAAACTGATCGATGAGGTGCTCGCCAAGGCCGGGCGCATCGACCTGCTGGTCAACAATGCCGGCGTCGGACTACTCGGCGGCGCAGAGGAGTCCTCGACTGCACAGGCTCAGGCGCTGTTCGATGTGAACGTCTTCGGTGTCCTGCGCATGACCAATGCCGTGTTGCCGACAATGCGACGTCAAGGGAAGGGCAGAATCGTTAACCTGAGCTCGGTGCAGGGATTCATCCCAGCTCCCTATTTCGCGCTCTATTCATCGACCAAACATGCCATTGAAGGCTATTCCGAATCGCTTGACCACGAACTGCGCCCGTTCGGAATTCGCGTTGTATTGGTCGAGCCCGCCTATACCCGTACGTCGTTCGAAGACAATCTCGCCAGGCCGGATCAGTTGCTTGATATCTATGAGTCTGCGCGCGCTGGCATGAATGTGGTCGTGCGGAAAGCGATGGAAAAAGGGGATGCGCCCGAAGTGGTAGCCAAGACCGTTTTGGCGGCTGCGACCGATCGCGCTCCGAAGAGGCGCTATGCGGCGGGAAAAATGGCGCGCCAGGTCAGTTTCCTGCGCCGTTTCGTCCCCGCATCTGCATTCGACCAGAGCCTGCGAAAGCAGCTCGGGCTGCCGGTCTGACGTCGACATCAACGAGACCCTGTTTTGCTAGAGGCGCCAGAAGTTGTAGGCACGTTTGGGTGAATGCATTTTAGGGTCGTGCGCGAGGAAGGCGCTCATCTCCTAGGCGTCCGCGACTGACGCGGGCGCTCTTCCGCATTCACGAAAGGACATCCATGAAGATCGGAATCATCGGCGCCGGAAACATCGGTGCCACGTTGGCGCGAACAGCGTGATCACCGACCTTTAGGCGTCCACATCGTTTCCGGATCGAAGGCCGCTGATGACCGAGATGGGCGCAAAGCACGCGCCTATGTGCACGCTATTCTACGCTACAGCATCCTCGCACTCTGAAGCCTGCTTTACATCGCCTGGTATTTGAGCGCAGATCGAAGCTACGAGTTTACAAAAGGAGACCATGATACTCAACGGGAATAAAAGAGACGGATGGGAATAGCGGCTGTCCGTTAGCGCAAATCGCCGCCGAAACTACGCTATTGCCGCCGTTTGTACCCCTCACTCCCACTCGATTGTTCTTAGCCATGGTAACGCGTTGATTTACCGACGCAAATTTTTATGCCCCGGCCCATATGGCCCATGCTCATGCCCTGGTGCCCGCTGCCCGCGGCGCCGTTCTGGGCAAAGGCAGGAACGATGAGACCGCCGAGGGCTGCGGCGAGGATGGCGATGCTCAGCTTGTGTCCGATGCTCATGCTACTTCTCCTGTTGCGGTGAAGGTGTTTCCGAAGTCTGTTTCTCGACTGCGCCCGCGGAGCCGCTCATGCGATGCATGCACAAGCCAAGCGCGCACATTGCGACGCATGGCGCTGCGCTCAAGAGCAAAGGCGCCACGCCGATCGCGACCAGCCAGCTCCATTGCCAGGTGAGGCCGGCAGCGATCAGAGCCATAGCCGCGCCGCCAACCAGCAGGCGGTTGCGACCAAGCCGACCGATGATCGACCACACGCTGAGTGGAAGTGACAAAGGAAGAAGCGTCGTTTCCGTCTGCATTGCCTAATCTCCCTAGACTGCTGTGCGCGGAATTAAGGCGGCTCCGCCTGCACCGTCGATGATTGCCATGAAGACAAGTCGGCGATTCAGCAGAGAGTTTTGCGTCTGAGTGATCTTGCGTTTTGTGCTGTTCTTCGAGGATTTCATCGTTGTGATTCTCCGTGTGTCAGCATTGGTGCTTGATGAACGGGCTGATCTCGTCCGGCGACGCAAAGAACACCGAGGCGCGGTCGCCCATCATGCCGGCGGGCAGGATGACCGGCTTCCCGCTCAGCGGACCCGTCTCGCTTGAATCCGTCTTGAAGCGGAGATTGGGTTCCCAGAACGGGACCGTCTTGCCGTCCGCCGTGGTGACAAAATAGCTGTCGTGACAGACGCGGATCGAGCTCACCTGCCGATCTGGCCCGCCTGTTTTGAGATCGGTGAAATGGGGTGCCATTCCTCCCATCATTCCGCCGCCACGTTCAGCGCCGGGCGTCTGTCCGTCGGCTGCTTCCTTGAGAAACGCAACGAGATCGGCGCGCTGTCGCGCATCCGCGATGCCGGCGAAGGTCATGTAATTGTTCGGGATGAATTGGGCCGGTGATTTGAGCCACTGACCGAGCGTACCTCTCGTTCCACACGACATTGGATGAACTGAGTGCCGACGAGTAGCGTTCGAAGCTCTCAAGACTTCCCGCCTTGCGTCCCCACACACCTGCTAGACTCGGCCCGGTCATGTTCTGACCGGGCGCTAGCGAATGACAGGCAGCGCAAGCGCGATAGAGCTGCGCTCCCTGTTTCGCGTCGCCCGTCGGGGTCGCGGCGCGAGCGCCGGCGGTTAGCAACACAATGATCACCAGGGTGGAGCGAGCAGCTTTCTGCATTGTCATCCCCACGCGACGCCGATGATGCTCATCATCCCGCCCTCCTGACGGCCGAGGATGGGGCTCTGGAATGTCCAATCGCCGCCGGCCGGCGACGAGGCCACCGCGGCGCGCTTTTCCCACGGGATCATCCGCATTGTCCGGTCTCCCTAGACGGTCGCAAAGACCTGCGGCGGCTTGCCGTCTTTCGTCACGGCATAGATCGTCCAGGTTTCCGTCTTGGCGCCGGTCATGCCGGGTGATCCCGCGGGCATGCCGGGCAAGGTGATGCCGGCGATGGCCGGCTTTTCCATCAGCAGCTTGCGAATGATCTCGACCGGCACATGGCCATCGACGACATAGCCGCCGACGAACATCGTATGGCAGCCTTCGAGGTCTTCCGGAACGCCGGCGCCACGGCTGATCTCAGCGAGATCGTTGGTCGGCTTTACCTCGACCTGGAATCCGTTCTTTGTAAATTCGCTTGCAATAACGACCCCCTGAGGGGCGGTTTTCGCGTCCAATAACGACCCCCCTTTGACGTGTGTCAGCGTCCTTCCCTTTGGCCCGATTGGCCGGGAAGGGCGGGTGGGATGGTTGGCGTGGATAAGATCGGGGAGATTCGACGCGCCTATTTCGAGCAGGACCGCTCGATCAAGGAGATCGTGCGTACGCTTTCGGTGTCGCGCGCGACAGTGCGCAAGGTCATTCGCAGCCAGAAGACGGAGTTCAAGTACGCGCGAGACATTCAACCGACGCCGAAGCTAGGCGAGTGGGTTGAAGTTTTGACGGAGATTCTGGCGAAGGAAGCGGTGCTGCCGAAGCGGGAACGTCGATCGACGCAGCGGCTGTTCGAGGAAGTACGCGGGCGAGGATATGACGGTGCGCACGACAGCGTGCATCGGTTCGTGAAGTCTTGGCGCGACGAACGCGCTCGGATTCCGGTTCACGCCTTTGTGCCGATGAGCTTTGCGCCGGGAGAGGCCTACCAGTTCGACTGGAGCCACGAGACAATCACACTCCGGGGCCTGCCGCTGACGGTCAAGGCGGCGCACATGAAGCTATCTCATAGCCGCATGCCCTTTGTGCGCGTCTACTTTCGCGAGACGCAGGAACTGGTGTTCGACGCCCATGACAAGGCATTCCAGTTTTATGGCGGTGTCTGCCGGCGTGGCGTCTACGACAACATGAAGACGGCGGTCGAGGCGATCTTCGTTGGCAAGGCGCGTCGGTATAATCGGCGCTTTCTGCAGATGTGCTCGCACCATCTGGTCGAACCGGTGGCCTGCACGCCCGCTTCAGGATGGGAGAAGGGTCAGGTCGAGAACCAGGTCGGCAATCTGCGCGATCAGATGTTCCGGCCTAAACCGCGGGTTAAGAGTCTCGATGAGCTGAACGCCTGGTTGGAAGATCAGTGCATCGCATACGCCAAGAGGATCAAACACCCGGAGTTCAGGGATCGAACGATCTGGGACGTGTTCCAGGAAGAACGCTCGAGCCTGATGCATCTTCGCGGCGCCTTCGACGGCTTTGTCGAGAAGGCCGTTAGGGCCAGCACGACTTGCCTGATCATGGCCGATCATAATCGCTACAGCGTCGATGCGCGCGCCGCCGGCCGTATGGTTCTGGTGCGTTCCCATGCCGAACGCATCGTCGTGTTGCTGGGCGAGGAGGTTGTCGCCGAGCATCCGCGTTGCTTCCGGCGCGATCAGATCATCTATGATCCCTGGCATTACCTGCCGGTTCTGATGAAGAAGCCCGGCGCCCTGCGTAACGGCGCGCCGTTCAAGGACTGGAATCTGCCGCCTGCGCTAACCCATGTCCGCGCCAAGCTGAAGCAACACGCCGACGGGGACCGGCAGTTCGTCAAATTATTGGGCGCCGTGCTCGATCATGGGATCGGGGCGGTCGAAAGCGCCTGCGCCGAAGCGCTGGAAGCGGGCATCGCAAGTGGCGATGTGATCCTCACCGTGCTGGCCCGCCGTCGACAACCCACGCCGCCTCCCAGCGTCATCACGCCCGACGCGCTTCGCCTGAAGATCGAGCCCGTGGCCGATTGTGGCCGCTACGACGGTATAAGGAAGATCGCCTGATGGAACGCCATGAGATTTTGGAGGCCATGAGCGAGTTGAAGCTTTACGGCATGCGCGCCAGCTTCGACGAGATCGCCGGCAAGGGCCTTGCCCGGCGCGAGGAACTCTATCCGCTGATCGCCAGCCTGATCCGCGCCGAACGCACGCACCGGCAAGCACGCTCGATCAGCTATCGCATCGCCGGCGCCAAGTTCCCGGTCCTCAAAGACATTGACAAGTTCGTCTTCGCCGATACGCCTGTCGATGAAGGGCAAGTTCGCGAACTCGCTTCCGGCGTTTTCCTCGACGCCAAACGCAACGCGATCTTCATCGGCGGCACGGGCACGGGCAAAACCCATCTGTGCATCGCCGTGGCTTCCGCAGTCATACGCGCCAGAGCGAGAGGCCGCTTCTTCAACCTCGTCGATCTCGTCAATCAGCTTGAACAGGAGAAGGCCGCTGGCCGCAGTGGTCGGCTGTCCGAAAAACTGCTGCGTTACGATCTCATCGTGATCGACGAACTCGGTTATCTACCGTTCAGCCAGCCCGGTGGCCAGTTGCTGTTCCATCTGATCAGCAAGCTCTACGAAAACACCTCGCTGCTGATAACTACCAATCTCGCCTTCGCCGATTGGCCGCAGGTGTTTGGCGATGCCAAAATGACGACCGCGATGCTCGATAGACTGACGCACCACTGCGATATCGTCGAGACCGGAAACACCAGCTGGCGATTCAAAAATCGCTCCTGAACCAGTTCCCGCATTCCCGATGCCGATCGACGCACGCCGCTTCCCAAAGGCGCGCGACCGCTGAGGCAACTCCTGTCGGGCTACGCCCTCCATACGTCGCCTCAGTGGTCGCAATCAATCCTGATGGAAGCGGATCAGCGAAACACCGCCCAGACTCTCACGCCGCCACGGGGTCGCTATTGGACGCGAAAGGGGGTCGGAGTTGGAAGCGATTTGACACTTTGAGATGAGTGGCGTCGATCATCAGCTTCTCGGGACCGCCGTTTTGTGCGGACAACTCTGCCAGGATACGATTGAACACGCCCAACCGGCTCCAGCGGATGAAGCGGTTGTAGATGGTCTTATGCGGACCGTAGTCGGCGGGGGCGTCCCGCCAGCGCAATCCATTGCGGATTACGAACAGGATGCCGCTCAACACCCGCCGATCGTCGACCCGAGGAATCCCGTGCGACAGCGGAAAGAAGGGTTCAATCCGACGCATCTGCGCCGGCGTCAGCAGCAACAAATCACTCATGGCGGCTACCTCCCGCCACCTTGAATCATTGTCCAGCAATCAACTCAACAATTTAATAGGTCCTGAGCCTAGTAGCCAGGTCGGATTCTCACTCGGCCTGATGCGGGCGGGCTATCTCGGCGGCCTTGCCGCCTGGACCGGGTTCACACTCCCCTCCGCTATTGCGCTCGTCCTCTTCGCGTATGGCGCGGGGGCCCTCAGCGGCCCGATCGGCACGGGCCTTCTGCACGGCTTGAAGCTGGTTGCCGTCGCCATTGTCGCGCAGGCGGTCTGGGGGATGGCCCGCACGCTCTGCCCAGACCGGCAGCGGGCTTCGATCGCGGTCATTGCCGCGCTCATCATTCTGTTCAGCACCTCCTCTGTCGCCCAGATTGGGGCTATCGCATTGGGCGGTATTGCAGGAGCGTGGCTCTGCCGCGCTTCGCCATCAAGCGTTAGCGGACATGTGACCGTGCCGGTTTCCCGCCGCATGGGTCTACTAGCGCTCACAGCATTCTTTCTGATCCTCTTCGGCCTTCCCATTTTGCGAGGCTATGGGGCGCCGCAAGGTCTTTCTCTTTTCGATGCTTTCTACCGGTCCGGGGCACTCGTATTCGGTGGCGGCCACGTCGTGCTGCCGTTGCTGCGCGAGGCGTTCGTCACGCCGGGTTGGGTCAGCGACGACTCCTTCCTTGCCGGCTACGGCGCCGCGCAAGCAGTGCCGGGTCCACTTTTCACATTCGCGGCCTACCTTGGCGCAGTGGTCAAACCGTCGCCTCACGGCGTGCTCGGAGCTGCGCTTGGTCTGATCGCCATCTTTCTTCCCGGCGTCTTGGTCCTGATCGGAACGCTACCTTTCTGGGACGCATTCCGGACCCGACCGGTAGCCCAGGCCATCATGCGTGGCGTCAACGCGGCCGTTGTCGGCCTCCTCGGCGCGGCACTTTACAACCCTGTTTGGACAAGTGCGGTCAAATCGCCCGGCGACTTCGGAATCGCTCTTGTCGGCTTCGTCCTCCTGACTGTTTGGCGGACGCCGCCGCTGGTGGTTGTCGCTGTCAGCGCCATTGGCGGAATTGTGCTGGCGCTGGCCGCACCATGACCAGAGAGCCATCCGTGACCAGGCCGACAGCGAAGCAGCGCTATTTTGCGGGGCTTTCAAGGGAAACGTTTCTGCTCGCCTTCGCAAGCTTGTTCGCCGACATCTCGACGGAAATGCTCTATCCGGTCCTCCCGGTGTTTCTCACGCAGACGCTGAACGCAACGGGCAGCATTGTTGGGCTCATAGATGGCGCCGCACAGGCGACACAGAACATCGTGCAGGGCCTTTCAGGGGCGCTCTCCGACAAACTGCAAAAACGGAAGGGCATTGCTCTTGCCGGCTATCTGCTGGCCGCGACCGCCAAGCCGCTGACGGGACTAGCCACGGCATGGCAAGGTGTACTTGGGGCAAGGCTGCTGGATCGGTTCGGCGCCGGAGCCCGCTCGGCGCCGCGTGACGCACTCATCGCATCCTCCGTCGATGAGCAGGATCGAGGCAGAGCGTTCGGACTCGAAGGCGTCGGCGACAATGCGGGCGCCTTCCTCGGGCCGCTGCTCGCTGTCTTCCTTCTTTATGCAATGCACATCGGCATGCGCGGCATCTTCTACCTGGCAGTTATACCGGGTCTCTTGGCTTTTCTGATGGTGTTGCTGGTAAGGGAGCGACCGTCCGCGATCGCCGCCAAATCAAAGATAAATGTCAATCTCCGGCAGTTTCCGCGAAGCTATTGGACATATCTGCTGGTCACCGCGCTCTTCGGGCTCGGCAATTCCAGCAATGCGTTTCTGATCCTGCGGACGCAAGACATCGGCGCCTCTCTGGAGCTGACGATCCTGATCTATGCGGCCTTCAACTTGGTTGCCGCCATGATCTCCTATCCCGCCGGGTCTCTCTCCGACCGATGGGGACGCAAGGCCGTACTGCTCGCGTCGTTCATTATTTTTGCGATCGCCTATCTCGGCTTTGCTCTGACGCAAAACCTATTTCTAATTGCTAGTCTCTTTGTCTTCTATGGTCTCTACCAGGGGATATTTCGTGCCGTCGGGAAGGCGTTCGCGTCGGACTTCGTTCCGGAGCACCTACGCGCGAGTGGCGTCGGCTGGTACAGCACGACGGTCGGCGTCATGCAACTCGTCGCCAGCCTCATTGCGGGAACATTGTGGGACCGCGTGGGGCACGAAAGCGTCTTCATATATGGCGCCGCCTTCTCAGTGCTCGGCAGTGCGGCGCTCGTCTGGCTGATCCGAACCACGCGCAGACCCTGATCCAAAATAACGGAGGTCAGCATAGAAGCCCTGTGCGTGGCCGCTCGCGGGACGCGAGGCGAAAGATGATCGTCCAGCGTTTGGGATCAATCGAAGTCAATTGAAGGAGCGAACTACGCCAGAGTACTCGATGGTATTCTAGGTTACCCGGCGCAACGCTACTGTCGCGCCCACTCGATCGTTTCCAAGCATCGTAACGCGCTGATTTTTATACGCAAAAGTTTTCCGCTGACGGTCTAAGCCCGACTGTCAGTCCGTCAAAATTTTTCGCTTTTGATTTCAAAGGGGAATTGGGCGATTCGAATTTTGCGAGGCTTCGATAACTATCGCCATCGACCGGACCATTTCTCCGAAATCTCTGCCAAGCACGGTATGGCCGCTGCCCAGAGAAAAGACCGTCACCACTTATAGCCCAGTACGCCGACCTTGTCATGATCGCGATGCTGGGCCTCGGCACTAACACCAAAGCCCGGCCCACGGCTTTACGTGGGCCCACCACTCTGCCGGGGTTACAATGCGCAGGGGCACCTTTCTCAGATGATCGCGTTTGCGCACAATCGTGGCCCTGTCACAGGTGCAAAATACATCACAGCCAAAGCCTATCGCGTTTCCGATCAGCTCACGGTCAGCCAAATCCGGCAAGGCGGCGACGAACGGCGCATCAATCAGCCGACGTCCAAAATCAGCGGCAAACCTGCGATCTTCGTCGTCGAGATCTTGATTAACAAGCCCAAGCGCGTACTCCAGAAGATCATCGCGGAGCGTGCCGTCTCTCGTGCGTGAGAGTTCATCCAACGTTTTCTGAGAACCTATCAAGGACCAGTCGGCCCGCGTCCCAACATAGAATACATGCATCAGGGCTTCGATATCGATCGCGAGTGTTGGCTCGGTGCTTGGCGGGATCGGCTCCTGCTCGAAAACGTGCGTACTGTGCTTGACCAGCACGTTGATCACATTCGTGTCTAGGAACACTCGTCGGGGGATAGATTCAAACGGAAACCGATTGCAGTCAGCGCTGTGCTGTTCAGTGTTTTGATACAGCACATATTTTCGTCTACTCGAATCCCAATGCTCCAAGCCCATCGCCAGAGATCCTACCGATGCTGCGGCCATGTGCCGTGACCGAAGATTGCGCCGGCCATCATTGCTTCCAAATCCGATTTCGATGATAGATAAGGTAAGGCAGATGCTCTCCGCGTAAGATCAACTGTCGAGCTGCAGCAATCCTCAGCTCGCCGCGCGCGGCTTCTTCCAAATGGGGAGAAGGCAGAACCCTTCCATCATCGTCGAACGTCACCAAGCCAGCGTCGAACGCGGCATCCCATAGCGCAGACAAAAGCAGACCGTTGTAAACGTCGAGTCGTTGCCCATCCGTCTCACACCGGGACCAAGGCATCATATGCGACGCTCTCAGTAGTTCCGGGGCCAATATCCCGGTCAGAGGACAGCTTCCTTGCCAATATTCCATCAGGGCATCTCTGAATATGTCCTGCCCGATTCTGAATTTCTGAGCGCGCTCCCCTTCCGTGTCACCGAGGCTCGTAATTGCCTTCTGATACTTCTCGAGCGGAAAATTGGGAAGACTAACCGACAAGCGATACGCTGCGCCCACTCCCGCGTGCAGATATTCCCGGGTGGTGAAAACGAATGCGCCCGCATGTCCTTTGGCGCACGGAGATGCACACAATGCGTCCAACGTCTGGGTCACCCCTCGATGCGCTACGGACAGGAAGAACGGGCCTGCGGGGCCGGCGGCGGCGAGCGCGATTTCAGCCGGAGCGCTCGCCGACCGGAAAAAGAGCCATCCGGCCGCCTCCTCAGGACCGATGCGATAGCCATGTTCGTTCGCCGCATCTCGTAGTTCGGAGAGAAGCGCGAATGGATAGGTCGCTAAGCGGGCGTCCGTATCGATCACAGATCCACCCCAAGCAGTCGCTGAACTGGCGGATCGCCGTACACCTTGAGCTGAAGATACGGAGGCTCGCGGAACTCCGCCGGCGGAGCCGTTGTCGTCGTGACGATATACTGAAACAGCGGCGTTCCGCCGACGCGTTCAAGCTCTTCGGCAATGTCAAACAGCCTCCCATAAATCGACAGGCCAAGGTCGGCCTCGCGGGGACTATCATGCAGTAGAAAAGATGGAATGCGCGTCGCCCCTTCGATGCTGAGGCACATCGCAGCGAGGTCGAAGGCAATGACTTTGAGCGATTCGATTGCTGCAGTTCTACGGTCCCCTCCCATGTCGACCGACAGGTCAAGACCGTTTCCTGTGAGAGCGATGCGGCCTTTCGCATCGTGGCCAACCAAACGCCGGATAATGGGATCGAACTTCTCGCTCATTCGACCGAACACTCGAGCCTGCTTATCGCGAAAGGCGCCAAGCCGCTCTCTCTCGGCGTCGAGCCTTACGCCAATCTCACGGAGATTCTTTGCCGCATCATCCTGAGCACTAATGAACTCAGCAAGTCGCTCAACATCATCCTGTACTCTGCGAGCGGCATACCAAGTAGACTCTCTACTATCCCGCGTCCTTTCTATCGCGGCAACGCGACCGGCTGATTGATCTAGCTGCTGCTTGGCCAGCCCAAGCTCCTGAAGGACGTGCGTCTTCTCTTGACGCAGAGCGGTAAGCGTTTGGTTCTGATCCTCAAGATCTTGCTTTCGCTTCGCCAAACGTTGTCGGCATGCTTCTGCGTCAGGAATTTTGTGCGAGAGTTTGCACCCTTCAGCCAGAGCTCGGTCGATTGGAACCTCGCAAATTGGACAGATCGGGCTCTCTGCCTCGGCTCGTGAATAGGAAAGGCTAGGCAGTTCCCCCTGAATCATCGCCAGCGCACGTTCTTCGGCAGGGATAAGTGCTTCGACGCGGATTCGCTCCCCATCGAGGCGCATCCATTCACGCTGTGCAACTTCATGCCGGTCGCGTGCAGCGACGAGCTCGGCGCCGCCTCCCGCAGGAAGCTGGCTTGAGGCCGTGAGGCGCTCACCTGCCGACCGACGCATGACATCGATCAGCAGCGGCATTTCGGGCAGCGACTGACCTTCAAGGCCAAGCGCGGATAGAAGGCGCCCTTGTGTACGCTCGATTTCCCAGCGTCGGTGACCGATCTCCTGATCGAAAATTCGGCGTTGCTCGCTCAGACCGCTGACTTCACTCCGGGTACTTTGCTCCTCCGGCGTAATCGCCATCAGGAATGCACGGAGCGCCTCGAGCCTCGCCCCCTTTTCCTGGCCACTCGCCGGTATGGGAGAATCCGATTCCGAAGTCGGCGATCGCCAATCCAGAACGTCGTCAAACCGGCATTCCTGGTCGCGTGTCAACCAGGCCAAGGCGATCGGCCAAACAGGTCCATCGGACCGGGGGCGAACCAGCCCGGCCAGCGCTGTTGTGATGATGCTTTGATCGATGGCCTCCACGAAGGGCTCCATCCCGGTCGAGGTGCCCTCACCCCCGGCGATCTCATCAAGGTTACCATTGGCCACAGCCATGTGCCTGCGGCGAGCGCCGAGTGGGCGTACGATCGCCCAGCAAACCCCGTCGAGTATGACCTCGGCGCCGACGATGCCGTTCAGAAACGCTGTGCCGATACGATCGCGCTGGGGCTCGGTACAGAAGCGATCTTCCCCCAGGCAATAGCGGATCAGCCGGCAGAACAGAGTCTTGCCGCTGCCATGCCCAATTGCGTTTGCTTGCTCCGCCGAGGCGGCGTCATCAGCTCCGTCCGGAGACCAGATGACATTGAGGCCAGGACGAAGGCTAATGTCTCGTACCTTCTCCCCTCCAGGCTCCTTCCAGATCACCAGACGCCTGACCCAAAGCCGCGGTCCCGCCAACCCTTTGTCGGGCGTTACGGTGAGGGGCTGCGGCCCTAACAGGTCAGGCTGCTGCGGCATTGGTGATCCATTGCTGTATCTCATCCGGCAACGAATTCACCGCTGTACCGAGGTCGATGCTTCTCAGCGCCTCCAAAACGAAGCTGGCGCGGCCGTCTGGCCAACCTGCCGTATAGATCGCATCAAGTCCGGAACCCTGTGCCCAAGTACCGCTTTCGAGATTCTCGATCAGCCGTCCGTTGCCGCGGTGGTTGCGGACGGCCGCTCCCCATGCAGCATTAACGCGTGCAGTGAATGCCGCGATGTTCCCTGCTAACGGATCGACCTCGGAACCTACGAGGCGCCGCCATTCGGAGGCTTGCTCTCGCGGCAACAGCGGTACAAACAACCGCGGCTCCAGCACAAGCGCGGCCGCTAGGCGGACATCACGGATTGATTTCGGGTTGTCCATCGCTTTGAGGATTGCGGCCAGTACAGCCCCGACGTCCCCCGATTGAGACTGAGCCGGGCGGGCCCACACCCCGTCGAATAGCGCCGGTGTAGAGATTCTAATTACAGCGCCGTCGGTCGGATGGCAGCAACTCGGATCCGCTGGGACAGGCATCAAACGGGTTATGTAGCGTCGCTTCGCAATCAAGGCAGATGCCATCTCGTCATAGATCTCAAGGATCGTTCGTTTCGTGCGCTGGTCTCCATCAAAGCGGATCTGGTCCTTCCGGTTCAGAGTGGAAAACGCGCTTAGAATATATTCCACCGCTTGACGGGAAGTCCGAAATGACCCGGTGAGAACATCATTGCCGTTCTGCCACTCTTGAGACGGTCCCAGAACGAGATGGAAGAACGCCGCGTCAATCTCACAGCGCATCAGAAAGCGGCGCTCCGCGTTCCATCGAAAGGGAGCAGTACTCCTACCCAAGTCCGCAGCAAAGGCAGCCAAATCCCATGACACATAACTGAGTTCGAGGACTCTATCTTCAAACCAGTTAGTATCGAGCAGAGCCTCATCTGCAAACCTCACAATCTTTGACCTAGATGGCACCGGCAGCGTAGCTAATATGCCTTGCGTAAGATGATTGCTTGAAACCTTCAGCTTGGAAAAATAGTCAACAACGATCGACGATAGTGCGCCCAACAGAAGTATCGCATCCTTGGCAGACGCAGAATGCAGGTAGATAGATGGAAGGCTTCTCGTTAATCCGCATAGGGGAACGACGCTTGCTATAGTTGTTCGTTCATTGGTGGCGCTCGTCACGTCACAAAAGACCAGTTCCCAATCGCCTTGGCGCTTGCCGAATCGGCGCTGCCTTACGGCTTCTTCCTCCAGCCAGAACTGAGGGACAGCGAAGCGGCTTGGCGAAACCTTTTCTGCATCTAAAATGGGTCGCTCTTGCGCTTGTCGCGCTGCGTTTGCTGGGTTGAGATAGATGTCAGCCTGTCGATGATCGAGGATACCAACCATCTTGCCTTCATAGACCGGAACGAGCACCTCACCAGACGACGTAACAATACGGTTTTGTGTGGTATGCCGGGTACCGGATAGCACTCGAATGTCGACAGGCTTAAAAGCGCTGTCGGACGACGAAAACATCAAGCGAGGTGTATACTCCCAGTCTGCATGATCGCTTAGCTGACCATGGTTGCGGCTGGCAAAGACGAGAAGATCTAGGTCCGCCTTTTTACGGAACTGTGGGAGCGCGAGATCGTCTGGACTGAACTTGGCAAGGTCTTCTTGACCCAGCACGACAACTCTTTCTGACTCGCGCAGATCAGCCACATCGGTCAGCCAACAAGCTGTTTTGAATTTTTCTTGGGCATGCTTCAGCAATATGATCAGCGAAAACTTTACTCGGGAGTCAATTCCGGGGAACAGGCCATTGCTATTTTCAAAATCATAAATGGCAGACACGAATCCGTTATTGACGAAGCTATGCCAGAGTGGTCGTTCGTAAGCGTTCGTAGTAAGCCCGCTGGGGATGACCATCCCGAGTCGACCTGTCTTGGAGACCAAGAAGAAAGCGTGTTCCAAAAAAAGCTTGTAGTAGTTCAGTCGACCATTTGCGCCATTAGGGAATCGGCTGGAAGCGGTAAAGAACAATCGGCTGGCTGCGTGACCACGGGTATATTGCAGCCACTCACTGTGCTCACGCGGACTCGTCTCCGCAAGAGCGGCAATCATTAGCCGTCGCTTCTGAGCAGACGACTCCGCAGCAATTGTCGGGACACGCGCGGTGAAGAATTCCCGGTCGTCTGCTTCTGGCATTTCCCAGGGCGGATTGCCGATTACGACGTCGAAGCCACCGCGTCCCATCACGTCGGCGAACGCGATTGGCCAGTGAAAGAAGCGGAAATTGTCCGCGAGGGCTGCCGCCCAATCGGCGAGCGGCCCAAAGGGCTCTCGCCCACGCAGGAGCTCCCATATGGTGCCGGATGTCGCGACCATCTCGGAGCCTCGTCGTGGCAGCCCGTCGGGACCAGCGTACTGCCCTCCTTCAGTCTTCAGGGCGAAGAAAGCCGAGGTCCAGAGATTGCAGGCGCGCTCCAATGTCCAAGCGGCTGCACCATGTCCCATGAGCGCCTTGAACCGCGATCTCTTCTCCGCGATTTGATCTAGTGTCTCCTCCGGCATGTCTGCTAGCGCCGCTAGATCGCGTGCTAGATCCTTTTGTTGATGAAAGCCGAGACCGCTCTCGAGCCGTTCTCGCTCAGCCTGTTCCCGGCGGTTCTTTATCTTGTAATGATTCACCACTTCGCGGTTGTCGCCGTTCTGCAGCTTATAGGCGTCGTCCGGGATACCACCCCCTAGCGCAGATAAGTCAAAGACACCGACGAGGCTGTCGCCGCATCTGAGATGGCTATCGAGGAATGTAAGCGGTTTGCCTGGCTCAACCGCCTCAATCCATAGAGCAACTTTCGCCAGCTCGATGGCCATCGGATTGCGATCAACACCGTGGATACAATGGCGGACGACGTCGCGCATGGCCGCGGGATAGTCGGGTGCCTCGCTGTCGCGCAGCAACGCGATCCGTGTCGCTATTCTTCGGGCGGCGCCCAACAAGAAATGCCCGGAACCGCAGGCCGGATCGATCACGGAAAGCTTGAGAATGCCCTCGGCACCTCCCGCGGCTTCAGCTTGCGCGAGCACGGGGTCAAGGGCATCATCCAGCAACGTCTGAACCAGACTGTCGGGCGTGTAGTAGCTACCGCTTATCTTGCGTGCGTTCCCGCGTGCTTCGTTACCACCCGCAAAGCAAAAGCGTCGACCATTATCCTCGCGCGTGGGCACGAGCTCCAGCAAGCCTTCGTAGACGGAACCCAATTCTTCAGTAGCCATGTCGCGCCAGTTGATACGAACGCGACGCCCGTCCTCTATCAGCCAACTCAAATGGAATACCATGCGCAGAAATGCCCTGTTGGACAACTTCGCGCTGTCGAGATCGGGCGTCTGACTCCGTTCAAAGAGTCCCCCGAGCGGCGGCAAGCCCAGGAGCTTTTCGCCGCTCGCCAAACCTCTGAAAACAATCTTCGCTCCTTCCCAAGCATCATGATGATGGTCATGAGCGGATCGGCGGACCGAGCGTTCGCGCATATGGCTGAAGCCGTAGGCGAAGGCATAGAGTTCGATCGATGCGGCCGAGGCATCCGGTCCGTGCAGGAGATCGCGATCCTCTGAGACCGCCAAGAAGATCAGCCTGTACACCACCCGCAGAAGCTGTTCGAACCACGCCGTGACACTGAGGTGATTGTCGTCCAGCTTTGCCCGAAGCTCCGGATTTGCATCAAGGAAACCCTGTCCGAGTGCAAGAAGCGCCTCTTCAACGCTCTCGCCGAGCCGGTTACGCGCCGCCGTTCCGGCCCTCAACCCTGCTTCACGCCACCGTTCCAGCGCGCAATCGCCGGCGGGCGCGTTCTCGCCACCAAAGCGCGTTGAGTGGATCAGCAGCCATATCGCGGTGAAGTCCGCGAACATCTCGTCGCGAAATATCGCCCCGAGATCCGCCTCGATATAAGCTGGCCGCGTGAAGCTGGCGTTGTCTCGCAGAAGACGGACGCGGTCGCCAACGAAGACTAAACCCCAAGCAACGTCGGGATTGGCGTTGAGCCAGTCTTGAAGAAGCACACTCGGCGAACGGCGCGGTATTGTCCCCTCGTGGTCGTCGCCGAGTTGCGGGAGCGCCTTCGTGAATGCATCGCTTTCCGGCAATGGCGCAGCAACTACGATGGGCACGCGGCCACCTTTGGCCTCAAGAGCGATGCGGTAGGTGTGCCCATTCCTATGGTGAACTTTGGGACCAAGCAGCGCCTCGAATCCGAAAGCCTCCTCAAGAAGACTTTTCACGAACGCGGTCGTTTGAACCACGTTGGGCGCCGGAAGCTTGGCATAACCTTGCCAGTGGGCCTGGCCTATCCGAAAATAGCGGGTGATTTCGTCGCGAAGACTCGTTCCCTTCGGGCACCCGTAGTCGGCGGCCACTTTCTGGTCAGGCGTAGTAGCGGCGATCGCCACCACCTGGTCCGGTGAAATGAGCGCGCCCTCGATCGAGACAGCAGTCAGCCCAATGTCGGCCACACGTTTGAGGTGCCGGGCCACTACTCGCCCTCCGGAAGGAGGACGTAGAGCCCGATCACGTCCGCAGGCAGAACAGGGACGACTTCAACAGTCGCGCCGCCACGCGCGGCCTCCGTCAACCGCAAATGGTCTGCCGAAAGCACGCGCCCTCGTTCAGCCGCGAACGCGGCTATAGCGGGTTCGTAGGTGGCCATTCGATCATGGGCTCGCTGAATCTGACGAGCGACCGCTTGCTCGTCGAGATTACCCGTCGCCCCTGGCTCCAGAAGCGCCAACGCAGAGAGGCCAGCCAACAAAGCTCCCGACGACATGCCTCCAAAGCCAAGCCCAGTCGCCTCTTCTGCCAGCAGCAGGCGATTCGTCCGGCCGCTGGTGATCAGTTTGAAACGAAGGCGCAGCAACAAAAGCGTCGTCATCTGAGTCACGGCGTCGGTTCGCCAGGCGCCGCAACGGCCAAGCGGCGGG
>DASXDP010000218.1:0-5041 GCA_036490575.1 Xanthobacteraceae bacterium
GGCGCTCGGCTCCGGGCCGATGTTTTACGCCGACATTGTCGAAGGGCTCGGCAGCCAGGACGGCCGCGAGATCGCGCTCGCGCTCGACGAGTTGCGCCATGCGGGGCGGCTCGGCCGCGACCGCGACGGCCGCTACCACCTCACCGATTCAACGGCCGGCATCACCCGCATCATCGGCGAGATGTATCACGACCCGAATGCCGGGACGTGATTCGCCGCGGCGCGCTTTCCGCGGGCGTTCTTTTCCGATCCACAATGTCAAACAGCGACGCACGTTCCTCCTTCTCCCCGCGTGCGGGGAGAAGGTCGGGATGAGGGGGCCTCTCCGCCGGGCGCAGCATTGCGGCGCTCAGAATCGCGGAGACGCCCCCTCACCCTCGTTCGCTACAGCCAACAATTTTATTCGCGTCATTGCGAGGAGCGATAGCGACGAAGCAAGCCAGAGCGGTCTCTCAAGACTGGATTGCTTCGCTGCGCTCGCAATGACGAAATAAAATGAAGGAAGTGGACTCGCGGCAGCGACCGAACGCCACCGCTCAGCTCCAGTTCACGCACTTCCTGAGGCGGAACTACTAAGGAACGGGTGTTATCCGTCCCCTGCCGCCCCGTTGCAGCGCAGGGCTGTCCGGGGAAAGTCAGACATAGCAGAACTCCAATTGGCCGGGAGAGATAGGTGGGCCGGGCCGGCTTGGATTGACGGGTGGCGGCGTGGCGATGGTGGCGATGGTTCGACGCGAGAACAGGAACTGTTGAATGAGTTCGGCGAGCCTGAGCGGCAGCATGGTGACACAGTTGAGGCGCGCGGCGATGCGCAGCAGGAGATAGGCGATCATCGCCGCGAGAATTTGCAGGCGGACGGCATTGTCACTTTTGCCGAGGAAGTTGCGGATGTCGAGATGCTGTTTGATCCAACGGAACAGCAGTTCGATCTGCCAGCGGCTCTTATAGAGCGCGGCGATCTCGACTGCGGTGCGATTGAGATCGTTGGTAAGAAGGGTGATCACGCCGCCCCGATCGCGCCTGATCTGAATCCGGCGCAGCGGGATCGGCAACCGCGAATCGCCCTTGCTGACGAGCTTGACTTCGTCGTCGGCGAGGACCTTGAAGCCGTCACCCTTGCGCTTGCGCAACGGCCGCCGCCCGATCGCGCGCAGTCGCATCTTCCGCTTTGTCCGGGTGACGAAGAAAGCCCTGCAATCATTGATGCTCTGCCACCAGTCAAAGCGGCAATAGGCCTTGTCGAACACGTAGGTCGCATCGGCCTTGATCGCGACCTGACGGCCGATCTCGATGTCGTTGACATTGGCGGCGGTGACCGCAACGCGGGTCGGCACATCGGCTATGGGATCGTAGACGACATGCAGCTTCATGCCGCGGATGCGGCCGTTCCATCTGGCCCACTTGCACGCCGACTGCAGCGGAACCGGACTGGCGTCGATCAAGCGAACCATCGCCGCTCCCTCCTGACGCATCCGCCGATCCGCCAATGTCGAAAGCATCGCGAAGGCTTGCGCAAATATCCCGACCGGCCGCCGCGCATTGGCGTCCGACAGCGTCGAGCGCGCAAGCTTGCCGGTACCCAAATGGTAATGGTGCTGCGAATTGGCGTTGAAGCCGGCCTCCAAGGCGCGCAAGCCGTCAAGGCCGGCCAATTGCGCGTAGATCAACGCCACCAAGTGATCCCAACTCTTGAACGACTTGTCGTAGGCATCGCCATCATGCGCGTCCACAATGTCCGCAAACCGCCGTCGGTCGATCGGTTTAAGCAGGCCGACAAAAATGCTATTGGCAAACCGCATGCTCGGCTCCTTCTGTGTCTCGACAACCAGAAAGGACCGATTTGCATCGGCCAGGCCGAGCATGCACCGCGACACAGTGAATCATTCCCCGGACAGCCCTGCGTTGCAGCGGGGGATTTTTATCCCGCAGACCGGTCGTAATGCCGGCCGAGCGTTTTGGAGCCGCCTGGGAGCGGTGCTGGCAACCCCACCCGCGGGAACCGACCTCGCCCCGACCGACCGGCGTTACCCGGCTGGCGTCCTTCTGGGCGAGAGTGTCACTGAATGTATCTGCTTCGGTGACGTTTGTCAATAGGATGGAGACGGACTTTTTCCTCATCCTGAGGCGGCCGCCGCAGGCGGCCCTCGAAGGATGGAGGCCGATGCGCCGAGGCCTGCGCTTCGCGCGGACGCCTCGGGGTGAGATCAAGCGCAGCGACCGACGGCGAAGGAGTCAAACTAGATTTAAGATCGAGGAAAATCCGGACATGAATAAAAGACTTATCTCAGTTCTTTTCATAGCTGAGCTTGTTGGAAGGCGCCTAGGACCTCCGCTCACTAGGACAGACTTTAGTAGCTCCCTCATAGGTGCATTTATTGCTCGGCGGGGTTCCACAAATTTTGGTCAAATCCTTGTACGAAACGCAATGTCCGTCACCAGCGCGCCATCCCGGACCACCCTTACAACCGCATCCTTGGCAATAGCATTGCGCCGCAGCGTCTGTAAGGCAGCCAAGCAACAAGGTCGACGAAACGAGCACGACCGCTAGAATTATTGGCTTCATGGGGTGGGGACCTAAATCTAGCGAGTGAGTAAACTAAGGGACGGCAATCGTCACACCTCGCATAAGTTGCATAGCCGAATGAATATATGCCATTATACGGAGGGCACTGAAATGTAGAGCTTGGGGGGGGTATTGCGTGAGTAGCCCATTAGATCAGGAAGTCCATTTCGAGAGAGAGCGGGCACGCTCGCTAGCAAGCTACAAGGCGGCGCTCGACGCTCGTGATGAGGAACTTGCAGAAGCGCGCAATTCGATCGGTCCAACCAGCACACGTTGGTTCGCGCTGGATAGTGAATCGAAAGCCGCACAGGGAACCTGCCAGGATATATTTGCGACACTGAACAGACTTACCGACGGAAAGCGCATCCCTCATTGGTTCGTAGTCGTTCTAGCTCTGGGCTTTGCAGCACTCGAGGCTCCAATCAACAAATTCATGTTGGATAATATCCTTCGCGGCAATAATTTCGATTCCTATGCGCTGTCACTATTCTTAACTCTTATCATGCTTCTTTTGGCACACATCGCGGGCACACAAGCTCGGCAAATCAAAGGATCATACGAAGATAGAATGTATTGGAGCAAACTTGCTGTTTCGTTGATCATCCTCGCTGTGTTAGCGACCTGCGTCGGTGCGCTAACCATCGGTCGAGCTTATTATTCGACCGCGCCAGACGCATTCATCAGTACCAACATTTTCTCCGAAATACAGACCCGCATTCATAGCGTCGGCTTGTGGGCGGCCTTAGGCGCCGCACTCTCAGATCAAGCGGCCTTTTTTCTAGCGTCTCTCAATCTGGCCGGCATTGCTGGTGCATTCTTTCTCGCATTTACCTCCCACGACAGCGACGTTGTGTATCAAGCCGCCTTGGATAAAGCCGAGTCTTCCCGAATACGACTTGATAATATGGCCCGCAAATACGATCGTCGGTTGGCCCAAATTGGCCGCAAGCGCTACCGAAAAATCCAAAATTATGCCGCAGCCTATGGCGCACAAAACGCAGAGGTGATTTCACACAAGAGAGCTCGCGGCGCGGCTCTCACGGATGACGACCACGTCGACCTGAGCGTGTATGATTTCTTGTTGCAGCAAGCCCGCAACGAAATTGCGAGGGAGAGCAATAGCAAGGCGAGCATTAGACCAAAGGATTTAGGCCATCGAGAAGATCACGCTTCGGGTACACCCCAGGTCATCGCAATGGATCGCAAATGAGTGGTAAGAAACGCGTAAAATTCTCGGATTAGTTAGATGTCGGCGCGTCGCTTGTTGAAAGTCCTATTGGCCGTGGTGGCCTTGCAAGCCCTGTCAATCAGTGGCGCGGTTGCGCAGAACCCTTCAAATCAGGATTATTGCCTTAGCTCGGGTCGAATCAGACTTCTCCTT
The DNA here is from genome assembly GCA_036490575.1 of Xanthobacteraceae bacterium. Taxonomy (GTDB): domain Bacteria; phylum Pseudomonadota; class Alphaproteobacteria; order Rhizobiales; family Xanthobacteraceae; genus BOG-931. Next base: position 3,945 of record DASXDP010000218.1, read on the forward strand.
GTGGACGTTACGACAGAATACGATCAAACAGACAAGGACTCCATCGTTGGTATGATTGATGACGTTCTTTCAGAAGCCAAAGGGGGAGATATCATAGTAGTCCGCACAATCGGTGATTCTTACACCAGAAGCGAAAGGCTAGTTGAAAGATGCGTGCCGCAGTGCCCCGCTCAAGGGGTCATCAGTCGACTATTCAAGTGCAGCGACGGAATTCTCCGAACCGACACCGCGATGATGCGGCAAGATATTCTTGCTGCTCTAAAAAAGAGATTGGAAAGTTTTCAAGAGCTAAAATATTCGGATATAATTAGGACCATTAATGCAGACGCCCAGGAAGAAGCAAGGCAGGGGCAAGTCTTGAACCTCTATATCTACTCAGATCTCATTGAGAATTCCGATCAGCTTATCTCCAATAAGAATTTCTTTCGATATAAGCCGCTGTTTTTGATCGGTGCGCTGAGAAGGTTTAAACTTATTGCCCCGCTGAGTAATTCCGACGTTCAGGTGGCCGGAGTTGGGCGGTCCGACGCTGCCGACAGGCAACCTCTCAGTATTAACGATCAAAACTTTCTACTAGAATTTTGGAAAGCCTACTTCAAAGCTAGCGGAGCTGCGAACGTTGCAATTTCGCAGCGTGCGAGGGAGTAGAATTGTAATCGTTTGAATTCAGAATCGCGAAGCACCCGCGGACATGAGCGTTATTTACCACACATTTTTCTTTAGCGGGGTCGAAGTGGATGGTGAGCTTGTTGCTCATCGTTAGCTAGGGTTGAACCGACGCGCTGCCGATGGATTTCGCGACCAGATCGCCTTCGAGAGTCGGCGGGATGCGCGCGCGTGCTGAGTTTATACCCAAGGCACGCCCCTTCATGCGCTCTCTTCGATTGCGCCTCTCCCAACCGAGGAGAGCTGGCTACGCTTTGCGCCTCACCCCCGTCATCACATACGCCACGGCCAGCACGCCGACCGCGCAAGCCCATAGTGCGGTGTAGCCGCCAGTGAGATCGTGCACGAGGCCGAGGAGCGGCGGCGCGCCGATGATGCCGAGCTGATTGATCGCCATGGCGGCGCCGAGCGTCAGCCCGACTTGGTCGGCG
>DASXDP010000219.1:0-25327 GCA_036490575.1 Xanthobacteraceae bacterium
TTGCGGAAGTCGACCTGCTTGCCGTTGTGGTCGGTCAGCTTGCCGTGATCCATGATCTGCAACAGCACGTTGAAGAGATCGGGGTGCGCTTTCTCGATCTCGTCGAGCAGCAGCACGCAGTGCGGATGCTGATCGACGCCATCGGTCAGTAGTCCGCCCTGATCGAAGCCGACATAGCCGGGCGGCGCGCCGATCAGCCGCGACACGGTGTGACGTTCCATGTATTCCGACATGTCGAAGCGGATGACTTCCACCCCGAGCGTGGCGGCGAGCTGCCGCGCTACTTCGGTTTTGCCGACACCGGTCGGGCCGGAGAACAGATAACAGCCGATCGGCTTTTCCGGCTCGCGCAAGCCCGCCCGTGCCAGCTTGATCGAGGCAGCGAGCGCCTCGATGGCCTTGTCCTGGCCGTACACCACGCGCTTGAGCGTTTCTTCCAGATGGCGGAGCACCTCGGCGTCATCCTTCGAGACCGCTTTCGGCGGAATCCGCGCCATGGTGGCGATGGTGGTTTCGATTTCCTTGATACCGATGGTGCGCTTGCGCCGGCCTTCCGGCAGCAGCATTTGCGCCGCGCCCGACTCGTCGATCACATCGATCGCCTTGTCGGGCAGTTTGCGGTCGTGGATGTAACGCGACGACAGCTCGACCGCGGCCTTGATCGCTTCGTTGGTGTATCGGAGCTTGTGATAGTCCTCGAAGTACGGCTTGAGCCCCTTGAGAATCTCAATGGCGTCCGGAACCGTCGGTTCGTTGACGTCGATCTTTTGGAAGCGGCGGACCAGCGCGCGGTCCTTCTCGAAGTACTGGCGGTACTCCTTGTAGGTCGTCGAGCCGACACAGCGCACCGTGCCCGAGGCCAACGCCGGCTTGAGCAGATTTGACGCGTCCATGGCGCCGCCCGACGTGGCGCCGGCGCCGATCACGGTATGGATCTCGTCGATGAACAGGATGGCGCCGGGGTAAGCCTCAAGCTCCTTGATCACCTGCTTGAGGCGCTCCTCGAAATCGCCGCGATAACGGGTGCCGGCAAGCAGCGTCCCCATATCGAGAGCAAACACGGTGGCATTGCGCAGCACGTCCGGCACTTCGCCATGGACGATCCGCCGCGCCAGGCCTTCGGCGATCGCCGTCTTGCCGACGCCGGCCTCGCCGACGAACAGCGGATTGTTTTTCTGGCGGCGGCAAAGCACCTGAATGGTGCGGCTGATCTCCGCGTCGCGGCCGATCAGCGGATCGATTTTTCCTTCGCGCGCTTTCTTGTTGAGATTGACGCAATACGCTTCCAGCGCATCGCCCTTCTTTTTCGGCTCATCGCCATTCTTGGTATCGCCGTCCTCATCCGAGCCGCGCACCGGGCGGGCTTCCGACATGCCCGGCCGCTTGGCAATACCGTGGCTGATGTAGTTGACCGCGTCGTAGCGCGTCATGTCCTGCTCTTGCAGGAAGTACGCGGCATGGCTCTCGCGCTCGGCGAAGATCGCGACCAGCACGTTGGCCCCGGTCACTTCCTCGCGTCCGGACGACTGGACATGAATGACGGCGCGCTGGATGACCCGCTGAAAACCGGCTGTCGGCTTGGAATCTTCCGCCCCGTCGGTGACCAGGTTTTCCAGCTCCGACTCGAGATAGGCGACGAGACTGCGGCGCAGCTTGTCCAAATCGACGTTACAGGCGCGCATGACCGCGGCCGCGTCCTGATCTTCGATCAGCGCCAGCAGCAGATGCTCAAGCGTGGCGTATTCGTGGTGGCGTTCATTGGCGAGCGCCAATGCGCGGTGGAGCGACTGTTCGAGACTGCGTGAAAACGTTGGCATTCAATGACTCTTCATTTCCGTTTGTTCTGGTCGTTTCCCCGGCCCCGGATCATTTCTTTTCCATGATGCACTGTAAAGGGTGCTGATGCTTCCTCGCGAAGTCCATAACCTGCGTCACTTTGGTTTCAGCGACTTCGTAAGTGAACACCCCGCATTCGCCGATACCCTGCTGGTGTACGTGCATCATGATGCGCTGCGCGGCGTCGTGGTCCTTGTTGAAGAAACGCTCGAGCACATGAACCACAAACTCCATGGGCGTGTAGTCATCGTTGAGCAAGAGAACGCGATAGAGGCTGGGCCGTTTGGTCTGCGGCCGCGTCTTGGTAATGACCGCGGTTCCCGGCCCGTTCTGGTCATTCTTGTTTTTGCGCTCGTCGTTCGCCAGCCGGACGGGCCACTCGGGTACATTATCTTTCGGCATTGCTGCGTCTATTCCGGACCCCGGTAAGTGTACGCGGCCGAACCGGCGCGGGAGCGTGCCAAGATCGCGACCCCCACCCGGCCGTCGCCAGTACCGTAATATAGTTTTGGGTCGTCCCAGGTTCCACATCCGACGATACACCCGCCTTAAGCCGGCAAATCCGCTCCATTCGGCCCAGTTAGCGCGACTCGGTTATGCATTCCCGCAAGGGCGACGGGAGATTACCATGCTCGCCTGGGCGCGGCGCCAAAATCCTGCACTCCCTCAGCAGGGGCTTTATATCTTATCACGATGCATGGAGCGTGCCGTCGCCGGCAAGCGGACGCGTCGGCGTTCGAACGTCATCTCGAAGGCGTGAGCTCGTGGCGGCGAAGGCGACACGTTCGCCAGCCGCCAAATGCCGAGCGCGCAGCTCGGCGGGCAGTCACTCCGGCAACGATCTGTTCCGCGACTACCCGGAACAGGCAAGCGTCACTTGAACGACCCTGCCTGCTTAAGGATTCCCTCGAACGGCTTGTAAGCTTCTTTGGCGAGCTCGGAATAGAGCTCGGTGAGCTTGGCCGATTGCGCGACAAAGTCCTCGTACGCGGACCTTAGATATTCGTTCTGAACTTCCATCGCTTTTTCGACGCTCTTCGCCGACATCAGCTTTTCCATCGCGGCCGCCGAGCCTTCAAACGATTTCCTCGAATAGTCGGTAAGCTCCGTCGCAATGGCCTGAGCATTCTTGCTCCAGGCGCCGAATGACGCCATCGCCATGTCCATGCCTTCCTTGCCGAACTTCTGCATCGGATCGGTCGTCATCGTTTGGTTCTCCGGTGCGCCGCCCGGGCGCGCATCAGCCAAGGCACCAAGTGTTGCCTTGAAAAGGCCGTCTCCACCATCAATCATTAACATATTGCGCTGCACAAATAAACTCAAGGTTACGGACAAAGCGGTGCAAAATTCGAGGGTGCCGGGCCGTTCGAAAGCCGCCGAAATGGGTTAACGCTTTCGCAACGGCGTTCGCCTAGCGTGACGGACCGCATCGGGATGATGACCGGTCCTGGGTCGGGGAATCTTGTCGTTGGGAGGCCGGACCGGATCAAGTCCTGGATCGCGTGGTCCGAAGAAGCAAGCAGCGTAGGCGCTTCGTGGCAGGCCTGCGCGCGTTGGGGACGGGGTGCGTAATGAGTTGCGTTCGCGTTCGTTCGAGTGTGGCTGTTGGGTTTCGTGGGGTTCTAGGGCTTGCGGCCGGGGTTGCGCTCCTGGCGGCGACGAACAATTCAGCCGGCGCCTACGGCTACCACCGTTATTACCGTCACGCCTCGCGCGCATCTGCCGAAGTCTACGCACCGCCTTTTGCGTCGATCGTGGTAGACGGCAATACCGGCGACGTATTGCACGCGTCCAACGCCGACGGACCGCGGCATCCGGCTTCGCTCACCAAAATCATGACGCTCTATCTGCTTTTCGAGCGGCTCGACGCCGGCAAGATCAGACTGGATTCCCAATTGAGGGTTTCTGCGCACGCCTCCGAGCAGGCGCCGACCAAGCTCGGGCTAAAGCCCGGACAAACCATCGCGGTTGAAGACGCGATCAAGGCCGTGGTGACCAAATCCGCCAATGACGCAGCCGTCACAATTGCCGAGAATCTCGGTGGCGATGAAAGTGCGTTCGCGGAACTGATGACCCAAAAGGCCCATGCGCTCGGCATGAGCCGCACCACTTACGTCAACGCCTCGGGGCTGCCTGACGACGCCCAGGTGACAACGGCGCGCGACCAGGCGCTGCTCGGGCGCGCCATCCAGGAACGGTTTCCCCGCTACTACAAATATTTCTCGACCGAGCAGTTCGTCTATCACGGCAGCGCCATGCGCAATCACAACCATCTCCTCGGAGTGGTTGGCGGCGTCGATGGAATAAAGACCGGCTACACCCGCGCCTCCGGTTTCAACCTCGTGACCTCGATGCATCGCGACGGACGATACATTATCGCGGTCGTGCTTGGCGGCCGTTCGGCCGGTGAGCGCGACGCTTATATGCGCGAGCTGATCGGCACGCACATTAGGGAAGCGTCGTTGCAACGGACCCCGGCGACAACGGAGAAGCTTGCTTCTCGCGGCGAGTTCGCGGCGCGAAACGAAGTTGCATTGCGTAGCGCCGTTGAAGCTCCGGCCGCCGCCAAGGTCGTGCAGCGTTCGCGCTCAGAGGCGGCAGTAAGCACCGCAGCAGCCGAAGCACGCGCAAGCCTGGGCTCGAGCGAGCCGATCCATCCGGTGCTGGTGAGGACAGTCACCTACCGCACCGCGCCGCCGCAAACCGGTTCTCTGGCGCCGATGCCGGTTATGGTGCCGACGTCGGGTTCGCCCGCGCAGGGCGGGATGGCGACAGCGAACCGCAGAATTGCGGCGACTGAGCCGGCTCAAGACTCCATCGTCGTGGCTTCGACCGAGCCACCGGTCGTGGCGACCACCTTGAAAACCGAGCCACCCAAGACCGATCTCGCCAGAGAAGAGCCGGTCAGTGTTCCGCCCTCAACTTCTCCGCATGCACGCGGCGGCTGGCTTATTCAGGTCGGCGCTTACGAAGCGGAAAGCGAAGCCAGACAACACCTCAACGCCGCGCAGCTTAAGATCCCCGGCATACTCGCGTCCGCCGACCCGTTCACCGAGCGGGTACAAAAAGGCGAGAAGACTTATTATCGCGCCCGCTTTGTCGGTCTCGACAAGCCTGCGGCGGAGGCGGCCTGCAAGCTGCTCAAGCGTAGCGAGATCGAGTGCATGGCGGTTAAAAACTAAAGCAGGCGGAAAGCGGCGCTTGGTACGTTCGCACCGCACGGTTTTCAACAACATCACGTGCCAAGATAAACCTGGAGCAACCAGGCGGGCACGGAGGCTCATTCAGGGACAGGCGCCACGCGAAGTGTAGTTGCGTTGGAGTATCAGCGATGGCGTCGAAGCAGCACGTCCTTGGCCTGATTGACGCGGGCCGCGAGGTACGTCGACCCCCCTTGGTCGGGATGCAGTTTCTTCATGAGAGACCGGTGCGCACGCCCGATCTCCTCCTCGGTCGCACCGGGCTGAAGGCCAAGGACTTGATAAGCCTCTTGCTCCGTCATTTTCCCGCTGGGCGTGCCGTTGCCACTCCGCCTCGCTCCCGAATCCTGTTGCGCGTCTTCACGCCAGCCGGGTTGCCGGCGGTCCAGATACGCCATCAATAGCTGGCGGCTGTCGTCGTCGATCTCGGGAACGAGCCGGATCAAAGCCGGCGCGTCGATGGTATCGAGCGACCGGCCCTCGAACTTTCCGGCAAGCACGAAGCCGCGCATCGCACCGCTGTCGTGATCGAGCTCCATCTCCAGGAACGCCGAGCGGACGCGCGAAACCTTGCCGGCGCTTTTCCGGGTCCGGCCCGTCAGGCTTGCCGGCCATAACGAAAGCCATCCGAGCAATCCGAGACCGAGCGCACCAACCGGTATGGCGATGCCGATCGCGCCTTTCAGCAGCAGAAAAGCGGCGGCGATCAGCGCCGCGCCGCCGCCGATATAGCGAACGAGCCGGGCGGCCTGTTTGGGGTCGGCTTTCGAAAAAGCACTGCCGGCCCACAACAGCAGGATGAGTATGGCTGCGCCGAGAAGAATAGGCATAGCTACTTCAATTGCTCGATCAGCTTGAGGGCGCCCGCCGAGTGCTTGGCGCGCAGATTTGCCAAAGCCTTCATACCTCCCGCGGCATAAGCCGCCGCCGCGCGCAACAGCTCACGTAACTCATCGGCGGCGCCCGGCGCGAAGCGGCAATAGGCTCCGCGCGTTAGTCGCGCGATCTCGCGAAAGGCCTGTTCGCAGACCGGATCATAGCCTTCCTGAAACATAAAGGCGGGAACATTGCGCAGGCCTAATTCGCCGGCGCCAGCGCAAAGATCGTCAAGCGGTTCTTCCATGGCGTCGCCGACGAAGATCAGAGCGCCAAGCGGTGCCTTCTCGCTTTCGCGCCGCGCATGCGCAAGAACTTTTGCGATCTGGGTGTGGCCACCGCGGCAGTCGATGCGCGACATCAGTTCGCCCAATTGCCGCGGTTCTCCGATCCACGGTGAAGCGCGGCATTCGCTCAAGCCCCGGTAATAGACAAGCTGAATATCCAGCCCCCCGACCGCGGCCGCCTCGCCGAACATCTCGGCTTGCAGCACGCACGCCTGGTCCCACGTCGGCTGCCTGCTCATGGTGGCGTCAAGCGCAAACAATAAGCGACCGCGGCCGCCGGCGCTCGCCGCCGGACCAAGCGATTTAACCTGGTTGAGAAACGCGTCGATGTCCGTCCGCGAGGACGCCGCAAGCTTATCGGAATCCGCAGCGTCGGACTTTTGCGCCGGCACGTGACCGGGCCGGTCTTTGCTCATGGCTTGGCCTCTTGCGCCAAGGAATTAATCCCCGGCTTAAGTGGCCTTCCCTGGCGATGGGCGCAATGGCCGAGATTTAGCGATGATGCCGGCAAAGCTCCGGCCAAAAGGGCCAACTACCGCTCAGGCCAAAAGCTCGTGGGTGTCGAGCGGCTTGCCCTCACCCGCCGCCCACTCGGCGCGTGCCGCAGCGCGGCGCTTGCCGCGCTCATCGACCGGCAGCTTCAGCGTTTCGATCAAAATCTTGATCTCTTCGCGGGCCACCAAGTGCGAGGATTTTCCTTTCAGCCCGAAGGCGCTTTCGTCAACCTCGTCGAGCGCCGTGAGCCCGCGCGGGAAAAACTCGCGGTAGATTACGCGTTCGCCGAAACCATCGACGACGCGGAAGCCGAGCTGCCGGCCGAGCGCTTCCACACCGGCTCCCACCAGCTTTTTGTTACGCGACGCCGTCTGGGACAGCCGATTGCGCATGACCACCCAGTCGGTCAAGCCGCCGTCCACCAGCCGCCGCTGGCGGCGCGCTTCCCGCACCATTTCCGCATAATGGCTGATGCCGTTGAGCTCGAAGGTGTGCTGATCGATCTGACCGAGCACGTCAAAATCCACGAAGCTGTCGTTCAGCGGGGTGATCAGGGTGTCGGCCATGGAGTGCGCAAGACGCATCAGGTACGAATCGCTTCCCGGCGTATCGACGACGACGAAGTCATAATTGCTCTCGACCGCAGTGACCGCCGCAGCAAACGCCTCGAATTCCTTCGCCTCGATTTCATCCAGCCGCGCGCCAACGCCGCGCGGGACGCAATAATGCTCGGGATGTTGAAGCTTTGCGCCGGCCCGGTTCGCCCAGGCGCGGCGGTTTTCGACGTAATGGGTGAAACTGCGCTGCCGCGAGTCGAGATCGATGCTGGCGACCCGCTGGCCGGCCTGCAGAAGGGCGACGGCAACGTGCATCGCCGTCGTCGATTTACCGGTCCCGCCTTTTTCGTTGCCAAGGACGACGACATGAGCCGAGAACGGCTTGCCAATATCGGCCTGCATCAACATGGCTACGCAACCTCTACGGAACGAATTGTTGTCCGGCTTGCCACGTGTATCGTCAAGATACAGCATCAGCGGCGATAAGTTAATCATTAAACAAACGCCGCGCGACGAATGGATGTAACGTGTGCTTGCGTGGCAACGCTATGAACAAAAACTTTTCGAGATCGAAGCATAAACGACCGCGCGTCGTTCGCACCTTGCCGGCGCTCGAGCGTGTCGTCGATCAATGGCGGCGGCGCCGCGACGTCACCGCACTTGTTCCGACCATGGGAGCGCTGCACGCCGGCCATCACGCCCTGGTGCGCCTCGCGCGGCGCCGGGCCGATCGGGTCGCGGTTTCGATCTTCGTCAATCCAACGCAATTCGCCGCGAACGAAGATTTGTCGACCTACCCGCGCACTTTTGCAGCGGATGTCGCGGCCCTCGGCAATGGCCGCGCCGATCTCGTTTGGGCGCCGCCGATCGCGACCATGTATCCCGATGGCTTTGCGACGCGGATCGTTCCCGAAGGCCCCGCACTTGCCGGCCTCGAGGACGCCTTCCGGCCGCACTTCTTCGGCGGCGTGGCAACTGTGGTCGCCAAGCTATTGATTCAATGTGAGCCTGATTTCGCAATGTTCGGCGAAAAGGATTACCAGCAGCTCGTCGTCGTCACGCGGCTGACGCGGGACCTCGGTCTCAAGTCCCGCATCGTCGGTGTGCCGACGGTTCGCGAACCGGATGGCCTGGCGATGTCCTCGCGCAATCGCTACCTGACGGCCGAACAACGCACCGCCGCCCCTACCCTTTACCGTGTCCTTCGCGGCGCTGCCGCGGAGATCACGGCGGGAAAAACCATCGCCAACGTTTTGGCGCGCGGCCGTGCCGCCATCGAAGCTGCCGGCTTTGCGCTCGATTATCTCGAAGCGCGCGACGCCGCTACGCTCGCGCCGCATGGCGAGACAGATAGCCGGTCGCTGCGGCTTCTTGTGGCGGCGCGGATCGGCAAAACGCGGCTGATTGACAACGTCAGCGTCAAGCTGCCGCGTTAGCCTCACGCGGGCTCGAAGTGCGGAATCTCCGGTCGCTCGCCTTGCGCTTTGCCGCTGATCGGGGGCTTTGGCAGGCGCGCGGTGCCGCGCTCCATAACAAAATTGTGTTCGAGTGAGTACCACGGCGGCGATACGTCGGGAGCGCGCGCCTCGTCATGGCGCACGAAGTTGCCGATAAGATGCCGCGTGACCCCGAATTGCACGTCGGACTCAAGGTACGGATCGTCCGGCACATAAAGCTGAGAAATCAGGGTCTTGAAGCCTTCTTTTAACGCAAGGAAGTGCAAATGTGCCGGGCGCATATTGTGCCGGCGTTGCGCGCGCAAAAAGTCTCCGACCGGTCCGTCAATGGGGATCGGATAGCCGGCGGGTTTGACACTGCGGAAGCTTATGGCGCCGTTGGCATCGGTTTTGAATTTGCCGCGCAGGTTCATTTCAGCCTGCTTGGGGTCCTGGTTTTCGTAAAGCCCTTCCGGCGAAGATTGCCAGATGTCGACCTCCGCCCCGACGACCGGTTTGCCGTTCACATCGCGAAACGTCGCATTGACGAACAAGACAGGGCCCGGCGTCGGCGAGCGCACGATCGAGCCGCCGTTTTCCGTGAGGGGGGAATCCAGACGCCAAAACGGACCGAGCTGGTTGGCGTCGGTCTCGGTTTGCCCGTGGTCGCCGTTGTTGAGGAGGCAAATGAGCGCCGAGAACCCGAGCGTGCCCGACATCAGCACCGCCTCATTGTGATTCTCGGTGGTGTGCTTGCCGAGTGCCACAATATACGGGACCGCCGCGTGGAATTCCTCCTCGGTCAATTTAACTTCGCGGGCGAAGTCATGAAGGTGGCGGACGAATGCGCCCATGATCTCGCGAAACCGCGGATTCGGGGCACGGTCAAGCTCGCTTAGCACCGCTTTGGTGACGTCTGCTTCATTCCCGATAATCATTAAGAGCTCCTGCAAACCTTCTCGCCGACCCGCAGCGATGTCTTTCCAGGAGTATGGCTTCGCCGCGACTTTGAGGGCAAGAGGACCGCGGCTGTGCGCGGCCTACATCAGGCCGAGTTCGCGCAATTCCCGCCGCATTTTTTCCGGCATGGCGGCGGCGCCGGGCGCGGCCTTCGACAAGTCGCGTGGCGCGTCTTTGGCAACGAGGTAGCGCCAGCCTTGAAACGCCCGGTGCGGCCGCGGCTCGACCAGTACCACCTTGGGCTCGAGCGCGAGCGCGCAGCGTCCGACACCATCCTTGTCGCGAAATGGCCGGACATCGAGGATACGCTGGCGGCACGCGACTTCGCCGCGGATCACCCAAAAAAGCGAGCCGCCGTCGGTAAGCTCTTCCGCCTGCTTCGGCACCATGCGCGTGCGGTGGATGTGTTCCCGCTTTCCGGCGCGCTTGCCCTTTTGCTTTTGCTTGATCCAATCCTCGAGGTCGCGGACGGAATCGCAGCCGACACAGAGCTTTATGAGATGAAGCGTCATCCCGCTTACTTACTCTGACTTGTCCGGCGCAATCACCATAATCTTTGCGGCCTCCACAACTTGCAGGCCTTCGCTGACCGCCACTTCGGTCACGGTGCCCGCAATAGGCGCGCGAAGCGTGTGTTCCATCTTCATGGCCTCGATTACCGCGAGACGCTGCCCGACCGCGACGGCATCGCCGGCGCGAACAAAGAGGCCGAGGAGCTTGCCGTGCATCGGCGCCCGCACCGTGCCGTCCCCTCCGGCCGATTGGGCGACGGCGGCGGAAAAGTCTTGTAGGCGAATCCGCGTCTGGCGGCCGTGACGCACCACATAGGCTTCGCGATTCGAAACAAACGCTTTCGCATCGGCCGTGGGCGCCTCGTCATCGACCAAGACCGTCATACCGTCACTGCCGTAAGCGACTTTCGCATCCTTTGATTCGCCGTCGGCCATAATTGGGACGCCCAGCGCACGGATACCGGTAAATTGAAACCCGTCGCGGGCCGCCCACGGAGAGGCGGCGTCGAACGCTCCGTCGTCGTTCGCCGTCCCGATTGGCTGATCGACAGTGAGCAGCCGCACGAGGCCGAAGGCGGCTGCGCCACCGTCGACGCCCTGCCGAGGCACGGCGCCCAGCGCGGCGAGATTGCGTTCGATGTACCCGGTATCGAAACGGCCTTGGCGAAACCCGGATGAGGCGCACAAGGCCCTCAGGAACGCCACGTTGCTGCGAACGCCGGCGACCACGGTGTCGTCGAGCGCCCGGGTCATCCGGTCAAGCGCCGCCTCGCGCGTTTCGGCGTGGGCGATGAGCTTGGCGATCATGGCGTCGTAGAACGGACTGACCTCACCGCCTGCCTCTACGCCGCTGTCGACACGCACGCTGCCGGGAAGTTCGAGCCCGACAATCTTTCCGGTCGACGGCAGAAAGCCGTTCTCCGGATCTTCCGCATAAACGCGGGCTTCGACCGCGTGGCCGTCGAAGCGGATTTCGGGCTGTTGCAGCGGCAGCCGCTCGCCTGAAGCGACGCGGAACTGCCAGGCGACAAGATCAAGCCCGGTGACTTCTTCAGTCACCGGGTGCTCGACCTGAAGCCGCGTATTCATTTCGATGAACCAGAAGCCGTCTTCCCGCAGTTCGCGACTGCCGTCGGCGACGAACTCGACTGTCCCCGCGCCGGCGTAACCTACTGCGCGCGCGGCCTCGACGGCTGCCGCGCCCATTTTCGCGCGCAGGCGATCCGTCATGCCGGGCGCGGGCGTTTCTTCGATCACCTTCTGGTGGCGCCGCTGCAACGAGCAATCGCGCTCGCCGAGGTGAACGGTGTTGCCATGCCCGTCGGCGAACACCTGAATTTCAATGTGGCGCGGTGCGCTCACGTATTTCTCGATCAACACGCGGCTTCCGCCAAAGGCCGACGCTGCCTCACGAACAGCGCCCGTAAGCGCGTCGGCGAAGTCGGTGCCGCGATCGACCCGGCGCATGCCGCGCCCGCCGCCGCCGGCCGCCGGCTTGATCAAAACCGGATATCCGATCGCGTCGGCTTGTTCGTTGAGAAATGCGGGCTCTTGTCTTTCGCCGTGATAACCGGGCACGACCGGCACGCCTGCCTTTTGCATCAACACCTTGGCGCGATCTTTTAATCCCATGGCGCGGATCGCGGCGGGCGGCGGACCGACGAATACCAATCCTGCTTGCTCGCAGGCTTCGGCAAAATCAGCGCTCTCCGACAGAAACCCGTAGCCGGGATGGACGCATTCCGCGCCCGAAAACTTCGCCGCCTCGATCAGCCGCTCGATGGAAAGATAGCTCTCGCGCGGCTCGGCCCCGCCGATGAAGTAGCTTTCGTCACAGATGCGCCGATGCAGGGCGCGCTCGTCGGCCGCCGAATAGACCGCAATGGTTCGCATCCCCAGACGCTTGGCGGTGCGGGCAATCCGGCACGCGATCTCGCCGCGATTGGCAATGAGAACTGACTTTAACATCTGCGATGAAGTGGCGTGGCCGCCGGGGCTAACTTCAATTTATTGCGTCCGCACCGTTGTGTTGGCCCCCGGCAGCGGCGGGGCAATCTGGACCGGCGCGTTGGCGGATGAGGCCGTCGCGCCTGGCGATCCGGGCGGTGCCGGGACCGGTTCGGGCCAAATCGGCTCGGTGGGCCCGGCATTCGGGGCCACCGGCTGCGCCACCGCTTGTGGCGAAGCGGCGTTTGCCGCGGCCTTGCGCGCACGGCGCGCCGCCGGCGGCGTTGCTTGCTGAGGATTTGGATTAGCCGCTGCAGCTGCCGCCATTCCCGGGAGAACCGGCCCCGTCGGCTCCGGGTTCATGATGCTCACCGCCGGAATCGATGAAGCCGTCGGGAAATCAATATTGACCATCTTATGGGGAGGTTGCGGGGCCGGCGCAACCGCATCCGCAATCGGGGCGTCAGGCGGCTTCGCCCAAATGTCTGCATAATGCTCGACGAAGCGATCGAAGGTTTGCACGCTGAGGTTCGCGCGGACGCGCGCCGAATCGTCCAGCAGCGCGAGCGCTTTGCAATCCTGCCCGGTGCAGCCGTCACGCACCGCGAGCACATGGGCCAGGAAGCCGAAGCGATCCGCCTCGAGCGTGCGACGCAACGGTTTCACCAGGTCGTCGACATTTGCGGCACCGCGCCTGCCGTATGCGAGCAAGGCCGAAAGCAGGTCGAGCCGCTCAGCCACAAACGACGTGGCCGCGGCGACGCTTGCCGGCGACGCAAAGATCACTTTCTCGCATGCGGCTTCGACGGCCTCTCCCGACAATGGGTCCAGGCAAGCCAATGCGGAACCCGGAGCGAGTGGTCGCGCATTAAGTTGCTCGGCGCGAAGTTCGAGCGCCCGCCGTTCCGTACTGGATGGCGTCGCGTCGAGCAGCGCCCACGCCATGACTGCACCGAGCCCGCCGCCGAGGATGACGAATGCGGCCCGCAGTCCCCGGCTGATGAGATATTGCGGCAGCGAGTAGACCAGCAGATAGAAGCTGACGAGAAAGACCGCGGATCCGACCGCGAGCCAAAGCTTCAATGCGGATGTGCCAAACTCGCCGCCAGCGCCGAACATCGATCGTCTCCGCTTTGTGACGGGCACACAGCCGGGCCGAGAACGCAGGGAATATGACTGACGCGGCGCAAAGATTCCAGCCGCTGCCTTCTGCAGGCTTCAGCCCGGCGCTATCGCGATGTCAGACGTTCTGAGGTCGGTCAGTGATCGACTTCGAGCTGGCTTTCTTTTGCCACTCGCTCAAACGCTTCGCCGGGATTTTTGATCCGATATTGATAATCGTCGCCGTCGGACGGCAGCAACTTCACCACCTTGTAGGTGCCGCTGGCGCCGGGACGGCTGATCGGGCTGGACGTGTACAACACCGTCTGGCCGACACGGAATCTATGGGCTCGCAGGAGCGGCGGACGCACCGCGACCTGACTAGGCAAGGTCGTTGGCACCGACACAGCGATGGCAGCGATACTTATGCCGTTTTTTGGCTCGGACTTGCCGGAAACCCGCCGCGAAGCTGCCGCCTTACGAACACGGGAACCAGCGCGTTCCTTCACCGCGCGGCTCTTTACTGAACGCTTGTTCATGGAACAACACTATATCTACGATCTGCATCTTAAGCAAAAAATATAGTATCAGAAAATCGTTTCCGCGACGGTCTGCTTGCGCGAATGATTAAGATAGAAAAACCCCCTATCTTCAATCGCTTGGCACCCGCAATTGGATTTGCGCATGCGTCGGCAAATCAGGCCTGACGCCGCCACACACCCATTTCGTCAGGCTGCCAATAAGTGACCTCCAATCCGGCGGATTTAGCCTTGCTCCAATGAGCGCGCGCCGCTTCGACGGCGTCGCTATCATCGCCATCGAAAATCAGCACGACACGCTCATACGCCGACGCATCTGCCGGCATTTCGGCGCCTTCGATCAGAAACCGGATGGCGGCTTTGTTCGGATTGTTCTCGTCGACGGTCAGCAAAATCGGATGTTCGCCGGCGTCCGGGTCTCGCCACATTCCATGCGGCAGAAACGAGTCGTCGCGCCACGTCCACAGGTGGGCATCGAGCGCCTCCATGCGGTCTTCGGTCGTGCCTTGGACCACGGCTCGCCAGCCGCGATCGAGCGACTTAAGCAAAAGCGAGGGCAGGACCTGCTCGGGGGTTTGCCCTTTGAGGTGGTAGAACAGAACTTCAGTCACGACAGCGGCACGTGATTGGCGGTGAGATTACCGCTCGTAATAATCTTCGCTCAGCCGATCGAGCAAGCGCACGCCCCAACCGGCACTCCAGCTCTTGTTGATCTCGTTTTGCGGCGAACCGAGCGCCGTTCCGGCAATATCGAGATGGGCCCAGGGCGTTTCACCGACGAACCGCTTGAGAAACTGCGCGGCGGTGATCGAGCCGCCGTAGCGCCCGCCGGTGTTCTTCATGTCGGCAAATTTCGAGTCGATGATCTTGTCGTATTCCAGCCCAAGCGGCATGCGCCAAACGCGCTCTCCGGTCGCCTCGCCCGCCTTGCTCAGCCGCTCGGACAGCTTGTCGTCGTTGGCAAATAAACCGGCATATTCCTGTCCGAGTGCAACCATGATTGCGCCAGTCAGCGTGGCAAGGTCGATCATGAAGCGCGGCTTGAAGCGCTTGTTGATGTAGTAGAGTACGTCGGCCAGCAAGAGTCGGCCTTCGGCATCGGTGTTGATGACCTCGATGGTCTGCCCGGACATGCTGGTGACGATGTCTCCGGGCCGCTGCGCCTTTCCGTCCGGCATATTCTCGACCAAGCCAATGGCCCCGACGGCGTTAACTTTGGCCTTTCGCGAAGCGAGCGCGTGCATCAGGCCGACCACACAAGCGGCGCCGGCCATGTCGCCCTTCATGTCCTCCATGCCTTGCGCCGGCTTGATTGAAATACCGCCAGAGTCGAAGCACACGCCTTTGCCGATGAAAGCGACCGGATCGGCGCCGCGCTTGCCGCCGTTCCAGCGCATCACCACGACTTTGGGTTCATGCGAGGAGCCTTGGGCGACGCCGAGCAACGCGTTCATGCCGAGCTTCTTCATGGCCGCGACGTCGAGAACCTCGACGACCACCCCGAACTTGCGCAACGCCGATGCGCGTCGGGCAAACTCGCCGGGGGAGAGCACATTGGCCGGTTCGTTGACCAAGTCGCGCGCGATGACGACACCCTCGGCAAGACCCGACGTGTGCGCCCAGGCTTTCTCTGCGGCAGACGCATTGGCGCAGGCGAAATTTACTTCCACGCTCGCAGGGCGTTCGTCTTCGTCCTTTTTCTTGGTCTTGTACCGATCGAACGTATAGGCGCGAAGGCGCGCCCCGAGCGCGAGATCGGCGATCTGCTCCCCTTTCAAAGTGCCGGACGCAAACTCAGCCAGGATGGTGGCCTGCGACGCCCCCTTCCGCACCGCGCCCATGGCGGTGCCGCCGAGCTTGACCAGATCTCGGTCCTTGAGATCGCGCTCCTTGCCGGTGCCGATCACTACCAAACGCGGGACATTGAGGCCGTCGGGCGCGATGATATCGAGTATGGAACCGTTCTTGGCGGTGAAGCGGTCGGCCGCAGCCGCGCGGCGAAAGAGATCGCCAATCGGCGAAAGAATGCGCTGGGTCTTTGGGCCGAATTTCAGCCCTTCTCCACAGAACACAATGAGAACCCCGCGGGGGCGGTCGAAGCCGCCAAAGCGGATTTTGAGGGAAGCAGACATTGAAAACCCTTCCGGCCCTAAGCGCACTTCCAGCCGCTCATATGGACCCGGACCGGGGGCCTGTGCAAACCGGCGTTCGAGGGGAATGAGGCTTGGTTGCCACACCTCCGAATTGAAAGAATCTTTTAACGCTAAGCTTTCCTTAGCGTTGGAATTTCAACGGCTTTGCCTTGGCAGGGCCATTTTGTGAAAGCATGAATTGGGGGGATTGGGAGCTCGGCTGCCGAGTACTGCGCGGCCGGGGCGGCCTTAGGGCCCGTCAGCGGGGATAGCGAGTCCGATGGGGTCGGTCGGCCGGTTCGTTTGTCGCACCGATCCGGGTGCGTTTTCGATCAGCCGTGTCAGCCGGACCGCCCTCAAGGGGCGGGCCAGGACCTTTGCCGCGTCCACGGGCCGCCGGAAGGCCGACCGATGATTGCCGGTACGATTTCTCGATACTTTGGGGTGCGCTTCTTCAAAGCGGTGCTGGGTACGTTCGTTGGCGTTGTCGCCCTTGCCGCAATGATCGATTATCTCGAGCTCTTACGGCGCGCGTCAGACTGGCCCAAAGCGACTACCGTGTTGCTGGCGGAGATTTCGGCCTTTCGGGTTCCGCAGCTCTCGGAGCGCATCCTCCCCTTCGCTGTGCTGGTCGGCGGAATGTCCTGTTATCTCACGTTGTCGCGCCGGCTTGAGCTGGTGGTGGCGCGGGCGGCCGGTGTATCCGCTTGGCAGTTCATCGCCCCTTCCATGATTGTCGCGTTCCTTTTCGGCATCGGCGCGACTACTCTCTACAACCCGCTCGCTGCGATCATGCACGAGCGTTCCAAGCGCCTTGAATCGGAGATGATGGGCGAGGCTCCGGCATCGGCGCTTCAGGAAAGCACCGGCGGCTTCTGGGTTCGCCAACGCAGCGACGACGGCTCCGCCATAATCAACGCCACATCAAGCCGCGAGCAGGGTGCGCGGCTGGGTGGCGTAAGCGTTTACGCCTTCGACAACACCGGCAACTTCACGAACCGGATCGAGGCGAAAACCGCCACGCTGCATGACGGGTATTGGCAACTTGAAGACGCACGCATGTATGCGAGCGGCAAACCGCCCGCAGCCGAAGAAACCTATCGCTTGCCGACAAACCTCACGCTTGAACAGGTGCGGGAAAGCTTCGCCACTCCCGAGACAGTGCCGTTCTGGAAGCTGCCGTCCTACATCGAACTCGCGGACCGCGCCGGCTTGGGCGGTGCCGGGTATCGGCTGCAATACCAGCAGTTGCTGTCGCGTCCGTTTCTGCTTACCGCAATGGTTCTGCTCGCCGCTTCGGTGAGCTTGCGGCTATTCCGTTTCGGCGGCGTGCAGAAGATGGTGCTCAGCGGAATTGCCGCCGGCTTCATGCTGTTCGTTTTGTCGAAGTTCACCGAAGATATGGCCAAAGCGGATCTGCTGTCGCCGCTGCTCGCGGCGTGGATACCCGTAGTCGTCGGAAGTCTCACCGGATTTGTCGTGCTATTGCACCAGGAGGACGGCTAGTGGCGTGTTCGCCTGTCCGCGTGCACGTATTGGTGGGACGTCGATCCTTCCGCGCTCCGAGCATCGCGGTTGTCGCTGTCCTGTCGGCGTTCGTCGCCGGCTGTTTGCTGCCGACGTCTCCGGCGTCGGCGCAAGCGGTCAGCAGCATGCTGCATTTTCCGCAGCGGCCCACACCCCCGGCGGCGCCGCAGCAACCCTCCGATGCGCCGATGCTCGTGCAGGCCGACGAAATCAAATACGATTACACCAACAACACGGTCGCGGCCGTCGGCAACGTCCAGATTTATTACAGCGGCTCCACCGTTGAAGCCGACGAGATCATCTACGATCAAAAAACCAAACGCCTGCAGGCCCGCGGCAACGCCCGCATAACCGAGGCGGACGGCAAGATCACTTACGGCCAGTTCATCGACCTGACCCAGGACTACCGGGACGGCTTCGTCGACTCGCTGCGGCTCGAGACGGCAAGCGATACCCGATTTGCCGCAACCCGCGCCGATCGCGTCGGCGGCAAATACACGGTCATGCAAAACGGCGTCTATACCGCCTGTGAGCCGTGCAAAGACGATCCGAAAAAGCCGCCGCTTTGGCAGGTTCAGGCCGCCCGGATTATTCACGACAGTGACGAGAAGATGATCTATTTCGAGGATGCGAAGGTCGAATTCTTCGGCGTGCCGCTCCTCTACTTCCCTTTCATGTCGGCGCCGGATCCGTCGGTCGCGCGCAAGAGCGGGTTTTTGTATCCGACTTTCACCTATGGCACCGCTTACGGAGTAGCCGCCGAAGTCCCTTACTTTTGGGCGGTGTCGCCGAGCGCTGATCTGACGGTTTCGACAATGCTGTCGTGGGGTCAGGGACCGCTATTGCAGGGCGTATGGCGCCAGCGGCTGGAGGACGGCTCGTACTCAATTAAAGCGGCCGGCGTTTACCAGACCGATCCAGCCTACTTCGCCAACCGCGACGGCGCCGGGAGCCCGACCGCAAACGTGTTCCGCGGCGCCGCCGAGACCGCGGGCCAATTTTCGCTGAGCGACAAATGGGTATGGGGCTGGAACGGCCTGTTGATGACGGACCACGAGTTCCTGTTCGACTATACCCGCTCGGAATTTCTCTCTGGCTTCGATCCGTTTCACTCGGGAATCGCGGCTGAGGGCGTCTCGCAAGTTTATCTCTCCGGCTCGGGCGATCGCAGCTACTTTGATATTCGCTCTATCTACTACTACGGCTTCTCCGGACACGATAACCAGGCGCAAATCCCGGTCATCGCGCCGGTTATCGACTACTCGAACGTGCTGCCGCAATCGTTTCTGGGCGGCGAACTGAGCTACAAGTTCAATCTGACAAGCTTGACGCGGCAGCAAGCGGAATTCGACGCCATTACGCAAGCGGCCGACAACGCCAGCCTGTGCACGTCGCAAAACGCGGCGGTCATAAACAGAGCCAGTTGCCTGTTGCGCGGCATCCCCGGGATGTACACCCGCTCCTCCGGCGAGGTGGATTGGCGGCGCACCTTCGTTACCGACAGCGGCATGATGATCACGCCGTTTGCGGGAGTTCGCGGAGACATTGCGCAACTCGACATTCAAAATCAGCCGGGCGTTTCCAATTTCATCAATCCCGGCGACAGCGAAGTCGCCCGCGCCATGCCGGATGTGGGCGTCGAGTACCGCTATCCATTCGTCAACGTGCAGCCGTGGGGTACCCAGACCATCGAACCGATCGCGCAGCTCATTTTGCGCCCGAACGAGACTCAGATCGGCAAGCTCCCGAATGAAGACGCGCAGAGCGTGGTTTTCAGCGACAGCAACCTGT
The DNA here is from genome assembly GCA_036490575.1 of Xanthobacteraceae bacterium. Classification (GTDB taxonomy): domain Bacteria; phylum Pseudomonadota; class Alphaproteobacteria; order Rhizobiales; family Xanthobacteraceae; genus BOG-931. The sequence continues at coordinate 19,197 of DASXDP010000219.1, forward strand.
TTTCGATAGACAAGTTCTCCGGATGGGACCGCGTCGAGGGCGGCGGCCGGGTAAATGCCGGATTTCAGTACACCGCGCAGGTCAACAATGCCGGCTATTTCAACGTCCTGTTCGGACAGTCGTATCAAATCTACGGTTTGAATTCTTTTGCCGCCACGGACCTAACCAATACCGGCCTCGAGAGCGGTCTGGACAAAACCTTCTCCGACTATGTCGGACGCGTCATGTATCAGCCGAACGATGTTTTCTCGTTCACCGCACGCGGCCGCTTGTCGTCCGGCGGATTCGATCCGGGTATCGGCCAGGATGTCGCTCCGTTCACGCCTGAACGCCTCGAATTCGAAACCCGGGCCAATTTTGATCGCTGGACGGTGCAGTTGATGTACGGCGACTATGCCGCGCAACCGGAAATCGGGTTTCTGTCGCGCCGCGAGGAACTTCTCACCGGCGCCGCCGTCAAGGTCACGCAAAACTGGGTAGTGCTCGGTTCGGTGCGCTACGATCTGGCCGTCAATCAATTCGATCAGACGCGTCTTGGAATTGGCTATACCGACGATTGTCTGCTCGTAGCGCTCAACTTCATCACCGGCTATATTTACACCGGCACGGCGCCGACGCCGAACAACACGGTCATGTTGCAGCTCAGCTTGCGCACCTTGGGACCGGATGTGCTGGCGCCGATCTCTTCGGCTTTCTAGTTTGTCCCGCCGAAGTGGTAATATCGATTCTGGGGAAGTGGGTGGCGGACGAAAGCAGCAATGGCTTGCTGTGAAAGGAGGAAAAAACTGATGCTCGGAATCCCGCCCCTCGTCAGGCGAATTGTCCTCTGCACCACGGTTCTGGTGGCGACGGTCATCGCGGCGGCGCCCTCGCAAGCGTACGCCCAGCAAGTCGTCGCGTTCGTCAACGGCCAACCCATCACCACGCTCGACCTCGAGCATCGCGCCAAATTCATCCAGCTCAGCACAAAAAAACAGCCGAGCCGCAAGGAAGCGCTCGACAGCATCATCGACGAACTTCTGGAGATCGCCGAAGCCAAGCGATTCACCATCGACATCTCCGACTCCGATGTCGAGAGCAACTACAAGATCGTGGCGAAGCGCATGGGGATCGACGAGCAGAAGCTGACGCAAATACTGACGAGCGCCGGCGCCAGTGACAGTACCCTTAAGCTGCGGCTGCGAGCGCAGGCGGCGTGGGGGGCTTTGGTGCGCGGTCGCTATAAATCAAGCCTGGAAATCAGGGACAAGGACGTCGAGGCCCAGATCCAGACGCGCAAACCGGACGAGAAGAACGACGTCGGCTACGAATACATTCTGCGGCCCGTCGTCTTTATTGTGCCGCGCGGTTCTCCCGACGCCGCCTTCGAGGCGCGCAAGCACGAGGCCGAATCGCTGCGTTCGCGTTTCCAGAACTGCAATGAGGGGGTCACCTTCGCCCGGGCGCTGTCCGATGTGGCGGTGCGCGACCAGGTGTCCAAATACTCCGCCGATCTGGCGCAGCAATTGCGTGAAATCCTCGACCACACCGCGCTTGGGCACCTGACGCCGCCGGAAACGACCGCGGAAGGAGTTCAGATGTTTGCGATCTGCGAAAAGAAGGAAACCAAATCCGATACGCCCGAGATGCGCGAGGTTCGCGACCAAATGATCCAGCAAAAGTTCGGTGTGCAGGCCAAACGCTACCTGGACAGTTTGCGTCGTGCGGCCATGATCGAATACAAATTGCCGGAAGACAGATAGAGAGCAATCCAAAGCAAGACCGTGCGGCCATTAGCATTGACGCTGGGCGAGCCCGCCGGGATCGGCCCCGACCTTGCGCTGGCCGTCTGGCACCGGCGCGCCGAACTCGACGTTCCCCAATTCTACCTGGTCGGCGACCCAGGTTTCCTTGCGCGCCGCTCCGCCAAACTGGGCCTGAACGTCCCGCTTGCCGCCGTCAGTCCCGCCGAAGCCGCGGCGGCGTTTTCGTCCGCGTTGCCGGTCGTCAGTCTCGGCATCGACCTGACCACCGAGCCCGGCCACCCCGACAATGCGAGCGCCCCCGCAGCGATCGCATCGATTCGCCGGGCGGTGGCGGACGTACTCGCCGGATCAGCGGCCGCGATCGTCACCAACCCAGTGGCCAAGAATATTCTCTATAGTTCGGGATTCGCCGAGCCGGGACACACCGAGTTTCTGTCCGCCTTGCTGCGCGAGGCGACCGGCAAGACACAGCGGCCGGTGATGATGCTGTGGTCGCCGGAACTTGCCGTCGTGCCGGTGACAATTCATTTGCCGCTGCGCGACGTCTTCGGAAAACTATCGACCGAGTTGATCGTCGAGACCGGCCGCATCGTGGCGCGCGACCTGGCGCGGAGATTTCGCATTCCGCGGCCGCGCCTGGTTGTCGCCGGCCTCAACCCCCACGCCGGCGAGGACGGAACGCTTGGCGAAGAGGATCGCGCGATTGTCGCGCCGGCAGTCGCGCGCCTTGTCGCCGAGGGCATTGATGCGCGGGGTCCGTTGCCGGCTGATTCACTTTTTAACGAGCGGGCGCGCACCGGTTATGACGCCGCGCTGTGCATGTATCACGACCAGGCGCTGATCCCGATCAAAACACTTGCGTTCGACCACGCCGTCAATGTGACGCTCGGCCTTCCTTTCGTGCGCACATCTCCCGACCATGGCACCGCATTTGATATCGCCGGCACCGGGAAAGCCGATGCCACGAGCCTGCTCGCGGCGCTGCGGCTTGCCGCACGGCTCGCCCTTGCCGACGGCCCCTCGCCGCTTCCGCCGCCGTGAGCGCGAATGGCGACGGCCTGCCGCCGCTGCGCGACGTCATTCGGCGCCACGGCCTCGGCGCTAAAAAATCGCTCGGGCAAAACTTTCTTTTCGATCTCAATCTGGCAGCGCGCATCGCCCGCGCGGGTGGACCACTCGCCGGCGTAACCGTGGTGGAAGTCGGCCCGGGGCCCGGCGGGCTGACGCGCGCGCTATTGGCGCTCGGCGCCGAGCGGGTCATCGCCGTGGAGCGCGACGCACGCGCCATCGCTGCGCTTGAGGAAATCGCCGCTCACTATCCCGGGCGACTGCAGATCATCGCCGGCGATGCGTTGCAAGTCGATCCGCGCCCGCATCTGCCCGCCGGGACGGTGCGGATCGTAGCGAACCTGCCCTACAACATTGCGACCGTTCTGCTTGTTGGGTGGATGTCAATCGAACCATGGCCGCCATGGTTCGATCGTGCGGTATTGATGTTCCAGCGCGAGGTCGCCAAACGCATCGCCGCCCAAACCGGCACGAAAAGTTACGGGCGATTGTCGGTTTTGGTCCAGTGGCGGTGCGACGCGCACATTCTGTTCGACGTCAACCGGTCGGCATTCGTTCCGCCGCCGCAAGTCACCTCGTCGCTTGTCCTGCTCTCGCCACGGCCGGCGCCGCTTCCCTGCGATCGCCGGCTGCTGGAGCGCGTGACCGAAGCCGCCTTCGGCCAACGGCGAAAAATGCTGCGACAAAGCTTGCGTTCGCTCGGCGCCGATGTCGGTCAACTGCTGGAAAGTGCGGGCCTCGACCCCACCGCGCGCGCCGAGGACATCCCCGTTGCCGGATTTGCGGCGCTGGCGCGAGCTCTCGCGGCCCAACGCAGCATGGGGCATGATGAGACGCTCACAGATGCTGGAGGCTTAAACCCGCCATGACCAAGATGCACCGCCAGTCACTCGTGGCTTATGGCGAGCCGCTCTGCGAAACCGTCATCGATTGCCCGACCCCGTGCGGCAGCGAAGTGTTGGTGCGCATCGAGCGATGCGGCGTGTGCCACTCCGACTTGCACATGCAAGACGGCTATTTCTCGCTCGGCGGCGATAAACGGCTCGATGTGACTGCGGGTCGCACCCTCCCGTTTACGCTGGGTCACGAGATCGCCGGCGTGATCGAACAGGTGGGCGAAGAGGCAAGCGACGCCGTCATGGGCGCCCGCGTCGCGGTCTATCCGTGGATCGGCTGCGGAACGTGCGGCGCCTGTCTCGCCGGCGAAGAAAATCTCTGTGCCAAGCCTCGCCATCTCGGCATCGCGGTGGACGGAGGTTACGCGAGCCACGTGCTGGTGCCGCACGCTCGGTACCTCCTCGACTACGCGCCGCTTACCGCAGACTTCGCCGGAATGCTCATGTGCTCGGGTCTAACTTCGTACTCAGCGCTCAAGCGGCTCGCCGCCCGGCCCGAGCGCGGCCCGCTATTGTTGGTCGGACTGGGTGGCGTCGGCATGATGGGGCTTGCCATCGCCAAGGCCTTGTTTCGCGAGGCGCCACTCGTCGCCGACATCGACGCCGCCAAACGAGACGCGGCGATCGCCGCCGGCGCGAAGGCCGCCTACGATCCCTCGGATCCGCAAGCACGGAGGGCGGTCATGGCGGCGACCGGCGGCGGCGTGTTTGCCGCTTGCGATTTCGTCGGCTCGGACAAATCATTGCAGTTCGTCACTGCGCTATTAGGGCGCGGCGGCAAGGCGGTCGTGACCGGATTGCTCGGCGGGCAGTTTTCGATAGCCGCCGCGATGTTTGCGCTGAAGGCGATGACAGTCGAGGGCACGCTGACCGGAACGCTGGCCGAGGCGCGCGAACTTCTCGATCTGGTGCGGCAAAAGAAAATCGCGCCGATTCCGACCCGCGAACGTCCGCTTGGCGAGGCGCAGGCGGCGCTCGACGCACTCCGCGACGGGCGCGTCGTCGGACGCACGGTGTTGACGGCCTAGCGCGCCGCGTAGCGCAGAGCGGCGCGGTCAGGCCGACAACAATCCAGCGGCGTTTTGCGCAGCCGCGGGCTGAAGATTGCGCTTGGTCAGCCAGCTATTCAAAAAGATGACGAACACCGCGGCGATGAGGCCGCCACTTGCAATCACCATCATGATGCGGTCCGCGGTCCAACCCGCCCCGAGCAGCGCTCCGGCAATCAACGGGCCGACGATTTGCCCGAACCGCCCCATCGCCATTCCCCAACCGATTCCGGTTGACCGGATCGGCGTCGGGTAAATCAATGCGGCGAGAGCGATTGCGCCGGCGGTGCCGAGGCCGAGGAACAGACCGACCAGACCGATGAACAGGGCCGCATGCGGCACCGATGACGCGCCGTATCCCAATCCTACCGTTGCCGCCGTTCCCAGCAGAAAAGCGGGAAACATGATGACCAGGACACCGAAACGCTGGATCAGGCGGCCGGCCGACGATTGACCAAAGAAAGCCCCAAGTCCGTTAAAGGCGATGACGAAGGCCGTTGCCGCGGGCGCTATGCCGTTCAGCCGCAGCAAAGACGGCGTCCACAGCGTCGCCACGGTCAAGATGCAGAAGCCCATGAAGAACGGCACCCACAGCAACAGCGTGCCCGCGGCGCGGCCTTCCGTGAACAGATGTTTGATCGCCACCCCCGGCAGATTTCTTTCATCGATGACAAACTGCTTGCCGGCGGCGATCTTGACGCCCAAGCGCGCGACAATGTCGGCGACAGCGGCGGAGTCGTTGCGCCGCAGCAGCAAAAACTTGACCGATTCCGGCAGGTACCAAATCAGGAAAAGCGCGAATAACAGTGGCGCGACGCCGCCGAGGTAAAAGATGGCGCGCCATCCAAACTCGACCAGCAAATAGGTGTTCAGCAAGCCGCCGAGCATTCCTCCCAGCGGAAACGCCGACCACATCAACGTCACCAGCGTCGCCCGCGACCGCGCCGGTGCGTATTCCGACGTCAACGCGATGTAGCACGGCGTCGCCCCGCCGAGGCCGAGCCCGGCCATCAGGCGGCACAACATCAGCGTGCCGACAGAATTGGCGAACGCGGTGAGGATGGTGAAGACGCCGATCAGCACCACCGCGATCAAAAGAAGCGTTTTGCGCCCTAGACGATCGGCCAGGGGGCCGAACGACGCTGCACCGATGGTCGCTCCAACCAACGCAGACGAGAAGATCGGGCCAAACGCCGCAATTTTGATTCCAAGCGCGTCGGCGATAAAGGGCGCGGCCACCCCAATGGACTGGGTGTCGATGCCATCGAACATGCTGACCAGAGCGCAGCACACAATGGTGCCGATTTGAAAGGACGTGAGGCGGCCCTCGTCAATGAGGCGCGTGACGCTGACCGCGTCCGCGGGAAGCGTTT
>DASXDP010000220.1:0-14363 GCA_036490575.1 Xanthobacteraceae bacterium
AGCCGTCGTAGACCACGACGTCGATAGGCCGGAGGTATAAGCGTGGCAACACACTCAGCCAACCGGTACTAATCGCTCAATAGACGCCCCATACAAAACCCACACTCAGGGCGCACCCAACAATAAGGGCCTCGACACAGGCAACAGACTCGACAGAAGGCACATTTTCAGTCACACAACTCGTCATTCGCACCCGCGCCGGGTCCGCCCGGCGATGGGTTCAGAGAGAACTTGGCTGGCCTGGTGGCCATAGCGAGGGGCAAAACACCCGATCCCATCCCGAACTCGGCCGTGAAAACCCTCAGCGCCGATGGTACTACGTCTTAAGGCGTGGAAGAGTAGGTCGCCGCCAGACCTGCCAAGTTCTCTCGTGGACCTCTTCGGTGCGATCTCACTCTTTCCGCGGGGTGGAGCAGCCCGGTAGCTCGTCAGGCTCATAACCTGAAGGTCATAGGTTCAAATCCTATCCCCGCAACCAATCTTCTTCTGGAAAAACAATGAACTAACCCGCTTCGGCGGGTTTTTTCATGCGTTCCCATTGGCTTCCAGGGGATTCGACAGAAAGCCGTTGGTTCGCAACGGTTTGCAAAAAATTTTGCGCAGGTTGCCAAGCGACTCGAAAATTTCGACGGCACAAAAATGGCACAAAATGGCACAAAGCCGCGAAGCCATTTTCTAGATCTGCTCAGCCCATCCGGCCCGATGGAAAACGAACTTCTTTGAAGACCTCGCTGGTCTGCAGGGCGGCGCTTCGCCGATCACCCATGTCGACGAGTCTATCCAAAATGCGCAACATCGTGGCGGCCAACTCGGGGCGCAGCGGTGATGCCTTTTCGGCGAAGCCATGAACTAGCGCTGCAATGCGGGCCGGGATCGTCGTGTCTCTCCAGCCTAGGGGGATTCCCTCTTGTCGATCCAGCGCCACGCTCACCTGTTCCACGAAGGCATCAGCGGCATAGTGCTCCATGGACCGTTCACAAAGCGTCAGGAACGACCCCATTACAGCCGGAACGTCGCCGGCAGCTCGAACGAGCGGATCGATGAGCGGCAGCATCCGGCCGATCTCGCTCCAGTCGCCATTTGCAAAGCGGGCAGCCGCCGGCGCGTGCGCGACGCCGATAAGAAACAGGACGCGCACGATCTCAGGAAGGTCGAACCCTGAAATCTGGCCGTCGTCCCAACGGGCACGCTCCCACGCGCGATCGCGCAAAAGGCGATCTCGGCAGGCTTCAACGTACCGCAACGCGTTGAGATCGATCTGTGGCGCATCCATGATACCGCACGCCACAAGACCATCGACAAAAGGATGGATAAGGGAATCGGCGATCTCATCGTCAGTGTGACCGAGGATCGGTTGCACTAGACGCCGATCCGCTTCATCCGGCTCCATTTGTAGCGCGACTTGAGCCAGGAAGCCGAGCAGACGGCTCCGCCATTCCATTAGATCGGATGTTCGTCGCTCCCGACGCTCTTCGTTATCGTCGCGCCAGGACGGACTGAGACGCTCGTTGGTCCAGCCCAGCAGCGCCACGCAGAACCCGATAAAGGCGGGTCGCCGCAGAGCGTCGCCCATCGCGGCTGCAATCGGGATACGCGCCAAAATTTTCGGCAAGAAATCCCACCTCAGAAATATGTCAGGCTCGCGCCATACAGGTTGCTCGTGGCCGCGGCGATGAGGCCAGCCGTCCCGTTCGGGAACCGGTGCGAACACCCATGCCTCGGGCACCGGCTCCAGAGCCGTTCGCGGTTCGCCGGCATCGATCTCAGCAAGCGAGGCGGCAACCGCTGCCGCTACCCGATCGGGTTCAGTCGCGTGGTCGTAGCCATGCACTTGAGGGAGCGCATCATGGGACGCTGTGGAAATGCGTATACCGAGATTCAGACCCGCCCACGCCAGCCGAGGATCGGTCTCCCAAAGGGCGAGTGCGCGTCCAATTGCGTTCTCGGAAACCTCTTCCAGAGGATGGCCACCCAATTCCAACAGGACGCGACGCCATACCGGGCCGGCGACACCCCGCCGAAGGAGCCCATCAACCCCCGTGACCGCATACAAGCAAGGATGATGGATTAGTTTCGAACCGGCGAACCATGAACCGTCGCGCCGCTCCGGCGTCCGTGCCGCTCGCTCGGTGACATCTTGGGCCCAGGCAAGCGTTTCCGCGTCAAGCTCGCCGCCGTAGCACAGCGCGACCGCCGCCACGCCGGCGACGGCGCCCTGATCCATGCTGTCGAGTGTTGCCGTGTCGTAGGCAATATCGAACAGGTCAATGTGGTTGAGCCGCCGGGCGCGGTCGACAGCATCAGAGAGAGCAAGGGTCTCCGATATGGATCGGCTTCCGAGGGAGCGGTCTGTCCAGAGCAACAACTCCAGCTGGTTATTCATGCGCGCTTGCCGCTCCCGCACCGCGACGACATCGGGCGCGGCGGCGGATGGACCTTGCAATTCTATCAGGACACCCGAGCCGTCAGGCGCGGGTCGTGTCGCATAGAGTTCAAGCTCGCCGACTTCCGACCAGATTTCCGCCGTTCGGCGCAGCTCCTTGATGCGATCGGAATTGTTGGCCTCTTCGTCGAAGGTCAGCGGCAGGTTTTCGGGAAAAGCCTTTATTGCCGCTTGTGCCGCTTCACGCAGCGGCTCTTCTCCAGCAATGACGAAGAGGCTCGCCAGCCAGCGCACCTCGAGCCGACGCTCCGCTCGGCCATTGGCTGTCTGCACGGCACGCGCGTGCGGCATATCGGACGGTCGTATGAAACCCATTAGATTCGTGGGACTGCGGTCGCTGATAGACCGGGCAATATCCCAATGCCAAAGCATCTGGGATGTCGCCAGAGGAAGCGTAACGGCAGATAGCCGCCGCGTGTTCAGCGCCAGAAGAACGACAATCGCGAGCACGGCGCATGATTCATGGCCGCGCAAAATATCCTCGAACACCTCATCGACCGCGCGCCCTCCTTCGACCTCCCCGAGCGCCCAGTGTTCGAGCGCCATCAGGCCGCAGGCAACCGGGTATGCCCCCCACTGGCCTCGCGACCACATGTAGGTCTGATTGGTTCCCCAGAATTCCTGCGCGCCCCAGGGGAACCGGAGGACTAAGGGGCGCGGCGTTGCGCCGCCGCGATGCCGATCGAATTGGAAAAGCTGCCGCCACGCCGTGATGGCGTGATTGGTAAGGTCCCTGACCAGTGCCATCGCCTCGGCGGGGGAATCCTTGAATAGTGAGGCAAACGGCTCGCGCGATGGCGACGGTGGCAGGAAGCCGTGCCCGTGATCTTCAATCGCGAGATGCTGCCAATCGTAATGCGAAAACTGCGGGCCGGGAAAGAAATCGCCCTCATCGCCCCTCGCCGCGATCTCGTCAGGCAATGGCCCTTTCAGCTCGGCAAGTGTGAGTTCGACCAAGGCCTGAGCGTGGTGTTGCGCCAAAAGAGGCGAAAACGCCACGATTGACGCGTAAGCGTCGCGGCGCAGCCGTGGCCGGCCGAGCACGCGCGCCAAATAGGCCTGAATGCGCGGCTCTTCAAATCGCGCTGAACGCAGCAGCAGCGACCGCGTTCGCCGCTCCAGCTCCTCAAGTTCGCCGCGACGTAATTCTTCCCATGGCCCGCGGTCATACCGGAATTCCTCGGCATGCTGACGGTCTTCGATATCCTCAAGCCAACCGGTTGTGAGCGCAAGAATTCGCCGCGAGACATCGTTCGCCACGTCGGCAAACATGTACTGCCAGACTTCGAACGCAGACAGCAGGTCCGGGATGACCCGTGCCGGAAAGCCGGCGATGTTGCCGATTGCCCAGTAGCAAAAACGGCTCCACGCCGATACGTCCGACGGCCAAGCAAGGCTATCCGCGGTTCGTATGATGTCGCGTGGCGTCAGTTCGCCGATGTCCAGCCGCCCGCTGAGGATCAAGGGATTGGCGCGAGTCTTTTCCGCCTGAAACCACACCGCAAGTTTGGCGAGACGCTGGCCGGTATCGCGCGCCACGGCCTCGGCGTACGCAGCCGAGAAATCCCAAAAATTCGGTGATGCAAATGGCGCCAGCAGCCAAACGCGCGCCCATTGGGGCCGAAGGCCTTCACCCTCAAGCCGTCCCAGTTGAGCTTCCCAACGCCCTGCGTCACGCAAGCCGTCCTGCGACAGCAGCTCAACCACGCGTCCGAGCATCGGCGGCTCGCCGATCGCTTGAATCTCCTCGATCCAAGCGTCGTGCCGCTCGATCAGGAGATGCAGGAATGCCCACTCAAAAAAGATATCGTGGGCGAAGCCCAACGAATGGCCCGGCTCGACGTCGCGAACTATATCGTCCTGCTTCAATTCACGAAGAGCGGTAAGATCGAGTCCGTCCATTGGAACCCGACGCCCCAACGCCCCGGCTCCGTTTTTCGCGAGCGCGATGAGTGTGCGTTGCCGGTTGTAGAGCAGGCTTTGATCGGCATCGTGGCCGCCGCCTCTCGCCCACCAGGCACGGATCAGCTCGATTTCCGATTGTGGCGGAGCGTCTTCGCCCACGGCACCTGCCAAAGAGCGCGCAAGGACAGCGGCGAAGAACGGCCGGCGGGCGATTTCACGCACGCGCTCGTTGCCAAACAGAAGCGGCCGTAGTGCCGATTTGCTCTGAGCTAACGCGGTCGCCTCGTCATTCCCGAAGGGGCCAACGACAACCGTCCCCACGCCACCGCCTTGCAATAGCGCAGGAGGAAGCCATGTCCGAAGTGGTTCGATCCCGTTATCGCGGGCCGTAGCGACGATCTTCCACTCCGCCAGCAATGGGGAATTCAAAATGGTATTGATGAGGTCGAGGACGACCCCGCGGTGCGCCAGCTCGATGCGGTCGATGCCGTCGACGAACAGAATGGCATTTCCGGTTGCGGAGATTTCGGTCAATAGCCCTTCTAGGGCCGCTCGCTCGACGCCAAGCGCGCGTGCATGAGCTGCCCAATTCCGGCCCAGCAATCGATCCGATTTAAGCAAGAGGGTCGTTCCGTTCGGCAGCACGCTTTCAATGAGCTCGCGCAGAACAGCCGACTTCCCTGTACCCGGCAAACCGACGATGTGGACGATGCGGTTGGAACGCATCGACGAGCGGATTTCGTCGAGAACGGACTCGCGCGCAATGGCCACCCCGTCGATGTCGGCGGGGATCGTCGCCAGCGCGTTGTTGGTCTCCTCGCGTATGCAGGCGAGATCGCGCTGCAGCGAGGTGGCGCCCGCCAGGCGGAAGCCGCCACGCAGTGCCGCAACCAGCGCCTTTCGGTCGAATATCCATGCGGCGCCGGCGCCTTCGCGCGCCAGTATACGCAGCCGGTTCCAAACGTCGTGGGCTCGGGCGGCATCATGCAGCACGGGCCGAAGGCGCTCGATCGCATTCGTTTGATCGGCCGCTCCTTCCCGTATCAGATCGAACCGAAGCAATACGAAATGCCTGAGCAGGCGATAAGCTGCAGCGGCGGCATTTTCGCTACCGACTTCCTCCGCTAGGATGGTTCGGAAGGTATCAAGCGCCGCCCGGCGGGACTGACCGGCTTCCCCTGGTTGGAAGCGGGCCAGAAAATCTTGCAATGTCGGGCTACCCCGCGCCCATCCACCGATATCCGCGACGTCGCGCAGGCGATTGTCATCGATCGTTCCGGCGACGACGCCGACCCGATCGACATCCTCGCGGAAGTCCTGCTTGGTCAGAGTCTCCCAGGACTCTTTGACCACGCTTTTGAAGTCGGCGTCTCCAGCCGTTACCGCGGGCGCGCGCTTCACCTGCAAACTCAGGCGAGCCATGGAGTCGTCGGCCGCGACACCGTCCACCATCAGGTCGTCAAGCGGCTCGCCGCGATTGCGCTGCTGGACAGCCACCCGCGAGACGATACGAGGCTCGATACCGGGCGCCGATTGCTCGCCGAGAAGGGCGGCAAGGAACAGCGCAACGGCGGCATCTTCAAAGGTGAAGCCGCCCCCGCCCGTAAGATCAGGAGGTTGAGGCATGGTCAGGTATCTTAGATAGTCGCAATTTGACGGAACTGAAAGGTCAGGTTAGTGCACACTCTCGCGCCCCTCTTTGGACGGGTGAAATGCGCCTACCCTGTCCCAATGGGGTTCCGTTGGAGCCGATCGCCTATTCGGTTATGACGGCTGTGCCGTCGGCACCTCGCAGCACGAATAAATCGTCCTCTGCGGGAGGCAGGGGAATTTCCGTTCGCGTGCGTATCCAGCTCTGCGCGTCTTGATGGATGAGCCGCATTGCGAGCGGCGGCATATCGCCCGCAAGCGTCAACAGGACTTTCTCATCCCCGGCAAAACCCGCCACCCGTATTCCGTGGTTCCATTCGAGCGCCCAGGCCCATACCTCAAGATCTTCCGGGTGTCGGCGGATCAGTATCTTGAAGAACCCGTCGGCCCCGACCGCGTGAACGCGCAAGTTCCAATCGCGCACACATTCCATAAACCATCGCAGGTGCGCATTTCCCCAATCCGCGCGCTTCGCCACCATGAAAGGGAAGAAGACACCCTTGACGAAATGTCCCCGTCGCAGCTCTTTCTTGTACGTAATCCAATAAAAGAATCCCTTGAAATGATAAGATGCGAGCGTGAAAGCCCGATCCTCATCGATTTGGGCAGGAGACGTGAAGTTAAATGTGAAAGTCGCGTTGCCGAATTGGTGCCTCATTGTAAAATTTTCTTGACTGTCAGCAACGGCTCTACCGGTGCGGCGGCTGCGCGATTTCACCGCTTTGCGCTTTGCCTCCGAGGCTAGCCGCGGATCATCGACGGCGAAGCGTCCGGTAAGATCTGGCAGCATCGAGATGGCAGAAATGTCGTCTTCGAGATCGGATTTCTCGCGGTTGCATGCGACGCAAGCGTTGAGAAGCAAATTCCACTGGCCGTCGAAGCAGCCACGCGGCACAAAGCGGCGGCCGATGACGTGTTCTTTGGTCGGCAAGAGTTCGTGATCGAATAATCGTCCGCAATAGGCACATAGCACGTTATGCAGGCGAATGACCTTGCCCGAGGGCCAGTTGATGGCCTCGCTCATGTCTGGACCTACCCCGCCGCCTGGGCCGGCCGCCGCTAGGAGGTTCGCCCATGACATTTCTTGTACTTCTTGCCGCTACCACAGGGACAGATATCGTTTCTGCCGATCTTGCCCTTTGCGCGCGCCTGCGTGAGCCGTTGACGCTGAAGGGATAGGCTTCCGCTTTTCACCCGTTCCAGCTCAGCGGGCGAGAGACCAGCCAAGCTGACGTGGGTCAGGTGCGCGCCAGTAAGGCTTCCGTCTTCTCCGTATTCGAGCTCGACGAGACGGCGAGTCTCCTCTCCGCTGGCATCCATTACTGTGCGTGTATGCCAAATGGCTTCTGTGGGTAACCGCGGGGCTGCCGGCGACCAGATGTATAATGTCATCGCCATGCCGCCAAAAATTGTCATCGGGCGTGTACGGCCAAGTTCCCTGTTGCCGCGGAGACCTTGCTCGACGATCGCCGCGAGTTCGCTGCGGAAATCACCCGCCCCGTCGAGCAGGAAACTCGCCAGCTCAGCGCGACGTGGTTCATTTGCCGTGGCCAAGAAAGTGATGATTTCAGCCAACCGCCTGGGCACTGATTGGCGCGGGCGTTTTGGCAGCTCGCCGTGGACGACGGCGCTGAAATATTCATCAATCGGCGTACGAAAGCCATCGAAACTAAGCCGATCGAACCCATCGGCTTTCACGTTGGCCGCGTACTGGGCGTAATTATTTTGCGCGAGGTAAAGTCCGAAATGGTCCAGCTCATCGTAGAGGCTAACAGACTCGGACTGACCAGCACGCATGCGCTGCTCGACGAAATGTAGGAATGTGAGGGGATTGTCAAATAGCTCCGCGTAGACGCGCAGGTCATCGACGGACAGCGGCCACACCGGCCGCGCTCCCATCGCAATCCCGACGGACGCAAGATGCTGGGCGCGTGCCGCAAGCGTCGTAAACGCGTCGGCTGTCACGGTACATATGGTCACGTGCCGGAAATCGCTTCGCCGTAGCCGCCCGATTTCGTGTCGGTCCGCGTCTGCTATTACGACCTCTGGTGCGCTTTCGAGATAATCAACAAAGCGGCTGCCCTGGTTCGCTGGGGTTTGGAGCAGATTCCTCAAGGAGGCCAAATGGGCATCGAGATCGTTCGCCGGCGACGTGTAGGTAAATGCTCCGCCCTTGACCTCGATGACAAACAAGTGGTCATCGAAGATGACCAGACCATCGGTCTCCTGGCGCTGTGCTCGCCCGCCGCTTGGTGCCCACCAATAATAGACCGGGTGATACACCCGCGCACCGGGAAGCAGCTTGCCGAGATAGGTTAGCGGCAGCGCTTCGGATACCGCCTGTTGGCGCGTATTCCATGTTTCACTGTACGTTGGTTCGCGCTGAACAATCGCCCGCCGGAGGACGCGGTACAAATTGTCGAACAGGCTGAAGATGTCGAAGCAGTATGTCTTTCCGTCAAGACGGATGAATGGCCGCCTCATCGTCGGCCAAATCCGCAACGGCCAGCCTCGAAAATCGCCGGGCGCAAAAAACTCAGTTTCCTCGCCGGGTGACCAGCTCAACGCGTCAAGCAGACCCGAAGGAAGGGTGGTATTCTTGCCGACGTCAAACAGGTCCATTCCGAACACTTCACCTGTCACCGTGCGGCCGCGCGCGATGAGCTCTTCGTCCTCAAACACCTTCGCCATCAGAGCTTCGGTGGTTGGAACGTCACAGGTGGCGGCAACGGTTTCCATCCGATCGATCGCGTCCTTGTGGAACTGCCCGAGCGCGGGCACGGCGTCGGCGAGACCACGGGTCAATTTCGCCAACACCTTGTCCAGTTCATCGACCAGCGTTGCCGCGTCGACACCGAACAGCTTGTACAGGGTGTCCGAATGGGGGGTGAGGAGATCGAGGAGTGCTCGCCGTTCATGAGGCTGGTACCGCTTACCGCGGATGTTCATCCACAGCGTCTCCGCCTGAAAGCGGAATTCTTCCAGCTCCATGTCGAGGTTTGGGTCTTGTGTCCGCCGATGCGCGGTCAAACATATCTGATATTCAAGCGTCAGGCGGTAGAACAAGCTCTCTATATCGGTTTTGAGTTTGTTCCAGTCGTCGTCATTAACATCGCCGGGGCACGTCACGGGCTTGACCGAGGCGATGATGCTCTGGACGTAATCCACCATTCGTGCGGCGATCAGCAGGTCTGAATCGAGCGCCTTTTTCCCGCTCATTCCAATCACGACCGTCGCATATTCCCACCAGACACGCTGAAGCAGGCGAGCGGGCGGCAACCGAGCAATCTGCGACGCGATAGACGAAACGAGCGCGTCGATCTCGGCGACGACGACTGGAAATTGCGCAGCCATCCTCGCCTGCGCGACTTTCACATCTTCCGCGCTGGCATGCGATCGCATTGTCATGAACTTACCAAAGCGGGCAAATTCAAACGGTCCGGCGGTGAAATAGTCGTCGGGAGTGATAGCTCGTCTGCCTGTTCTCTTACGTTCCGTCAAAAGCTGGGCCTCGTCGATCGCATCGTTATGTCGTTACATTTCTCCATTACATAAAGGCGATTTTCCGTCCTTGGGGGGCCGATCGGGTCTACTCGCCATCGCCGCGCGTAGGAGCATCGGCTTCCGTCGGACGCTCTCCCGATAAGTATTCGCGTCGAGACATTCGTATGAAGACCGAGACGGCTATAGATCCTGCTTGAGCAAAAACTTGAGGTCGATATCCACCGTATCGTCGGCAAGCCAATTTGTCCCGGGGCCGAGCAACAGCAGCGGCTCTAGGCGCGCGAGCAGCGGATCGCCCGCAAGGGCCTTGCGCACACGATCAGCGGGAAGACGGCCGAGTGTTGCGAGTATCCACGCGTCGGGATCATTCCCGTCGCGAATGGCAGCGATCAGACGTTCGAGAACAACGTTGGTTCCGATAAGTCGCAACGCTTCGGAAGCCGCCGCCGGTCTGCCGGCATTCGGCGCAATCAGTTCGGTGATGAGCCGGTCGATGATCCTGGCTGGTGTGTCTCTTCCAAACGCGGCAATCGCGTGCAGCGCCACGTCGCGGTCATCGTCATCAATGAAATCGAAAAGATCCCCGTAAGCGCAGGCGCCTGCCTTACCGAGCCCCCAAACGGCGGCTTGGCGGATTTCGTCATTCGCAAATCTCTTATCGGTCGCGACGGTGCGCAGAACTTTGCGCGTAAGATCGTTTTTCAGCTCAATAAGGATCAGCACGGCCTCCATCCGGAGATCGCCGCGCTCGTGATCCCAAATGAAGGTCTGCACCCGCT
This sequence comes from Xanthobacteraceae bacterium, assembly GCA_036490575.1. Taxonomy (GTDB): domain Bacteria; phylum Pseudomonadota; class Alphaproteobacteria; order Rhizobiales; family Xanthobacteraceae; genus BOG-931. Next base: position 10,282 of record DASXDP010000220.1, read on the forward strand.
CACTCGCTTTCGCCGAGCCAAGCGCCGCGCCGGACCCGGCCGTTTCCAGCAGCACACGGTCGTCAACTTCGCGACCAAGGTGGTTCTCAAGGGCCGGAATAGCCTGAGCCTTCAGGTCGTGACGGAATCGCAAGGCTTTGACCGCGGCATATCGATCGACCGGATTCTCGGCTAGCAGCTCGTTCAACGGCTCGTAGCGGTTCTTTAGATACGCGCCGAGATCGGCCTGTCGCGGGGGTGTACCAGCAATAATCGACGCGTTACCGACAAATCGGTCACCGGGGTGCACGTACGGAATTTTCCCCTCGAGTTTGTAGCTCTGCCCTCGTGCCTTGCCGCCGTCCTCACCCTCGATCCGCACCCGAATACGCTCGGCTGTCACCTCTTCGACAACGCCGTTGCCTTTCGGGACGGTCGCTGGCCAAGTGCGATCCCGTTCAGCGCCTTCGCCTGCCGATTTGGGCTGACCAAGTTTGGAGGTGCCTTCGGTACGCTGAAGGTCCCCGACCGTGAAGAACACCGCCTTGTCTGCGGGCACCGATTTGCCGTTCTGCTCCCTGCAGGCGATCAGCGCTACGAGATCGATGTTGCGGAGCCCTGTGTTCCAGCGGCGATCCGGGTTGGTCGGCGCATCGCTCATCCGAATCTCAAGCTTCGATTTCCCGCGCGCCTCGACCCGCAGCCCCGTCTTGATGCACAGAATATCAGGCAGACGAAGGCGCTTAACCTTCGTCGCCCAAATCTTGTTGGAGCCGCTGTAGCGTTCCAGTTCTATCGGCTCGAATCCCATTTCCCGAAGTTGAGCGATTGTTCGATGCGTCCCGACCGCTCCCATGCTGACGAAGCGCAGAAAGCTCGTATCGGCCTTGAAGCCCATCAGCTCCTCCCGAGAGGAGCGAGCAATTCGCGCGCATCGACGCCGAGCGCCTTGGCCAGGGCAAAGATGTTCTCGATCGAGACGTTGCGTTGCGCCCGCTCGACGGAACTGATGTAGGTCCGGTGCAGATTGGCGCGATCGGCCAGGGCTTCTTGCGATAGCCCGGCGGCCGTGCGGAGACGGCGCACGTTTTCGGCCAAAATGTGCTTAGGAGACGAAGCCCGCAACCTAGACCTTCTCGCATAAGTGGTAGCGGAGGCTAGGAAGCTGCCTATTATGAGTCTACAGACTCTAAGTTTCGCATCTGCTATCTTCAAGTCAGTTTTGATTCGCGGAGAACCGGATGAAGATTGACCTGTCGCACATACCCGAAACCATCACCGCGCCCCGCACGGACGCGGTGTATAACTGCCACGCATATCTGACGAAGGTCCCCGTCGCGGCGATCCGGCCCTTCATCGAGACCTTCACGGAACCCGGCGAGATCGTCGTCGATTTTTTTGCCGGCTCCGGCATGACCGGGATCGCCGCTGTCAGCCTCGGCCGCCAAGCACAGCTCAGCGACATCTCGGTTCTCGGCAAACATATAGCGACCGGCTATCTCACGGACGTATCCCCGTCCGCGCTCCGCAAGGCCGCTCAAGGTGTTGCGGTACAAGCGCGCGCAGCGTTGGGCGATCTCTACACGACGCCACGCGAGTCCGACGGGCTTTCCGTCGAAATGGTCCGCACCGTTTGGTCATTCACCTACCGCTGTCCGAACTGCGCGTACGAGCTTGTGTATTATGAGTATCTCGTCTTAAACGGCATGTCGGGCCCGACGAAATGCCCGAAATGCTCAGGACCTTTCGCCCGCCGTAGCTGGCCACGCGCGGACGATGTGCCCGTTGAGGTCGTTGTCAGGGATCGTCACGGCCGATTGACCGAGCAGGAGGTTGGCGAGGTCGACTTTGAGGCGATCCTGCGAGCCGCGAAGGACCCACGCCAGGCTCAGGTGCCTTCCCGGACGATCGACCCGAGCCGCGAAATGTATAGCCGCTCCGGCCTCGGCAAAGCGGGGCTCACTGAAACGGCTGGATTTTTCTCGCCGCGAAACGCGATAGCATTGCTAGAGCTATGGCGCGCGATCTCCTCGCTCGAAGATCAGGGGCTACGCAAGAAGTTATCTTTCTCTTTCACGGCGATCCTGCCGCGCGCCTCGCGGCGCTATCAGTGGAGCGCGCAGCGCCCTCTCAATGCGCAAAATCAGACCTATTACGTCGCTCCAATCTACTACGAATGGAATGTATTCGAACTCTTCGACCGCAAGGTCGAAGCCGCTATTCGGGCCGATGAAGAGGTCACAGCTTCAACGCTTTTTGGTAAGAGCAGGGAAAAGCGTGTAGAATACACTTTGTCGTCTGCTGATCATCTTTTGCACTTGGACAGTGAGTCAGTCGACTACGTTTTTACCGACCCGCCGTTCGGTAGCAATATTTTCTACAGTGACATGAATTTGTTTCATGAGGCATGGCTAGGACAAATTACCGACCATGCCCATGAAGCGGTCATGCACACTACGGGCTCAAAGAAGAACGGCGCGGCGGAACGATATGAAACCCTTTTACGCGGGGCGTTCGCCGAGGCGTTCCGAGTGCTGAAACCCGGCCGTTATATGTCGGTTGTCTTTGGCAACAGCGACGGGCGGATTTGGGGGCTCGTGCAGCGCGCACTGCGTCACGCTGGTTTCGATGCCGCGCCCGCCCATGTAGCGATCCTCGACAAAGGCCAGCGATCGGTTAAGGGCTTAAATTCCGGCTCCGAGGGCGTCGTCACGGTCGACCTCATTATGACGGTCCAGAAACCAACCGAGGCCGAGGCAGCAGGCCTCGCCGTTGTTCCGCCCCAAGCCGACACGGCGGAACTGATCCGCACCGCGATCGAGACCTTGCCCAGGTTGAGCGGGAGCAATCCGAGCCACGTTTACGCGGCCATCCTTCGGGATGCCATTCGGCGGCGCGAAGCAATTGACCATCTCCACTTGAGCGACGTTCTGATCGGGTTGCGCAGCGCCGGCTATGACATTGACCTCAAAACCGGCCTCTTGATCGGACCCGCCCCGGCGGAGGCGCTAAGTGCTGCCGAGTAGCTCCCGCTTTTCACCCTCGCTGGACCGAGGTACATCAGCGCTTGGCCTCGCCCGCACAACAGAGCCAATGCGGTCGCGCCCCGGGGTCTCGGCCATGCGGTGACGATCCCTCGCGCAGATCCTCTTCGAGCCGCGGACGCGGCTCCTGCCTAAGTCCGCATGTCCCTTTGATCCGGTGTGAAGAGCGAGCCGGCTCTCGCACAGTCACTGAACGCGGCGTTGACGACCGGGGGACGCAATGGCGGAGAAGACGGTTTACGTCGGCCTTGACGTGCACAAGGCCAGCATATCGGTGACGGTTGCCGAGGAGGGCCGCGGCGGCGAGATCCGCTTCATCGGGACGATCGCGAACACGCCGGGCGACGTCATCAAGCTGGCTCGGCGGTTGGCCAAAGACGGGCACCGGCTGGAGTTCTGCTACGAGGCCGGCGGCTGCGGCTATCACCTGTATCGCCAGCTCGTCGCTCTTGGGCATGGCTGCATCGTCGTGGCGCCGACCCTGATCCCGTGCAAGCCAGGCGAGCGGATCAAGACCGACCGGCGCGACTCGCAAAAGCTTGCCGTGCAGCACCGCTCGGGCGACCTGACGCCGGTCTGGGTTCCCGACGAGGTGCACGAGGCAATGCGCGACCTCGTGCGTGCGCGGATCGATGCGGCGATGCAGCTGATGCGCGCCCGCCAGCAGCTTCTCGCATTCCTGCTCCGGCATCGGCGCACCTACGAGACCGGCAAGAACTGGACCTTGCGGCATCGCCGCTGGCTGGCCAGCCAGAACTTCGAGCAGGAAGCGCACCGGATCGTGTTCCAGGATTACATCGAAGCGGTGTGGGCGGCACAGGACCGGCGCGACCAGCTCGAAGAACGGATCACGGCCATCCTGCCGAACTGGTCGATGGCATCGCTGGTCGAGGCGCTGCGTGCGCTGCGCGGGCTTGACCTGCGGAATCCGAGGGAAAGCGGCCAGTGATTCCGACGCAAGGCGGCCACTGATTCCGACGGAAGCCGGACAGTGATTCCGATTGATCGCGGACAGCCCTGAAGAGGGTGTCCGGGGTCGAAGTCGACGATCCGATGACC
>DASXDP010000221.1:0-1553 GCA_036490575.1 Xanthobacteraceae bacterium
GGTTCGGCCGTGCGATTTCGTGCAGCACGTCGAAGCGCAGATTGCCGGCTTCTCTGCCGCTCCCATCGCGATAGTGCTTCAGCAGCGCGACGCCACGGGAGATGGCGTCCGGCATGAGTTCCACATAGGTGACGGTATAAACGACGCTATCTTGAGCACGCGCGGGGCCTGCTAGAGCTGCCGCGAGAACAGTCAGCCAAACAACAAGCTGAAAAATTGGCCGCATGAGCGTCCGACCCTCCGAAGGCGCTTTTTGGCGTAATGGTAGAGGTAGAGTTTCGCATGCGTCAATGGATACGGGTGAGGTGGCCATGGTGACGTCTGGTCCGGCCATATTCGCTGCCCATATTGGAGGATGAGGGGCCGAGCGATTAGGAGGCCGAACCATGACCTATCGCGTCTATTCCGGTCCGCGTGGATCGCAGTCCATTTCGTCGTTGGACAAGGATAAGCACCTCTTTAAGGAACTCGGTTCGCTGGACGAGGCGATGAGTTGGGCGCGCCATATCAATAATGGCGGTCGCGTGGCTTTGCTGATCGAAGGCGATGACGGCACGCGGCTCACCAAGCTGCAGATCGTGACCGCGTTGAAGAGTCCCGATGCGAGCGCGTCCGAGCACGCCGCTTAGGTGTTCAAAGTCCTGGGCAGGTCTTTTTGCACGACATGCATTAGCGGATTTGCACGACGACGTTGCCGAGAACTTTGTTTTGTTCGACCGCTTCATGCGCGGCGACGGTCTCGGCCAGCGGGAATAGGCCGCCGATATTGGTGATAAGTCCCGCGCCGAGCGCGCGCTCGATGCCGTTGAGCGCCGCGGCGCGCTCGGCCGCGTCGAGTTCGTAAACATAGATGAACTTCAACGTGATGGCGTTGCGTAGCAGAAAGAACAGCGGGACATCCGCTTCCATGGCGCCGGTTCCATAGACGACGACCGTTCCGCGCGGCCGCAGCACATGGGCAATAAGCTCGGCGTTGGCGGCGATGTCGAGTTCAACGATGCCGTCGACTCCCCTTTTACCGGTGATAGCCATAACCCGTTCGCCGACATTGTCGCGCTTGTAGTCGATCGTATGATCGGCGCCGGCTGCCCGTGCCGCCTCGGTCTTGTCGGGCGAACTGACGGTGGAGATGACGGTGGCGCCGGCCATCTTGGCGAATTGCACCGCGTAGTGCCCGACCGCACCGGCGCCGCCGGCAATGAGCAGGGTCATGCCCCGGGCGGCGCCAGCGACAGCGACGGCGTGGACCGCCGTCATTGCCGGAATGCCGAGACAGGCACCGACTTCGAAACTGACATGACTGGGCAAGCGAATCGCTTGCGCGGAGGGCAGGGTGACGTATTCGGCGCAGGTGCCGAAGGCGCGCAGCCATTGCGCGTTCCAGAGCCAGACGCGCTCGCCCAGCCGGGCGATGGAAACGCCGTCGCCCACCATGTCGATCTCGCCGGCGCCGTCGCTGTGCGGAATGACCCGGGGATAGGCGATTTTACGGGTCGAGCCGGTGCGGGCTTTGACGTCCGACGGGTTGACGCCCGAGGTTGCGAGTTTGACGC
>DASXDP010000222.1:0-3567 GCA_036490575.1 Xanthobacteraceae bacterium
CCGGCAAGTCCAGCGCCCGCACCAAGCGGTCCGCAGGTGCCGCAGTCGCGGTGAGGACGGTCGAATCATCGGCTCACGGGCAGCATTTGGCGGCTTCGGAATTGGCCTGAGCATGTCTGCTAAAGCCAATGGAGTGTATGGGTTTTCACCCTCTGGCCGAGCGGGCCATTCGGCGCGCGGCAGACATTCCAGAAAATCGCTCGTCGAATCGGAACCGGAACACTAAAGATTGGCTCCCATGGCGCGGTACATTTTCATCACCGGCGGCGTGGTTTCCTCACTTGGCAAAGGCTTAGCGTCAGCAGCACTCGGTGCGCTGTTGCAGGCGCGTGGCTACAAGGTTCGGCTACGCAAGCTCGACCCCTACCTCAATGTCGATCCCGGCACGATGTCGCCGTACCAGCACGGCGAGGTTTTCGTTACCGACGACGGTGCCGAAACCGATCTCGACCTCGGCCATTACGAACGCTTCACCGGCCGGCCGGCGACCCGGATGGACAACATCACCACCGGCCGCATCTACCAGGAGATCCTGCTGAAGGAGCGGCGCGGCGACTATCTGGGCGCCACCATTCAGGTGATTCCGCACGTCACCAATGCGATCAAGGATTTCATCCGCGACGGCAACGACGATTTCGATTTCGTTCTCTGCGAGATTGGCGGCACCGTCGGCGACATCGAAGGCCTGCCGTATTTCGAGGCAATCCGCCAACTCGGCAACGATCTGCCGCGCGGGCACGCGGTCTATATCCATTTGACGCTAATGCCGTTCATCCCGAGCGCGGGCGAACTGAAAACCAAACCGACCCAGCACTCGGTACGCGAACTGCGCGCCATCGGCATCCAGCCCGACATTCTGCTATGCCGCACCGACCGGCCGATCCCGGCGAGCGAACGCAAGAAGCTGGCGCTGTTCTGCAATGTCCGCGAGAGCGCCGTGATCGAAGCGCGCGACGTCGACAATATCTACGCCGTGCCGGAGGCCTATCACGCCGGCGGTCTCGACGACGAGGTACTGGCAGCGTTCGGCATCGAGAATCCGCCGGCGCCCGATCTGAACACCTGGCATCTGATCAACGAGCGCGTCCGCAATCCCGAGGGCGACGTGACCATCGCCATCGTCGGCAAATATACCGGGATGAAGGACGCCTATAAGTCGTTGATCGAGGCGCTGTCCCACGGCGGCATCGCCAACAAGGTGAAGGTCAATCTCGACTGGATCGAGAGCGAGGTCTTCGAGAACGAGGATCCGGCGCCGTTTCTTGAGCATGTTGACGGCATCCTGGTGCCGGGCGGGTTCGGCCAGCGTGGCGCCGAGGGAAAAATTCGCGCCGCCAGATTCGCCCGCGAGCGCCAGGTGCCATATTTCGGCATTTGCTTCGGCATGCAGATGGCGGTGATCGAGGCGGCGCGGAACCTGTGCGGCATTGAGGCGGCGAACTCGACCGAATTCGGCGCCACGCCCGAGCCCGTTGTCGGCCTCATGACCGAATGGATGAAAGGCAATGAACTGCAAAAGCGCGGACTACAAGGCGATCTCGGCGGCACGATGCGGCTTGGCGCCTATCCGGCAGTGCTCGGCCGCGGCTCACGCGTCGGCGAAATCTACCGCGCGTCCGAAATTTCCGAGCGCCACCGCCACCGCTACGAGGTCAATACGGCCTATAAAGATCGTCTCGCTCAGCACGGCATGCGCTTTTCTGGCATGTCGCCCGATGGTCTGCTGCCGGAGATCATCGAATACGACGATCATCCCTGGTTCATCGGCGTGCAATTTCACCCCGAACTGAAATCGCGACCATTCGCGCCGCACCCGTTGTTTTCATCCTTCATCGGCGCAGCGGTGGAGCAGAGCCGGCTGGTGTAGTATTCCGCCATTCCGGATCGCCGCAGAGCGGTAAGTCCGGAATCCATATTCACGGACTGCGGTTATCGATTCCGAGTTCCTCGCTGCGCTCGGCCACGGAATGACGAAAGGGAGAAAACGTCAATGATCTACGAAATGCGCGTTTATCGCTGTGTGCCTGGCCGGCTGCCGGCTTTGCTGAAGCGGTTCCAGGACGTCACGCTGAAGATTTGGGACAAGCACGGCATCAAGCAGGCCGGATTCTGGACCACCCTTATTGGCGATTCCAACCAGGAACTGACCTATCTGCTCGCCTGGGAGTCGCTCGCGGACCGCGAGAAGAAGTGGAACACCTTCATGGCCGATCCTGAATGGGTCAATGCCCGCGCGGCGAGCGAGAAGGACGGCCCGATCCTGACCAACGCATCGAACCAGATTTTGCAGCCGACGGCGTTTTCCGCAGTCAAATGAGGCGGTTGACCGGGCCACGCGCGGGCTTCATGGTCGCCCGCGAGGAACCGGATGACCGCGAAGCCCAATTCGACCGTTAGCGTCGGCAAGACGCGCTTCGGCAATACGTTGCCGTTCGCCTTGATCGCCGGGCCGTGCGCGCTGGAAAGCCGGGCACACGCCTTTGAGATGGCTTCGGCGTTGAAGGAACTCGCCGCGCGGCTCGGGATTGGCCTCGTTTATAAGACCTCATTCGACAAGGCAAACCGCACCAGCGCCAAGAGCAACCGCGGCATCGGCCTTGACAACGGACTCTCGATCTTCGCCGAGCTGCGGGAAAAACTGGCGATCCCACTGCTCACTGACGTGCACGAGCCAGATCAGTGCGCTTCGGTCGCCGGCGTCGTCGACATCTTGCAAATCCCGGCCTTCCTGTGCCGCCAAACTGATTTGCTCGTTGCTGCGGCAGAGACTGGATGCGTCGTCAATGTCAAAAAAGGTCAGTTCCTCGCGCCTTGGGACATGGCCAACGTGGTGGAAAAAATCACCGGCGCAGGAAATCGCAACGTGCTCGTCACCGAGCGCGGCGTATCGTTCGGCTACAACACGCTCGTCTCCGATATGCGCGCGCTGCCGGTTCTGGCGGAAAAGACCGGCGCGCCGGTCATTTTCGACGCGACGCATTCGGTGCAGCAGCCGGGCGGGCATGGCACATCCTCGGGTGGCGAACGCGAATTCGTGCCGGTGCTGGCGCGCGCCGCCGTCGCGGTCGGCGTCGCCGGTGTATTCATCGAGACCCATCAGGATCCCGACCATGCGCCATCGGACGGCCCCAACATGATCGCGCTCAAAGACATGGAGCCTCTTCTGAAGCGGCTGATGCAATTCGACGCGCTGGCGAAAAGTTAAGTCCTTTCCCTTCAGCATGGCGTCCAAATCATCGCGAGCGTCCCATTCCCCCCGTCCTCAAGATTGTCAGCCTGGTTGTCTTCGCCTCGACGCTGTTCTCGCGCGCGGTGGATCCGATCGTGCCCAAAATCGCAGCCGATCTCGGCATTGACGTGAAGACCGCGGCGCTGCTGTCGAGCGCGTTTACGTTTCCCTACGCGTTCACCCAGCCCGTGCTCGGCACCATCGGCGATTTTTTTGGCAAGACGCGTCTGATGAATATCAGTCTCGCGGCTGTGGTCACGACGACACTGATCGCCGCGTTCGCCAGCAATTTTCCGCTGCTTGTCGCGCTGCGCATCATCGCCGGCGTCTGCGCGGGC
>DASXDP010000223.1:0-10627 GCA_036490575.1 Xanthobacteraceae bacterium
GGTTCAGAATGTTCAAAAACATCGCCATGCGCACCCCCTGAAGGGCTTCCGTCCGGCGCATCCCAACCCCTCCAAAAGGGGCCGGATCTACCGGACAGGTCGTGCGCTACCTAAACCGGACATATCGTCTGCTACCGACAAAGGCCGAAAAACCGCCTTGAACAAAGGTAACGTATGTGTTACCTTATTTCATGCTCGAACTGCGCTACTACCTCGCCAGCGACGGCGGGAGCCCGTTCGAAGACTGGTTCACCGGCCTCGATTCAGCCGCTGCCGCGAAAGTGGCCGTGGCGTTGGCACGGCTCGAACAGGGCAACCTGTCGAACGTCAAAGGCGTCGGCGAAGGCGTCCTCGAATACCGGATCAATTGGGGACCGGGGTATCGAGTGTATTTCGGGCGTGACGGCGACGTGCTGGTGATTTTGCTGACGGGCGGGACCAAGCAACGCCAGCAGCGCGATATCGACACAGCGAAAACCAGCTGGACAGATTACAAGCGGCGACGGCCGCGGGCAAAATGATGGAGGCGATAATGACCGTGACCAAGAGCTTCAAGGAACTGGTGCAACGACGCGTCGCAAAAGACGCGGCGTTCGCAGCAAACCTTCTGCGCGAAGGCATCGACACCATGCTGGCCGGTGACGTTGAGACCGGCAAGGCGGTTTTGCGCGACTACATCAAGGCGACGGTCGGCTTCGAAAAGCTTGGCGAAGCGACCGACACGCCGGCCAAGAGCCTGATGCGCATGTTCAGCCCCAGCGGCAATCCGCAGGCGCGCAATCTCTTCGGCGTCATTGGCTACCTGCAAAAGCAAGCCGGCATCGAACTGCATGTGACGCCGGAGCCGCGATAATGGCTGCACGCGATCGATTCCCGCGTGAAGCGTCCAACCTCCAGTGTCCCAGCCTCGAAAAACCAGGGATGAACGTCATGAAATTTTAGCTTCCTATGACCGTGGTTTTCCGGTCAAATATCAGAATAATTCGCAGCCGAGCTCCTCAAAAAACTAAACGGCGGGGGAAAAGATGGCACTAATCCCACGGTCAAAAAAACATCCGCGAGCCTACGCGGATGCAGTGACAATATGCGAGTTGCCGGACGTTTGATTCGAAATGAGATGATCTTGCCGCGTCGCCATCAGCCATATCCAGTCGTTGACGTCTTCGCGGGCCCTGGGGGCCTTGGAGAGGGTTTTGCGGGCTTGCGCGGCGTCAATAATCAACGTCGCTTTGACAGCGTCGCAGCAATCGAGCGTGATGAGTTCTCCCACCGCACTCTGCTGTTGCGACATTTCCTGCGCGGCTTTCCTGACGACGCCTTTCCGGAGGAATACTATCGCTATCTGCAAGGAAGCCTCACGCTGGATGAGCTCTATCGAACTCACAAAGCGGAGTTCGCCAAGGCGCAAAAAAGCGCGCTGAAAATTTCGCTCGGGCCGGAGACACGCTCGGGCGTCCGTCGCATCATCGATGACCGTCTGGCGGGAAGGCGGCGCTGGGCGCTCGTCGGCGGTCCGCCCTGCCAGGCCTATTCGCTCGTCGGCCGATCACGAATGATGGGCCACCCTGATTTCGAAAAAGACGAGCGGCACTTTCTCTACCGCGAGTACCTGAAAATTATCATTGATCACGCGCCGCCCGTTTTCGTCATGGAGAACGTAAAGGGACTGCTTTCAGCGACGATCAAAGGTGCGTCAGTCATTGATCCAATTCTCGCCGACCTGGCGAATCCCGGGGCGGCGCTTCGCAGCGGTGCAGGCGATCTGAGTTACAAGCTTTATTCCATCTCCGAACGCGAGCTGCCCGGCGGACTGGTCGATCCTCGGCTCTTTCTGGTCAAAGCAGAGGAGTACGGAGTACCGCAGGCGCGACATCGAATGTTCATTGTCGGCGTTCGAAGCGACTTGAAGGTACGTCCCGGGCTGCTGCGACGGCATCGAGGGCCTACCGTTCGAGAGACCATCGGTGATTTGCCGACCCTGCGCAGCGGTCTATCGAAGGGAGAGGATAGCGCCGAGAGGTGGTATCGCGAGATCACTCAACTCTCTTCAATCGATGTCGCAGGACAGCTCAATGGAGCGTCATACAACAAAGCGGTGTCGGGCGGCATCAAATTGCAATTGCGTAACTCGCATGCTTCTCCCAACGCGCGTGTTTCGGATGATTATCCTGGCCGCATCCGCGGGAGACACCGGGTGCTGGCCGCAATGCATGATCCATCGCTGCGTATCCTGACCGCACATGAATCGCGCGGGCATATGGGTTCCGACCTGCGCCGATATTTCTATGCCGCCGTCTTCGCGCAGGTCACGGGGCGCAGCCCGGTGTTGTCCGACTTTCCGCGAGCGCTTCTTCCGGCACATCGGAATGTTAATCTGGGGCGCACGGGCAAAATGTTTTCGGATCGGTTCCGCGTCCAGGTGCCGGACGCGGTGTCAACGACGATCACGTCTCACATCTCAAAGGACGGGCATTACTTTATTCATTACGACCCCGCACAGTGCAGGAGTCTGACCGTGCGGGAGGCGGCCCGTTTGCAAACGTTTCCCGATAATTACTTCTTCGAGGGCCCGCGGACCGCCCAGTACCATCAAGTTGGGAACGCTGTGCCGCCTTACCTCGCAGCCCAGATTGCAGAGATTGTCGTTGAAATCCTGGACTCCCTGAAGGGAGACTCATGATGGCTGACAGTCTCACTCCCGAAAAGCGCAGCTGGAATATGTCGCGCATCCGGAGCAAGAATACGGCTCCCGAACGACGGATCAGATCGCTCCTCCACCGTGCCGGCTTCCGATTCCGCCTGCATGCGCGAAATCTGCCCGGCCGACCGGATATTGTACTTCCCCGGTATCATTCAGTAGTCCAGGTTCACGGCTGCTTCTGGCACAGGCATTCGGGATGCCGAAACACCACCACGCCCGCAACGCGCGGTGATTTCTGGAAGAGCAAGTTTGAAGGAACGGTTGAACGGGACAAACGGAATGCGGCGGCGCTGGCTGCGGCAGGCTGGCGCATCATAACTGTGTGGGAATGCGAAATTGAAGCCGACGCCAAAAGCGTGGTCGCGAAGATTGTTTCGAGTTTGCGAGGGATGCAGTAGTGGCCCGCACGCATCCTCTTCCGCCAAGCGCATCTTCACTCTCCGCATCCATGCGCGATCTTGGCTATTCTCTGGAAACGGCAGTCGCCGATATCGTCGATAACAGCATTTCAGCAAACGCAACCGCGGTCGATGTCGTTTGCGACCTGACCGCAAAAACTCCGACGCTGGTAATTGTCGATAACGGCAGCGGCATGAGCAGCGAAGGTATCCTTGCCGCTATGCGACACGGCGGGACCGATCCACGTCGTGTCCGTTCGTCGCGTGACCTTGGACGTTTCGGACTCGGGCTAAAGACGGCTTCATTTTCGCAATGCCGGACGCTGACTGTGGTGACCTCGCAAAATGGTCAGCGATGCGGAACCGAATGGGATCTCGATGTCATCGACAAAGAGGATGATTGGATTCTCTCGATCCTCGAAGAGCAGGACATGGCAGGCGTCCCCTTTGTTGATCGCCTCGGCGCAAACGGAACGATCGTTGTCTGGCGCAATCTGGATCGGCTGTTCGAAGACGAACGGAGTTCCAAACGCGACGAAATTGTCAACGAGAAGCTTGATATTCTTGAAAAGCACTTATCGCTCGTTTTTCACCGCTTCCTTGCCGGTGAAATAAAAGGCCAGCGAAAACTGACGATCACTGTCAACGGCCACCCGGTTGAACCGTTCGATCCCTTCTGTCGGAAGAGCGGCTCGGAAATGCTTCCCGAAGAAATCGTTCGCATCGGCGATGAAGCAGTCCATATGCAAACTTACATCCTGCCACATCACACCCGCCTGTCGGCAAAGGACTACGAGTATTATCAAAGTCGCAGTGACTTCATATCCAACCAGGGAGCCTACGTTTATCGCAACGGCCGGCTGATGGCGTGGGGTGAATGGTTCCGTCTCATTCCGAAAGGCGAGTCGACGAAGCTCGCGCGCGTTCAGATCGATTTTCCGAGCTCCCTGGACGAGATGTGGACGATCGATATTAAAAAGTCTCGAGCGCGGCCGCCACATGCTGTGAGGGAGCGGCTTCGACAGATTATTCCGCGCATCAGCGGCCGGAGCACGACCGTGCACCGCGGGCGCGGACAGAAGCTCTTCGAGGAGATTCGGGCACCGGTATGGGAGCGTTACGCGGATCAGGGGACTGTGCGGTACGTCCTGAATAGCCACCACCCTCTGGCGGAAGCTGTCATACGGCGACTTGATGAAGCCGGGGAAAAAAGCTTCCGGCTGTTGCTGGAGGTGTTTGCGGCCGCGCTGCCGGTGGAGATGATCTACTCCGACTACTCCACCAACCCGCGCGGGGTGGCTCAGGTCGCAGTCGAATCGGAGGTGACCGAACGTCTTCTGGCGCTGAAAAATGCACTTTTTGCTGAAGGCCCTGTGGATTCGCACGTTTTGCGCGAGGTAATTCGATCAATCCGTCTTTTCGAAAACCACGACGGTGTTGTAGAACAGTTTATCGGGGGGGATTCAGATGGCGGACAACGTACTGGAGAATGAGAAGAATCTCACCAGCGCTCTGATTTCAGCTCTGGCGACTCTTAAGGACCCGCCGACCCGGGAACAGGTCGAAGACAGAACCCGAAAACTCGCTGCCGCCTTCGATTATGAAGGTGATCTCCGCGCTATCGTCGACGAGGCGATGGTTGCCATCGACACGCGGATGGGGGCTGGCGTTTCCCTTGTCGACGTCGAGGCGAAGCATGACGAAGAGTGGGTTTTCAAGCGGACGATCCCCTGGACTTATTCCGACGCCTATGAGCGCTATTTGAAAGGTGAGCGCTGGTCGCCCGGCGTCGTGCAATCGCTCAGCAACGTCAGTACACGCATCCTTGGCCATCTGCAGGATCCGACAAGCGAAGGGTCGTGGAATCGGCGCGGTCTCGTGATCGGGAATGTTCAGTCGGGGAAGACGGCCAATTATATGGGCGTCATCGCGAAGGCGGCAGACGCCGGCTACAAGTTCATTATTGTTATCGCCGGGATTCACAATAACCTCAGAAAACAGACTCAGGAGCGCGTCGATGAAGGTTTCATCGGCCGCTCAAGTGATCCCGACAAACGGGTACCCGTTGGCGTAGGCTTGAGCGGAACCTATCCACACCCGGCGACGCTGACCAATGTCAACGAGGACTTCAACAAACTGACCGCCGCGAAGAGCGGCTGGAAGATCAACGATTTCAGCAAACCAATCATCCTCATCATCAAAAAGAACGTCTCAACACTGGAGCAGCTGCACAAATGGTTGCGGGAACTCAATGCGCAGGGAGACGGACGAATCTCAGATGTCCCAATGTTGCTGATCGATGATGAGGCTGACAACGCGTCGATCAATACAAACAAACCCGATCTTAGTCCCACACGAACCAACGCGATGATCCGTAAGATCCTCGGGTTATTCGCAAAATCCTGCTACGTCGGTTACACAGCAACCCCCTTCGCAAATATTTTTATCAATCCGGAAGCCTATGATGATGACTCACGCGAGGAGCTGTTTCCGCGTGACTTCATCTACTGCCTGGATGCGCCGACTACTTACTTCGGCCCAGACAAGGTATTTCTCAATGAGCAGACTAGCGGAGTAATACTTGAGCCGATCTTTGATTTTGAGAATTATATTCCGCTCTCACACAAGAAAGACGATTCCTTCACTGATCTCCCGCCCAGTCTGTACGAAGCCTTGCGTGAGTTTGTACTCGCAAAAGCGATACGTAATCTGCGGGGTCATGCCAACAAGCATTGCTCAATGATGATCAATGTCTCTCGGTTCGTGTCGGTGCAAAAGACAGTCCGGGACCTCATCAGTCTCTATGAAAAAAAGCTCCGAGAAGCGGTCAAAGCAAACTACGCCATGCCGGAAACAGTTTCGGCACAGAACAGTCATATGGCTGCGCTCAGAAATGTTTTCGACAACGTTTATGGGAGCTGCGGTTTCGCCTGGGCCGAGGTTCGAGCTGCGCTTTGGCCGGTGTTCGATGGTCTGCGCATCGTGGTGATCAACAGCAAATCAGATGAAGTCCTTGACTACAAAAAATATGAAAAAGAGGGCCATGGGCTGACTGTAATTGCAATCGGCGGACTGAGCCTTTCACGCGGACTAACAATTGAAGGTTTGTGTGTCAGCTATATGTATCGCAATACCCAGATGTACGACACGCTCATGCAGATGGGTCGCTGGTTCGGTTACCGGCCGGGCTACGAGGATTTATGCCGCGTACATCTGTCGCAAGACTCGATCAACTGGTACGGACACATCGCCGACGCATCAGAAGAGCTGCGCCAGCAAATCAACCGGATGCGGCGGGACGGCCTGAGTCCTCGGCAGTTCGGTCTTTATGTGCGTGCGCATCCCGACAGCCTTTTGATTACCGCCGCCAATAAAATGCGGAGCGGTGAGAAGATTAAGGTCAAACAGAATTTCAGCGGCCGGCTGCTTGAGAGTTTTGTCGTACCGACGAACAAACAGATCAATGAAACGAATGACGAGCTGATAAGTGAATACTTGAAGAATCGATTTGGTGGAAAGGAAATTGAAAAAACGACCAAGGGGTGGATCGTCCGCAACGTCAAAATTGATTTAATCGAAGAATTTCTTGTCAAATTCAAAACGCACTCCTTCCACGCGGAGAGCAAGGCGAACGCGCTAACGTACCTGCATGCGATCGCGGATATCTACCAAGAGGGCGATGTCCTATTAATCTCGGTCGCAGAAAGGGGCGACAACGAACAGAAGTTCAGGCTTGGGACGCAGGACCGTAAGAGCGCGGCAAAGTTCGGCGAGGACGGCTGGAGAATGAGCAAGGACCGCGTGGCGAGCCGCGGGGACGAAAAACTTGGGCTGAATCCAGCCCAGTTGAAATTAGCAGAGGACGCGGCGGCCCAAGACAGCAAGAGCAAGAGTAAGGAACCTTCAGACGTACACTATCGCGAGATCCGCAAAAAGCCCCTTCTGATGATTCACGTGCTGGGCCCGGTCGGTTCCTCCGCAGCCGATGACCGGATACCAGCTTACGGCATCAGCTTCCCGCCCGGGCACTACGAGACGGAAATCGAGGTGGTGGCAAACCGAGTCTGGATGCAGCACATGCAGGGGGCGGTGGCCGACGATCCGGACGCCGAAGAGGACTACGATGAGTAGGCCGATGCCCTGGGACGATATCAGGACGCCTGACGCGGACTACAATGTGCGCCTCGCAGCTGGATCTGGTGCGGTTCCGACTTACTGGGGAAAAGACACCGAGGCGCAGTGCCTGCTGATTGTTGAACTTGCAGGCGACCATACTGCTCAATACCGGCAGGATGGCACATCGGTGCACGGTGTCCGGGTGGATCTTCGTCAGGTCGACGCGGCCGCCAACCAGAGGCTTGTCCTGACGCTTGAGAAGCATGTCGATCGCGACTTGTTTTTCAGCCTGTGCGAGTCCCTGGTAGCAGGTCTCCAGCCTGTGACCGACTCTGCAACAGCGCTTGCAGTCACACTCGCCCACATTCGACGTTGGAAAGCCTTTCTTGCGGGCCGAAAGACCGGACTGCTAACGCCGGAAGAACTGAGGGGTCTTTTTGCGGAGCTGCAATTTCTGCGCAACTTATATGGCGGAACGTTGAGTCAGGTGGCTGCCGTCGAAGCATGGTGCGGCGCAGACGGCGTTCATCAGGATTTCGTTTTCGCTGATAAGGCGGTAGAGGTGAAGTCGCTCTCGGGGCGCGACCGCAGCACGGTGCGAATATCATCGGCCGATCAGCTGGAATCGATTGCCGATCATTTGTTTCTCATGACCTACCGTTTATCCGATTTGCCGGACGCGCGTGATGCCCTCTCCCTCAACGCGCTGGTTGCTGCAATTGAATCCGAACTGGCCGAAGCTGATGCCATCGAAGGTTTTTCCATCAAACTCGCATCGTACGGCTACGCCCCATTGCACGAGTACGATGTGCCGAAACTGGTCGTTTCGGGCGCGCAGGCATACCAGGTGATAGAGGGTTTCCCGAGACTGATCCGCTCCGCTCTTCCCGAAGGGATTTTGGGCGTCAGTTATGAGATCAAGCTGGAAAACATTGCCTCGTTCTGCTGCGAGCAAAACATCATTCTGCGGAGCGCGTGAATGGAACAGAGCGTCCAGGAATTCTTTCATGACTTCCGGCAGGAGCTTCTTGCCGGAGCCGAAGCTAACGGCAGCTTTCAGCTTTCGGAGTTCATGGAGGCGGTATCGAACGAGCTCATCGAGACCGGCTTCGTTGAGGGCTTCGAGTTCTGCCATTTCCGCGCAGCCGTAGGCATGCGCATCGACGGCTATTGGTTTGACGAGGAGGGCATCCTTGATTTGTTTGTGGCAGATTTTGATTGCCGCAGTGAGCTCGCGTCGCTGACAAAAACGGAAGTCGACGCGGCGTTCGGGCGGGCGGAGAAGTTCTTCGAAGCGAGCGCCTCTAAATCGCTTTACAAAAAACTTGAAGTTACCTCTCAAGAGTATGGACTTGCGCGTCAGATCGAGGATCGCAAGGCCTTTATCAGACAGGTCAACATCCATCTTCTTTCTGAGAGGACGCTAAGCGATCGGATACAAACACTCCCCGAGGGTATCGTTGCGGGGCTTCCCGCCACCTATCACATTTGGGACGTCAGCCGGCTGCACCGTCAGCGCAGTTCACGGGACCACAAAGAACCACTTGATCTAGACTTTCGGCAGTTGTTCGAAAAAGGCATCGCCTGCCTCCCGGTCGATCAGGGAGAGACGGTTTATACATCTTACTTGATCGTGATGCCGGCCGAAATGTTGTCCGAACTTTATGGCAAATTCGGCGCTCGGTTGCTTGAACAGAACGTGCGCTGTTTTTTGCAGGCGCGCGGAAAGGTCAATCAGGGCATCCGAACGACTATCATGACAGAACCGCAAATGTTTTTTGCGTACAACAATGGAATTACTGCCACGGCGCAGGGCGTTGAAGTTGTGAAAGGAGATCGAGGCCTCGAAATTGTCCGAGTTCGCGATTTGCAGATTGTCAACGGGGGCCAGACAACCGCTTCACTGTTCCACACGAAACGCAGAGACAAAGCGGCGCTGAAGGACATTTTTGTGCCGATGAAGTTGTCGGTCATCGACAGCGGGGAAAGCGAACTCGTAGTCCCGCGTATCTCCGAGTACGCAAATACGCAGAATCGCGTGAATGCTGCCGATTTCTTTTCCAACCACCCTTTCCATATTCGCATGGAAAGCTTCTCGCGTCGGCTTTGGGCACCTGCTCAACAGGGCGCGCAGCGTGAAACACGCTGGTTCTACGAGCGTGCACGCGGTGGCTACGCCGACGCGCAAGCCAAGCTGTCTGCTGCTGAGCAGAAGCGTTTCAAGGCTGAAACTCCGAAACCCCAGATGTTTACAAAAACGGAATTGGCTAAATTTGAAAATGTCTGGGATGACCACCCAAGGTGGGTCAATCTGGGCGGACAGAAGAATTTCGCCCGCTATGCCTCCCGAATTGGCAAAGAGTGGGGGAAATCGGCGGACGCGTTTAACGAGTTTTATTTCCAGAGAGCCGTAGCCCGTGCGTTGATTTTTAAAGCGACCGAGAAGCTTGTCTCAGAACAGTCGTGGTACAACGGCGGATATCGGGCGAACATCGTGGCCTACGCGGTCGCTGCTCTAGGCGAGCTCTGTCGTAAAAACGGGAAGTCGATCAATTTCGCCCGGATATGGTCGATCCAATCGGTCCCGACTACTCTGAAAGACGCCTTGGTGGTATCCGCAAAATTCGCAAACGACAGCATCACTGCACCCCCGGCAGGTATTTCAAATATCTCCGAGTGGTGCAAAAAGGAAGCTTGCTGGACAAAACTCCTCTCGGGACTAGGAACGCTTGAAGACAGTCTTGCCGGAGATTTTTACGCAGACCTGATCTCAGCCGAGGAGCAAACATCAGAGAAGAAAGACGCGCGAAAAGTCCAGAAAATTGACAATGGCATCGACGCGCAGAAGCGCGTCGTTGGAATTTCCGGCAATCAATGGAATGCAATCCTCCGCGATCTGTCGAAGAGACACGTTCTTTCCGCCAAAGAAATCGGAATTCTTCAGATAGCAAGCCAGCTTCCGAAGCGCATTCCCTCAGACAAGCAATGCGAAGTCTTGGTCGAAATTCTTGAAAAAGCCCGTGCAGAAGGCGTCGCCTTCACGGAAGCAGCGATAGAGAAAGAATACACGTAAAGTCGTGCCGAAATGTTGCTCGTCGTGGACATTAGCTCCAGAGGCCAGTGGGTCTGCTCTACAAGCGGAACTCGCTTATCAATGAAGCGATAGTTCGGTCCGGCAATCGCTCAATCATCTGGAGCCTGCTCGTCGCTCGTCCGGAAGAACCTACTGACGATCAGTATCCCCAATCCGGTTCATGATCGCGGCAACAAACACGGTCGTGTCCCGTGCTGTGGTGTAGCAGGTGCGGTATGGCCGCCGCATTCGCCTGGTGAGACCGGGCTGGTCAGGCGGCCGCCACAGGCAGCCCGACGACGGGATCATGGCTCAAAGGAGCAATGGTTTCCAGCGTCA
>DASXDP010000224.1:0-17894 GCA_036490575.1 Xanthobacteraceae bacterium
GGTGCGCTACGTTGCGGATGCGCTCGATGTTGGCGACCGAGGTCCCGCCGAATTTCATGACAAGACGAGCCATGGCCGCCGTCTGCGCTTGTAAGGCTATCGCGCCAACCGTATCAGCTGGCGCATAAAGGGCCGTATAAATACCGGCGCGGTCCGCTTCCTGCAACCACACGAAAGTTGCCCCCGCTTCCAGTTATCATCGTGCTTAATCGGGCTGGCTGCGGGCGGTTGTTTACGCTCTGGCTCCGTCGCAAAACGTTAAACGCGCCGTGTTGTGCGGCGCGCTTCACGTTTCATGCAGGATGGATAAGAGCCTAATTCGGCCGGTGATCGCGCCGGTCTTTTGTCCCAATGCGCACGGGCAGCATCGTCTCCTGCCAGCCGTCCGCCATTCCCAACAAGCCAGACCATAGCGCGACCCACATAAGCAACGGCATTTGATGCTCCTTTGCAGGTCGGAATTCGCAATGGATAACGTTCGGAAGACGGCCGGGTTCCCGTCATGGTTTGGCAGGCCCGCCGCGAGATTGATGCGCCCACCGCGCCTCTAATACGGCAGCCCGACGTAATTCTCGGCGAACACCGTCGCTGCGGCCTTTGAGCGGAAGAGGTAGTCGAGTTCAGCCAGCTGGAGCTTATGGTCGAACGGATTCTCCGAAATCCGGTGGAGCATCGTCGTCATCCACCAGGAGAAGCGCTCGGCCTTCCAGACTCGCGCAAGTGCGCGGCTGGAATAATGCTCAAGCCCGGCGTCTGACTTTTCGGCGTAGTACTCGACCAGTGCCTGCGCCAGGTAGCGAACGTCGCTTGCGGCAAGGTTCAGCCCCTTGGCGCCGGTCGGCGGCACGATATGCGAGGCATCGCCGGCGAGGAACAAACGGCCGAAGCGCATCGGCTCGGCGACGAAGCTACGAAGCGGCGCAATGCTCTTTTCGATCGAAGGCCCCGTCACCAGTTGCCCGCGCGCCT
Organism: Xanthobacteraceae bacterium; assembly: GCA_036490575.1. Taxonomy (GTDB): domain Bacteria; phylum Pseudomonadota; class Alphaproteobacteria; order Rhizobiales; family Xanthobacteraceae; genus BOG-931. The sequence continues at coordinate 970 of DASXDP010000224.1, forward strand.
CGTCGTCCAGTCGCGGTTTAAGCGCTTCCCAGAAGCGTTCGTCCGGCCAGGCCTCGATGGTGTCGGCGAGATCGCATTGCAGATAGTAGCGGCTGCGCGTGGGCGAGCGCATCGAGCAGAGCGCGAAACCCGACGGGTGCCGCACATAGATCAGCTCGTCCGCTACCGGTGGTGCATCGGAAAGAACGCCGAGCCAGCCGAACGGATAAACTCGTTCATACGTCGTGATCGCGTCCGGCGCGACGCTCGTGCGGCAAACGCCGTGAAAGCCGTCGCAGCCGGCGATGAAGTCGCATTCAATTTCATGCGCCTTGCCGCCGGCGTGATAGGAAACGCGCGGGTTGTCTCCGGAAATATCGTGCAGGCTCACATCGTGCGCAGAGTATATGGTCGGCGCGCCGACCGCGGCGCGGCCATCCATCAGATCTTTGGTGATCTCGGTCTGCCCGTACACCATCACCACTTTGCCGGTCATTTCCTTAAACGAAATGCGGTGGCGTACGCCGTCAACACAGATCTGGACGCCATCATGCACAAGTCCGTCGGCATGCATGCGGTTACCGACGCCGGCTTCGTCCAACAAGCTCATCGTGACTTGTTCAATGACGCCTGCGCGGACGCGGCCCGACACGTATTCCGCGGTCTGACGTTCGAGAATGATGTTGTCGATGCTGTGCTTATGCAGGAGCTGACCGAGCAGCAATCCCGCCGGGCCGGCGCCGACGATGGCGACTTGAGTGCGCATGGTCTTTCATAGCATCGCTGGCAAAGACCGAAAGCTTTTGCATGCGATCACTCAAGAGCCGCCCGGCTTTGTCACGGCGCTCAAGCCGACTTCCCTTTTTTATGCCGGTACTGCCACGGAAATCTGCCTTGCTGCTCCAACAAGAGCGCTGCAAGTGCGCCTTCCGGTTGGACGCTTTGAGGCTCGCCGGGAGGTCATTCCCGTCTCACACAGCCGTTTGGCGTTGCCATCGCAACATACGTTTTATTCACGGATGTTCTGGAAACCCGTTTCCACTTTACCGAATGATGTTCTAGGGTGCGGCCAGCGAAAGAGGCCCACGCGGAAACCGAGGAAAAAATTATGCTGCGTATTCTGTATCTTGCCGGCTGGCTGGCATTGCCTGCCGGTCTGTTGTTAGCCGGGGCAGGAAGTGCCAGCGCACAATCCGACGAGGTCCGCCAGGCATGCACGGGCGACGCGATGCGGCTTTGCTCCGATTTCGTTCCAGACGTCCCCAAGATTACCGTGTGCATGAAACGCAATTATCGGAACCTGAGCCTGGAATGCCGTCAGGCCATGGCGCATCAGCACGCGACCTACCACCACCATTATTACCGGCACCATTAGCAGGCAGACCGCGTCCCTCGCATTTTTCTGACAGAAGCTGGCGCGGCGCCGTTTTGAATACTGCGCGGCGCGCCGTTCGGCGCGCCAGTGAAAAGGTTCTGGAAATAAGCCTTCGGGCTAGCTTTCCAGGCCGGTCGGGACGTTCTGGTTCTCGCTTTCAAGCTTCATGCCGGCAGCTAGCGCCATGGTTTCGGCGAGCGCGGAAAAATCCTTTTGCAAGTACTCTTCCGGGTTTTTTTGCAGCATGGCCGTGCCGAAATGAGTTTGCAGAACTTCGCGCGCCGCCGCCGTCACTGGCATTGGCACGTCAATTTCCCGGCCGAGCTCGAGGCCAAGATCCAAATCCTTGCGCAAGAGCTCCGGCGTGAACGTCGTGGTCCAATCCAGATTGACCAGCGCCGGCGATTTATAGCGCGTGAACATCGAGCCCATGGCGCTATTGTTGAAAAACGCAAGCCATGCGTGGCGCGGCACGCCCATCTTGTTGGTCAGGAGCGTCATCTCGATCAGGTTCTCGATGATCACCCCGAGCATGACGTTATGGGCGATCTTGCACACGCGGGCGAGTTCGCCGTCGCCGACATAGGAGACGCCGCGCGGCGCGAACACCTCGATCAGCGGCATCACTGCCTTGCAGGCTGCCTCGTCGCCGGAAACCACGGCCGACAGCTTGCCGGCTTTGATCACTTTCGCGTTGCCGCTCACCGGCGCGGCGACGAATTCACTGCCGAGCTGCTTGAGGCGATCGCGAACCGCGGCTGACTCCTCGACGGCAATAGTCGAGCAATCAACCACCGTGGGCGGTATCTTGCCGCCCTGACTGCAAACACCGTTCTTTCCGTACAGGACCTCCTGCACGTCCTTGCCGGTGGCGACGATGGAAAACAGCACGTCGACCCCTTTCAGATCTGACAGATGGTCGACCACTTTGCCGCCGATCTTTTGCAGGGGTTCGGCTTTCGCGCGGGTGCGATTCCAGATACTCACGTCATAGCCGGCCTTGATCAGCCGCTCGGCCATGGGAATGCCCATGCGGCCGGCGCCAATCCAGCCAATCTTCAAGTTCTTTCCATTCGTCGGCATGAGCTACCTCCCTGTTCTGGGACCTGTCTTAGCACACCGGAGCAAAGAGCGGTCGCGCGGCAGCTTTGCATTTCTTGACAGGGATTTATCGCCCCGCCATAAGGACGCCGGGCGATGCCCGGGCGAGCCAGTCCGCGCGCCTTAACCAGCAGAACTGACTGCAAAGAAGCCGGTCCGGAAGAACCTTCCGAGCACCGGAAACGAACACGAGGATAAAGATGTTCGCGGTCTTCAAAACAGGCGGCAAGCAATATCGGGTTGCCGCCGAAGATGTACTTAAGGTCGACAAGGTCAAAGGCGACCCTGGCGACATCGTCGAGTTCGGCGAAGTTTTGGTCGTCGGCGGCGACAACGTAACGCTCGGCGCTCCGACGGTGGCCGGGGCGACGGTTGCCGCCGAAGTGCTCGATCAGGCGCGCGGCCCGAAGGTGATCGCGTTCAAGAAGCGGCGGCGGAAAAATTCGCGGCGCAAACGCGGCCACCGCCAGGAATTTACGCTCATTCGCATCACCGAGATCCTCACCGAGGGGCGCAAGGCGAACAAAACGCCGCCACCGCGTCCGAAGCGCGCGCCGGTAAAGGCGTCCGCGGAATCAGCGGACTCGTCGGCCCAGGCATCCGAAACTGGCGAAGCCACGGGCGAAACCCGAACGAAGGCTAAGGCCAAAACGGCGGCAGTTAAGGGTAAGAAGCCGGCTGCGAAAGCTAAAAATTCGCCGTCGAAGGCAAAGAAATAAGCAAACCCGGTGATGCTTTTGTCATGAATCGGGTATACGTAGCGGATGAGAAAGGTTTGAGCGATGGCTCACAAAAAGGCAGGCGGCTCTTCGCGTAACGGCCGCGATTCAGCCGGTCAACGGCTCGGAATCAAGATTTTTGGCGGCGAAGAAGTGACCGCCGGCAAGATTATTGCGCGCCAGCGCGGCACCAAATGGCACCCGGGCCGCAATGTGGGTGTCGGCCGCGACCACACCCTGTTCGCGCTGGTTAACGGACGGGTCGAGTTTCGTACCAAAACCAAGGGCCGCGTGTTCGTATCGGTACTTCCGGCAACGGAGGCCGTGGCCCAGTAAATACGGTGGAACATGGGAGTCCGCCGGCATTCAGTCGAACCGGCGGGCCCAAATGGGCTTCGAAAAGGGGGAGACCGGATGCCGGCTCCCCCTTTCGGTTTCTTGCAGGAGCCCGCGATGACGTTCGCGCCAGAGATGGTCGCCCACACCGGCCGAGATGTGCGTGTTCCCGTCCTCGAGACGGCGCGGCTGACGTTGCGTGCGCCGCGCCACGAGGACGCAAAAGCTATCTGCTCGCTCGCAAATGAGTTTCGCGTGGCAGCGAACACCGCCCGCCTTCCTCATCCCTATCGCCTCGGTGACGCCGAGGAATTCATTGCAGCGGCGAACTCGCGGGAAGGCGAAGTGTGCTTTGTCATTATCGAAGACGCCCGGTTGATCGGCGCCTGCGGCATTAATCCGCGCGAGGAGGGGTTTGAGCTCGGATATTGGCTCGGCGTGCCCTTTTGGGGCCGCGGTTATGCCACCGAGGCCGCGCGCGCCGCCGTGGATTACGCTTTCGGCGATCTCGGTTGTGAGACATTGCTGTCCGGCGCCCGGGTAACCAACCCGGCGTCCCGGCGAGTACTGGAGAAATGCGCGTTCCAATGGACCGGCGTGCGGCTCACCCGCGTCCGCTCCATCAATTCCGCGGCTCCGGTGGATCGGTTTCGTCTGGACCGCGGATTATGGGCCTCGCTCAAGTCTTGGGGTTGCGCCAGGTGCGTGGCTTAGTGCCGGGCGTTCTAGTGCTCCGTGCCAGCGCCCGCGCCGGCGTCGGATCGGAAGAACGGCTCAAGCTTGGCGACTAAAGCCGGCCCGAAATGCGCTTGCGGATTGGACGGCTTTGCGCGGTCCATCATCTCCCACCCGCTGATGAGAAGGCGCGCGTTCTCGAATGTGTGCTGCAGATCGCGGCCGCGACGCACGCTTTGATGGAAAAAAGCATCGCCAAAATAAGTCCAATCACGCTCGGGCGCACATCCGAACGAGGTATTCAGCGCGTCCGCCGCCGTGAGCACGATGGTGTCGTCGTTCGCCAGCGGCGGGACGAACACGCCGGAAAAGCACGCCGAGACGATCACAATGCGGTTTTTGATTCCCTCGTTGTTAAGCGTGGACGCAACAAACTGTGGCGTCAGTTCGCTCGCGGTCTGGTTGGGGAATTTCAACGCAAAACCCGTGTGCTCGCCGTGCGACGTCATCAACAACAGGAGCACGTCGTCGGTCTTGTTCATCACCTTGCCGATGGCTTGAACGGCGGCGAGGAAATTCCTGTCGGTCGCCAGCGGGATATGCTCGGCAGTGGATCGGTCGTTGATCAGGCGCATTATCCGCCCGCGAATGGGGAGGATGTCGCCCATCGCCGCCAACCCGCCGTCGAGTTCTTTGACGAACACGTCTTGATCGGCCCAGCCGGCGATTCCCAGCGCGTAAACGTTGGTGGCGCCTTTCACGGTGGGGGCGAGATCGGCGGTCTCGGCCGCAAGCAGGGCGCCCTGCGCTTGGGCGTCGTGAGCCGTTTGACCTTTGGCTCCTGCCTGAGTTGTCAGACGCGAGGCCAGCATTTCCCACCAGTTGGCATCGCGCATATCGAAATTTCGGGAAACAAAAATCGGCGCGTGTGGCACCACGACGGTCACAGCGGCAAGGGCGAGCCAGAGTCCGGCCATCCTGCCGAAGGCAACAAGCCGCGGCTGCGGGGAGAAGCTCCGCAGTATCGCGGCTGCGGCGCCGACCCACCACACCGATATGCAGGCCAACAGCGCCAGGGGCACGATGCGCTCGCGCCAGATTGGATCGGGAATTGCCGAAGCGGGAATGAGCGGCGCGCCAAACTTGACGGCCTCAAAGATCACTTCGCCCACGAGTGTGAGCGCAAACATGGCGGACAGCGCCGTGCTGCGCGCGGTCGGCGGTACAAACAGGGCCGCGACCGCCACTTCAAGTGCGAGCCAGGCGACCATGGCGTTCAGCCCGTAAGGATTAAATCCGGCGCCTAATCCGGCCTCAGCCAGTTGGACAAGCATGCGAAGGACGCCGAGACCCGCCAACCAGCCAAGCAGGCTCGGCAGGCCGACCAGCCGCGAAAGACGCGTCGTTCGCCAAATCCCCGCGCGGGAGGCTAGCTTGAGGACCAGCAGAAAACTGCTCATTGGCCGCTCGACTATGCCGAAATCCAGGTCCAGCTAAATCCGGATACCGTGATCAAATATTCGTACTATATCAATCGGTTTGGAAGAGCGCTCATCCAATTGAACTCGCCGCCCACGCGCGTGCCAGGGCGGATGCGGTGTTAGAATTGGAACACTAGACCCGGATTGTCGGCATGAAATTTCTCGATGAGGCCAAGGTCTACATTCGCTCCGGCGACGGCGGAAACGGCTGTGTGTCGTTCCGGCGCGAAAAGTTTATCGAATTTGGCGGGCCGAACGGCGGCGATGGCGGGAAGGGCGGCGACGTCATTGCCGAAACCGTTCCCGGCCTGAACACCCTGATCGATTACCGGTATCAGCAGCATTTCTTCGCCAAGAACGGCGGCGGCGGAATGGGCAAGGATCGCCACGGCGCCAATGGCGCGGATGCCGTGCTCAAAGTCCCGGTCGGGACGCAGATTTACGAAGAGGACGGCGAAACGCTTCTTGCCGACCTTACTGACACAGGCGAGCGCATGGTTCTCGCGCATGGCGGCAATGGCGGTTTCGGCAACGCGCATTTTAAGTCCGCAACCAACCGCGCTCCGCGGCGGGCCAACAGCGGCCAGCCGGGAGAAGAGCGCACCATCAGGCTTCGGCTCAAGCTTATCGCGGATGCCGGCATTGTCGGTCTGCCGAATGCCGGCAAGTCGACATTTCTCGCCGCCGTCAGCGCCGCAAAACCGAAGATCGCCGATTATCCTTTTACGACACTGCAACCTCAGCTCGGCGTGGTTCGCGTCGACGCCCGCGAGTTTGTTCTCGCTGACATTCCCGGCCTCATTGAGGGGGCGCACGAAGGCAGCGGGCTTGGCGACCGGTTCCTGGGTCATATCGAGCGCTGCCGCGTGTTGTTGCACCTCGTCGACGGAACAGCGGGTGACGCCGGTCAAGCCTACAAGACCATACGCGCCGAGCTTTCCGCCTATGGCCAGGGTCTTGCAGAGAAACCCGAACTGGTCGCTCTCAACAAAGCGGATGCGATGAGCGCCGACGAGATCAAACGCCAGACGGTGCGGCTTGCGCGCGCCGCGAAAAAGTCGCCGCTGCTGCTGTCGGGCGTCAGCGGCGAGGGCGTCACCGAAGTCCTCCGCGCGCTTTTTGATGTCATCGAACAGGCGCGCCATGGGGCGCAGCCAGCTGCGCAGCCCGCCGCGTGGCGTCCGTAACGCTCGCAGCGAGGACGTTCTCCTGGGAAAGGTCCTGGTTTATTTGGATTAGCTTTCGCCAGTCGCTACTGGTGGAGCGGATTTGACATTCGCCACCCACCATGCGGCAAACAGGAGAAGCGAATGTCAAATCTCGAAGCTCCACCAGCATTTATCTTTGCTAGTGGTCCTTTGATTCTAACATTCGCATGATAGCCTGCCGAACCGGGATGCGAACGTTGGCATCGGACCACTAGCCTCATGTTTGAGTTGCCCCAGTCCCATCATCGGCCACGGAATGTGCGCCTCGATACACTGGTGCGGCTGCGCTGGCTGGCCGTATTTGGTCAAGCCGTCGCCGTCCTGGTCGTTCACTTCGGGCTGGAATTCGACGTTCCGGTCTGGCCCTGTCTTGCCGTCATTGCGTTGTCCGCACTGCTCAACGTGGCGCTTCGGCTTGGCTTCAAGCGCCCGCAGTATCTTGAACCCGACCGTGCCGCGTATCTATTGGGCTTCGATCTGGCGGAGCTGACGGCGCTTCTGTTTCTCACCGGCGGCGTTGAGAATCCTTTTTCGTTTTTGTTGGTCGGCCCGGTGTTGATTTCGGCTACGGCGCTACCGCCGCGCATGACGCTGCTGCTCGGGATTTTCGCTGTCGTCTGCGCGACGGTGCTGATTTTCGCGCATTATCAGTTGCCGTGGGAAAGTGAAGAGCCATTCGATCTGCCCGAAACGTACGTGGTCGGAGTCTGGCTCTCAATCTTGCTCGCGATCGGCTACATCGGCGTCCACACCTGGCAGGTTGCGGAGGAGGCGCGTCAGCTTTCGCAAGCGCTGGCCGCGACGGAATTGGTGCTGGCGCGGGAGCAGCATCTTTCGCAGCTCGATGGCCTTGCCGCAGCGGCCGCCCATGAGCTCGGCACGCCGCTTGCCACCATCACTGTCGTCGCTCGCGAGCTCGAGCGGGCGCTCGAGGCGAATTCGCCTTATGCCGACGATGTGAAATTGCTGCGTGAGCAGGCGCGCCGCTGCCGCGAGATTCTGGCGAAGATCACTGAGCTACCGACCACCGATCCCTTCGATCGGGTCTCGTTGTCGGTCCTGATCGATGAAGCCATGGCGCCGCATCGCAATTTTGGCGTTGCGTTGGCCTTGAGCAATCCCGACAAGAGTGGCGCGGAGCCGGTTGGCGCCCGCAATGCCGCGGTTCGTTATGGTCTTGGCAACCTCATCGAAAACGCGGTCGATTTCGCCAACACGCGCGTCGAAATCTCACCGGCATGGACGGCTGACGAGGTGAGAATGACAATCACCGACGATGGGCCCGGGTTCGCGCCGGAGGTGTTGGATCGGCTAGGGGCACCCTATGTAACGCATCGCCAGCCGGGGCCGCCGGCACGCGATGACGAGGAGGCGGGATTCGGCCTTGGCTTGGGATTATTCATCGCCAAAACCCTGCTCGAGCGCAGCGGAGCCAAATTGTCGTTCAAGAACCAGGCGCTGCCGCTGCAGGGCGCCGTGGTCACCGTCACCTGGAGCCGCTCGGATTTCGAGCGGTCGCCGGTGGCGCCTCTTGAGCCCGTCGCCGCTGTGTCTTAATTATTCGGGAGCGAGGGCGATCGGTAGGAGACGGAGTATTTGTTATGACCAACCTGTTAGCCGGCACCCTGCCCAGCATGGTTACCGCCGCATCCTCGAACGAACGATCGTTGCTGATCGTTGAAGACGACAAGGCTTTCCTGCAACGTTTGGCGCGGGCCATGGAAACCCGAGGCTTTGCCGTGAGGACCGCGGAGTCGGTTGCCGACGGTTTGCTGCAAGTGGAAAAATCGCCGCCCGCCTTTGCCGTCGTTGACATGCGTCTCGCCGACGGCAACGGCCTCGACGTGATCTCGGCGATGAAGAAGCGCCGGCCCGACGCACGCGCCATCATTCTCACCGGCTACGGCAACATCGCAACCGCGGTCAATGCCGTGAAGCTTGGCGCCGTCGATTATCTCGCCAAGCCGGTCGACGCCGACGACGTCGTGGCGGCGCTGCTGGCCGCCGAAAACAGAAAGATCGAGCCGCCGGAAAATCCGATGTCCGCCGACCGCGTGCGCTGGGAGCATATTCAGCGCATTTACGAATTGTGCGGTCGCAACGTTTCGGAAACCGCGCGCCGCCTCAACATGCACCGGCGCACGCTGCAGCGAATCCTCGCCAAACGCGCGCCAAAATAACGCGCCGGCGAAAGCACGCGGCCGGCGGTGCAGGCGACCGCGCCATTTTTAATGAAATTTGTTACTTCGATTAAACCGCGTTTCCTGCGAGTGCCGAAAAACGTCGAATTCGCACCGCCCGTTAATGCAACTTTCGACGACTTCACTGATTATTCGCCGCAATATCAATGACGCAATACGAGGCGGCTCGCATGCGTGGACAGGCGCTCGCGGCGGATAAAGCACAATCGAAAGGCACGAACGACGCGGCCCGCGCGCCGCGCCTGCTCGTCATCGATGACGATAACCTTCACCGCATGATCATTTGCCGGGCGGCGGCCAAGTCCGGCTATGTCCCGGTCGGCGCAGCGAACCACCGCGAAGCGGTAAAGCTTTCGCAGGAAGGCACGTTCGATTGCGTCACTCTCGATATCGCGCTCGGCGACCGCGGCGGCGCGGTGACGTTGCTCCGCCATCTCGCCGATGTCGGCTGCGCGGCGCCGATCATCGTGGTCAGTGGCGCTGATGAAGAGACCTTGCGTGAGATTCTGCGCCTCGCCCGGTCGCTGAAGCTCAACGTCGTCGAACCGGTCCCCAAGCCGGTCGATCTCTCGATCCTGCGCCGCATGCTGGAAGGGTTTAGCGCCCAGCCGGCGGGCGCCGAGGACGCGGCGTAGCGTCTTCCGCCCGTTCTGCCCCGCTACTTTGTGTCCGCCTCATAGACACCGTTCCAGTCCGCTGGCGGCGGGTCGTGCTGGTACGCCTCGATTCGTTCGAGATACATGTCATACAAGCCGTCGGCACCGAAGGCGCCGGCGAGCTTAGCGCAGCGCGCTATGAGCGCCTTGGTCGCATCCCACTGCTGCTTGCGATAATTTGCGAGCATCTGTGCATTGAGTTCGAGCAGTTCCTTACAGCGCGGGTCGTCGCCGATTTCAGCGCGGCCGAGCACGGTGAAAACCGCCTCCGGCTGCTTCTTGCCCTTCACCTGGATGAGGTCGATTTCCATGGTGACGAATTTGCGCGCACCCTCCGCGGTACGCGAACCGATCACCATGGAAAGCCGGTAATCCTTGGTCCGCGACTCCAGGCGCGAGGCGACGTTGACGGTGTCGCCGAGCACCGAATAGTTGAAGCGGAAATCCGACCCCATGTTGCCGACGACGCAGGGGCCGGTGTTGAGCCCGATCCCGACGCGTAACGGCATGTAAAGGCCACCGTTGGCTTCGGCGTCGTGTTTGAGTTCGACGTTCAGCGCTTCGGCGCGCGCCAGCATCTCCAGCGCTGCCTCGCAGGCATGGGCTTCATGCTCCGCATCGTCGACCGGCGCATTCCAGAACGCCATGATGGCGTCGCCGATATATTTGTCGATTGTGCCTTTGCGCTCAATGATGGCGTTGGTCAGCGGTGTGAGGAAACGGTTCATCAGGTGGGTGAGGCCCTGGGGGTCGTCCTTGTAGTGCTCGGAAATCGTGGTGAAGCCGCGGACGTCCGAGAACAGGATGGTCATGCGCCGCTCTTCGCCGCCGAGCACCAGCTTCTCCGGCGACCGGGCGAGCTGCTCGACCAATTGTGGCGACAGATAGAAGCCGAACGCGGAGCGGATTTGCTGGCGCTGCTGCTGCTCGCGGAAATAGTTGAAGAAGGTCAGCACGAGATAGATCAGCCAGCACGACATCAGCGGGTAGGTGAAGTCGATCAGCAGATTGTGCGCGGCGAAGAAATACCATGACATGCCAATGAGTCCGGCGATCAAGAGCGCGCCGAGTGCGACCACGATCGAAGCCGGCAACAACGGGGCGGCAACGATGATCGCCAGACCCAGAACGATCGCGGCCAGCAGTTCGGCGCCGATCGCGTAGTTCGGCCGCGACAGCAGCGACTTGGTCAAAACGCTTTCGAGAATCTGCGCGTGGATTTCCACGCCCGGCATGGTCGGTTCAATAGGCGTGGTTTTGACGTCAAGCAGGCCGACCGCGGACGTGCCGATCAGCACTAGCCGGCCGCGCAGCCGATCGGGATCAACACGTCCATGCAGGATATCGGTGGCCGACACATAACGCTGCGCATCGTGTTTGTTGAAGTGAACCCAGAATTGGCCGTTGAGGTCGGTCGGAACCTCGAGCCCCGGCACCGCGGCGGCACGCACGCCGGCTTCATCGGTGCGCACCAGGATAGCGCCGCTGTTGGTCACGACTCGTAACATGTCCATGGTCAGCGTCGGCACCAATTGTCCCTGGGCGTCCATGACCACTGGCACGCGGCGGATGATGCCGTCGCGTTCCGGATTGATGGAAAAGAGACCGCGGCCCGCCGCGGCCTGCTCGATCGGCAGGATGTTGCGCAGCAAGCCGGGAAAAGTGACCAGGAAGGGACGCGGGTCCGGACCGACAACGGCAAAACCGGTCTGCAGCGCGCTCTCTGCCTTCGCCAGCGGTTCCGGCGTCGGCGAACCGGCTTGGCCGACCACTACGCGGGCACGCCGGATGGCCTCGGCAAAGACATCATCGTTGCTGGCTAGTCCATCGAGTTTTGCGCGCGTCTCCGGGTCGAGACCCCGAAAGCTTTTCTCCGCGACCGCGGGTGACATTCGGTCCGGTTCGGGAAACACGATGTCGAAGCCAATCGCAACCGCGCCGGCGCGCGCGATTTCCGAAACCAGGTCGGCAAGGACGGTGCGCGGCCAAGGCCACTGGCCGATTTCTTTCTGGCTCTTTTCGTCCATATCGACAATGACGACCGGGCGCGCTGTTTGCTCGCGCGGGCGCAAAAACTGAAACAGATCGAAGGTGCGGAGCCGCGCTTCTTCCAGCGGCCGCGGGTCGGAGATACGCAGCGGCACCAGTGCAATCAACAGCAGCGTGCACACCGCTCGCGCCAGCCCGAATTGGCGCGCCCAGCGACCGATCAGCCTCATGTCAGTCGGTTCCGCGTTGGCAAGTTTCGCTCATGGCAGGCTTGTTCGCTACGGCGAAATGAGCTGGTATCCGATACAGGTTCCTGCCCGAACACTGCGCCGCCGCTCACCTCTCCCGGAAAGCGCGCATGAACTGATCGTGCAGCGGCTTTATCAGATAAGAGAGCATGGTGCGCTGTCCGGTCTGAATGAAAGCCTCGACCGGCATTCCGGGTGTGAGCCTGACATCCCCAAGCCGGGCAATTTGGTCGGGCGCCATGGAGATGCGGACAACGTAATAAGTCTGGCCGGTACGCTGGTCGGTAGAGGTATCGGCGGCGACGCGGGATACGGTTCCGTTGATCTCCGGAGTGGTGCGGATGTCGAACGCGGAGAAGCGTAGCAAAACGGCCTGGCCGAACTGCACCTTATCAATATCCTTCGGATCGACTTTTGCTTCGACCAACAAGGTGTCCGCTTCCGGGACGATCAACATAATCGGGTCGCCGGCGGCAACGACGCCGCCCACGGTGTTGGCCGTTGATTGAAAGACGACGCCATCCTGCGGTGCGCGGATATCGGTGCGCTTGAGCTGGTCGTCGGCCGCGACCTTGCGCTCGACATATTCGCCAATCTTGCCGTCGGTTTCGCGCAGCTCCTTGGCGACGTCGCTGGACAAATCCTGGTCGACTTGCAGCACTTGCAGTTCAGTCTCGGCAATCTTGCCCTTGGCCTGCGCGGCGGAGGCAACGAGCTGCCCGCGCTCGCCTTGCAGGCGCGCGGCTTCGCGCTCCAGGGCGGTCAGCTTGTCGAGCGGAATAAGGTTTTTCTTCCAAAGTTCGCGCATCCCGCCGAGCTCTTGCTCGATCAGCTCGGTCTCCTTGGTCTTGGCGTCCTGTTGCGCCTCGAGCCCGCGAATCTCTTCTTGCAATTGGGTAATCCGCTGTCGCAATTGTTGCTTCTGCCCCAGCCGCGCGGTCCGTCGCAGCTCGAAGAGCTTGCGTTCGCTTGCCAATTCCTCCTGCACGTCGGCATCGTTGGTTTTGCTGGCGAGTTCTTTGGGCGTCGCGACCGTATCGGCGGCGTCGCGTTCCGCAGCCAAGCGCGCTTTGCGCGCATAGAGTTCCACCAGTCCCTTTTGAACGATGGCGAGGTTGGCGCGGGTCACGGTTTCGTCGAGACGCACAAGAATGTCGCCGGCCTTGACGTGATCGCCGTCGCGCGCCCGCACTTCGCCGACCACGCCGCCTGTCGGGTGCTGCACCTTCTTGACGTTGGAATCGACAACCACGGACCCGGGCGCGATCAGCGCGCCGGAAATCTCGGCAGTCGAAGCCCAACCACCGAGTCCGACCGCGAGAAACGCGACGACAGCCGTGCCGACCATCACGTGCCGGCGTATGGAAGAGCGGGCGCTGGGTATCTCGGTCTTCACGCCGCGCCTTCCTGGTCCGGAACCACCTTCAGGGAGCGCGGTGGCGCGCTCGCCGGGATAACGCGGCTGAGGATTTCTTCTTTCGGTCCGAATTGTTGTTGCCGGCCTTTGCCCATGACCAGAATATAATCGACGCCAGCGATGGCGCTGGGGCGATGCGCGACGACGATGGCAATGCCGCCCCGCTCGCGAACGCTCACGATCGCGCGGGTCAGCGCTTCGTCGCCCTCGGCGTCGAGATTGGAATTCGGCTCATCAAGAACGACCAGGAAAGGATCACGGTAGAGCGCGCGGGCGAGCGCGATGCGCTGCGCCTGGCCGGCGGAAAGCCCGCTGTTGTTGTCACCGACATGGGTCTCGTAGCCGCCGGGCAAGTTGACGATCAGATCGTGGACGCCTGCGGCTTGTGCGGCGGCCAGCACAGCCTCGGCATTCGGCGGATCCTCAAACCGGGCGATGTTTTGAGCGACATTACCCGGAAACAACTCGACGTCCTGTGGCAGATAGCCGACATGGCGGCCAAGCGCTTCAGGCCACCATTGATCGAGGCCGGCGCCGTCGAGGCGCACACTGCCGCGCGCCGGCGTCCAAACGCCCACGAGCATGCGCGCCAGTGACGATTTACCCGAGCCGGTCGGGCCGATCACGCCAAGCGCTTTGCCGGCATCGAGCGAAAAATTCACGTCCTGGCAAACGACTTTCTGTTCGCCCGGAGGGGTGACCGCTGCATTCTGCACCAAAAGCGTCTTCGCCGGCGGTTGCAGGGGCATCGGCGCGGACCGAGGCGGTAGGTTACCGAGCAGGCGCGACAGCCGGTGCCAGCTTTGCCGCGCGGCGACAAAGCCCCGCCAGTTGGCGATGGCAAGATCGACTGGAGCGAGCGCCCGCCCGCCGAGGATGGAGCCGGCAATGATAATGCCGGCGGTCGATTCCTGATGGATCACGAGCCAGGCGCCGACAGCGAGGATGGCGGACTGCAGCAGCAGCCGAAGAATCTTTGAAATCGAGCCAAGTCCACCGACTACGTCGCTGGCGTGGCCGCTTGAAGCCACATAATTGCGATTGATCTCGCTCCAGCGATGCGCGATGCGTCCGACCATGCCCATGGCGGTTATTGCTTCGGCATTGCGCCGGCTCGCGTCCATCAATGCGTTGCGGGCCGCGGCGAGGTGGGTAGCGCGGCCGGTCGGCTGCCTCGTACGCAGCTCTGTCACGACAGTAATGGCAATGAGAATGACCGCACCGGTGAGCGCCGTCAGCCCGATATACGGGTGGAAGAGGAAGCAGATGGCGAGATAGACCGGCATCCACGGCAAGTCGAACAGGGCAACGGGCCCGATACCGGAGAGAAAACCTCGCACTGTATCCAGATCGCGTATCGGCTGGGTGCCGCCGCTCTTGCTACCGAGCTTGAGCGGCAGCCGGACAACGACTTCATAGACGCGCGTGCTCATCGCTTCGTCGAGACTGTGGCCGACACGCACCAAGATCCGGCTGCGGATCGCGTCGATAAACCCTTGGGCGGCGTAAAGACCCGCCGCTAGGATCAACAAGGCCACGAGGGTGGGAACCGAGCGGCTCGGCAGTACGCGGTCATAAATCTCAAGCATGAACAATGCGCCCGTAAGCATGAGCACGTTGCTCATTCCGCTAAAGAGCGCGACGGCAAGGAAAGCCCGCCGACAGGCGGCGAGCGCGGCTCCCAATTCGGAAGCTGCAAAATTTTGCCCCGACGGGCTTGGGAGCTGCGTCATCGCGGACTGCCTGGCACCGAACCGGGTGATATCACGACCCAGCCAGCAAATGGTTATCCATCGGCGGGGATCATTATACCTTGGTTTACGCCTGAGCGGCATCCGCGCCGGGCGTGAATTTGCCCAGGATGCGGACGCACGATCCCGGCCCCCCTGAGATCAAACAAGGCCGGAAAACGCTCAGCCGCAGGCCAATCAGTATGGGGGTGACGTCCGGGATCGGAGCTGGCCGTAGTCCCGGCGCAGAAAACCGATTGAACACCAGCCCTTCACGGGCTGGCGCTCATCGCATTTCGCAAAACTTGGAGGATGAATTTCAGGAACGAGAGTCGAGCGAAAGCCCGATGCTGAATGCCTTTTGCCGCGTCGCGCCTTCGGTCCTGCGCAGCTTCTTGGCAATCTTTCCGGCGGCGGTTTTCTTTTTCGCCATGCTCTTCAATTCACGCACTTCGGTCGCTGTCCACGCGCGCCGTTTCTTTGACTTCTTAGCCATAAATCCTCCCTTTCAGGAAAAGCACTACATCATCTCTCTAACAGAGGCGAAAGAAACTCAACAGATCGGTTTGATGGTCCATCAGTAGCGCAGTGTTTGATCGGAAACAACACTCGCAGATACGCGGCAGGGGTCACAATCAAAATTGTTAGATTGTTCTTAGCAACCTCTTGGCGGCTAGGCAAATCGAACTTTCACGCCGCCGCGTCTTGTTGATAGTGCGTCGTCCGGTTGCGAAGCATCAAATTCAAAAAAGTTTCTGCGCGATGTCTTGTTCCTCAGCGCAGTATCGGTCGGGAACGTACGTGCAAATCGATCAGCCGGTCAGGCGGCCAGACAATCTGATCGAACGATGGCGTCGGCGGGTTTCTCCATCATGGATTCAGACGTGCGTTCCGGGTCTTGCAGCGCCGTTCCAGCCTTCCTAAGTCTCGAATTACAAAGAGCCTTTGAAGCGGGGACGCCTTATGGAGGAACTCAAGCTCGTCGCCCTGGATAGGGACGACATCGAAGTCGTCTCGGCTCATGCGCAGGATGCTCTCGTCAAAATCGCCGACATTCTGTGGCAGCCGCGCGAGCGCCGGTTTCTGATGGCATTCGATCGTTTCGACTGGATGAATGCGGTCGAAGCCGGCGGGGACAGAGGTACGAGCGCTGACTATCGCCGTTGCAGGACGGCCTTGCGTTTTGAGCGGGTCAAAGCATGCAAGTGCCGGGGTGTGGTCCAGGCGAACAAAGATGCAACACTCAATCTCTTGGCGGTCGAGTTCGCCGAAACCGACGCACCGGCCGGTACCGTGCTGCTGACTTTCTCCGGAGGTGCCGCTATTCGCCTTGAGGTCGAATGTCTGGAAGCTGAGCTTGCCGATCTCGGCGAGGCGTACACGGCGGTTATCTGTCCGGATCACTTTGCCGGCACGGCAACCGGCTGACGATCAAGTCAGGCCGCTAACGGCCGCTGGACGTGCGGCACCGCAAAGGCCCTCATCAAACCGGCCATGACGATGAGCGTCGCCGCATAGACAATAAGCTGCATGGCAGTCGGTTGATCGACGTAGCCGATCAGCGTGTGCAACGCCCGCCCCAACCAGCTGTCGTCCCGCAAGATCCACGATGTATCCCACACCGGCTGATCGAACGCCGTCAGGATGTTTGCCTGCTGCAGGAAAGCTATGGCCTGCGCGGCCAGACCGGCGGCGAGTAACGCAATCAATGTGCTGGTGACACCGAACAGGTACCGGGTCGGGATCGCTACAAGGCCGAAATAGGTCAGAAGGCAGACGAAAGTCCCGAGAAGGAGCCCGATCGCACTTC
>DASXDP010000225.1:0-4912 GCA_036490575.1 Xanthobacteraceae bacterium
TCCGCTCGGCTCGCTTGACACCCTGCCGAGGCGCTCCCTAAATGCAGCCGATCCGCCATCAGGCGCGGGCGCTTAGCTCAGCGGGAGAGCGTTCCCTTCACACGGGAGAGGTCGTAGGTTCAATCCCTACAGCGCCCACCAGCAAAATCAGGCACTTCTCACATTTCGACGGGATAGCACGATCCTCCGGGGTAGCACCGGGGTAGCAAGGAAACCGCCACCCGTCACGCGCAGTGCTCGTTGCGCGATCCGGTGCCGGGCATATGCTCATGCTGCAACGTTGAAGCGTCGTGCCGCCATTGAAGCGGCCAGCAACCGGAGAGACCCTCACGAGCTTTCAAAAGCGACACTACGAACGTATTGCGTCCGCCGTTCAGAAAGCGAAGCCCGCCGTTGCCAGTTTCGAACAAAAAGACCTCCGCACGGCAGTCCGCACCGACACACCTTGGGAAGACAATGGCCGGTAAGAAAAAAGGCAAGTCCAAAACGAAAGGTGGGACCACCGATCTTGGGCATCTCAAGGCGCTCAGGACCTATATGGCTGATGTTGCTAAGGGCACGATCCACAAACACAAGATGTTTTCGCTCTGCGTGAAAGCGTCGGCGTGCAAATGCTTCGAATTTAATTTGGCCGTCCGAGATTTTGCCAAATCGAAGAGCGCTTTCTTCGCGATGTCGTCTCTTCGCGGCATATGCGAAGACCTCATCGTTCTTGGGTTCATCAGCAAAATGCCATCCAAGGATCGCGAGCAGCTTGTGAAAGCCTTATCAAGTCACGAAATTGGCACTCGTATAAAGTTACAAGATACGTTTTTCAATGCGATCCGCCCGCAACAGCCGGTGCTGCGCCTCCACGACGCTGATACTCTCATTGCTTCTGCTGGCACAGACGCACGGGCCGTATGGCAGCGTCACGGTTGGCCAAAGCTAGATAAAGGGGCAATGCCTCATATTAGGCAAATAGCTGAGAAGCAAGGGATACACCAACTCGCTGTGCTGTACGACTTTCTTTATAGACTGACTTCCGCTGGTGTTCATTTCAACGTACAATCATTGCTTCGGACTGGGTGGGGCACCCCAACGCGGTTCGTTTTCTCTGCAAAAAACTTCCAAGGCTATTTTGCGAATTACTGCTCGCTGTATGGTCGATTTCTTTTCTGTCTTTATTTCGAATTCTTTAGTGCAATTTTACGCCCGACTGCAAACGAACGCGCCATCGTGGACGAGATACGAAAAGGTGTTCTGTTCACACCACGATGGCCAGAAATGGTCACCTATGAGGAAATGAACCAACAGCCTCCAGCAGACGGAGAGACGTTCCGCATGATTGTTTCTGCATTACAAGCGGTATCACGTAAGCGGCTAATTTCCAAAGGCCTCAACTACAACAAAAAGCAAAGCTCGGAGCGCCGGCTAGTCTCGCGTGCGTTAAGAGCGCTCTCAGCAGCGGGTCGAGCCGGGGACGCCAAACAACTGCCGAGGGACAAGTGAAATGACGAATGTCAGAGTTTTTCCGCTAACTAATCGCGATTTGTGATAACGCTTCAAGCTTAGAAGCCGGCGATCTGTAGTCGCTCAATCCTGATCGCGCATGTTGCCTGCTATAATGTCGCGCACGTAACTTCCATGCCAGACCATACCGATCTGCGCGTCCGAAGACGGTGCGCCTAGCCGGCCAGAATACACGCCGATAAAGTTTGTCGCGGGCTTATCACTAATAGCTCTAATCCTCCCCTCTACGAAATCATTCGTCCAGCTTCGCAAGATTACAGGTGCCCCGGACATTCCCGGCCGAGATGCGGTATCGACCAAGTAGTAGCCGGTCGTCAGTCGAACCAAATCTGGCTCCGAAGCGATACTTCCGCGCTTCCATACAGGAAATGCTGGCGGCTCGGCCCCGAATGGGTAGCCAAGGATGAACACGTCCATCCCGATGCAAATTCGCAATGGCGGGGACGTAACCGAGTTGATCGGAAACATGGTCATTACGGGATCGTCGGCGCTCATCGGTAGCGGGAGAGCCACAACGTCAATTCCGCGTTCCCGTCCGGGATATACAAGCCATCGTGGTCGCCCGTCGTCGTCGCGAATTTTAATGTCTTATTGCTGCTTTCCAAAATCGCCAGTCCTGATGTTGAAAAGCGCCCGTAGGGTGTCAGGCCGCGCTTCTGTTTCAAGCTTACCAGTTGCCGCGTTCCGACCAGTAATGACATGCCAGTTGGTGATGAGGTAGTGCTGCGAGCCTTCTTTCCAAACAAATGCGGTGGCACTTCTCATAGGCTGGGCGTTGGCCAATTGCTGAATAGGAATGGTCGCGAGGGAAAATGGGTCAATCTCATTCATCGGCTTCCCCTACCCTTCCGCTAGCCCGCCGCCAAAAATACCTGATCGAGAATTTCGTGATTTCTAATGTGAATAGCGCGCTGTTCGGCGGCCTCAGCGCCCCTCCATCGTGGTTTTTTCCTGACAGTGTAGGGCTCCGGGGAGATGGGACAAACACCGCCGTAGCTCCGCAACTCTTGATTTTGAGTTTTTACAACGCAAAAACGATGGGGATTCTACTGCGCGATCTTGACGTCGTAAATCTGACCTGTCCAAAATGTGTCATCAGTGTTAGGAAACCAAGGAGAAAATTTGGTGCGGGGTATTGAGAGCGAGCGATAAATCAGTGAGAAGTCCACGCTCAATGATATGCTCAATGAAGACGTATCAGACGAAACCCTGGAAGCTTCGGCCAGCGGGGGCTGGCGGTTACATATGTGACCGTTTGTTCAACGACAGTCGGCGGCGGCTGCTAAGGTTTCTACATTCAACATGCCGCACCAAAACACGGCTCACGTCCGGACACATCCGTTTTGAAAGCCTCGATGAAGCCGCCATCGACCTGCGTGACGTAAACAGTGCGTCCGCCGGGGCCACCAAACGTCAGGTTGGTCGGGTATTTCCCCATCAGCGCGATCTCGCGCAGGATTTTTCCGCCGGGAGAAACGATCGCGACGGCGCCGTTGCCCGGCCTCGCAACGAACAGACGTCCGGCCCGATCGGTCCGCAGCCCGTCGAGCTTGAACGACCGGAATCGCACGACCAGTCGCGCGTGTATCAGAGCGTTGCCGTCGATCTGATAAGCCCACACCTCGCGCGTGTCGGTTTCGCTCACATAGAGCGTCGTCCCATCGGGACTCAAATCGATGCCGTTCGCCTCACCCATCGGCCGCGGAGCGGGCATGGGCGCGCCGGTCGCGTTGTCGTCAGCCGCGCGATCGATACGCCAGACGCGGCCGCTGTGATGCGCAAAGTCCGGGTCACTCACGAACAGCGTGCCGTCTCGCGCCATGGCGAGATCGTTCGGCTGCGAAAACTCTTCTGAGTGAAAGTAAAGCTTGGGCGTGCTGGTGCCGGGCTCAAACACGAAGATATTGTGCCGTCTGTAATCGGCCACATACATTCGCTGCTCACGATCGAACCGGATGCCGCTGCCGACGCTGCCGTCCGGCAGCATTGCGAACAGTTGGGAGGACGAGGCGCCAGGCGACAGCTCGCCGATGGTGCCGGCCCGGTGCAGGTTCACGACGTACAAATTTCCAGCGGCGTCGACGGCGGGGCCCTCGATTTCCGAGGTGTATTCGCCCGGCGGCGTAATTCGTTCGCTCACGAACAATCGATCCGCTGCGCCGAGCGCGCCTGCCGTGCCCAGCACGGCCGCGAGCAAAATCATTGCCAATGGCGCGGCCCGCCTCATCCGAAGCTCGCACGGTGACCTGAACGGCTGCCACCATGGCCCATCCGAGACGCCGCGCAAAGGTTGACCGGGCGCGTCGCCGCCGCCATAAGCGATGCCCCGCAGCCACATTCATAATGACCAGCTAGAACAACCATGCAGCTTGAACTTCCTACGCCACACATGACTTTCGACGTCGCGCTGGACGACGGCGCGAGCATCCGTATGCGCCGCCACGGACGCGCCGACGGCGTGCGGTTGCTGCTGTCGCACGGCAACGGTTTTGCCGCCGATGCTTACTTTCCCTATTGGCAGCATCTGTTGTCGCAGTTCGACGTCCTGGTGTTCGACTTTCGCAATCATGGCCAGAACGTCCCGATGGTGCCGTCGCATCACACCTACGAACAACTGGTGCGCGACCTCGAACGCGTCATCGCGGACGTGAACGCTCGTCTCGGAAAAAAGCCGACCGCCGGAATTTTTCATTCGATGTCCGGGCGTACGGCGATGAAGCACGCGATCGAAGTCGGCTGGCGCTGGGATGCGCTCATCCTGTTCGACCCGCCTAACATGCCGCCGCCGGGGCACCCGACATACGACGTCATGGCGGCGTTCGAAAAGCGGCTGACCGCCTGGGCGAAGGCGCGCCGCAGACGCTTTAACGCCGTTGAAGAGCTCGCCGAGGAATATCGGCAGTCGCGCGCGGCGGCGCGCTGGGTGGCCGGCGCGCACGAACTGATGGCGCGCTCGGTGCTGCGCAAGAGCCCGGATGGCGACGGCTTTCAACTTGTCTGCGATCCGGAGAACGAGGCGACCATCTACGCGCAGGCCATCACCCTCAATCTTTGGCCCGCCGCCAAGGCGTTCAGCGGCCCGGTCAAGCTGATCGGCTGCGATCCCAACATGAAAGGGTCCACGACCGGTCCGGCCAACCAGGCGCTCGGCACCGAGGGCGGCTACGATTACAGCTTCGTCGCCGAGACCGGTCATCTGCTGCAGATCGAAAAGCCCCGAGAGTGCGCAAGCCTCACGGTGGATTTCCTGAAACGGTGCGGGCTCGCCGCCGCGTAAGGCGGAGCGCTCAGCGCGGCCGTTTGCTCGCCTGCGGGAGATCGTCGCAGTAAATGTCTTTCAAGGCGTTGAGAATCCGCGCGGCTCGAGGATCTGAAATCCGGTAGTGCAACGTCTGCGATT
>DASXDP010000226.1:0-3943 GCA_036490575.1 Xanthobacteraceae bacterium
GGGCCTCATCAATATGGGCCGCGATACCATTCGGAATCAAACGCCCGATCTTTTTTCGGTCGGGCCGCCTTCTTCCAACCCAACCTCCAAACCGAAGGCCGCGTCACCGTCACGTCGCGTCGTTCTGCCGAAAGACTTGCCCGCCGCAATTCGCCATCTGGATGACGAACAATTGGCTTTGCTTCTCCGGGCGGCAAACGATGAGTTTCGGAAACGCGGTTTGAACCGGGATGCTTATCCAACCTCAGATGCCGGTTTAGCCGGGAAGGAAGCTTCCCCACCACGCGGTCAAACTCGCCAGCGAAAAATCGGGCTTGATGCGTCGCCGCTGACACAGGGCAAGGTGAACGCTGTTTGGGCCGCCTTTAAAGCTGGTGTAACGCCCGCGAGAATTGCCCGCCAGTTCGGCCTATCGCAGGCGGATGTCCGAAAGGCTCTTTCAACTAATGAGCCGAGGCGCTGAAAGCGCCACTACTGACCAATTTTCTTTATCTTAAATCGATCAACTAAGGGCTTTCCACGTTGACACTGCATTTCGGCGGTGAGACGCTTGCTTCGGGGCGAGAAACGAGCGTGGACCGAGGGGATGCTCGATATGGTCCGCCCTGAGCAAACACTACAAATTCGTGAAGGACGCCTGTTTGCTGGCGATGCCGAACGCATCGGCCCCGCAAAGGTCACTTGCCCAAAATGCAAAGCTAACGTGTTGTTCGTTAGGGGCGCGAACGCTTTCTTTGACGCATCCGGGTTCGAAAGCTACCTGTTGAAATGTGATGGCTGCGGAGCCGACATTTCAGTGATTGTGGACCCGCACGACGAGGCGTTCCTGCTTTCGCGAGCAGAAGACTGACAGCGAAGCAAATCTTAAACTCGGTTGGGCGGCAATCGAAGTGCAAAGCGAAGAATACGAGCGTCGGCAAAGTGAAATCACGGAACACGCCGCTAACGAGGGCGCGGATTACTTGACCCCGACAGCCCGATAATTTGGAAACGCTATATCATAGGACCTGTGCCACGCTGGCGTCGGTTGGTGTGGTGGTTCGTGCCGCCATCGCACGCGAAAATGCGCCGTATTATGCGGCGGCAAAGCGATGAAATGTGGAGAGAAGCGACCGGAAATTTAACAGGCTCTAGAACGCCGACCGCTGGCGACGTGTTCCGCGTCGCTATTCTTAGTATGCTGCCCCCGGTGGTGCTGTCCGCACTTGGGCCGATCTATTACGGTTATACCCGAAGCCCTTACTGGCGTGTCCTTGTCTGGGCCAGTGTTTGCACGATTATTGCGATCTGATTTTACCGAAGTTCTTTTGCGGCCGCGTTCAAGGGGTATTCACACTCTTCCGCCGTCAAAATGCTGCACATAATAGCAATAGTCGTATCCCTTAGTTTTTGTTTTGGGGCGGGGGACTCAATTGTCTATTTTGTGGTTCGGTCAATCGGTCGTTGAAGTCGTTCACCCGACTCGCATCGCTACAAGTTCGTTGTGGTGCCTGAACTTCTTCCATAGCGCCACCCTGACCTGACTTTCAAAAGCCACGCTCGAAAAACCCGCGTGGCTGCCAAGCTGGGCCAGCCTTGGCTCGGCGGCGGGCCGCAAGTAAATCATCCTTGATCGCGTCCCGATGGATGACAGCAAATCGCTCGAAGGCCGCCTCGCGGTCACGGCGATATAATTTTCTCAATTCCGCAGGCACTGATATTTCGGGTAACAACCCGTCATGCCGAATGCGATTTCTTGCAGCTATTTCCGCAAAGCGTCGGGCATTGTCGCCCGTAAGGGCGAGCGTGGTTAAATCGGCAGGCTTGCCCGGCGCAGTCGTTGCCAATGATGCCACGCCCGGCAAAGCCCCGGCATTGACGACCCGCAAGTTTGTGGGAGCAATCCCGGCCGTGGACGCGGCCGCCGCTGTGGCGAGTAATTCGCGCCGATTTATGCCGGGGATAAAATTTGTTTTCGCCATGCGGCCCTCTGTGAACAAACGAAGGGCTGGCGCTGCCGTTTTGTTTGCCCTGTCGGGCCTCATCCCCCTGCGGGAAAAACCACCGTTGCTGCGGTTCAGCCGGTTGGTGGAGGACGCGCCAGCGTCTCCGTCTTGATGCAGCGCCAAGATGGTGAGCAAGCCAAAATGAATCAAGAAGTTTTTGGACGAGTATCCCTTGCCAATGGATATGCGGGAATAGCCGCTAACTGGAAAGCAATCAGGGGAGTATTCATTGGCCGACAACGGCGCTAAAGTCAGACAAGACAGGAGCAGCACGATGGCAAACGGCATGCCACCGCTGAACGAATTGAGTGCCCAAATGCAACAAGGTTCAGAACAGATGAAGGAGCAAGCACGTAGTGCGATTGACAGCTATTTTGGATTTCTCCGGCAGTCGGTAGCATCTATGCCATCGGGTGGGACCGACTTGGGTGAAAAGCTAAAGACCTGTGCGGACAAAAACATTGCGGCCACGCACGAGCATCTGAACAAATTGAGCCAAGTCAGGGATTTTGAAGAGTTGATGCGGCTACAGACCGAATTTATGGAATCGCAAATGAGACAGTTCTCGGGGAATCTCCAAGATTTGGGGGAAGCATTTGCCAAATCAGCGGCAAGCGTTCCTCTGAGTCCCGGCTCCGTCAACGCCTTCCGCAAATAGGCATTGGCTCGGAGCGTCCATGCTCGGATCATTTCGAGTTCGAAGGCAGCGATGGCCAAGTTAAAACTGGAAGGATCTTGGCGCGAAGAGTTGAAGCCGGTTGCTGCGGCACAATCCCGCGACCCCGGCAGGGCTGGCCCCGCCGGAGAGCCAAATGGGCAAACGAGCCTCCGTTGGGGTGGGGACGAAGCGGAATCTCGTCGCCTCCTATACCAGCAAACGCACCACTATTTTCGGTGGGCCTTCGTCGCCGTCGTAGCGGCGGTTATCGTCGCCTTCATCGCGTTTGGCCTAACTTTTTTGCATTGATGCTTCGGGACGACCGGCGCAAAGCACCCTCGGCACTCAACGTGTTGCGGGAGCCGCTGGCTATTTGTTTGTTTCAGCCGATGACCGGCTTTTACCGGGATGGCTGTTGCAACACGGACAAGAAGACGTTGGCAGCCGCTGAGGGCGGCCAAAGCGGGGGCATGCCCTGTCGACACGCTCGTTCTGGCATTGTTACAGCGACTAAAACCAGTTTTGGCATGTGAAAATGCTGTCTTGAGCGTGGTTAACAGTTCACTGTACAGTACGGCTCGGCCGCAACCTCGACAGGTTGGTGCATGCTTACCCTGCAAGAAATCGACAATGCCTTTTACGTCCCTTGGCATGGCGCTTCCATCGGCGGAGTTGGTAAGCGAATTAGAGTATCTCCCAGATGCCACGGCAGATCAGGTCATCACGACATACGCGCAAAGCTTAGGGGTCGGTGTAATTGACCGAATGTTCTATGTGGCGCTTGGTCATTTTCCTCTGCCTACGACGCTAAGTGCGATAGCTTCGTCAAACTTGGGTCCGCTCGCCGTCAATCTCCTTATCCATGCACATGGCTCCGAGTTCGACGACGGAATATCGCTTCCGCCGATAACGGAAGAGCGGCTGGCTGCCGCGTTCGTATCCTCAGAAGCATTTTCCGATACTAACAACAGCGGTAGGCCCGTCGATCCGAACGCTCCGGAGAATGCGATTGTTGTGCAGAATCTGTTCCTGCATACGCTTGGTCACCTGCCGACGCACCATACGTTGATGGGATTTTCCGGCTTGACCAACTTGGAGGCGTTTATAGCCTTCGACTTATCGGCGGCCGCTTACGACGCGACGATCAACACAACAATCAACGACCTCCGCCACGACGTTCAAACGCAAACGGGCATTGTCGGACAAGCG
The DNA here is from genome assembly GCA_036490575.1 of Xanthobacteraceae bacterium. GTDB lineage: Bacteria > Pseudomonadota > Alphaproteobacteria > Rhizobiales > Xanthobacteraceae > BOG-931. The sequence continues at coordinate 3,853 of DASXDP010000226.1, forward strand.
GCGGCTGCGCACCAACTGATAATATAGGAGAAGAATGCTCGCGAACCGCTGACACCAAGCATGACGAAAACCTGGTTTCAAAGCGGGCCAC
>DASXDP010000227.1:0-7409 GCA_036490575.1 Xanthobacteraceae bacterium
AAACTTTGCGCTCAAATCCATGGACGCCGTGCGCGCCAAGCTCAGGCAGGCCATCCTCTACCTCGAACAAAATCCCACTCTCGTGAGCTCCATCACCTCGTTCCCCTATATCGTCAACTCACTCTGATGTAGAAGTGGTATAAGAATGGCGCCAAGAAGTAGCTACCCCTTGGCCGTTCATCGTTATGTCAAATATTCATCATTCTATTTTCCTTTCGTCATCCTGACCGCTTGGTAGAGCTGCTGCCTTTTGAATACTAGCCTATGGTCCAGTAGGCGGCGCCGCTCTTTTCGCTAAAGCTTCTTGGAGGATTGAGACGTCTCCGAAAGCTGGGCTTGCCGTCGTTACGAGCGCGGCTAAGCGCCAGGTTTGAATACTGCATCCGCTCGCGGAGGAGGAGGCCGTTGGATCGCAAAAGTACCGAGACAATGATCTTCATTCCCGGCGGTACGTTCCGCATGGGATCGGACAAGCATTATCCTGAAGAGGCGCCGGTTCATCGCGTCAGCGTTGCTGGATTTTGGATCGACCGCACGCCGGTGACAAACCGGCAATTCAAGGAGTTCGTTCGCGCCACCGGTCACGTCACGTTTGCCGAAATCGCGCCCGATCCAAAGAACTATCCGAATGCGCTTCCGCATATGTTGTTCGCCGGTTCGCTGGTGTTTACGCCGCCGAACCATCCGGTCGATTTGAGGTACTGGGGTGAGTGGTGGACGTTGATGAAGGGCGCAAATTGGCGTCACCCCTATGGTCCCAAGAGCAATATCAACGCATTCGACAATCATCCGGTCGTGCACGTCACGTTCGGCGATGCGCTCGCCTACGCGAGATGGGCCGGCAAAGAGCTGCCAACCGAAGCCGAGTGGGAATACGCGGCGCGCGGCGGCCTCGACGGCGCCGAGTTCGCGTGGGGCGGCGAGTTTACGCCTGGCGGTCAGCACCGCGCCAATACCTGGCAGGGCAATTTCCCTAAAGAGAATCTCTGTGAAGACGGCTTCGACCGTACGTCGCCAGTGACAGCGTTTCCGCCCAACGGCTATGGCGTCCACGACATGATCGGCAACGTCTGGGAGTGGACCACCGACTGGTGGTCGCAAAAGCACGACGCGGATGCGCCGAAGGCGTGCTGCATTCCGGAAAATCCGCGCGGCGGGCCGGAGGATGCGAGCTTCGATCCGTGCCAGCCCGAAGTCAAAATTCCCCGCAAGGTGATCAAAGGCGGCTCGCACTTGTGCGCGCCGAACTATTGCCGCCGCTACCGCCCGGCCGCACGACATGCGGAGCCGGTCGATACGTCGACCAGCCATGTCGGATTCAGGTGTGTGATTCGGACAGGGAGTATCTCATGAGCGCTAAGGATGAAAACGAAAACAATAGCGCGTTGAGCAGGCGCAACGTCTTGCTGGCCAGTACGAGCCTGGCAGCGGCCTCGGCTCTGGGAGCAGCGGCCGGCGTTGAGAAAGCCGTTGCCCAGGCGCAGTCCGCCTCGCTTGGGGGCAAGCCGAATATCCTGGTCATCATGGGCGACGATGTCGGCTGGTTCAATATCGGGGCCTATCATCGGGGCGTCATGTCCGGCAAGACGCCGAATCTCGACAAGCTTGCCGCCGGCGGCATGATCTTTACAGATTATTACGCGGAGGCGAGCTGCACCGCCGGCCGCGCCAATTTCATCACCGGCGAGATTCCACTTCGTACCGGGCTGACCACTGTCGGCCAGGCGGGCGCCGATGTCGGCATGCCCGATCAGGCTTGCACCATCGCCACGGCGCTCAAGGCCCTCGGCTACACGACGGGACAGTTTGGCAAAAATCACCTCGGCGACAAGAACAAGTATCTGCCGACGCTGCACGGCTTCGATGAATTCTTCGGCTACCTGTACCATCTCGACGCGATGTCCGATCCATACTGGTTCGACTACCCGCAGGATTGGATCGACAAATATGGGCCGCGCAATCTCGTCCATTCCTACGCGACCGCTACGGACGACGCGACCGACATGCCGCGCTGGGGCAGGGTCGGCAAGCAGCGCATCATCGACGAGGGACCGCTCAAGCCTTTCAAGGACATGTCCGGCGATCATCAGTATTGGCAGAAGGGCCGCGACGCCAAATACGACATGGAGACGTTCGACGAAGTGCTGGTCGACAACACGAAGCGCTTCATGGATCAGGCCAAGCAGGCCGGCAAACCGTTCTTCATCTGGCACAACACGACGCGCATGCATGTCTTCACCTATCTCCAGGCGAAGTACCAGGCGAAGATGAATCCGCAAAGCAATTTCGGCCTCGAAGAGGCCGGCATGGCGCAGATGGACGACGATATCGGCGATCTGCTCAAGCACATGGACGACATCGGCGTCACCGACAACACCATCGTCGTCTTCACCACCGACAACGGCGCCGAGGTGTTCACCTGGCCGGACGGCGGCATGACGCCGTTCCGCGCCACCAAGGGTACGTCGTACGAAGGCGGCTTTCGCGTGCCGGCGATCATCCGCTGGCCCGGCAAGATCAAGCCCGGCTCGGTCGAGAACGGCATCATTTCGGGTCTCGACTGGTTCCCGACGCTCGTAGCCGCGGCGGGCAACCCGAACATCACGCAGCAGCTTCTCGATGGCGTGACGCTCAACGGCCGAGCCTACAAGAACCACCTAGACGGCTACAACCAGATGGACCTGCTGACCGGCAACGGGCCCTCGAAGCGACATGAGGTCTTTTACTTTGCCGAGGCGAATCTGGGCGCCATCCGCATCGACGACTTCAAGTTCCAGTTTATTCAGCAGCCGTATGGCTGGACGGGCGAAAAGGTGACGACCGACATGCCGACGATCGTCAACCTGCGCCAGGATCCGTTCGAGCGTACGCCGTCGACACGCGGAGAAAGCCTCAACGATCTGGGCGCCGGCTACGTGAACGACTTCATGGCGCGGGAGTTCTGGCGTTTCGTCCAGGTCCAGAAATATGTTGGGGCGTTGGCCGAAACCGCCATCAACTATCCGCCGATGCAGTCGCCGGCATCCTTCAACCTCACGGCCGTCAAGGCAAAGATCGACGCGGCGATGAAGAGCCACGAAGGGCAGTGACGAGCACGATCCGGCGGGCGCGCTCCAACGGCGCGCCCGGCCGCGCGCCATGCGGAGGCGGTGGATACCTCAACCAGCCACGTTGGGTTTTGCTGCATTATCAGAGAAAGGAAACGTCATGAACGATCAGAATGAACGTGACGACAGTGGGGTCCTGAGCCGCCGCAATATGCTGCTTGCCGGCACGACGCTGGCTGCGGCGGGCACATTTAGTTCCGCTGCATCTGTCCAACCAGCCCAGGCGCAAGCGCCAACCGCGCCGTCCGGCAAACCAAACATCATCATGATCGTGTCTGATGACTTCGGCTACGGCGATGCGGGCGTCTACGGCGGCGGCCCAGGCCGCGGCATGCCCACGCCGAACCTTGACCGCCTCGCAGACGAAGGCATGATCTTCTTCTCATTCTACGGCCAGCCAAGTTGCACTCCCGGCCGCGCGGCGATGCAAACGGGTCGCATCCCCAATCGCAGTGGCATGACAACGGTCGCGTTCCAGGGCCAGGGCGGCGGGCTGCCGCATGCCGAGTGGAGCTTGGCATCGGTGCTGAAAACGGCCGGCTACAACACGTTTTTCACCGGCAAATGGCACCTCGGCGAATCCGACTACGCGCTTCCCAATGCCCAGGGCTACGACGAAATGAAGTACTGCTTTCTCTACCACCTCAACGCCTACACCTACGGCGATCCAGACTGGTTTCCCGACATGGCCCCGGAGCTGCGGGCATTGTTCAATCGGGTGACCAAAGGCGCATTGTCCGGTAACGCCGGTGAGCAGGCGCATGAAGAGTTCAAGGTGAACGGCGAATACGTCGATACGCCGAACCAGGGCGTGGTCGGGATTCCGTTCCTGGACGCGTATGTAGAAAAGGCGGCGACCGACTATCTCGATCGCGCCGCCAAGGCCGACAAGCCGTTCTTCATGAGCGTCAATTTCATGAAGGTGCACCAGCCGAACCTGCCGCACCCGGACTTTGTCCATAAATCGCTGTCGAAGAGCAAATTCGCCGATTCCATCGTCGAGGCGGACGCGCGTGTTGGCCACCTGATGGACAAGGTTCGTTCGCTCGGCCTCGACAAGAACACGTATGTGTTCTGGACCACCGACAATGGCGCCTGGCAGGACGTTTATCCTGACGCCGGATACACGCCGTTCCGCGGCACCAAAGGTACCGACCGCGAGGGCGGTAATCGCGTCCCCGCGATCGCCTGGGGTCCAAAGATCAAAGCCGGCTCGAGGAATTTCGATATCGTCGGCGGGCTTGACTACATGGCGACGTTCGCGTCGCTGGCCGGCATCAGCAAACTTCCGGATAACGATCGCGATGGGCAACCCATCGTGTTCGACAGCTACGACGTGACCTCGCTGCTGTTTGGTACGGAAAAACGGAACGCACCACCTGGTACTATTTCACCGAGGATGAGCTGACGCCGGGCGCCATACGCTTCAACAACTACAAATTCGTATTTAACCTCCGCGGCGGCGATGGCCAGCCAACCGGAGGCTTAGCGGTCGATACAAATCTCGGCTGGAAAGGCGCTGAGGCTTATGTCGCGACGGTCCCACAAATTTTCGATCTGTGGCAGGACCCGCAAGAACGCTACGACATTTTCATGACTAATTTCACGGAACGGACCTGGATGGCCGTGCCGATGGAAGGCGAGCTGAAAAAATTGATGGACACCTACATCAAGTATCCGCCGCGGAAGATGCAGGGTCTCGGTTATCACCCGATTTCGCTCACGGAGTATGAAAGGTTCGCTTTCATCAGGCAGGAGCTGGCGAAGGAAGGTGTGCACATTCCACTGCCCACGGGAAATTAGAAGCGCGGGCCTCAATCCTCTGCGGCGGACGCACACAATTGCGTCCGCCGCAGCCTCAGCCAATACCAAAGTCGGATCGCTCTCTGTCCAACAAATTCTGAGGAGAGACACCATGAAATCCAACGATCGCTTGTCCGGCATCGGCCGCCGCCGGCGACACCTACGCGCGTTAGTTTTCACAACCTTTGGCCTCGGGTTAGCGCCGGCGCTCGGATTTGCCCAGGGGGCCGTCGCGCAGCAGAATCCAGTGACGGCGATCGACATCGCGCTCGAACCCGACGCGACGATGATGCAGCATGCGAAGGACGCCAACGCTCGTCTGCTCAGGGCTTTCCCGAAGGGCTTTGCTCTGGATGAGACGCACCATCCGCACGTCACGATGCTGCAGCAGTTCGTCCGCACGGATGACCTCGACAAGGTCTATGCGGCGGCGAACGCGGTTCTGGCCAAGGACAAGCCCGCAGCGTGGACGCTGAAGGCGTTCAAGTATTACTACATTCCGTCTCCGCCGCTCGGCCTCGCGGGAATCGTGGTCGAGCCGACCGCCGACCTGCATCGGCTGCAAGATGATCTCATCGCGGCAATTACGCCCTACACCACGAAGACCGGAACCCCCGCGGCGTTCTATAGCGATAAGGGCGGACGCGACATTCAGAATGATCTGATCGAGTACGTCTCCCATTTCACCACGATCGCCGCCGGCAAGAAGTTCAATCCGCACGTGACGATCGGCGTCGGGACGGAAAAATATTTGAACAAGATGCTGGCTGAGCCGTTCCCGGCGTTCACGTTCTCTGCGGCGGGTGCGTCGGTCTATCAGCTTGGCACCTTTGGCACGGCACGCAAGGAGCTTAAGGCGTTAGTGCTGCCGCCCTGAGACGGGCGGCAGAATCGCACGAGTTGCGACGTTCACTCTTAGGAGAAGGGCTATGAAGTCTGACAAGCTGTCGTCCGGAATTAACCGTCGCGCGATGGTTTCAAGCCTCGTCTTATTACCGGCTTTCTCCGGGACGCTGCTGTCCTCGCCGGGTCAAGCACAAACGACGCCAAAGGCGTCGCTCGCCTCCTGGAACGACGGCCCGGCAAAACAGGCAATCGTCGATTTCGTGCGCGCTACGACCGATCAGGCCAGCGCGAAGTTCGTACCGCCGGAAGAACGCATCGCCTGTTTCGATCAGGATGGCACGCTGTGGGTCGAGCATCCAATGTACACGCAGGTCGTCTTTTGCCTGGACCGGGTGCCGGCAGTAGTGGCGCACAAGCCGGAGCTCAAAAATCGCGAGCCATTCAAAACCGTGCTGTCCGGCAATCGCGAGGCGATGGCCAAACTCTCGTTGCACGATCTTGAGAAAATTCTCGCCGCGACGCTGACCGGCATGCCGGTGGAGGTATTCGAAGCCGAAGCAAAAAAATGGCTGGAGACCGCAAAGCATCCGCGCTGGAAGCGTCTTTACACCGATCTCACCTATCAGCCGATGCTCGAGGTCCTGCAGTATCTGCGGGACGGCGGCTTCAAGACCTACATCGTGACCGGCGGCGGCCAGGATTTTGTGCGCGCTTATTCGCAGCGCATCTACGGCATTCCTCCCGAGCAGGTGGTCGGCACCATGGGCGGCACGAAGTTCGGCTACGACAAGGACGGCAAGCCGTTCCTGACCAAGGAGCCGAAGCTGCTTCTCAACAACGACAAGGCGGGCAAGCCTCAAGGCATTCATCTGATGATCGGCCGGCGTCCGCACGCGGCGTTCGGCAACTCGGACGGCGATCGCGAGATGCTGGAATATACCGGCGCCGGCGATGGCGCGCGCCTGATGATGCTTGTGCTGCACGACGACGTGCAGCGCGAATACGCCTACGGCCCCGCGCGCGGCCTGCCCGACAGCAAGTTCGGGACCTTTACGGTTGCGCTGGACGACGAGGCGAAAAAGAACGGCTGGACTGTCATCAGCATGAAGAACGACTGGAATCGGATTTTCGCATTTGGGTAGCTGGTTTGTCAGCCGGCGGGCAGTGGTGCGAAACCCACCAAACCCAAGACGACCGTGTTGAAGTGCTCCGACACGGCATGAGGGCGCACGAGATGGCACTTCTAGAGAATCCGTCTGTTACGCAACTTTCTCAGGTCATCACGCAGGTGACCGCTCCTGCTTTCCTTTTGGGCGCGGTTGCATCATTCATCTCGGTTTTAATCGCCCGCATGAACCGGATCATCGATAGGTCGCAGGCGTTGAACGCAATCAAAGACGACGACGCCATCAGAGTGCGATTAAAAGCTGATATTCCGTGACTTAAACATCGTGCCGCTTTGCTGAACAAAGCGATCTTTTTTTCGACGGTCACCGCCATCGTCACCTCGTTACTAGACGACCGATTCCATGAAATTGATCATGGAACGAGTGGTTTGTTTGCGGATTCCTCGTTTGTGATTGGCTGATCGAGGAATGGCATCATGGCAACATGGCGGCATGCTGTTGAGCTGGCAATGACGAATGAAGAGGT
>DASXDP010000228.1:0-5360 GCA_036490575.1 Xanthobacteraceae bacterium
TAAGTGAGTGCTCTGAATCTGATGAGGTTTTCCGACAAGATAGTGACGATCAGCGATACGGCCATTTATCGGGACGACGGAACGGTCGAGCTTTGGGCCAGCAAGGTTCGGGCGTGCTCGAGAATTCCAGCCATCGTGGCAACGTGCGGCAGTTATCTGCTTGGCGAAGAGATCAAAAACGCGCTGCATGAAGTCGAGACGCTTGATGACTTGATTGATGGCATGCGGGAGTTCGTCGCCGATGTAGATAATGACCGGATGACGTTTGCGATCGCGGGTTTCCGGAGCGGCGCGCCAGAGATATGGCTCGGCAGTACGATCAGCGGCTTGCCGTTCCAGAGGCGGGACGATGTGCATCTCGGTCAGCCCCCGATTTCAGGCGATGACTTAGCCCGTGGTCTGGGTCCGATCAGCGGCCCCAACGAGGTCTCCGTTGAAGTTCTTGCTGAGACGATAATCACGCTGCAACGCGAATGCGTGGTCTGGCCGGGCTTTGCTGAGCCCGTTCATCTGGTCGGCGGTGAGTGCCATCTTGGTGTCGTTCGGCCCGACGGGGCATCCGTAAGAACCTTGCTGACGTGGCAAGAGGACAAGATTGGGGAAAAGATCAGGCCAGCCGCCGTGGACTGGAATGGATGGCGCCGCTCGCATGCCGTCCAAGCCGATCCGGCGCCGGCCGCGAACGCGCCGCGTATGTCCCGCCAGCAGCGGCGAAAAGCGGCTCGAGCGAGTCGCCGAGCCGCCTAATGGAGACCTAAATGGAAGAGCAAGCGACGATCGAGCAATGGCGCGAAGCTGGCCGCAGGTTCGGCCGCGCTTGCGGAAAACAGGCCGTACGCAACGCCGCGAAGAAAACGCCGCGTGAGAACTGGAACCACATCACCGCAGCCATGGTGCCGGCGAAGGAGGCGCAGTTACGCGCCATCGGCGGCACGGATGAAGAGATTGGAGCCTTCCTCGCCGCGGCCGGCGCCGAGACTCGCGTGTTACTCGACGCGCTGGCCGACGCCGTCACGGCCCCGAATCGCCGCCAGCGCCGGCGCGCGCGTTCGGCAAAATCATACGCATCAGAGTGCTTCGAAATGACCGCTCCGAGTTTTTATGATTTGATTGTCACCTGACCACCCAGGGGTACATCGACCGCCGCGGCCGGGACGACTGAGCCGATCCGGGGCGTTCAATACATTTTGCATAGTGGATTGTGCAAATCGCGTGGCGGTTTTTGTTTGGTCGGTTCCCGCGCCTTGCATTCGCCTCGATTCTGTGTTCCACTACGGAACTGGCGAGATTCAGCCGATGATGGCTAATCTCATACCGAGGCTCGCCGCGATTGGCGGGCTTTTTGCGTCTTTAATTGCCTCGTCATTTCGCGGTGAACCTCAAAAACCGCAAGGACGATGGCCGCGGCCCACACCAACGCCACCGACCATACCAGCCGTATCACGTCCCGCTTGAAGCGGGACCGTGAGTAATTGCGCCATGACGGCGCAGCCGGTGTTGGCCGGCTAATCAATCATTCTGGGGCCGCGGCCGACGGCGCGGCGTGAGGGCTACAATGTTTGATCGAACTGCCGAGACTGTAGAGTCTATTTGCCTGAAGCTTCACCGCCTCCGAATCGAGATTGAGGGGATTTGCTTCGACGTCATCCCGCTCAAGCCGAATGAGACAATGGACGGCCGCGTCGCCGCGCTCCAACAAGAGGAGTCAGCGGAATACGTGCGGCTTTCCGCTACGCCTAGCGCTTGCTTGGTCGATCTTTCCGCAAAGACTGATGAGCTTCATCGTGTCGTCTCCGACTCCGCCGCTGACGACGCTTGGCTTAATTCTCGGCTCGAAGCGCTGGCCAAGTCGGTCGCCGAAGACACGCGGCGGCTTGCCGCCGACGAATTTAACAGGCCCGATAAGGCCGCGGCGTGACCAACACCCGGCGCCGCGACCAGGAACGCCTATTTCTGCTGCGGCGCCGGTGCGACTGCGGATGCGGTCGCGTGGCAGACACAGTACTTCCGCCTATCGGATGGCGCGGCAAGGGATTGCCCCGCGATCTAACAGGCTGTCGTGCGTACGCATATCAATGCGCAATCGAGGAACAGCAACAGGCCGCATGAGCGGCAGGAAAGGATGGATTCCGATGGAAGCCAAAAAAATAGAAATAAAGCTCTTTCTGACCCGGGAAGACCTAGCCGAGCGGGCGAAACTAACCACTGTCAGCTTTGTCCCGCTCCAGCCGCGCCCGCCGAAGTATGCGGCGAAGCCTCGCGTGTGTGACTGCTGCGGCGCGCAAGCCCAGGAATCGGAGACAACGGGATGGAACGGTTATGAGGCGGTCGATCAGAAGCCCGCGCACGACTATGTCATTGGCGGCGTCGTATGTCCTGACGAGGATTGCCGGCTCAGCCTCCGATCGAAGTATTACGACTACCGCCGCGCTGAAGCGGAGCATGCTGCCTAATAGGCACGCCGCGCCACGATCGCTGGCACCTTGCGCTCGGCCAACGCCTGCAGTCGCGTCATCCATTTGGGCAACCAGCCACGACCCGGCGCGTAGACATCGGCCGCGTAATCCAGCGCATTGTTAAGGTCGCGGTGGACATCGGCCATGGCGACCTTCGCCGCGCTGGCAATCTCGCCGATCGGCACGCCGCAAACCAGCACGGCCACCATGATAGCGAAGCCATTGCCGACGTGTCGCTTGACCTCACGGATTCTGGCGCCAGCCTCTATGCGTCTGGCGTGCCCAAAATCCCCGGCAGTGCTTCTCGGTCGGAATTCGAGGCTGGCAGAGTGAAGACCACCGAGCATGGTTTCCCAGTCTCGCATAAATCCAGTGGCAGCACGTTGTCGGTGATGCTGAAGCCGCAACACCGTTTGACCCGTTGTCGCCACGACTTGCGCGCTACCGTCGTCCGCCAGAACACGCTCACGGCCGGTTGTGAATCTGGATTCATCGCGCGCTGCCACAGAGCCGCGCGCTGGCGCGTTCTTGTCCGGCCGCACCGCCGATAGCCGCCGCCGCATTGACGCGTCGTGGGCGTCGCGCTGTGTCTGCCTGCGGCGTTCGACAATGCGCCGGTGATGGCCGCGCAATTGAGCGTCGGCTTTAGAGTCCTTCTGGTTTTGCTGCATCGAACCTAGATGACAGTCACATCCGCGCAGATCAAGGATTTAGCATGAGCGTTGCACAGGCGATCACTAAATGGCGTGAGACGCTTGCGCGTCGAGATCGATCGGCAATCGGCGTTGCTGCCGTAAAGCGGATCAACGCGGTAGATCGTGCTGCATGGGGAATCGCTAACGAGCCAACTGCATCGATGGCCGACCTTGTCGATAAGCTGCGGTTTGCTCGCCACGACCTTGCGGAGCGCGGTGTGACCGACCGCTGTGTGCTGGTGCTATTGGACAACCTGATCCGCGATGCTGCGCGGCTTGCCGGCGCTCCGCCATCAGACGATGACATCGCCGCCGCTTATGCGCCTGGATCATTTGACAAGTGATCGGCCAAATAATCTAGCCACACAGATGCGCGCTGATGCGCGTGTGATGGATAGGCTATCTACCTAGCCGCCCGAGCCATAGGCTGACCAGCGACGAATTGACCATCCGCGACCCTCACTTTTGCTCAGCATTTGGCGGCAATCAGGCCGCCGCCTTATCGACCGACCATTCCAGCTCCCGTGCCGCAGCAACCAGCACCGCATTTTTTGCCCAACTTAGATTTGCCACGTCGCTCAGTCGGCCATCAGCCCGCACCGACCGCCACATGCCCGACCGACCAGTGTCATGGATCACTCGCCCCATCCGTCGCTTATTGAACCAGAGAATCCACGTGTTGCCGTCGCGTCGCCACTGCAGGCGCCCCGCAAGATCATTCTTCATGTTGTCGAGGATTTAGCGTGAATCGGCCGCGGCACTGCCCGGCGCTTACGATATTGCTTTTAGATCCAGATCGGCCCCAACACAAGCCGCCGACATCGAATAGCGCACTGGCGCTCGGCTCTGCGAACCTGGACATCCACTCATCGCATCGTCTCGATTGCTTTTCTGTACGAGCGCGGGGGGTATGCGGTAGAAATCTCTAAAAGCATTCTCGGGAGCGTAACCGCAATGGGGGGCCCGTGTAGATTTTTTCCGCGCACGAAAAATTTTCGTCGCACCAAAAAATCAGGTGGAATCGCCGATAATGGCTGTGTTTCGGGCACAAATCCACTATGTTGGACCTGGACTTTCGCGAAAAAAAGTCCCGAACGGCGCCATCCGCGCGCCAAACAGTCTCTAACAGAGTGCATTATCGTGACAAAACCGAAAATGGGTCGGCCGACCCGTGAACAGGCGCTGATCAAGGCAATCGAAGCGTTCGAGGGTGACGGCATCCCTTATAAGCTGCTCGACCCCCGCAACATCCTGGCCAGCATCGCGGCAAATCCCAAATCGTCGGAGTCCGCGCGCATCCGTGCGTGCGTCGTATTGCTCGGTGGGTCGATCGTTGATTACGAGTGCAGGAAGAAGGCCGAAAAGAGCGACGCAGACTTGCAACGGAGTTGGTATCCGAACGGATTGCCCGGCGATGATGCGGAAGGCGAGCAGGCTGCGGCCGATCCAGGAATTCCCGACGACGAGATCACCGTGCGCGCGCTCCAAATCATGCGGACGGGCACCAGCAGGCAATAGGCCGAGGTCGGCGGCGGTCGGCGGCCGGATAGGTCAAATCCACAAAGTTTGTGGATATCGAATGCGCGTCGCTCCCTCGGCGATGATGCGGTTGGCGCCTTGTCGCCGCTGATAGCCGCGCTATGATCGAGCCGGACCCCGCGAGACGCACCCCTGCTCTCAGCTCTATCCAAGCAACGGCGGGTTCACCTACCTCTGGGACTCGAAAGGTCACGAGGCCGACGAAGATATAGCCATGAGGACGGTTCACTTTACGTGCAAGGGCTGCGGGACGCGATACACCGTCACCAAGAGGGGCGTGCCGCCGGACAAAGTACAGCGCTGTGAAGTATGTGAGTTGGTCTTTCCAGCAAAGGAAGCCGGGGACTGGCTGAGATATTATCGCACCGAGCCGCCAGGACCGGAGGCGGCGTAAGACCGGCGCTCAATTTGCTGCCCAGCCCCCCAAAGCCCGCTCGGTCAACGTCAGGAGGATGGCGACTGCACCGATAATGATCAACGCAAACACGCTAATCAGCATCCACATCGCGACTTCCAGCGCCCGAAACATGCGGGCGCGCCGTCTGCTTGTTTCGTCCGTCAACCAGGAGAAGGCAGCTCGTCGCTTCCTCACGTCAGTATAATTCGCGGCCATGATGTTGTCATAGACCAGCCGCTCTCCGTCGCGCTCGAACTCGGCGCGCCACTCCGC
>DASXDP010000229.1:0-1921 GCA_036490575.1 Xanthobacteraceae bacterium
TTCGGCACCGGTGCCGTCGACGAACGATATGCCGGCGACGCCATTGCGGGTCTCGACCCGCGCGCAACGCTTGCCGAGGTGAATATTTGCTTGCGGTACCGCCTCCGACAGGAAGCGATGCAGGTCGCTGCGATGGACGACATAGTATTCGGCGCCGTAGCGCCTTTTGAAATCGCCGAATGGCAGACTGTAGCGAATCTCGTTCTCGCCCCAATCACGCCAGCTCAGTCCCGCCGGTTCGGACGCGACTGCGTGGAGCTTTTCAGCAAGCCCGACGGCGTCGAAGAACCTGACGGAGTTGGGACTGATATTGATGCCGGCCCCAAACTCAGCGAGCTCAGGCGCCTGTTCGTAGACTTGCGCTTCAAAACCCTGCCGGCGCAGCGCGATCGCCGCCGCCAATCCTCCGAGGCCCGCTCCAACGATGGCAATGCGGCGCACTTTCCCCATCAAACTTTTCTCCGGGAGTGAATGTCACCGATCGACGGGGATCACTCCACCTTGATATTGGCCGCCCGGATCACCTTGGCCCATTTCTCGGTTTGGCTGACGATCGCTTGACCGTATTGGGCCGGAGTGAGCGGAGTCGTCGGGGTGCCGATGGCGGCGAACTGAGCTTTCACCTGGGGATCGGTCAAGCCGGCGTTGATGGTCTGATTGAGCGTCTCGATGATGGCTTCGGGTGTGCCCTTGGGCGCACAAATGCCGCTCCACGGCGTCGCCTCGTAACCGGGCACGGTTTCGCTCACGGCAGGAATATCGGGGAACAACGGTGAACGTTGGGAGCTCGTTACCCCGAGCGCGCGCAGTTTCCCGCTTTTGATAAATTCGCTGGCGCCCGCGAGAGTGACGACGTCGATGTCCAGCGTGCCGCCGAAAATGTCGACGATCGCCTGCGGCTCGCCGTGATAGGCGACGTGGACCATTTCGATGCCGGCCATCATCTTTAGAAGCTCGCCTGAGACGTGCGCCAAAGTACCGGTTCCCGCCGACCCGAAAGTGACCTTGCCCGGATTGGCCCTGGCATAGGCGATGAGCTCGGCCATTGTTTTCGCGGGGAATGACGGCTTGGCCGCGATAACGAATGGGCCACGGCTGACGCTGGCGACCGGCACGGCGTCGCGGATGAAATTAAAACTCAGATTCCGGAAAAGCGTGGCATTGGTGAACTGCGCCGCGCTCGCCATGAACAGCGTGTAGCCATCGGGCTTCGCGTTGATCATCGCTTCGGCCGCAACATTGGTGGCGGCTCCGACCCGGTTTTCAACTACAAACGACTGATTGAATCGCTTCGACAGCCATTGTGCGACGATCCGCGCATAGAGATCGAGCCCGCTGCCGGCGCCAAAGCCGACGAGAATGCGCGCCGGCCGTGTCGGATAATCGAGCGCAAACGCAACGCGCGAGGCTATTGGGAGCGCGGCAACACCGGCTGCCAGACTGAGAAATCTGCGTCGGAGAAGTTTCATCGTAACGGCCTCCATGTCACGCGGCTTCGACCAGATGCTGGCGCAGTAAGACACCAGGCCCAGCCACCGCCGGTGAGGAATCTATATTGACAGCGAAAAGCCGTACAAGGCCAGAGCCCGCCGCGCGCTATTGTGTGACGATCTTCTTGGCGGCTTCGATGACGTCAGACGGGGAAGCGTAGATGGAGTCGACGGTCTTACGCGCTTCAATGGCCGTTTTCGGTGAAAACGGCAGCCGCAGATTATCGAGATCCGCCCGGAACGCCGGGTCTTTCATGGTCGCGTCGAAAGCATCGCGCAAAATCTTCAATCGCTCCGCCGGCACCGCGGCCGAGGCGATAAATGGCCGTCCGACCTGACCGCCGGAAACCAGGAGATTGATGATCTGGCGGGATTGGTCGTCCGGCGACAGATCGCCGATATAGGGCACGTCTGGCGTCAACCCCGCGGGC
>DASXDP010000230.1:0-3523 GCA_036490575.1 Xanthobacteraceae bacterium
ACCGGCGTCGGCCGATATCTACCCGAGCAGACCCGTTCGCATCGTCGTGCCGTATTCAGCTGGCGGCATCACCGATATCCTCGGCCGCGCGCTCGCACAAAAACTGTCAGAGGCCTGGGGCCAGCCCGTCATTGTTGAAAACAAGCCGGCCGGCGGGGGCCTGGTGGGCGTGGAATACGTCGCCAAATCGCCGCCCGACGGCTACACCCTACTAGCACTACTTTGGCAGATTTTAGCGGGACGGGGATTCCCAAATCAGTTTTTCTGTGACTCATGGGTGGTCGGCTTTTGGAGGGCCGACCATGGCGGCAAGGTATTTGAATTGGGAAGACGAGCTTGGACGTTGGCTCAAGCCGTTCTTGGATCGTTTGGGTCACAAAGCACGTCGGCGGATGTGCCCGCTTTATGTGGCGGGGCTGATCGGGCCAGGTGATCGTAAGAGCGTTCAGCCGATGGCCGAGCGGCTTGCCCCCGGCGACTATGATCAGCTGCATCATTTCGTTTCGGCCGGCGTCTGGGATGCCGCGCCGTTAGAGACGGAGCTGCTCATTCAAGCGGACCGGCTTGTCGGTGGCGGCGATGCGGTGTTGGTCATCGACGATACTGCTGTGCCAAAGAAGGGCACGCATTCGGTTGGGGTCGCCGCTCAATATGCCTCGGTGCTGGGCAAGACGGCCAATTGCCAGACACTGGTTTCCCTGACACTGGCACGCTGTGAAGTACCGGTGATGGTGGCGTTGCGCCTTTTTCTTCCCGAGGGTTGGACGAAAGATCGGGAGCGATTAAAGCGAGCTGGTGTTCCGGTCGAATATCAAACTGCGCGAACAAAACCGGAGATCGCCTTGGCGGAGATCGATCGCATGATGGCGGCCGGCGTACGCTTCGGCTGTGTACTGGCGGATGCCGGTTATGGGCCCAGTGCGTCGTTCCGTCAGGGCCTTACGGCCCGCAAGCTTGCCTGGGCGGTAGGCATCCCTCGTCACCTCAAGGTCTATCCTGTCGGCGTGCGGCTCATTTGGCCAGTTACCAAAGTTCGGGGGCGGCCCCGCAAGCGGCACGTGCCGGATACTCTATCGATAGCGGCTGAAGACATGCTGGCCAATGCCAAATGGAAAAATGTGAGCTGGCGAAGCGGGACGAAAGGCCGGCTCGAAGCCCGATTTGCTGCTGTCCGTGTGCGCACCGCCGATGGACCTCCTCAGCGGATATGGGACAAAGGTCAGCAGCATCTTCCGGGTGACGAGGCTTGGCTCATCGGCGAGCAACGCCTGTCGGGAGAGAAAAAGTATTATCTTGCCAACCTGCCAGCCGAGATGGACCTGCGCAACTTGGCTGCACCACTGTGCTATATTAAAGGTATGAGCCCCACGACGAAGAAAATATTAGAGAAGGTAGATTCCTGGCCTCAGGAGGATCAGGAAGAGCTCGCCGAAGTTGCGCGGGATATTGAGGCGCGCCGCACCGGGGTATACAGCCCCAACGCGGAGGAGGAGGGAGCGATTCGCGAGGGTCTTGCCCAACTCGATCGCGGCGAGGCGCTCAGTGAACAGGACATGCGATCATTCTGGAGACGCTGCGGCGTCCTATGAAGGTGCGCTACAGCCGTCACGCGACACGATCTCGACTCCATCCGCGCGTATTTGGGCGAGCGCAGTCTCAGAGGCGCCGCGAACGTACTGGCCGCCATATATCTCAGCATCGAATTTATTCGCCGCAATCCGCACGCGGCGCAGAAGACCACGATCGGCGGCGTCAACGTAAAAACCGTACGCAAATACACCTTCAGAATTTTCTACCGCATCTTGGAACACGACGACACGGTCGAAATCGTGCACGTGCGCCACACGTCACGCCAGCCGTGGACCGGCGAGGATAAGGACGCGAAGCCATAAAAGCCGAGGCAAGCTAAAGAAAGGCCTCCTACGGCGGAGGCCGTTCCGTGGTTATGCTTGGATTGTTCGTTAGGCGATGGCTTGCGCCCTCCGTTTTGTCCGCCAGCCGAACAGACCCAGTGCGCCAAGGCCGGCGCTGAAGAGTGGCAGTGCGGGTGGCAGTGGGGTAGCCGCGACGGGAACGAGGGTGAAAGTGCCCAAGCTTTGAACAAAACCGTTCTTGCCTGCAGAGCTGCCCCGAAGGACGTCGTACTGGGTTGGGGTAACTCGGAAGTAAAGGTCGACCCACGTGGTGGTAGTCGAATCAGAAACCGAGAAACCTAGCCCCGCCGTATCGAGGTATCCCCCGGCCCCAGCTATTACGCCTCCCCCGTTTTGATCCGGGTACACTATGTTGTCATTGGCTGCCTTGTCGATGTCGGACGAGCAGCATGTACCTGGCGTAATGAGGCCCGTAATTACGTCGCCCACCCCGGAGTTGGTATAGGTACCGGTGATAGCTGTGACGTCGAAGCCCCCATTATCCGTCGTGCCGGTCGTCAGCGTGCCGCTCGCAGTGTCGGAGCTTGTGGACGTATAGGTCCAATTGTATGTGCTTGCGTGCGCGGCAGCTAGCGTCAGCATTGTGGACGCGGCCGCGACTGAAATCAAAAACTTCTTCATGATCCCTCCCATCCGACGGATTTCACATGCGAGCTGTAAACACACGCGAGACACGCTATCAGGCACGCCCCCGGGGTTGCAAGGCCAATCCGGAAAGGGGGGCGCTAGGGAATCTCAGTAGCCGTGGTCACAATGCGGGTGCGAGGAAAGGGGACCTACAAGGTCGGCACGACCGTCTCCCCGGTCAGAATGTTTGGAATGTGAATCCGAACCCTTTGTGGAGCACACATCGAAGCAACAGCCCTCATTCCTTTGAATCGGTCGCTTCCTATTTGGGAGCGGCTGATCCCTCAACTCGATCCCGGTCAGCGCGCCTTGCGGGATACGAGCAACGCTGCCTCGATGAGCCCTCGGCCGCTCCTCTTCGGAAGTCGCTCAGCCATTTTCGACTGGCTCGGTTGATCGTCTCTGGCGGCTAATGTCCGCTTCGACCAAAAGCGGAACTTCGGCCACGTGTGACTGGTAGAGACGCGATGAGCAGGACCTGACCCGGCGACTAATATTTATTGCGCCACACATAGCATCGTGGGATAGCGGACATTTCCGGCGGACGCCCGAACCGACGCGGTTGACCCGGAGCGATCCTCGATCGTCGCGGTTTGCTGCAGTGCGCGTGCTTCTTGGCGGCTGGCGTTGGCCTGGCGGACTCAATGGCGGTCGCAACCCTCTGAAGAGGAGTTGTTTCACGCAGACAATCAAGAAAATCTCGCGAGGATTCGTTCCCGGCGGAATTTATCACAGGGACTGGAAAATTGTATGCCGGACTGAGGACATTATCTCTAGCGCGCGCCAGGCGCGCGCTCAATGAAATGTTCGCTTCCATCGAGAAGCTTCAGGTTATTGACGACAATCGGATTCCCGGGTTCGCGGGCATAGGCCTTCATAAGATCGCGCCGCGCCGCTGGAAAGTTGCCCCGCAGCATATAGGAATAACCGCGATTGTTGAGGAGCGCCGTTGTCTCGCCGGC
>DASXDP010000231.1:0-18689 GCA_036490575.1 Xanthobacteraceae bacterium
GACAACGCCCAAAGATCGGCGGCTTGCGTAAAACCTACGCGCTTGACCAAACTTTCCTCTAAAGCCGCAAAGCCCGGAAGCACGAAACCGGTGTTGCGTCCCGACGCTTTGGCGGCGATGCGTCCGGCTTCAAGCAGCGCCACCGACCAACCGGATCGCGCCACTTCGCGCGCGGTGGTCAAGCCCGCCAGTCCGCCGCCGATGATGCAGACATCGACGTCAAGATCGCCGGTGAGCGGCGGCCGAGCCGGCGCGCTCACCTTGGTGGCCGCGAACCAGCTCCCTCCATACGCAGCGTCGGGTTCGGATTGATCCACTATCCAGGCTCATACCGCATCACTGCGCAGCCATCGGGAGTTTGCCAAACACTCCCGCGCCTTGCCGTGACTCTAGGAACTTCAAAGCCGCCACACTAAACTGAAGTGGTAAGGAGACCGTAGCATAATGGGGCGCCTGCTGCTGTTGCGTCATTCCAAGACCGAGCGCGCCGAGCCCGGTGAACGCGATCGCGACCGCAAACTCACCGCACGCGGCCGCGCCGATGCCCCCGCGATAGGCGCTTACATGGTGCGGCATGGTCTCGTGCCGGACGTTGCACTGACGTCTCCCGCGGCTCGCGCCGAGGAAACCTTCGAAGACGTCGCATCTGAATTCAAAAAATCGCCGCGCCAGGTGCGCGACGAGCGCATTTATAACGCCAGCGTGGAAACGCTTGTGCGCGTGATCCGCGAAGCGCGCCAGGCCAAAACACTGCTTCTGGTCGGGCACAATCCCGGACTGCACGACCTGGCGCTATGGCTGATCGCCTCCGGCGATACCGAAATGCGCGAGCGCCTGAACGAAAAGCTGCCGACATCGGGACTTGTCGTCATCGACTTTGCGTTCGACGATTGGTCGCGCCTTCACGCCAATTCCGGGCGGCTCGAACGCTTCGTCAGCCCGCGGTCGATTGAAGCCGCAACCGATTGATCCGCGCTTCGCGGGCTGCCGGGCGGCCTATTCGTAGAACTCCGGCGACTTCTTTTGCGCGTTGCTCTGAGGCAAGTCGTGATTGATCCACAATTGCGCATGGTCCTTCGCCAGAATGTCGGCAATGCGCTGCATGGAAGCAGCCGTCTGTTCCTTGTTGAAGTTCATCCCTGGCACGCGCCGATTATCCCAGTTGCTCTGGAAATGTGCGGCATCGCCTGAAAGCACGACCGCGCCGGTCTTCGGCAGCCGCACCAGGAGCGATTGATGCCCGGGCGTGTGTCCCGGCGTTGAGAGCAACATCACCGAGCCGTCACCGAACACATCATGGTCGCCTTCGAGCTTAGTCACCGGATGCTCGGGCTTAAAGCGCGGCGTGCCATTCGCATTCGGCCAGTCATACTCGGCCTTCTGCACGTAAAGCATCACCTGCGGGAATTCCTCGACATTGCCGATGTGGTCGGGATGGGTGTGTGAGATGCCGATGCCTTTGAGGTCGGCGGGCTTCACGCCGATTTGCGCCAGCTGGTCGGACAGGGTCTTGGATCGCGAGGCGGTAAGGCCGCTGCCTGGATCTGTCCGTCCGCCCGCAACGGCGGCCAACGCATCTGGCAGGCCGGTGTCCCAGAGAAACCAGCCTTGGGAATGACGGATCAAATAGCAGTTGTCGGATAATTCGATCGGCACTCCGACATTGACACCGGGCGACCAGCGCGACTGGTCCGGTGCCGACAGGTGGCCACAGTCGAGAACGTAAAGCCGTTCGACGCCCGCGGCGGATGCCGCTGACGAGCCGAATGCGACGGCAAGCGCCGCGGCGATCAAGAAAGCAAACTTCATGATGTCCTCCCCGGCTGTCCTTTAGTCAGCAAGCGCCGCCAAGATCCGCGCCCAGCTGCGAATACCTTTGTGGAAGCACTTGAGGTCGTACTTCTCATTTGGCGAATGCACGCGATCGTCGTCGAGCGCAAAGCCCACCATCAAGGTGTCCATGCCGAGCACGGTCTTGAAGTCGGCAACAATTGGAATCGAGCCTCCGGCGCCCACCGTCACCGCCTTTTTGCCCCACTCCTCGCTGAGCGCGGCGCGCGCCTTGGTCAGCGCGCGATTGTTATAGGCGACCTGGAACGCCGGCGCGCTGGTGAAATTGCCGAACTCGACTTTACAATCGGCCGGAACGCGCGCGCGCACGAACTGGCGGAAGGCCTCGCTCACTTTTTCCGGGTCCTGCGCACCAACCAGACGAAATGACACTTTCGCCATTGCCTTGCCGGGAATAACGGTCTTTGCGCCCTCCCCGGTATAGCCGGCAATGATGCCGTTGACCTCGGCGGTCGGCCGCGTGGAGATTTGCTCGATCAGCATCCGATCCTTTTCACCGGCCGGCGTTTTCAGGCCGATCGGCCCAAGGAATTTTTCCGCTGTCAGTCCAAGATCGGCGAGATCGGATTTGATGTCGGGCGGCAACTCCGGGACGCCATCATAAAATCCCGGAATGGCGACCGAGCCGTCGGGCTTGTGCAGCGCTGAAAGAACGTCGGCGAGAACGTGGATCGGATTGCGTGCCGCGCCGCCAAAGAGTCCGGAATGAAGATCGCGGTCCGCGCAGATAACATGCACCTCCTCATAGACCAGCCCGCGCAACGAGGTGGTGATGGACGGCGTTTCGGCGTCCCACATGCCGGTATCGCACACCAACGCCAGGTCGCGTTTGAACTCGCTCGCGTTCTCCCGCACGAAGCCGAACAGGTTTTTTGAGCCGCACTCCTCCTCGCCTTCGATCATCATGGTGATGTCGAGCGGCAGCGCCCCGGTCACCGCCTTGAAAGCGCGGCAAGCCTCGACGAACGTCAGCGCCTGGCCTTTGTCGTCGCAGGCGCCACGGGCGACGATAGCCTTTCGGCCGTCATCGAGTGTTTCAATGCGCGGCTCGAAGGGCGGTGTCTGCCACAATGACAGCGGATCGACCGGCTGCACGTCGTAGTGCCCGTAGAACAGCACGCGCGGCGCTTTGCCATTGGCTCCGTTTCGCGGCGCGCCCGTTGCATTGGCGGCGATGACGACCGGGTGACCACCGGTTGGGCGCACGCTCGCCTCAAACCCCAGGCCGCGCAGTTCAGCCGCGACGTGATCGGCCGCGGTGCGGCATTGCTTCGCGTAAGCCGGATCGGTCGAGATCGACTGGATGCGCAACAGTGCGAACAGGCGCTCCACACTCGCGTCGAGGCCGCGGTCAATGTGATCGAGAACCGCGGGTAAGGCATCAGTTGCTGTCATTGTTTCACCGTGAGTGGCGCCGCACCCGCAAGGGCTCGCGCCGATTGTTGCTGCTTCTACGCACTCTTGTCATGAAATTTGTGTTCGGACGGCTCCTTAGGCCGTTTCTTTGAGACCAAATAGTCGATTTTCCGGTGCGAATTCGAAGCCGCTTGCCACTTTTCGCCGGTTCGCAACGCGCAACCGTTGCTCGTTTGCAACATACCGCTGAGTTCGGGCCGAAATGATGCGGCAATCCATCGCTTTAGGCCCGTCAGCCTTGTCACGCCAAAATCCGCCGTACAATATGGCGGAAACGTGCCAAAATACAGGGCTGGCGAGGGCACAATGGACGAACTGATCGGGCGTCTCGTCGCCAACCTTGGCGTCGAGCGAACAACTGCCGAAACGGCAGTGGGTATCATTCTCGCTTTCCTCGCCAAGGAAGGCCCTCCGGACAAGATCCAGACGATGCTCGCCAAACTCCCTGGAGCCGAAGCCTTGATGCAAAAGGCTCCGGCCGAGGGCGGCGGCATGGGCGGTGTCATGGGCGCCGGAATGCAGATGATGGCGGCGGGCCTGAGCATGGGTCAGGTGCAGGACGTGACCCGCGAGTTCATCGCTTTTGCCCGCGAGAAGGTCGGCGAAGACGCCGTCGGCGAACTTGTCGGCTCTATTCCCGGCTTGTCTCAATTCGTCTGAGTGCGCCCGTGGCTTCCCACACCATTTTCGACGACCGGCAGAAGCCAGCGACGGCGTATCCAATCACCGAGATTCAGGCTATCGGCGCTGTTGCCGCCGAAATCTTGAAGAAGCAAGGAATTCGGACCACCGTCGGCTTGCTCCGCTCGGGCAAGACTCCAAAGCAGCGGCTGAGTATTGCCGAGACAGTCGGCATTGACGACGAGCACGTGCTCAGTTGGGTGACCGCCGCCGATCGTATGCGGGTCAAAGGGGTCGGGTGGGAATACGCGCAGTTGTTGCTCGCCGTCGGCGTCAAGACCGCCAGGGAACTGAAATACCGCAACCCGCAGAAACTGGTCGACCAGATGGTTGCGGCCAATACCAAGCGCAGGCTGGTTCGGGTTTTGCCTTCGGTCGCGATGGTCAGTCGCTGGATCGACAGTGCCAAGAAACTTCCCGCTCTCATTCGTTACTGATTGCAAAACTAGCGCAGCCCGAGACGCCCGCGCGGGTGGCCGGCACCAGCGAATTCGGCTAACGTTCACCGCCTTATGACTGTTTTGCGAAGCGGTGCCTGAGCGCCGCTGACCGCCGGCTTTTCGGCGACCGCAGGGGAAGTGGCGATCGTGACGGCCAACAATAAAGCCATGCGCCCGCCCTTGGCGAAATCGTCGCCGCAAACCGCGTCGGCCGTCGACGTATTGGCGCAACTGCTCGCCAAAGCGCGGCCTCTGGTCATGGGCGTTGTCAACGTGACGCCTGACTCTTTCTTTGCCGGCAGCCGTTTCCTCGAGCCGGAGGCCGCCATCGCCCAAGCGCGCCGCCTTGCCGCCGAGGGCGCTGACGTTCTTGATATTGGCGCGGAGTCGTCGCGGCCCTATGTCGGCGCCGTCCCCGTCGACGCGGACGAAGAGTTCGCGCGGCTCAAGCCGATTTTGTCCGAAGTGATCGCGCTTGGGGTGCCGGTTTCGATCGACACCATGAAAGCAAGCGTTGCCGCCTGGGCCGTCGACCTCGGCGCCGCCATTGTCAACGACGTGTGGGGTTTGCAACGCGATCCGGAAATGGCCGGCGTCGTTGCCGACCGCGGCGTACCCGTGATTGTCATGCACAATCGTGAAAATGCCCATCCGGCGATCGACATCGTTTCCGATGTGACCGCTTTCTTCGAGCGCTCGCTCGATCTCGCCGCCCGCGCCGGCGTTCGGCGCGAACGCATTGTGCTCGATCCCGGCATTGGCTTCGGGAAAACTCCTGAGCAAAGCATCGCCTGCATCGCCCGGCTCGACGCCTGGCGCGGTTTCGGGCTGCCGCTCCTTGTCGGTGCATCGCGCAAGCGCTTCATTCAATCCATCGTGCCATCGGAGCCGGCCGACCGGCTTGGCGGCTCGGTCGCCGCACATCTGCTGGCCGTCGAAAAAGGTGCAGCCATTGTACGCACCCATGACGTCGCGGCGACGGCGCAGGCGTTTGCGGTAGCCGCCGCCATCAGGCGGGCGCAATGAGCGATACGATCTTCGTCAACGGCCTCGTCATTCACGCCTATCACGGCGTGATGCCGCACGAAGCCAAAGTCGGCCAGCCGTTTTTGCTCGACCTCGTGCTCGGCATCGACCTTGCCGAGGCGTCGCGCAGCGACACGGTCAAGGCGACCGTATCCTATGAAAGGCTGGTCGCCACTGCGACCGAAGCGTTTAACGCGCGACGATATCGGCTGATCGAGGCCGCGGCCGCCGCGGTGGCGGAAGCGGTGCTTGCCACATATTCCCAGGCGCTGGAGATTCAGGTCACCGTGCGCAAGCCGCACGCTCCTATCGCCGCGACCTTTCAGGATGTCGGCGTGATCATCAAACGCTCGCGGCGCAGGCGCAACGAAGGCGGCGATGGCCGCTGAGGTGTTTATTGCGCTCGGCGGCAATGTCGGCGACGTTCGATCCACATTCGATCAGGTTGTCGCGATGCTGTGCGACGGACGTGCGGTGTCGCTGAAAGCGCGCTCGTCCGACTACCTAACGCCGCCGTGGGGCGTTACCGATCAGCCGGCTTACGTCAACGCCGTCATTGCAGTCGCCACGTCGCTTGGTCCGCACGCGCTGCTGGCGCGCGCCAAAGAATGCGAACGCGCCTTGGGGCGCGACCGGTCGCACGAGCAGCGCTGGGGACCGCGCAAAATCGACGTCGATCTTCTGGCTTATGACGATGTGGTGCTTGACGACGCCGAGCTGACACTGCCCCACCCTCGCCTGTTCGAGCGTGGCTTTGTGCTGGTGCCGCTTGCCGAAATCGCGCCGGACCGCGAAATCGGGGGTTTGGTGGTGCGTCAGGCGCTTGCCCGGGTGGACAAAACCGGCATCGAGAAGCTGCCGCTGCGATAGACCTTTCAGACAAGCACATCGGACCCGCAGCGCCGCCGGGTTGGCGCGATAGAAGCGCCATGGCATTTTGCGCTCATGCCCGGCCCCGAAAACACGTCCGATCCTCAAAACCTGTCGCTCGCGTCCGATTTTCCGGCGGCGACGCGCGACGACTGGAGCCGTATCGTCCAGGCAGCGCTCAAAGGCGCGCCGTTCGAGCGCCTGGTCAGCACCACCTACGACGGCATCGCCATCGAGCCGCTGGCGGCGCGACGCGGCGACGCCAAGCCGATCATCACCGGCGCCACCGCGTGGCAGGCTTTGGCGCGCATCGACCGTACCGATCCGGCTCTCGCCAACGACGGCGCGCTCGATGAACTCAACGGCGGCGCCAACGGACTGTGGCTCGTCTTCGAGGGCGCGGCCGGCGACTATGGCTATGCGCTGCCGCCAAACGAGGCGGCACTTGCCCGCGTGCTGGAAGGCGTCGACCTCACCTTCGGGATTAGCGTCGATCTCGATCTTTCGCCGCACGCCGCGGCGGCAATCGACGCGGCGTTGGCCAAAGGCCTCGCCGCGCGACCGGGATCGATCAATCTTCGCATCGGCCATGATCCGCTGGGCGCGGCCGCGCTTGCCAACGCGGCGCCGCGACCGTGGAAAGAGGAAGCACCGCACTTCGCGCGGCGCGCCATCGCGCTTAGAAACGCGGGCTTTGCCGGCAAGCTCGCCGTCGCCGACGGGCGCATCATCCACAACGCCGGCGGCTCCGAAGCGGAAGAACTGGGCTTCGTCCTGTCCGTCGGCCTCGCCTATTTGCGCGCGCTCGAAAGCGAGGGCGTGGCGCTCGATGCCGCGCGGCACATGCTGTTCTTTCGATTGAGCGCGGACGCCGACCAGTTTCTGACCATCGCCAAGTTTCGCAGCTTGCGAAAATTGTGGAGCCGCGTGGAGAGCGCCTGCGGCCTTGCCGCCGAGCCGATCTTTATTTCCGCCGAAACTGCCTGGCGGATGATGACGCAGCGCGACCCGTACACCAACATTTTGCGCGCAACCATCGCCGTGTTTGGTGCGGCCACCGGCGGCGCCGACGCCATTACCGTGCTGCCGTTTACCGCGGCGCGCGGAGTGCCTGACCGTTTCGCCCGCAGGACCGCGCGAAATAATCAGCTGGTTCTCGGCGACGAAGCCTTTCTGGCCAAGGTCGCAGATCCGGGCGCCGGTTCCGGCGCCATCGAAACTTTGACGGATCAACTTTGCCACGCCGCTTGGTCGTTCTTCCAGGAAATCGAAATTGCCGGCGGCGCCGCCGCAGCACTGGCCGCTGGCCTCATCCAGGGCAAAGTGGCAGCGGTGCGGGCGAAGCGCGCCGCCGCGGTCGCCCGCCGCCGGGATGCGCTCATCGGCGCGACGCTGTTTCCAAATCTTGCGGAAGCCGAGCCGCCTGTTGAGCACCCGCCGAGGCGACGGGCGGACCCCACCGGCAAACCACTGGCGCCGATCCGTCTCGCCGAGCCGTTCGAGACATTGCGCGATATTTCAGATCATGTGTTCAAGACCCGCGGACAACGGCCAAAGATCTTTCTCGCCAATCTCGGAACCGCGGCCGAATTCACGGCGCGCGCCACCTTTGCCAAGAACTTCTTTGAAGCCGGCGGTATCGAAGCGATCGCCGGCGAAAGCGGTGCCCAGGCGCAAGCTTCGGCATTTTCTTCCAGCGGCGCGGCGCTCGCCTGCCTGTGTTCCACCGACGACGTTTACGAAAAAGAAGCTCAAGCGGTCGCGCAGGCGCTCAAGACTGCCGGGGCAAAACACATTTATCTTGCCGGGCGGCCGGGCGAGCGCGAGAGCGCGTTCAAGAACGCCGGCGTGCAGTCCTTTATTTACGACGGCTGCGACGTACTGGCGACATTGCAGGATGCGTACGATATTCTTGGTATCGTTGTCGGATCAGCGCAATGAGCCGCATTCCCGATTTCGCGAGTGTCGATTTCGCCGATGAGCCGAAGGGCGGTCCGCCAGCAGGCGTGCCGGTCCCGGACTGGCTCACGCCTGAAGAAATTGCGGTCAAGCCGCGCTACGCCGCCGCAGATGTAGCAGGTCTCGACGGGCTCGATACCTATCCCGGGATCGCGCCGTTTCTGCGCGGCCCCTACCCGACCATGTACGTCACCCAGCCGTGGACCATCCGCCAGTATGCCGGATTTTCCACGGCGGAGGATTCCAACGCCTTTTACCGGCGCAATCTCGCCGCCGGTCAAAAAGGGCTTTCCATCGCCTTCGATCTGGCGACGCACCGCGGCTACGACAGCGATCATCCACGCGTCGCCGGCGACGTCGGCATGGCCGGCGTAGCGATCGATTCCATCTACGACATGCGCACGCTGTTTGCCGGCATTCCGCTCGAACAGATGTCGGTGTCGATGACCATGAACGGCGCCGTTCTTCCGGTGCTGGCGCTCTACATCGTCGCCGCCGAGGAGCAAGGCGTGCCGCCGGAGAAATTGTCCGGCACCATTCAGAACGACATCCTCAAAGAATTCATGGTGCGCAACACCTACATCTATCCGCCGAAGCCGTCGCTGCGCATCATCTCCGACATTTTCGCCTACACCTCGGCGCACATGCCGAAGTTCAATTCGATTTCGATTTCCGGCTACCACATGCAGGAAGCCGGCGCGACGGCGGACCTCGAGCTCGCCTACACGCTCGCCGACGGCATCGAGTACGTGCGCGCCGGCGTCGCCGCCGGGCTTGATATCGACCGCTTCGCGCCGCGTCTGTCGTTCTTCTTCGGCATCGGCATGAATTTCTTCATGGAGGTGGCGAAGCTTCGCGCCGCGCGCGTTCTCTGGGCGAAGCTGATGAAGGAGTTCGATCCAAAGGACCCGCGTTCGCTGTCGCTGCGCACCCACTGCCAGACCTCCGGCTGGTCGCTTGCCGCGCAGGACGTCTTCAACAACGTCGTGCGCACCGCCGTCGAGGCGATGGCCGCGACCGAAGGCGGGACGCAATCGCTGCACACCAATGCGCTCGACGAGGCGCTAGCGCTGCCGACGGATTTTTCCGCCCGCATCGCCCGCAACACCCAGATTGTGCTCCAGCGCGAGAGCGGATTGACGCGCATGATCGATCCGTGGGGCGGCTCGTTCTATGTCGAGCGGCTCACCCACGAGCTGGCGGGAAGAGCCTGGACGCACATCCGCGAGGTCGAGGAAATGGGCGGCATGGCGCGGGCGATCGAAGCCTCGCTGCCGAAGCTTCGCATTGAAGAAGCCGCCGCGCGCACGCAGGCGCGCATCGATTCCGGTGCGCAGGCCGTGATTGGCGTCAACCGGTTCAAGCCGCTCGACGAAGCGCCGATCGAGATCCTCAAGGTCGATAACGCCGCGGTGCGGCAGATGCAGATCGACAAGCTCAACCGGCTCAAACGCGAACGCGATCCCAAGGCGGTGACGGCGGCGCTCGACGCGCTCACGCGCACCGCCGGCGGCGGCAACGGCAATCTCCTGGAGCTTGCGGTCGACGCCGCGCGCGCGAAAGCGACCGTGGGTGAGATTTCGCTGGCGCTGGAAAAAGCTTTCGGGCGTCACCAGGCCGAGATCAAGTCGATCTCCGGCGTCTACAGGCGGGAGGCCGGCATGTCCGACGCCGTCGAACGGGTGCAGAAACGCGTCGCTCTCTTCGAGGAAAACGAAGGGCGCCGACCGCGCATCCTGGTCGCCAAGATCGGCCAGGACGGCCACGATCGCGGCCAGAAGGTGATCGCCTCGGCGTTTGCCGACTTGGGATTTGATGTCGACATCGGGCCGCTATTTGCGACGCCGGCCGAAGCCGCGCGGCAAGCGGTCGAAAACGACGTCCACATCCTCGGTATCTCGTCGCTGGCCGGCGCGCATCTTACTCTTGTGCCTGAACTCAAGGCCGAACTCGAGCGCAACGGTCGCGCCGACATTATGCTGGTGGTCGGCGGCGTCGTGCCGCCGCAGGATTACGATACGCTCAAGGCCGCCGGCGCCGAGGCGATTTTCCCGCCCGGCACCGTCATTGCCGACGCGGCCGGCGGCCTTATCGATGCGCTGAACCAGCGGCTCGGCCACGCCAAGGCGGCGGCCGAGTAGCCGGCTTTCGCCGGTCGCGTTATTGCGCCACCGCGTGCGGCGGATCGTTGATCGGCGACGCGACACGCTGGCCATGGCCCCGATCGTTGCGGAGCGAGGCAAGGAACGCCTTGAAGACGCTGCTCGCCTTGAGCGCGTCGCGACCCGCGGCAATCGCGAGTTCGACCTGGTCCGGCGGCAGCTTGAACGCCGTTTCTATTGCATTGAGTTGCGCCTCGCGCTGC
This sequence comes from Xanthobacteraceae bacterium, assembly GCA_036490575.1. Lineage (GTDB taxonomy): Bacteria > Pseudomonadota > Alphaproteobacteria > Rhizobiales > Xanthobacteraceae > BOG-931. The sequence goes on from DASXDP010000231.1 coordinate 10,609, forward strand.
GGACCCAATTGATCGTAGGCGACGCGGCCGACGAAAATCTTCACGTCGCGGCAATTCCAATTCGCCGGCGCGCCGAAACTGCGGCGTTCGGCGGCCGACAATTTGCACCGCCAGTTGATCAGCGATTCCTGCCAGTCGGACATCGCGTCCTGAAACGACGAATAACTGCCGACCGCGCCGGATTCCGTCGCCGTGTCGGACGCAGCCGTGATCAAATTGACGCCCGAAGGCCCCTCAACCGTCTGCGCCCAGGCGCCCGACGGCGCTCGCCCGGAATCCGCGACCGCGAAGAGGAGTCGGCGCAGCCGCACCGCCTGCTGCGGCTCGAGCGGGCCGTAGGGCGTGGTGGAAAGAAGCCGCGCAATCGTGAAGCCGGCGAGGCCATAATTGTCCACGATGCCGCCGTCCATCAGCTTGACGTAGCGAACTTCGCCGGAGTGATAGCGCGCCATGGCGTTGGCGAAGAGCCGCAGCAGCGGCGGCGCATCGGGGTTGGCGCGCACGCGGTCGACCCATGGCGGCAGCGGGATCGGGCAATGCCCGGCATAGCCTTCGATCACCACCGGCGCGAAAATAACCGGCACCGCCGCGGAAGCCGCCACTGCCGTCGAAATCGGATAGCTCGAAAGATCGCTGCACAACGCCCCGAACGCGACCCGGCCGAAAATGAACGGCGTGCGGTTGTAAACGTCGGACGCGTTGATCCAGATATACGGCCGGCGCTGCTGTAACAGCGACTTGAAGGTCGCGTGCTCGAACAGATTGTCGTCGAGCCAGCGCGGAAACGCCGTCGGATCGTTGACGCCGCCCTGGAGGCCCTTGGCGATGTTGAGCAGGCTCAAATTCATTTGCAGGTTTTCTTCCGCGTTACGCAGAAGAAAGCGCTGCTTGAAGTCGACCAGCGCCTTGCGCTTCTTCAAGCCGTAATAGGCGGCAAGCACCGAGCCGCCGGACACGCCGGTGACGAAGTCGACCCGGTCGAGCAAAGAGGCGCCGGGCGCGAGGCCCGGGACTTGGGTCTCCTCGAGGCCGTTCAAAACCCCGAACGCGAAGGCCGCGGCCCTCGTACCGCCGCCGGAAAACGACAGCGCGACCACGGTATCGTCGGTATTGACGTCGGCGGTGCTGCTGCCGAGTTCGGCGGCAAGCGGCGCGCCGGGAATGAGCGGCTGATTGATCGGCTCGTTATGGATGACGCCGGCGCAGGCCACCAAAAGGCAGGAGCACGCAATAACGCGCCCAGCACGTACAAAATGCTGCCACCAGCCCCGCACCATCAAACTTATCGACGCATCAAACCGACCCCGTCAAGGAAAGGTCATTGCCGGAAAAATAAGGTTTCTTTTTGAGGTTAACTTTTGGCGCGGGATGCCGGACGCCGACTGCCCGTCGCATTTCCAGCCGAAAAAAACCGTCAGGCGCTGGCGCCGATTGCGAGAAATTGCGCGCCGCTACCCCGCCGGCACACCGTCGCAATCGGTTCGCACTAAATAGCGGTGACGGTTCAAAGCGCTAGCGGCGACGTCTCAAGCATGATCGCCGGAAAGCACCGATTTTTCGGCGCGTCTCACTCAGAATCACCCGGAAAGGCCCGCCGTTGCGCGACATTGCGTGACAGAAGCGTGAAGGTCGGCAAGCGAGCGGCCCGCCCGGCCGCCACAATCGCTAAAAGCGCGAGTCGCTTTTTCGTGTCGGCGAGGCCGGGTGTGGCGCCTGGGCAACGAAAAAACTGCCTGAGCCCCCATCTGCGCCTTTCGAATCCGGCCGAGATATCCGATACTTATCCGTCCCCTTCACGATTCGTCCCCGTAATCCCCACATTTAGTGGTTGATTCAGAATTTCGTACTAGGTCTTGACGGGCGCGATCGGGTTAGCCTAGCTTTCGATCGTTCGGCGCGCGGGTATTGAAGTCCGCCGGGCTCTCCAAAAAGAGTTTGCGGAACTCTTCCTCGCCGCCAACGGCGCGGAGGACTGAGGCTTCGTCTGCGCCGGTTGGGCGCAGGCGCAAAACGCAGCGAAGTTTGCGTGACAACAAGGCCGCGCGGGGTGGCAAGCGGAGTGGAGGGGCGCTGGCGGCACGCGCCGAAACGTTTCGGAGTTTGTCTCGGCGCGTCGCGAGGAAGCGGTCGGGGTCTTATATTAAGCGGGTCATCCGCAAGACCGCCGGCGTGAAAAAACGAGAGTGAAGAAGGGGCAAGAAAATGCGGATTGAGCGGCGCTACACCAAAGAGGCACAGTCACCTTACGCGGACATCGCTTTCCGGTTGACCGTGAGCGAAATCCGCAATCCGGACGGCTCGGTGGTTTTTCACGCCGACAACGTCGAGGTGCCAGAAGCCTGGTCGCAAGTTGCCGCCGATGTCTTGGCGCAGAAATATTTCCGCAAAGCCGGCGTCCCCGCGCGCCTGAAGAAGGTCGAAGAGGAAACCGTTCCCTCCTGGCTGTGGCGCAGCGTCGCTGACGAGGAAGCGCTGAAGGAACTGCCCGAGAGCGAGCGCATCGTCGGCGAGACGTCGTGCAAGCAAGTATTCGACCGGCTTGCCGGCACCTGGACCTATTGGGGCTGGAAGGGTGGCTACTTCTCATCCGAGGAAGACGCGCAAGCCTTCTTCGACGAGCACCGTTACATGCTGACCAAGCAGATGGCGGCGCCGAACTCGCCGCAATGGTTCAACACCGGACTGCACTGGGCCTACGGCATCGACGGACCGAGCCAGGGGCACTTCTACGTCGATCACGTGACCGGCAAGCTGGTGCAATCGACGGGTTCTTACGAGCACCCGCAGCCGCACGCCTGCTTCATCCAGTCGATCTCCGACGACCTCGTCAACGAAGGCGGGATCATGGACTTGTGGGTGCGCGAAGCGCGCCTGTTCAAGTACGGCTCCGGCACCGGCACCAACTTCTCGAGCCTGCGCGGCGAAGGCGAAAGGCTTTCCGGCGGCGGCAAGTCGTCCGGCCTGATGAGCTTTCTGAAAATCGGCGATCGCGCCGCCGGCGCCATCAAGTCCGGCGGCACCACGCGCCGCGCGGCCAAAATGGTGATCCTCAACGCCGACCATCCCGACATCGAAGCCTTCGTCGACTGGAAGGTCATCGAGGAGCAGAAAGTCGCCAACCTCGTCACCGGCTCCAAGGTCAACCAGCGCCACCTGCGCGCCATTCTCAAAGCCTGCGTGAACTGCGAGGGTTCGGGCGACGATTGCTTCACGCCCGACAAGAACCCGGTGCTGCGCCGCGAGGTCAAAGCCGCGCGGAGAAACCACGTGCCGGACAACTACATCCGCCGCGTCATCCAGTTCGCCAAGCAGGGCTACACCGATATCCACTTCCCGATCTACGACACCGATTGGGATTCGGAAGCCTATCTCACCGTCTCCGGGCAGAACTCCAACAACTCGGTACGCGTCACCGACGACTTCCTCAAAGCCGTCGAGGCCGACCGCGATTGGGATCTGTTCTGGCGCACCAAGCCCGGCAAGATCGCCAAGACCGTGAAGGCACGCGACTTGTGGGAGAAGATCGGCCACGCCGCCTGGGCGAGCGCCGATCCCGGCCTGCAATTCCACACCGCCGTCAACGACTGGCACACGTGTCCCGTATCAGGTCCGATCGTCGCGTCGAACCCGTGCTCGGAATACATGTTCCTCGACGACACGGCATGCAATCTCGCTTCGCTGAACCTGCTGGCGTTCTACGGTTCACCCGCAGCGGGAAGTGAAAGAGCGTTCGACGTCGAGGGCTACGAGCACGCGGTGCGGCTGTGGACCATCGTGCTCGAAATCTCGGTGCTGATGGCGCAGTTTCCCTCGCGCGAGATCGCGCAGCGCTCTTATGAGTTCCGCACGCTCGGTCTTGGCTATGCGAATGTCGGCGGGCTATTGATGTCGTCGGGTATCCCTTACGACTCCGAAGCCGGCCGCGCGATTTGTGGCGCGCTCTCCGCCATCATGACCGGCGTGTCCTATGCGACGTCGGCGGAATTGGCGGCCGAGCTCGGCCCGTTCCCGCGCTACGATGAAAACCGCGACGCCATGCTGCGCGTCATGCGCAATCACCGCCGCGCGGCCTACGGCGACCGCGCCGGCTACGAGCAAGTCACGACTCCGCCGGTGCCGCTCGACCACAAGGCCAATCCGGATCAGCGGCTGGCGCAGCATGCCAAGCAGGCGTGGGATCGCGCGCTCACCCTCGGCGAAGCGCACGGCTACCGCAACGCGCAGGCGAGCGTCGTTGCGCCGACCGGCACCATCGGCCTGGTGATGGACTGCGACACCACCGGCATCGAGCCCGACTTCGCGCTGGTGAAATTCAAGAAGCTCGCCGGCGGCGGCTATTTCAAGATCATCAACCGCGCCGTGCCCGACGCGCTGCGCGTGCTTGGCTACGGCGAGGCCGATATTGCAGAAGTCGTCGCCTACGCCGTTGGCCACGGCTCGCTCGGCCAGGCGCCGGCCATCAATCACACCACGCTGAAGGCCAAGGGATTCACCGACGAAGCCATCGCCAACGTCGAGAAAGCGCTGGCGACCGCCTTCGACATCAAGTTCGCGTTCAACAAGTGGACGCTCGGCGCGGAGTTCCTGCGCGACACGCTCGGCATTTCCGCCGAAGACCTCGCCGCGCCCGGCTTCGACCTCCTCTCCCACCTCGGCTTCACCAAGCGCGAGATGGAAGCCGCCAACATCCACGTCTGCGGCGCCATGACCATCGAAGGCGCGCCGCACTTGAAGCCCGAGCACTACGCCGTGTTCGACTGCGCCAATCCGTGCGGCCGCACCGGCAAGCGCTATCTCTCGGTGCAAAGCCACATCCGCATGATGGCGGCGGCGCAGCCGTTCATCTCCGGCGCCATTTCCAAGACCATCAACATGCCGAACGAGGCGACGGTCGAGGATTGCAAGGCGGCCTACATGCTGTCGTGGAAGCTCGGCATCAAGGCCAACGCGCTGTACCGCGACGGCTCGAAACTCTCGCAGCCGCTGCAAAGCCAGCTCATCGCCGACGAGGAAGAAGACGACGACGTCATCGAGGCGTTCCTCGACAAGCCGGCGACTTCACGTGCTGCCGCCCTAGCGGAGAAGGTTGTAGAGAAAGTCGTCGAGCGCATTGTGGTGATGCGCGAGCGCGAGCGCATGCCCGACCGAAGGAAGGGCTATACCCAGAAGGCCGTGGTCGGCGGGCACAAGATCTACCTGCGCACCGGCGAATACGACGACGGCAAGCTCGGCGAAATCTTCATCGACATGCACAAGGAAGGCGCGGCGCTCCGCTCGCTCCTGAACAACTTCGCCATCGCCGTGTCGCTCGGCCTGCAATACGGCGTGCCGCTCGACGAATATGTCGATGCCTTCACCTTCACCCGCTTCGAGCCGTCCGGCCCGGTGCAGGGCAACGACTCCATCAAATACGCCACCTCCATTCTCGACTACGTGTTCCGCGAGCTGGCGGTCAGTTACCTGGAGCGCTTCGACCTCGCCCATGTCGATCCGTCGGGCGAAGGCTTTGACGCGCTCGGCAAGGGCGTCGCCGAAGGCAAGCCCTCCTCCGACACGCGCTATGTGTCGAAGGGCCTGACCCGCTCGCGCACCGACCGGCTGAAGATCATGTCGGGCGGCGCGGGTGGCGGAGGCGACGCTTCCTTGCCCTCCCCTGCAGGGGGAGGGTCGGCCGGTGAAACCGGCCGGGGTGGGGTGACGTCCAACGTCACCGCCCTCGCCTCTCACGGCGCTCGCGCGGAAATCGCCGGCACCACGGCGCTGAAATCCGAGCCCGAGCAAAAACTCTCGCCGGCGCAGGCGCTCGAGCAACTGCAATGGACCAAGGCCGACGCCCGGGCCGACGCGGCGGAAAAGCGCGCCGAAGCCAAGGCTAAGGGCTACGCCGGCGAGGCCTGCGGCGAGTGCGGCAACTTCACTTTGGTGAGAAACGGCACGTGCCTGAAGTGCGACACGTGTGGCTCGACGACGGGGTGTTCGTAACTAGTGACTGAAAAGAAGCGACACCATTATGTTGCTCAGACCTACCTCGACGGTTTTTCCAACGAGGCTGGGAGGGTTCGGGTCTATTTGAAGGATGATCCGGCGAAGCACTGGTGGGCTTCGCCGGATACAGTTGGTTTTGAAAACTACTACTATTCACAGCCAACCCCCGACGGCGGCCAGGATAACAACCGCCTCGAAGATTTTTTCTCATCCATCGAAACGAATTGGCCCTGCGGTCGTCGCCAAGATCAAAGAGCGCGACCATCCGAATAGCTGGCTGCATCAACTTCTGCTTTTTGCACTCATGCACCGGGTTCGTGTTCCCACAATGCGCAATGCTGCAGAGAGAATGTTGGCGGAATCCGTGCGTATGTTTTTTAGACATCTCAATGATCTTGGCGAATTGCCCACCCCTCCCGCCGGCCTCACATTCGAATATCTGGATGAGACTTTGAAAATCAGCATTGATCCACATAAGTCAATTCACGCCATGCCGCATTTCGCAGAAGGCGTGAACAAGGTATTCAAAATGGTCGGTTATAAACTGATCGAAAACAATACACTTGAGGCATTTATAACAAGCGACAACCCCGTAATTTACTTTGATCCGACGATACCAACAGAATTGATGCACCCATATAACATCAACAGACAGCGGCTAGACGTCGAACTAATGTTCCCCATTACCTCGCATCTAATGCTGTGGGGGCACTCGGAATTGAGGCCGGGATCGCTTTCTTTTCAAAGCATAACCGATCGGAAGTTCGTCAAGCGTGCCAACGTCCTCTCTACTCGATTTGCAAATCGTATGGTGTTTTCCAATGTGGCGCATCATCAACCTCTAATCGAAAAATATTGCGCCTTGTCGCCGGTGATTTCTGTGACGCACTTGGAAACTCGGACGGGGCGCGGCGTGATCGCAGGTTTCACGTTTGGGAAGCGCGAACCGATGCCCAAGTGGCGGCCTCAGGTGTCGACTATTGAATAGCGCGTAGGATGGGTTAAGCGCTTGCGAAACCCATCAAACAGCCTCGCGTTCGCTGATGGGTTTCGCTTCCGCCTTCAGCGACTTCGCCGCTTCAGCGGACAACTCGCTCAACCCATCCTACTCCATTTCCGTCATCCTGAGGTGCGCGCCAACAGGCGCGCCTCGAAGGATGCTGCTCGGGCGGGTCGTCGCCCTTCGAGACTCGCTTCGCTCGCACCTCAGGGTGACGTTGTTTCGTCATTGCGAGCGGCAGCGAAGCAACCCAGTCCTGGAGCGGTTTGGATTGCTTCGTCGCTATCGCTCCTCGCAATGACGAACTGGAAAAGCGCCCCCGCCTCTCGCTCCGTATCGTTCGCTTCACGCCTTCGCGAATTCCGCCATCGTTTCCTTCTCGAACGCGAGCGCGTTTTTCACGCTGTCGCGTTGATGCAGGCGATGGTGGTGCGCAACGACGTTCGCATAGCCATCCACCTTGAAATCAAGCTGCGTCGCGCGGCGCGTGCACCAAAAGAAATGCGCGTCCGGCGCAGTGAAATGATCAAAGAAGAATTCGCGGCCGGCGAGCCGCTTGTCGGCGGCGGCGAAATTCTCCTCCAGCGCCTTCTTTGCCAGCCTGCGCGTGGCGTCCTCCGAGCCGGGCGCGTCGCAGAACCGCGTCGGAGCGAAGATGCGGGTCAGATGCGGATGGATGCCGCCGCTGCACCAGCCCATCATCGAAATGGCTTCCAGTTCGTCCATTGAATTGGACGGGAGCAATTTGGCCGCCGGGTAGGCCCGCGCGATATAGGTGTTGATGGCGACGTTTTCGGTCAGCGCACGCCCATCGACGATCAGCACCGGCACCTTGTGCAGCGGATTCATCGCCAGATAATCCGGCGTCATGTTCTCGCCCTTGCCCAAGTTGATCTTGCGCACCTCGAACGGCGCGCCGGCTTCGTTGAGGTTGATCAGCGGCACCAGCGAGCATGCGATCGGCGCGTAGCAAAGCGTGAGTTTCATGTGGCCTCCCGTTACAACGATTGATCGGAAACCATACCGGCTTCGGATCAACGTCGCCAGTTCGGGATCTTGCGAGGGCAATCGTACACGGAGGGCGGGCGGACGTAGT
>DASXDP010000232.1:0-2207 GCA_036490575.1 Xanthobacteraceae bacterium
GCCCGAGATCGCCTCGACGACGCGCGGGATGCCGGCAACGGCGTCCCGATAAATCCTTTGCTGAGAGGGCGACGATCCCATCGGCGGCGGGCTTCACTTTACGGTTTGCCAGCTTTTTTACTGCACCCGTTCCGTTTTTGCCTCCTGCATTCGCGGCTGGCGGTTCCGGCGCCGCGCACAATTCGGCCTTTACCTTAACGACAAGCCCGGCGGCAGATTTTTACGGGCAAATGTCATGGCTTTGGCCAATTCATCGGCCGAAAAGCGCGACCTCCGATGCCGCCGCCCGCCACGCGCTCCAGCCGGCAAATCTGCGACGGCCTGCGATTTTGCACTATGCTCCTGCGCAGCGCTCTTCCTCATCTCGCAGGCTGGTCCGGTTAGCCTTCGATAGCAGCCATGCCGAGCGCGTCCGGGGTCGGTGGGATGGGCTAGAAGCAAACTTTCTTAATATTGTTTCAGGTCACAATGATGCAAATAGGCAATTGTTATTTTCTCCAGATGTAGTGTGCGGCGAATCTTCGGCGAGCGGGAGCGCAGCATGGCGGGTCCTTTTGGCAAGCGCGGCGGCGAGTCCCGGCCCGTGCAGCATGTCATCGGAAAAGAACATCATCACTTTCTGAAAGCCACCGGCATTGATCCGGATGGCCCCGAAAACGTCATTCCTTCGCAGCATGATATTGACGAACGCCTCGCCAAAGGCCGTGCCGCTCTCGACCGCCGTCTTGAAGAAGTTCACAAAAATCTCGCGGCACAGGTCGGACCGGAGATAAGGATGCGTCCGTTCTTGCTGATCCCGGAGAGTTGCTGGCAGGGAAGGGCAGGCACCTTCTTGATGAAGTTCCTGGATTTCAGTCCCTACGACAGTTGGAACGTTGCGTTCCTGCCGGCAGACCAATTGACATCGATGATCATGGATGCGCCGTTGCATCCGGGCGCCGAAATTCCGGTGTTTGCCGATGCAGCCGGCAAGTTCATCGCCGAATGCGATAGTCGCGTGGCGCAGGCAACGGCGAAAGCCGGGCAGACAGGAGAGCTCCAGCTCGTGACCGCCGCCAGGGCTGAAGCAACGAACATGATCAAAGCTTTGGCAATGACATTTGCCGCGAAACTGCTCGAAGCGCATAAGGCGGCAAAATCAAAGTGAACTGCGTATTGCAGCGACAGTGCACTCAATTCGACAACTTGACGGGTTAAGCCGGACAACCGGCGCATGTTAGCGTCGGTAGCGTATCGAAGTGGCGCGCCCGGAGAGATTCGAACTCCCGACCCCCAGATTCGTAGTCTGGTGCTCTATCCAGCTGAGCTACGGGCGCGCATTTGGATCGCGGAAAATCGCCGCCTGCGGGGGCGGCCCGCGAAGCGCGCCATAGCTATAGGCTTGAGCCATTGTTGGCAAGCAGCCGGGTCGAACACGCGCGGGACAAAAGCCCCGCCCATACCTATTATTGTCTAGACGTCCGCTTCGCGCGGAACTGGAGAGCCCTTAAGCCGTGTGGCGACCTCCGCAAAGGATCCGCTATACCGCCGCCGCCGGCCGCATGCCGTCCGCGGCCGAGGCGGCCGCGTCGCTGTTGTTCTCGCCGGTCGACGCCGGTCCGGTAAAGCTCGAGCAGCGCACCTGGGTGCCGGCGATGGTCCCGTGGCGGGCGACCGACGACGGCGACGCCACCGACGACGTCATCGACTGGTACGAGCGGTTCGCGCGTGGTGTGCCCGGCGCCATTGTGGTCGAGGCGACCGGCATTCGCGACGTGCCGTCCGGGCCGTTGCTGCGCATCGGTCACGACCGTTTCCTGCCCGGCCTGCGGCGGCTGGTCGAAAGCGTGCGCATCGCCAGCGGCGGGCGCACTCGGCTGTTCATTCAGCTCATCGACTTTCTCGCCGTGCGCCGCCGGCCCGAGCCGAAGAAATTCTTCGAGCGGTTTCTCGCCGTCACCGAGGGACATCGCGCCGGGTTGGGCGATGCAAATCTTTCCGACGCCGCGGTGCGCGAGCGCCTCGCCGGCATGAACGCCGACGAGCTGAAAAACATCCTCACGCCTGACGAATGGGAAGCGCTGCAACTCGGCTACCGCGAACGCGTGACCGACACTCATCTGCCGCACATCCGCGATCTGCCGCAGACCTTGCCCGGCCTGTTCGCGGATGCGGCGAAACGCGCGCAAGCCGCGGGCTTCGACGGCGTCGAGCTTCATTACGCGCAC
>DASXDP010000233.1:0-8149 GCA_036490575.1 Xanthobacteraceae bacterium
GCTTGCCCGCAACAAGGCCGAGACCGCATTAGGCATGGTGCGTGCCGACGAAGAGCTCAAAGGCGCTTTCATTCTCGCCGCCGATACCGTGGTCGCCGTCGGGCGGCGCATTTTGCCCAAGGCGGAATTGCTGGACGAGGCGGCGCAATGCCTGCGCCTTCTTTCCGGACGAAATCATCGCGTCCATACCGCTGTTTGTTTGGTGACCCCGAATGAGAAGTTTCGGCAGCGGCACGTCGAGACACGGGTTCGCTTCAAGCGTCTCTCTGAAGACGATATCGAAGCGTACCTCGCGTCTGGCGAATGGCGCGGCAAGGCCGGCGGCTATGCTGCGCAAGGCATTGCCGGTACGTTCATTGTCAAGATCGTCGGCTCATTTTCCAACGTGGTCGGTTTGCCGCTCTACGACACCATGACGCTGCTTGGCGGCGAGGGATACCCCATCCACTTCGGCTGGTTGAACGCTCTGTAGGCGAAAGACGCCGCTGGCTTCTGTCGCCTCGCGTCCCATATTTCTTGGATGAAGGAAACCCGGGGGCCGGCGTGTCCGATCTGCGGCAAAGCGGTCGTCGCAGAGTTCCGCCCATTTTGCTCGCGGCGCTGCGCCGACGTCGACCTTAATCGCTGGCTGTCGGGCGTCTATGCGGTGCCCGTCACCGAAGACGAAGAGGAAGACGAATTTCGCGGCGATGCCGGAGATGGCGGAAAAGCGGCGAACTAGACCCGGCCTCCGCCTATTCTGGACAGCGGGAAATCGAGCCTCTATAACGCGCCGCGCTCGCGTAAATGCCGCGACGTCGTTTGATCGACGGTGTCGCCGTGGGCCCAGGTAGCTCAGTTGGTAGAGCACTGCACTGAAAATGCAGGTGTCGGTGGTTCAATTCCGCCCCTGGGCACCACTCGTTTTTCAAACCCTCTGGTCTCAAAAGCAATCGACTCTCAACAGCGGTCGGCGTCTTCAGCGTTGCAGTCATTCCGTCTTGGTGGCGGTCGTAACCTTCTGAATACTCTTTGACCGTCTCGGGTGCGCGAAGTTGAGGCGCCCGGCCGTCTCAAGTCCATTACCCAAGAGGCTTCACCCGATCGCCCGCCGAAGGCGCCCACGCAGCTAATGTTGAATGCAATCTTGACGTGTATAATAAGACAGAATAAATTCCTGATTGTAACAGGGGAGGGGACCGATGTTGCAAATCAAAGTGGTGCTTGTCGACGCCACGGGAGAGGTCGCGCCGGACAAGATGGCGGCAGCCGCCGAAGCGCTAAGCGTGCAGGTGACCCGCGACTTGCCGCAGTTTTGGAACGTCCAGGCCACCGTTTCGTACCGGCCTGATCCGAACAGCATCCCGCAGGGCATGTGGCCGGTACAGCTTGTGAAATCGCTGCCGCCCGGTGAGGGCGGATTCCACATGACAAAGCACAATCAGCCCTACGCCAAGGTGATTTATTCCGCGGGCAGCGACGATTGGACCATCGACGCGAGCCACGAGACCCTGGAGATGCTCGTCGATCCCTACGGGAACCGACTGCAAACGTCGAACGCGATCGAAATCGACCAAAGCCGGATCGTCACCGCGGAGGGGAAGTTCGAATATCTGGTGGAGGCCTGCGATCCGTGTGAAGCCAACAAGTTCGCGTATCCGATCGACGGAATTTCGGTGTCCGATTTCATCACGCCGGATTTCTACGATCCGGACGTGACGTCAAATGCGCGATACAGCTTCACCGGTTCAGTAAAAAAGCCGCGTGAGATTCTGCCCGGCGGTTACATATCCTGGGTCGATCCGCAAACTTCGGAGATGAAGCAGCTTCTGTGGGTTGACCCGTCACAGAAACCGACCATCAGAGATCTCGGACCGGCGCCGGGGAACATGAGCCTGCGCGAGTTCGTGGAGAACAAGACCTATCATCTGGCTTATGAAAAAAGAACGCCGCCGTCCGAGGTGACCATTGCCGCGCGGGAACGGTTCCGCGCCGCCTTCAAGAAAGCGGCGGTCGCCCGCGCCAAACACTACATTTGATTGCTCAAGAGAAGGGGCGTTTTGAGGACGTTTGTCGCTGGCGCGGGCGAAGTATGCGGCTGCCGCACCGATAGCCGTTGGGTTCAGGCGTGGGCCGCGTGATCGTGCCCGGCCCGGTCGCGCCAGCGCTTCATGGCGGCGAACAGCGGCATTCGTTCGAGCGGCTTCTCTTCGCCGGAAAACTCGCGATAAAGCGAAGCGACGTTGATGATCATCCGCTCGGGATCGAGCCACGAGGCGAAGCGATCGAGGCTGATTTTCTGCGCCGCGATTTCAAATGGTACCCCGTTATCGAAATGCCGACGCGCTTCCGCAGCGATGTATTCGAAATAAGATTTCAAGTCCCGCACGGCGGGTTTCTCTGAAATCGGGCCATGGCCGGGCACGATGATGTCGACGTCGAGACCCAATATGTAATCGCAGGTCTTGATCCAGTTGCCGATTGGGCCTTCCCAGATGACAGGGTGGCCGCCGACAAACAACAGATCGCCGGTATAGAGAACGCGATCAGCAGGCACATGGACGAGCACATCGCCGCGGGTATGCGCCGGGCCGAGATGCGTCAGCACCAGCTTTTTGTCGCCGACCGTCAGCTCCATGGTCTGGTCGAATACGGTTGTCGGCGGCGTGTCGACCAGTCCTCGCCAGTCGAACTTGCTGCCCATCGCCTCGTAGAAAAATGCGCCGCCGTCGCCGCTGCTCTTCCAGTCGGCTGCGATTTTGAGAAAATGCGATGGCGACCATTCGGCGTATTCGTCGGCGCAGGCGCGACAGGCGATGATGTCCGCGCCCTCGACCAACTGATTGCCGAAAGTGTGATCGCCGTTGGCATGGGTGTTGACGAGCTTTTCGATCCGTCGCGCCGCCGGGACGGCGTCGCGCATGGTGGCGAGCATTTCCGCTGTCAGCGGCAAATCAAACAGCGTGTCTACCAGCAGCGTCTGATCGCCGCTGGCGATCAGACCGGCATTGCTCCAGCCCCACGAACCGTCCGGCTGCAAATAGGCAAAACAGCCCCGCCCGAGGTCGTGCAATCCCTTGGTGTATTGCCATTTGCCCATGCGGTTCAGGCCGCCTGTTCGCGGCTTGCCGCCGACAACAATTGGACTACTTCGTCGGTGCTGGCGACATCGCCGAAGACGCGCAGGACCGATCCCAGAGTCGCGTTGTGTTCGTCGTCGGTCAATGCCGCGTTGGCGTCGGAAACAAAAACAAGCTTGTAGTTGAGCATCATTGCGTCACGCGCCGAAGATTCGCAGCAGACGTTGGTGAGCGTGCCGACGATGACGACGGTGTCGATCCCCGCTCCGCGCAGCCGGCCGTCGATGTCCGAAGATCCTTGAATAAAAGCGCTGTAGCGCCGCTTGATGACAATTTCATCCTCGGGCTGCACGTCTAGATCGGCATGGAGCTCGAAGCCATGCGCGCCGGGCGTGAGCTCGGCGAGGGTTGCCCGCCGCGGATCGCCGTCGAAAAATACCCGCCACGCTTCGGTTTGGCCCTCGAGGCACATTTTGACCCAAACGACTTTGCCGCCGGCGGCGCGGGTTGCTGCCGCGAGTTTGTTCACATTGGGTATGATTTCGCGTGCGGCGGGTACTTCGACCGGCATACCCGGCAGCATGAATACGTTTTGCAGGTCGATGACCACCAGCGCCGTCTTCGGGCCGAGGAGACGGTCGTAACGGTTGAGCTTGCCGCGCTGCGACTTGACCTGGGCGACGATGCTCTCGGGTATGGACACTTTGTGCACGTGCTTCCTCCTCGTTGGTCACGGCACGACCGGCCGCTTGGAGGTCGATTGATAGCATCGCCTCGGCCGTAACTCCACGGCCGCTTGCCTTTGCGCCACCGCAACCGCCGCATCGGCAGGTTGCATGGACCGCAAGGCGTTGTGCTAGGTATCGCGGCGCGGGAGGACGCGATGACGAAACAAATGCAGGACAAAGTGTGTGTGGTCACCGGAGGCGCGGGCAGCATCGGCGTAGCTTCCGCCAAGCTCCTCATTGCCGAGGGCGCCAAGGTGTTGCTGGTCGATTTGCAGGAGGACGCGCTGAAGAACGCCGCGGCGGTTATCGGCGGTGGCGAGGCTGTCGCATGGTGCGCCGCCGATGTCACCAAATCCGATCAAGTCAAAAACGCCGTCGCAACGGCGGTGAGCCGCTTCGGCAAGATCGATCTTCTTTTCAGCAACGCCGGCAACTTCGGAGTGGTCGCTCCAATCGCCGACTATCCGGAAGATATATTTGATTCAGTTATCGCGGTGCACGTCAAAGGCGCCTTCCTGTCCGCCAAGCATGCATTGCCGCAAATGAACGACGGCGGCTCGATCATCATTACGTCGAGCGTAGCCGGCGTCAGAGGCGATCCGGGCGTGTGTGCGTATATCACCGCCAAGCATGCGCAAATCGGTCTGATGCGCGTCTTGGCCAAAGAGGCGGCGGCCCGCAATATTCGCGTCAATACCCTGCATCCCGGTCCAGTCGACAACAACTTCCAGTTGAATGTTGAGAAACGGCTCGGCGCAGCGATCGGGCGCGATGGCACTCAGTTCTTCAATGAGATCATTCCACTGCATCGCCACGTCCGCGCCGAAGAGGTGGCGCGCTCGGTGCTGTTTCTAGCGTCAGCGGCTTCAAGTTTCACCACCGGCAGTCTTCTGATGGTGGACGGCGGCTTGAGCGCGTGAGTTGTTAACGAGTCGTAAACGCAGACGCGCTTAGGTAGCACCGGGTAATATCCGGTCGGGAACGCCAGCATTATGGTTCGCGTCTTCAGCCGACTAACGCGATTATTCAGAAATCGCGGATTGGGCGGCGGCAGCCTCTTGGCGCTGACGCTCAACAACATGACTCAGGGCGTGGTGTTGTTCGAACTTGGCGGCCGCCTCGTCGTTTGCAACGACCAATATTTACGCATGTATGGACTGTCCCCGGATTTGGTCGGGCCGGGGGCACATCTCGTGGACATCGTCAGAGAGAGGTTCAAGACGGGTAGCCTGCAGCGCGATCCCGTGCAGTATTGCGCCGAGATCATGGAGAAAATGGCCGCCGGCAAGATCGTGCGCTTCGTTTCGCAAACCTCGGATGGCCGTGCGGTTTCGGTCGTCAATCGGGCGATCCCGGGTTCCAACTATTGGGTCGGGACACACGACGACATTACCGAGTGGCGGGCCGCCGAAAGACAAAGCGCTCTCCTTGACGAGCAGGAAGCTCGACGGGCGACAATCGAGCAGGCGATTTCCTGGTTTCGCGAAAGTGTCGAGGGAGCGCTGCAAACCGTCGCCGAGAGTGTCGCCGCGATGCAGTCGACGGCCGAAATATTGTCGGGCAACTCGAACCAGACCAACACGCACACCACGGGCGCCTTCCAAATCTCCAACGAAGCGTTCGCCAGCGTCGAGTTGGCGGCGACGGCGGCTGACGAATTGACCAAATCAATCGCCGAAATCGATCGCCAGCTGGCCCGAGCCTCGGACGTCGTGCGCGGCGTCGCCACCGAGGCGCAGTCGACCAACGAGGAAATCGCCGCGCTTGCGCGGGCGACGCAAAAAATCGACGACGTCGTCAAGCTTATTCAAAGTGTCGCTGGCCAGACCAATCTGCTCGCGCTGAACGCCACCATCGAAGCGGCGCGGGCAGGTGCGGCGGGCAGAGGATTTGCGGTCGTCGCCTCGGAGGTCAAGGCGCTCGCGGTGCAGACCGCGAAGGCAACCGAAGATATAGCCGGGCAAATTGCTTCGGTTCAATCGTCGACGCAAAGCGCTGTCGGCGCTATCGGCAATATTGCCGCGCGTACCCAGGATATAAAACAATTTACCGCCGCCATTGCCACATCCGTGGAACAACAAAGCGCGGCAACGCTGGAAATTTCGCAAAACGTCGAACAGGCAGCTACGGGAACCAAGTCGGTGGTCGCGGTGCTGCGGCGCGTCTCCACAGCGATCGCCGAGATGCAAACCTCGGCCGATACCGTGTTGAAAGCCTCCCAGGCCGTCGAAAAGGCCTCGCAATCATTGCGAGGCAGCGTTGAAGCGTTTCTCAGAAAAGTCGCTGTCTAAAACAATTTTGCGCCGGCGTGGAGCACTCCATGCTGCGGTTTGGCCGCTATTGCGCGGAGGCGGTCGGCGAACCGGTCGCAGTCGCCAGAACGATGACTTTCGTGCCGACGGCCGCGCGATTGTAGAGATCGGTTACGTCTTCGTTGGTCAGGCGTATGCAGCCCGATGAAACATTCGTCCCGATAGTGGTCGGGTCGTTGGTGCCGTGAATACGATAAAGCGTGTCCTTGTTGCCTTGCCACAAGTACATCGCGCGCGCCCCGATCGGGTTTTCGGGGCCGCCATGCATCCCGAGGCCGCTCTGCAACTGCACCATATGCGCTTTGAGTTCGGGCTTCCGCGCCAGCATGTCCGCCGGCGGATACCAGTCAGGCCATTCCTGTTTGTTATGTATCGTCGCCATGCCGGACCAAAGGAAACCCTCTGCGCCGACGCCCACGCCGTAGCGGATGGCTTGTCCGCCCGGTTGCACCAGATAGAGAAAGTGCGCGCCGGGATCGACAATGATGGTGCCGGGCGGCTCAGGGCTAGGGTACGCCACGACTTTGCGGGCCCATGCAGGATCGGCTTGCAGCGCCGGGGGCGGGGTTGTCGTACAGCCAACCAGACCGGCGAAAGCACCGATGGCAAGTGCTGCGAAAAGCGCTGCGCGGCAGGGGAAATTCATTGTTTGTCTTGGGCCTCTGTATACGCCGTTGGCGCTTAATGCGGCGTCTATAGGTGCGCTTTAGCTGCACAAAACGGATTTTTGACGACCAACAAACAGGCCAGCGGCCGGGCACCCCCAGGGATCGGCCGGTGAACCTGACTTGGAGAGATTCCTCAGCTATTTGGAGCTTTTGGGCCGGAGGCGCACCCGGCACGCCTAACAACCGGCCCGGTCAAAGGGATTTCACATCGGTTATTGAAAAGGAAAGGGCCGGAAGAGAAAGAGTCATTCGTTTCACGGGCCGCCGCAACCATCTGGAAAGCGGTGCCGCGTAGGGTCTTCTTCGCGGCGGCGGCGCGCACTATCTTCGCGTCGGCACGGCAGCGGGTAATTTTTTGGAGCACGTATCGTGCGTGGATCGAATATTCCGTTTTTGACGATTGCCATCCTTTTCGCTGGCGCCGTGAACGCCGGAGCCGGCCCGTGCACGACGCAGATCGTACAGATCGAGCGTTCTATTCAGAACTCTGCTGCAACTCCTACGCCGGACTCCGGTGCGAGCGCTCCGCAGTCGGTTGGCGCTCAGCTTCACCATCAGCCGACACCAGGTTCGGTTGAAGGTGCCGAGAATAGAGCGCGAGCCGATGGACTGGCGGCGCTTGAACGCGCGCGCAAAGCCGACGCCGCAGGCGATGCCGCTGGCTGCGCGCAGGCGATCGCAGACGCCAAACTCATCTACGGATTGAACTAGCTACCGGGCGCGCGTCGGTCGTACGGGGTGAGACCTCGGCGATAGCGCCGGCTCTAGTAGGCCTCTTCGTCGTAGATCGGCTCGACCGAGCCAGCCCAAGGGCCGCGGAATTTTTCCAGTAGCTCCTCCGCCGGCGTCGTGCCGCGCGCAAGGCGATCTTGCAGTGGTTCGAGGTAATGCGTCTCGTCGTGACCGGCGACATCGAGGCGGTTGCGCCGCGCTAATCCTGCCTGAGCAAGGCGCAAGGTGTCGTTTGCAACGTCGAAGACCGTGCGGCCGTGCACCGACGCGGCGAGGCCCGCTTTTGGAACCTCGTCACGAAGCTTCTGTCGTTCCTCGGCGGTCCACTCTTTGACCAGGTCCCACGCGGCATCGAGGCTCGTTTGGTCGTAAAGGATGCCGGCCCAAAATGCCGGCAGCGCCAGCAAAATCGGAAGCGGCCCCGAATCGGCGCCGCGCATTTCCAGATAGCGCTTGAGGCGCACTTCCGGGAACGTCGTGCTGAGATGATTTGCCCAGTCGGAAATCGCCGCGCTCGCGCCCGGCATGCCGGGAAGCTTTCCCGCGATCAGGTCTCGGAACGATTGGCCGGCCACGTCGACGTACTCGTCGTCGTGCTTGACGAAATACATCGGTACGTCGAGCGCGTAGTCGACCCAGCGTTCGAACCC
>DASXDP010000234.1:0-17430 GCA_036490575.1 Xanthobacteraceae bacterium
GCTGGGTCCGCATGGGGTCCGCTTGATGACAATGCGAGCTAGGCCGCCCAACTCTTATCTTTTAAGATATTGATGTTGCTGTCGTATTTGGTACAGCTGGGTAGATTTGAACTACCGACCTCCTGATCCACAGTCAGGCGCTCTAACCAACTGAGCTACAGCTGCACGGGCCGCGGTCCGGCAAGTGCGCGGAAGCTATGAGGAACGCCTGTTCTTGGCAAGGTCGCAAAGTGGAGCGGCGCCGGAAATCGCAAACAAAAACCCGGGCGCGAGGCCCGGGCTTCGGTCCCGTCTTGCGACGGAGAACTACGCAACGCGACTAAGCTGTGGCGCTGTCGGCCAAGGCGTTAGCTGGCCTTGGCGAACGCCTTGGTCATGCCGCTCTTGAGCGGCTCGGCGGCCTCGGTCGCGACCTTCTGCGCCAGCGTTCCGAGCTCTTTGCTCTGCTGGGTCAGGGTCTCGAACTGCTTGCGCGCATGCGCATTGGTCAGCTCGACAACCTCGGAGATCGTCTTGGCCGCCATGACCTCGCCGGCGAAATCGAACGCGGCGTTGGTGTTGGTACGGGCCACCTCGATGACCTTGAGGCCGTAATCGGACGCGCCTTTGGTCGCCGTGGAATAGGTCGTCTCGAGAACGTCGGTCGCCTCTTCCGCCGCGGCCTTCATCTTCTCGTAGGTGTCCTTGGCCTGGGCGACGCCGCGCTCGGCGAATTCGCGGAAGGCGGCGGGCATCTCGACTTTGGGCATGTCGAACTTGGGGATTTCGAATTTCGGCATTTCAAACGCGCCGGTGGCCGGCTTCATCTTGGCTTTCGGGGCTGCACTTGCGGCTTCCGCCATGGCACTCGTCCTTGCTCTGGTGTGGTCTCGGGGGATGCTTCTTGGATGCTCTTGGGCAATTTCAGCTTGCCGTTTGCGCTAGCCACGCTGCCCAAGATGCGAGGCCTCACATGCATTCACTGACCCTGTAGCCGAACGCAGCACGATGAAAGGCCGGGCCTCTGCTATTCTATATAGCAGAAATTTGGTGCATTGCAATAGATTTTTTCGCAATGCACAAAATCAGGACAAAACTGTTGCGTTTTCGGTAGCTTACCGCAGGCCTACCGTCGCCATGCGTCACGGCTGTTTAGGCTTGGCAGCATCCATGACTATTTTGGCAGCACTTTGGCCGAGGTCCTGGGCCTGCGACGACAAGGTGCGCATCTGGTTGGCGAGGAACTCGGACTGGAGGCGCATGACCTCCTGGGGGTTCTTGGCGTGCATGAGCTTCTGCGCAAAGTCGAAGGTCGACGACATGTTCAGCTCGGCGAAAGCCATTGATTTGTGCGCGATCTCGCTGGCGCCCGCGCGCGCCGCTTCGGCGTGGCCCTTCCATTGCGACACGGCCTGGTTCGCCGCCTGGGCGATGCCGTCGAAGGCGGTTCGCGCCTGAGATACGCTTTGCTCCACGAACGCCCGGACCTCATCGGGCATCGCGAATTGTTCGAAGGGTTCCTTCGCCATCGTCAACTCCTCAGACCCCTGACCGCGCCCATCCTAAGCGTATTTCAATGCGGCGTGCACCCCGGTCCGCGCGCTACATCAACGCGATAGCGTGATTAAGGTTATCCCCCCTTGGCGTTGCCGAGTAGAGAGGCCGGCATGGACGGTCCAGATCGCCGCCGTTAAGAATCCCTTAGCCGAACGAGTGCCGCCGTAATGTCGATCGTCGAGTTAGCGTTCGCACCATCGAGCGATCCGCACCTTGCGGCTCAGCTTGCCGATCATGCGACCAGCCCGTCGCCGGTGTGGCTGTGGAGCGCGGACGGTGCGCATATCGTCTGGACTAACGCCGTCGGCGCGGCGGTCTTCGGCGCCGCCGACACCAGCGAGAGCGCGGGGCGGCTGTTCGAGCCTGATCACCCCGCAGCGATTGAGATCGCGCGGCTTGCGGCAACGCTGCCGGCGAGTGGTCAGGCGCGGCTGGAGAGGCTGCGCGGTTTTGGCGCGAGTTTCGGCGGCGTGCTTACGTGCATTTGCTCGCTGGTCTCTATTGCCGATGACGCTTTCGCCGTCCTTGTCATTGGCACCGAGGCAGCAGGCTTGCCGCTGACGCTTCGCGAACGCGTCCACCGGTTGTTCGCCGGACGTGAAAGTGCGCTCGCGGTCTTTGCGCTCGACGGCGCGCTCCTGTTCGCCACCAAGGAAGGGCAAGCGCGGCTTGGCGAGGCGCCGACCTCTTCCGCGCTTGGGATTGCAGAGCTCGCAGCGCAGGCACTGACGGACGGACACGCCAGCGGCGTGACACGTTACGGCGCCATCACCATCGAGCGCCTCGGCGTGGACAGCTCCGCCGTGCTTGCGGTGACGTTTGGCGCTGACCCGCAAGAGGAAGAGCCGGCGCCGCAAATCGCGGATGCTGTGTTACCGCACTGGCCGCCAACGGAACCGCCCGATGGTGCAGTCCCAGAGTCTTTGCCGCACGAGAGCGACGAGCGCCGTCATCCGCTGCGTTTCGTCTGGCAAATGGATGCCGAAGGTCATTTCGTCATCGGCTCAGATGAATTCACCGAATTGGTCGGGTCCCGGACCACGGCGGCGTTTGGCCGGTTGTGGAGCGAGATCGCGGCAGAGCTGAAACTCGATCCGGAAGACCGGATTGCGCGCGCGGTCGCCACGCATGAAACCTGGAGCGGCATTGTGCTGTCGTGGCCGGTGGAAGAAGGCAACGAGTGGCTTCCCGTCGAGTTTGCGGGCCTCCCGGTGTTCGACAGCGCGCGGGAATTTTGCGGCTATCGGGGTTTTGGGATTTGCCGCGATGTGGCGCGCATCAATCAGTTGCAGCGGGCACGGCGCGGGCCGCCGGTCTTATTCAGGATGCCGGAGATTGCATCCGAGGCCGCCGTGATGCCGGCAGAGGAAGTACAAAGTCCCGCGCTGACACAGACCAAAGCCGTCGCTGGCGGGTCGGCCGGGGTGGGAGATATGGCCGAAGCCGATCCTGCCGCAGCGCCGGCGCCTTTCAGAGCGGTGCCGTTGTCGGCCAACGTGGTGCGGTTTCCGCACACCACGGCAACCTCTGATGCGATTGCCGCAGTTGCTGTCGAGCCCAAAGCGTTTAACGAACTGGCGCAGGAGTTGCGGGCGCGCCTGCGCGAGCACGCGGACATTTCTGACGCGGAAAATGGCGCTGCGGCTGCGCAGGGGACGGCAAGCGAGGCCGCGCCGTCGCATCACGCGGACACGCCTCTGCCGCAAGGGACACATCGCGATTCGCAAACGGAATCTGAGTCAGCCAAGCAGCGGGCGCTCGCCACTGTCGAGCCGATGTTGCTGGATCACGTTCCCGCGGGCGTGCTGATCTACCAGCGTGACACGATTGTGCACGCCAACCGGCATTTTCTCGAACTCAGCGGCTATGCAAGCATCGAGGAGCTCGCGGCCGCCGGCGGCCTCAACTCATTGTTCGCAGAGCCCGAAGGCGGGGCGGGCCTTGCGGCCAACGGAGGGCCGCCGCTTGCCGTGGTGGCGCGCGGCGGCGTTCGCGTTCCGGTTCGAGGCCACCTCTGCACGGTGCCATGGCGCGATGCATCTGCGCTGGCATTGATCCTGACGGAAAGCGGGACCGACACCAAACGCGATGCCGCTACGCTTCCGCCGGGCCTCGACGACGCCAAGATCAGCGAATTGAACGCCAAGCTCGACTCGCTCGCGAGCAGGGAGAATGAACTGCTGAGAGCGAGCCGGGAGGCGAAAAGCGCGGCCGCCGCCAACTCCGACCTGCTCGCCAAGATGAGTCACGAAATTCGCGGGCCGCTTAACACCATTACCGGCTTCAGCGAAATCATCCTGGACGAGCGCTTCGGCGCGATCGGCCACGAGCGCTACCGGGACTATGTGCAGGACATCAACGCGGCCGGATTGCAGATCGCTTCCGCGTTGAACGACCTTCTGGATCTGTCAAAGGTCGAGACCGGCCAGTTCGATCTTGCCTTCACCGACGTCGATCTCAATGCCGTCGTCCAGCAGTGCGTGAGCGTCATGCAGCCGCAAGCAAGCCGCGCGCGGATCATCATCCGGACCTCGCTCGCGCCGGAGCTCGGCGAGGTGTTCGCTGATGAGCGCGCGCTGCGCCAGATCCTGCTTAACCTCCTGTCCCACGCCATCAAGCTCACCGGCCCCGGCGGCCAAGCCATTGTATCGACGGCGCGAACCCAAGCCGGCGAAGCGGTGTTGCGGGTGCGCGACACCGGCATCGGCATGAGCGCAAAAGAACTGCAGGCGGCGCTGCGAACGTCGGAGCAGACACCGGCACCGGCTCATCTGAGTCCGGCCGGATCGGGGCTGGGCTTACGGCTGATCAGGGCGCTCGCCGAGGCCAACCACGCGCGCTTTGCTATTGAAAGCGCACCGGACGCCGGCACGCTGGTCGAGATCGTCTTTCCGCCTAAGCCTGACGCCGGAAAATAACGACCGGCGGCAAGCGCCGCCGCGCGTCGCTCAGCCGACCCGGATCACGACTTTGCCGAAGTGTCCCGCGGCGGCGAGGTGATGATACGCCGCCCTGGCTTCGTCGAACGGGAACACGCGATCGATCACAGGCTTGATGTTGTTCGCCGCAATCGCTGCGTTCATGGCCTCGAACATCTGCGTCGAGCCGACTGAAATTCCCTGAACGTTGGCGTTCTTGGCGAATATCCGGCCGGCGTTGATCTGTGCCGGCGGTCCGGTCAAAACGCCGATAATGCTCACCTTGCCGCCGCGGCGAATGGCGTCGAGTGACGGTCCAAGCGTAGCTGCGCCGCCGACGTCGATTACCGCGTGGACTCCTTCGCCGCCGGTCAGTTCACGCACCGCTTTGCTCCAGTCCGGGGTGGTCTTGTAGTTGATGCCGTGTGCCGCGCCGAGCGCTCGGGCGCGCTTGAGCTTCTCGTCGCTCGACGAGGTTACGATGACGGTAATTCCCATGGCGCGAGCGAGTTGCAGAGCAAGAATGGAAACGCCGCCGGTGCCCTGGACCAATAATGTTTCCCCGGCGATCAGGTGCGCGTGCTCGACGATGGCGCTCCACGCCGTTACGCCGGCGCACGGCAAGCTCGCCGCTTCCTCAAACGAAAGATGCGCGGGAATTTTCACGACGCCGTCTTCTTCCAGCACCGCGTGTTCGGTGAGCATGCCGTCGATGCCCGCGCCCAAGCCCGAAGCGTGGAAGTGCGGGCCCGGTACGCCTCCCGGCCAGCGCTGAAAGAAACAGCCCGCAACCCTGTCACCAACTTCGACCCGAAGCACGCCCGGACCGATTTCGACGACTTCGCCCGCCCCGTCCGATAATGGAATCACATTTTCCTTGATCGGCATGCGGTAGTCGCTGCGGGCAATGACGAGATCGCGGTAATTGAGGGAGCAAGCGGCCACCTTGACCAGCACCTGCCGGTAGAGCGGCTTTGGCGCCGGGCGTTCGACCGCCACAATCGTATCGATGCCGGCGCCGCCTTTCGGCAGCTGGTAGGCGCGCATTGTTTACTCCTTAAATATCGGAATGCGGACGTAAGCGGATCAATCGCGTGGCCCCGGCGAATATCACGCTCCCATTCCTCAAACTAGGTGCCGGAGAGGAAAGAAGGCGCCGAGGCAATCCCTTGTGGTTTGTCGCCGAGGCGGAGCAGCGGCAGCAACACGAATGCCAGAGCGGTGAAAGCCGCGGACACCACAATGAGTGGCGCAAGTGTGTGATTGAACAGGTGCTGGAACAGGAACGATCCGACAATGTCGGCCGTCGCGGTGGCGAGGTTGATGATTGACATCATCACCGCGAAGCTGAAGCCCTCCGACCGTTGCGGGCAGTAATCGGCAGCGAGCGTAACCGTCGCCACTGTGGCAAGCATGGCGGAAAATCCGCTGCAAAAACTCAATACGGCCGCCGTCATCTCGTTGTAGAGCAGCAAATAAGCGGCTGTCGTCGTGGTGCCGAGAAGGATGCTCAGCTGCAAAATCCGCCTGGAAGATAATCCGCCGAACAGCCGCGGGTAGGCGAGGGCGCCGATCACCCATCCGGCCGACGCGATCGATCCGAGCGCGCCGATATAGCCTTGCGAGAATTGCAGGTCGTCGGTCATCACGTAGTAAAGCGGCGTGCTCAGTCCCGGGCTGAAGTAATAGAAGAAAAGAAAGATCGCGATCAGCCAGAGCTCGCGTTTCTTGAATGTTGCGACAAGCCCGCCGAAGGTGCCGCGGAGCGCGGCCACATCGAGCCGAGCTTTGCGTTCCGGAACAAACATGATGCTGCCGATCAGGACTGCGACCGGTGCTGCCGCCACGATGGCGGCGGCGGCGTGCAGCGCCGTGCCCGGCGCGAAATGCTGCACCAACTGGCCGCCGAGGATGGCCGCGAGCATGGCGGCGAAGTTGAACCAGAGCCATTGCTGGTTGACGAATTTGCCGCTCTGTCCGAGCCGCTGCCCCTGCTCGACCAGCACTGCTCCGCATACGGTGCTCGAAATCGCCATCGCATAAGCGGTCAGCTGCAGCGCCCAAACCAGCGTGCCCGGCGATTGCAGTTGAGTGACAAGGGCAAATCCAACGATCGCCGCAGCGTTCGCGACGATCAGGTAACTCTTCCGCCGGTAGCCGAACAGCGGCACGAAATCGGAAAAGGCGCCGTAGATCGGTTTGATGATCCAGGGAAAGTTGAATATCGCCAGGTACGCCGTAACTTGCAGCGGCGTCCAGCCTTGCGCTTGTTTCAGATAATAGCTGAGCGGCTGGGCAATCAGGCCGCCGACCTGTCCGACGCCCTCGACCATGTACACCAGAGCGAAGAAAATGAGGAGGTGGGCCGTCAGGCTTCGGTCAGACGGGCGCGCATCGGCCGGCGGCGGGAGGGCCTCCTCGTTCATGTCATCGCCGTCCGCGGTCTCTCACGTCAACGGCCGGCGAACCGGCAAAGCGCGCTTGGCTTACTCTACCGGGTAGCGAACGCGCTGTCGCACGTCGCGTTGTGAGCGACTGTATCGCTTATAGCGGTGGCGACGGCATACGAACCGTCGTTTTCGTCGAAGACTCACCGCGGATGAGAAGCTTGTTGCCCATCGACACCGCCGTTGCAGCAACAACAACCGAAATGGTCAGCGTCGCGGTTGCGAGCAGCTCCATCATCATCGCTTGCCGGCGCCGTATGCCGGTTCGTTGCCGTCGCGGCGGTGCGAAACCGGGCTGGCCGGTCAGCTCTGCCATAGTCGTCGTTCCTTCAGAATCATCGTTTGTTGCAAACTGGTCCTCGAACCCGGCGCGCATCCGGCCGGATTGGGGCGCAGCTATTGAAGAACCGAGGCGATTTGGTGGGATATCGTTAACGAACAGTTAACGCCGGTCATTCGGCGGCAACAGCTTCCGCCGGAGTGAATTCCATCGCCAGATGATCGGACTGGTCGGCGACGCGTTCAAGCCACGCGCGCACCGCCGGAAAGCCCGAGAGATCGAAATCGCACAGGTGCGCGACGTGCGTATAAGCGTAGAGCGCAATATCGGCGATGGTGTAGCGGTCGGCGGCGAAGAAGTCGTGCAGCGCGATGTGCTTTTCCATCACGCCAAGCGCGCGATGGCCTTCCTCCATCCAGTCCTCGAAGGCATGGCTCTGCAATTCGCGGCCGCCTTTGACCAGCGTGAGCCAGAAATAAGCGGCGCCCAAATTGGGTTCGAGACTGTGCTGCTCGAAGAACATCCACTGCAGCGCTTCGGCGCGTTCAAAAGCATCATCCGGGGCGAGCTTTGTGCCGCCGGCGAGATACCAAAGAATGGCGTTGGATTCCGCGAGAAATCGTCCGGGCGCGGTTTCCAGCAGCGGTACCTGGCCGTTTGGGTTCTTCAACAGAAACTCGGGCGTGTGACTTTCGCCCTTGAGAATGTCGATCTCGACCAGCTGATAGGGGATGCGGAGCTGCGCCAAGGCCAGACGCACTTTGTAGCTATTGCCCGAGCGCTGCATCGAAAAGAGCGTCAACATTCTCGTTCCCAGCTCGCTCGGCGTTGCCCTCGTCCGCGCAGCTAAAGCTTGAACGCGGCGATGTCGTGGCAATCCTAGCGTCTATTCATCCTCGTGCACATTTTAGAAGAAAATTGCAGCGACGCGAAGCGAAAGAGGAGATTAATCGTGCTGCGTTGCAGCAGTGGTGCGAATCGCGCCGGATCGCGATGTTAAGTCGCTGTTAGAACTCGGCCCTCACGATGCGGGCCAAAGACGCCTCCATTTGAACGCATGTCCGCAATCGAGCCGCCATTGCCTGTCACGGCGCTGTCATCGTTTCGCGCGCCCGTTCCGGTGCAGCGCGGAAAGCGTATTCAAATTTACGTGTTGCGCCTCGCTGGCGCTGCCGCCTTCGTCGCATTCGTGAGCTTCTGCATTTTGTGGGTTCAGTGGCAGCTGGCCTCGCCAGGCGTCTCAAAGATATCCGGCGACTTCGTGAGCTTTTGGACCGCCGGCAAGTTGACATTGGAGGGCACGGCCGGCGACGCATATTTGAAGGGGCCGCATTTCGTGCTGCAGGCCGAGCTGACCGGCGACCCTGACGGCTGGGGCTATCTGGCGTTCTTCTATCCGCCGTTCTTTCTCTTCCTCTGCGCGGCTTTCGCGTTGGTGGGATATTTCCCGGCGTTGTGCCTGTGGCTAGCGAGCACGTTCGCCGGCTACGCGGTCATGCTGCGCGGGCTGTTGCCGCGCGACATGCCGGAACGCAACTCCGTCTGGGCTTTGTTCCTCGGTTACCCGGCGGTGATGTTCAACGCCGGCTTTGGACAGAACGGATTTCTGAGCACGGCTCTCCTGGGCGGCGCCGCAATCTGGCTCGATCGGCAGCCGGCGCTGGCCGGAATATGCCTCGGCTGTCTCTCTTATAAGCCTCAGCTCGGAATTATCGTGCCGCTGGCGCTGGCGGCAGCGGGGCGGTGGCGCTGTTTCGCCGTTGCCGCGCTGACCGTGCTCGTCTTGTCAGGCTTGGCGACGCTCGCCTTCGGCTTCGACATTTGGCCGGCCTTTATTACGAACATGGGCGTCGCGCGGCAAAGCTGGATGGAGCCGGAAAACCCCCTCTATCACCAATTCTGGATCACGGTTTTTGGTGCGGTCCGTCTGCACGGCGGGTCGCTGATGATGGCGTACGGCGCGCAGACGGTGGTGACGCTGGTGGCGGCGGGTTTGCTCGCGAGTGTGCTCCTGCTGCGAAGGCCCGGCGCGCGGTCGGGCCGCGCGCAGGGCGCGGCAATTGCAGCCTGCGTGCCGTTCTGCTCGCCGTTCATGCTCGAATACGACTTGATGGTGCTTGCGGTCCCGATGGCGTGGCTGATCGGTGAAGGGCTGCGCGGCGGCTTTCGGCGCGGCGAGATTGTCGTGCTTTGCGCCGCTTATTTGGCGCCGATCATGTTCAAGCTCACGCTGTTCGACGACGCCATCAAACTGGGCGTCATCGTCGCCGCAGCGCTGTTGTTTGCGGCGGTACTGCGGCGGATGATGAAGAAGGAAGAACCGCAGGCGCTGCGACGACCCGTACCTCTGGCGGCCTGATCACCGTTTCTTTCGCGTAACGTCCCTTTGGTCTTGCCTCACTGCGCCTGGCGTTTTAGGAAGCACACGCCTTTGGGAAGGATAGTGTGCAATGGCCTTTCTCGCCGACCGTCTCTCGCGCATCAAGCCGTCCGCCACCATCGCGGTGACCGATAAGGCGCGTGCGCTGAAGGCGTCGGGCCGTGACGTGATCGGGCTTGGCGCCGGTGAACCGGATTTCGACACACCGGAGAACATCAAAGAGGCGGCGATAAAGGCCATCCGCGACGGCAAGGCGGCGAAGTACACCGCCGTGGACGGAATTCCGGAGCTCAAGGCCGCGATTGCCCGCAAGTTCACGCGCGAGAACGAGCTCACTTACCAGCCGTCGCAGATCATTATCAGCACCGGCGGCAAGCAGGTGCTTTACAACGCGCTGGTCGCGACCATCAATCCCGGCGATGAGGTGATCATTCCAGCA
Organism: Xanthobacteraceae bacterium; assembly: GCA_036490575.1. Lineage (GTDB taxonomy): Bacteria > Pseudomonadota > Alphaproteobacteria > Rhizobiales > Xanthobacteraceae > BOG-931. The sequence goes on from DASXDP010000234.1 coordinate 10,001, forward strand.
CCGTACTGGGTGAGCTATCCGGAGATGGTGCTGCTGGCCGGCGGTGAGCCGGTCGCGGTCCCGACCACCATGGAGTCGGGCTTCAAGATGAAGCCCGAAGCGCTGGAAAAGGCGATCACGCCGAAGACCAAGTGGATCATCTTCAATTCGCCGTCGAACCCGACCGGCGCCGCTTACACGCGCGAAGAGCTCAAGGCCGTCACGGATGTGCTGATGCGTCATCCGCACGTCCACGTCATGACCGACGACATGTACGAGCATCTCGTCTACGACGACTTCCGGTTCTTTTCGCCGGCGCAACTCGAGCCCGGGCTTTACGATCGCACGTTGACCGTCAACGGCATGTCGAAGGCGTATTGCATGACCGGCTGGCGCATCGGCTACGCCGGCGGGCCGCAGGCGCTGATCAAAGCCATGGCCATGATCCAGTCGCAGTCGACTTCAAATCCGACGGCCGTGGCGCAATGGGCTTCGGTGGAAGCGCTCGACGGCCCGCAGGACTTCATCGAACGGCACAACAAGATCTTCAAGGAGCGGCGCGACCTTTGTGTTTCCATGCTCAATCAGGCCAACGGCATTCGCTGTCCGAAGCCCGAAGGCGCCTTCTACGTCTATCCGTCGTGCCGCGGCTCCATCGGCAAGGTCGCCCCGACCGGCAAAAAGCTGGCAACCGACGAGGATTTCGTCACCGAGCTTCTTGAGTCCGAGGGCGTGGCGGTGGTCCAGGGTACGCCGTTTGGATGGGGGCCGGCGTTTCGCATTTCGTATGCGACCGCAACGCCGGTCCTGGAAGAAGCCTGCGCGCGCATCCAGCGCTTTTGCGGCAATCTGAAGTAGCTCCCGCGGCCGCGGAAAGACGCTAAAGCCCGCAGGACGGCGGCTTTTATGTCGCTTACAATACTTTGAGGCTGGCGGCGGGCCGGTGCAGGGGGAGAATCTCATGTTTCGGAGTTCGGCTGCCGCGACTGTCGCCGCTGCTACATTGGCCTTATCAGTGGCCTCCTTGAACGCGCAGCCCCGTCAGCTCAAGGTCGGCCAGCTGACGTGCTCGCTGTCGGCCAGTGTCGGCCTCCTTGTTGGCTCGCAGCGCAACGTCAACTGCATTTTCCGCGGCGCGCCCGGCGAACCTGAAGAGGCATATACCGGCACCTTGACGCGGGTTGGCCTTGATGTCGGGTTCACCACCGGCGGCGTAATCTCCTGGACCGTGTTTGCCGATACCAACCGTTATGCCGGCATGCTTGCCGGCTCGTACGGCGGTCCGACGGCGGAAATTTCCGTCGCCGCTGGACTTGGCGCCAATGTGTTGGTCGGCGGTTCGCGCCGCACCGTGGCGCTTCAGCCGCTATCGGTCCAGGGCCAAGTCGGGCTCGATATCGGTGCCGGCATCAGCGCATTGGAATTGCATCCCGCGCCGTAAGCGCGACGCGCCGTTTATAAGGCGCAAGTGTCGCGCCTCTTGACCAAGCCTGCCGTCCCCTGAAACGATAGTGCCACGCGATCCGCGGCTAAAGACGGATCGGTCGGGAGGCACTGATGGTCGCAAATGGAAACGGTTCCACACGCGCGGCCGGTCCCCGCTGCATTGCGCTAGTGGGGCCGTTTCAGAGCGGCAAGACCACGCTTCTTGAAGCCATCCTCGCCCGCACCGGCGTCATCGCGCGCCAGGGCAACGTGGAAGCAGGCAACACGGTCGGCGACGCCAGCAGTGAAGCGCGGCATCATCGCATGAGTGTCGAGCTTACCGCCGCCACCACAGACTTCATGGGCGACGCCTACACCTTCCTCGATTGCCCGGGGTCGGTCGAGTTTGTCCACGACATGCGCGCCATTTTGCCGGCCATCGACGCCGCCGTCGTCGTTTGCGAGATGGACGACAAGAAAGTGCCGCAACTCCAACTGATTTTGCGCGAGCTGGAAGACCGCAAAGTCCCCCGCATTCTGTTCCTCAACAAAATCGACAAGGTGGACGCCGGCGTCCACGACGTGTTGGCGCTCCTGCAGCCCGCCTCGCGTACCAAGCTGGTGCTGCGGCAGATTCCGACTTTTTCCGGCGAGATCATCTCCGGCTTCGTCGACCTCGCGCTGGAGCGCGCCTTTGTCTACAAGGAGCACGCGGCGTCCGAGGTCGTTGCACTCGAAGGTGACACTGCGGACCGGGAAAAGACCGCGCGCTTTTCCATGCTCGAAACGCTCGCCGATCATGACGACGAGCTGATGGAGCAACTGTTGGAGGACATCCAGCCGCCGCGCGACAAGGTGTTTGACGATCTGACCCGTGAGCTCCGCGAAGGCCTGGTTTGTCCGGTGCTGATGGGGACAGCCGCCCGCGCCAACGGTGTTCTGCGCCTGTTGAAGGCTTTGCGGCACGAATCGCCAGGACCTGCCGAGACGGCAAAGCGGCTTGGCGTCAAGCCCGGCGCCGATGCCGTAGCCTATGTGCTGAAGACACAAAACACCACGCACGGCGGCCGCCTCTCGATTGCGCGAATGCTCGCTGGACAGGCCGGCGACGGTTCGACGTTTCTTTCGCCGGATAACGAAGTCGGCCGGGTGGCCGGGGTCTTCAAGCTTGTCGGCCAGTCCAACGAGAAGCGCGGTCCGGCCAACGCCGGCGAGACCGTCGCGTTCGCCAAACTGGAGAAAGCCAGGACCGGCGAGACTTTGACCGCCGGAAAGCAGGCGCACGCTGCGCTCGCCAAGATCGAAGCTTATCCCCCGGTACTGGCGATCGCCATCTCGGCCAAGGAGCGCAAAGACGACGTGAAACTCGGGCAAGCGCTCCACAAGCTTGCCGAGGAAGACCCGTCAATCACCATCGCGCACAATCCGGAAACCCACGAAGTGGTGCTGTGGGGGCAGGGCGAGATGCATTTGCGGGTGACGACCGAGCGGCTCGGCGAGCGCTACGGCGTCGCCATCGAGCGCCGGCAGCCGAGCGTCGGCTATCGCGAAACCATTCGCAAAGGCGTGGTGCAGCGCGGCCGCCACAAGAAACAATCGGGCGGCCATGGGCAATACGGCGACGTCGTGCTCGACATCAAACCGATGCCGCGCGGCGCAGGCTTTTCGTTCGAGGACAAGATCACCGGCGGCGTGGTTCCCCGCAACTACATTCCCTCCGTCGAAGAGGGCATAGTCGATGCGCTCAAGCACGGCCCGCTCGGGTTTCCGGTGGTCGATCTCCACGTCGCTTTGGTCGACGGCTCGTATCACACCGTCGACTCGTCCGACATGGCGTTCCGCACCGCCGGCCGCATCGGCATTGTCGAAGGACTGCCGCAATGCCAGCCGGTCTTGCTCGAGCCCATCCATTTGGTCGAGATTTTTTGCCCGACCGATGCCACCGCCAAGATAAATGCGCTGATGTCGGGGCGGCGCGGCCAGATTATCGGCTTCGACACCCGCGAGGGCTGGGAAGGATGGGACGTGGTTCGGGCAAAAATGCCGGAAGCTGAAATCGGCGATCTTATTGTCGAGGTTCGCTCAGCCACCGCCGGGGCCGGCACATTCACCTTCAAATTCGATCACATGGCTGAACTTACCGGCCGCACCGCCGACCAGATCATAGCCGCGCGCCGCGCCGCGGAGTGATCGCTTCCCGGCGTTGACGAAACGGTAACGTCTATTAAGCGGCGGTTACTGTCGGTATTGCTGGATGCGCGTGGTGCGCAGTCCGGCAAGACCATGCTGATCGATGGAATATTGCCAGGACAAAAATTCCTCGACGGTCAGAGTGTAGCGGCTGCACGCTTCTTCGAGCGACAGGAGGCCGCCGCGCACCGCGGCGACGACTTCCGCCTTCCGGCGGATGACCCAACGTTTTGTCCCGGGTGCCGGCAGATCGGCAATGGTCAACGGCGAACCGTCCGGCCCGATGACATACTTGACCCTCGGGCGATGAGGCTCAGTCATTCGAAACTCTCACGAACTCTACACACCAGCCAGAACCCTACGCACGGCCGCTTAAAATTTGGCTAAGCAACGGAAGTAATTGATGCTAATGCGGCGTCGCGGGGGGCCCTTCCGGCCGGCAATAGCGGCGCCGGACAAGTGGCGGACGGCGAAGCCGGCACTTATAGTAGACTTGGTAGGAACTTCGGCCCGTAGCGGCCGACTTTGGGCCCGGCACGGCCGGACCGCAGGCAGCCGGGAAAGGATTTACGGCCGACTGACATGCGCAACAGTCTCGACATCGAGGGCAAGCCTTCGGACACGCGCGTCGTTGTTGCCATGTCGGGCGGCGTCGATTCGTCGGTCACCGCGGCGCTGCTGGCGGATGCCGGCTACGATGTCATCGGCATCACCCTGCAACTTTACGATCACGGCGCCGCGACCCACCGCAAGGGCGCCTGCTGCGCGGGCCGCGACATCCATGATGCGCGGGCCGTGGCGGAGAAGATCGGCATTCCGCATTACATTCTCGACTACGAAAAACGCTTCAAAGAAGCCGTAATCGACCGTTTCGCCGACGGCTATGTCGCCGGAGAGACGCCGGTGCCCTGCCTGGAGTGCAACCAGTCGATCAAGTTTCGCGACCTCCTGGAAACCGCCCGCGACCTCGGCGCCAGCGTTTTGGCGACCGGACACTACGTCGCTTCCCGGGCGTTGCCGGGCGGCGGGCGGGCGCTGTTTCGGGCGCGCGAGCCGGAGCGGGACCAGAGCTATTTCCTGTTCGCAACCACTCAGGCCCAGCTCGAACATTTGCGTTTTCCGCTTGGCGATCGGACCAAGGCGGAGACTCGCGAGCTGGCGCGGCGTTTTGGCCTTCCGGTCGCGGAAAAGCACGACAGTCAGGACATCTGCTTTGTGCCGAGCGGTCACTACGCCGAGGTGATCGAGCGCATGCGGCCGGGTGCCGCAGCCCCCGGTGAAATCGTCGACCTCGATGGACGCGTCCTCGGGCAGCACAACGGGATCATTCATTTCACCGTCGGACAGCGGCGCGGTATTGGAATTTCGACCGGCGAGCCGCTTTACGTCATACGCCTCGACGCGCCTTCGCGCCGTGTGGTCGTGGGGCGGCGCGAGGATCTTCGCACTAGCCGCATCCGGCTGCGCGACGTTAATTGGCTCGGCAACGCCTCGATCGAGGCCGCGCTGGAAGGCCATCCCGAGGTTTTCGTTAAAGTTCGGTCCACCCGGCCTCCGCAATCGGCTTGGCTTTGCGCCGGGGCCGATGGCGGCGTCGAGGTCGAGCTGATCGCGAGTGACGATGGGGTTTCGCCGGGCCAGGCTTGTGCCTTTTACGCCGAGGCCGAGGGGCAAGCCCGCGTGCTCGGCGGTGGCATCATCGCCTCCACGTGGGCAGCGTCGGCGGTCGGGGATGCCCGCCGCGCCGATCTCGCCGCCATTCATTAGCGCGGCGGGAACGGCCCGCAACACGGCTGGACATGGCGGCGAAGTTCGATAACGACACGGTCGCCAAAACCTACGCCCGCTGGGCTCCCATCTATGACCTCGTCTTCGGTGCGGTGTTCGCACGCGGCCGCAGGGCGTCGATCGCCGCCGCCGAGCGAATAGGCGGCCACATCCTGGAAGTCGGCGTCGGTACCGGGCTGTCGCTGCCGGACTACTCGGTGGGCAACCGCCTCACCGGCATCGATCTATCAGCGCCGATGCTGCAAAAAGCCAAGGTGCGCGCAGCGCAACATCGTCTCGACAACGTCGACGGGCTTGCCGTGATGGATGCGCAGAAGCTCGGCTTTCGCGACGGCGTTTTCGATGTGGTGGTCGCGCAGTACGTCATCACGGCGGTCCCGAATCCGGAAGCAACGCTCGACGAGTTCGTACGGGTGCTGAAGCCCGGGGGTGAAATCGTTCTGGTCAATCATCTCGGTGCCGAGTCAGGGCCCCGCGCGCTCTTCGAAACTTGCTTCGCACCACTGGCGCGGCGGCTCGGGTGGCACCCGGAGTTTCCCTGGGAGCGTCTGACGCAGTGGGCTGCGGGCCACGGCGGCGTTCGCGTCATCGAGCGGCGGCCGATGCCGCCGCTCGGGCATTTTTCGCTCATCCGTTTCGGCTACGGCTGAGGCCCGCCGCTTCGGCTCAATCTATTCAGCGGCAACCTGCGCCGGGGCGGCCTTGAGGCTGGGATTGAGTTCGCAAGCGTCCTCCCAGCTCAACACGTTCAGCGATTTGACGAACTTGCCGACGCCGTCGACTTCGGCGCAAAACAGGCCGAGCTCGATGATCTCTTCGTCGCTGAAGTGCTTGGCGAGTTCGGTGTAGACCTCATCCCGGTCGATGGCGTGCTCGCCTTGCTTGAACAGGTCGGCGTAGTGCAGCGCGGCCTTTTCCCGCGCGCTGAACACCTTGCTGCCGGTATAGTCGAACAAATCCTCGATCATGCTTTCGGTGAGGCCTTCGGCCTTGGCGACGTTCGAACGAACGGTCGAGCAGTAGCCGCATTGATGGGCGACCGAAATCTTGATGCGGCACATCTCCTTGAGCTTATGCGGCAGTACTCCCTGGTAAAGAAGCTTGTTCCAATACTCGACCCAGGCGGTGCCCAGTTTGCCGCGGGTCATCAGGCTGACGACGCGCGGATCGGGCGCGCCGGTGCGCTTGGCGGATTCGATCAGTTCGCGGGTGTGGGGTGTCTTTTCGTTTTCCTCGATGTAGCGCAGCCTGGGCATGGGTTTTCCTCCTTGACTAGGCCAGTTTATATCGCGTGGCGGGAAAGATGGCTTGCGCCCGCGAGGCGGACGCAGCCCAGGTATTCGTATTGACGGGGCCGACCGCGGGCGAATAGAGAATGGGCGATCAAGGTCCGCCGCTTAACGGCGCCTTTGTGAAATGGCAGTAATCGCCAAGAAATGGCGGAGTAGCTCAGCTGGCTAGAGCAACGGAATCATAATCCGTGTGTCGGGGGTTCGAGTCCCTCCTCCGCTACCAGCAAATAGCTGATAACCCGCAGTTTTCAGACATCGACAAATCGGACTCCCCGGACATAGAGGGAACGTCAGACTCTCAAAACCCGGCACAGTCGGCACAGTTTAAGGTGCTAAGTGCAAAAGCGGAATCGGGGATGTTCGCCTTGCGTACTCGTCTGCGAGCGATATGCGGAGCCGCACAATTCCAGGCACACCATTTGCGCGGATGGTTGATGCGGCATTAACCCGGTTGACCGTCGCCGTAGGACGCGCTCGCCTCCCGTTTGCCTACATCGTGCGGTGCAATTTCCGCCGACTGATTCGCCAACAGGATCACGAGATAAATAGCTATGGGCATTTCCGAATGGGTCGCCGTTGCTGTCGGCGCGCTGGCACTTGCTATGACCGGTCTCGGCAAACGCACGGTCCGCTTTATCGGCTCCGCGGTGCTGGTCCTATCCATTGTCGGAGGCGTCTACGCGCACTTCCATCCAACGGCTGAACACCCCACTCATCCCGCAGTCAGACTGAGCGGCAACGGCATAAACGCGCGAT
>DASXDP010000235.1:0-5076 GCA_036490575.1 Xanthobacteraceae bacterium
TACCGGGTCACATGATGGTGCTGACGTAGTAGCTGTCCATGTATTCGCGTAGCGCGCGGATCTTGCCGTCATCGACTTCTATCATCCACGAATAAACGTTGTTGTAAGGCGTGCCGCTTTTCAGGCGGCCGACGCCGCGGGTTTCCGCTGCGACCAGGCGTCCTTTGGAAATAACGTTCACAACGGACACTTTTGGATCGCCGTCTTCGAAGATGCCGCGCACCGCCGCGAGGAATTCGTCGATTATGACGTTACGTCCTTTCTTCTCTCCCGCGCCGGGAATCCCGCTCGCCATCACAGTCCAGGTCGCGTCCTCGTGCAACATTGGCCGCACGCGCTCCAAATCTCCCGTGCTCAACGTCTCGAAGAATGTGCGTACCAGCTGCTCGTTGCGCTCTTCCAGATCTCCCAAGGCTGTCTCCTGTTTTCTGCGCGCCCAAGACCAAGCAAAGCTTGTTTTTAGAGCATCGGCTTGCCGGCGACATAGGTCTGGCGCACCGCACGATCGTCGCCCAGCGTCATCAGCACGAATAGTTCGTCTTCCAGATCGCGCGCCACCTCCATGCGGTGCGCCATCGCCGGCGTGGAATGGGCATCGAGCACCACGAGGTCGGCGTAAGCGCCGGGTGCAATGACGCCGATTTCGCCGTCGAGGCGGAGTGCGGCGGCGTTGCCGCGGGTCATGAGGTCGAAGGCCGCGAGCGCCGGAAGGTTTTGGCCCTGGAGCTGCATCACCTTGTAGGCCTCGGCGGCGGTTCGCAGCATGGAATAAGACGTGCCGCCGCCGACGTCGGTCGCCAGCGCAATGCGCACGCCGGCGTCCTGAAGGCGCGCATAGTTGAACAGGCCGGAGCCGATGAAAAGATTCGAAGTCGGGCAAAACACCGCGACCGCCTGCGCTTCGCGCATCAGCGCCACTTCGGAGTCTTCCATGTGGATGCAGTGCCCCATCAGCGAGCGCGGGCCGAGCAGGCCAAAACGATCATAGACGGCGGTGTAGCTCGCGTCGTCGGGAAAGAGCTTTCTGATTGCCGCGATCTCGTTGAGATTTTCGTCCAGATGGGTCTGCATCAGGACGGTCGGAAATTCCTTCAGCAACGCGCCGAGCTCGGCCAGTTGCTCATCGGTCGAGGTGATGGCGAAGCGCGGCGTCACCGCATAGCGCTGCCGCCCGGTGCGATGCCAGCGCCTGATCAGTTCGCGGCTGTCGGCGATAGCGGAAGCTCCCGGCGCCAGCAGCCCGGGCGGCCCGTTGCGGTTCATCACTGAGTTGCCGGCGATCATGCCGGCGTTGCGATTGTTGGCGGCGGCAAACAGCGCGTCGGCGGATACCGGGTGCGCGGTGCAATAAGCGCAGGCCGTGGTGGTGCCGTTGCGGAAAAGTTCGTCGAGGAAAAACTCGGCGTTACGGGCGGCGTGCGTGCGATCGGCGAATTTCTGCTCCTCCACGAAGGTGTACTTTTCCAGCCATTCGAGCAATTGCGCGCCATAGGACGCGATCACCTGGGTCTGCGGGTAATGAATGTGGGGGTCGATGAAACCCGGCATGACGAGAGCGCCGGGATGGTGCGCAATCTCCGCTTCGCCCGGCGCGCGCGAGGCCAGTTCCGAAGCCGGTCCCGCCACTTCGATGCGGCCATCGTCCGCGATCAACACCAGGCCATCGTCAATGTAGGAATAGCTCGCCGCGTCGCCCGCGCCGCTTGGCGCGCGCAGGAAGCTTAGCAGCCGGCCGCGGATTCCACGCACGACGGGAACCGACATGTCCGCATTCACTTCGCCGGCGCGCCGGCGGCAAGCCACGATGCCAGCACCATCCGTTCGTCGTTGGTCATTTCGGTGATGTTGCCCGGCGGCATGAAGTTCGAACGCACGGCGACGATGTCGATCAGCGGGGCGTGTACGCGGATTTGCTCATCGGAATCAAGCAGCACTCCTTTCGGCGGCGCCGGTATGCCGGCCCAGACCGGCTCAGCGGCGTGACACATGCTGCAACGGGACGACACGATGTCGCTGACTTCGGAGAACTTCGGTGCCGGGGACAGCGCGCTCGTCGCCGCCGTGCGCGGGCCAGCGGCTGACAGCCAGACAATCGCCGCCACGCCGACGGCGGCCACGCCCCAGGTCCACCACGGATTGCCTTTGCCGGCGTGCCGCGAATTGAAGAAATGCCGGATCACCGGCCCGATGGCGATGACAATCGCGACAATGAGCCAATTGAACCGCGTTGCGAAAAACAGCGGCCAATGATTGCTCAGCATCAAAAAGACCACCGGCAGCGTGAGATAATTGTTGTGCACGGAGCGCTGCTTGCCGAGCGCGCCCCAGCGCGGATCCGGCTCTTTGCCCGCGATCATCGCCGCAACGGTCTTCTTCTGGTAGGGAATGATAATAATGAAGACGTTCGCGACCATGATGGTGCCGATCACGGCGCCGATCTGGTTGAAGGCGCCGCGGCCGCTGAAGACGTGGGTGAAGCCGTAGGTCAGCGCGACGAGGAAGACGTAGCCGACGAGCGCGAGCGGCACCTCGTGGTTACCGAGCGGCGAGCGGCACAAGCCCTCGTAGATCAGCCAGGCCGCAACCAGTGTAGCGAACGCAATGCCGGCGGCCTGCGCCACCGTCATGTCGAGCACCGACTTGTCGATCAGAAACAGATCGGCGCCGAGATAATAGACCAGCACCAGAAGCGCGAAGCCCGACAGCCACGTGGTGTAGGCTTCCCATTTGAACCAGGTCAGATGGTCCGGCATTTGCGCCGGCGCCACCAGGTATTTCATCATGTGGTAGAAGCCGCCGCCGTGGACCTGCCACTCATCGCCTTTCACGCCTGCGGGAAGGCCGGGACGCGGCTTTAGCGAAAGATCGAGGTGGATGAAATAAAATGAGCTGCCGATCCACGCGATGCCGGCAATCACGTGAAGCCAGCGAAGGATCGCGCTTGCGGATTCGGCGAGGATTAGCTCCACGAGTTCTTGTCCCCCTCTTTGTCGCCTTGCAAAACACAATGGCAGAACGGCATTTGGTTGCGCAAGCTTGCCGCGCCGAGGAGTTGGGAGCGGTTTTCCCCATTTGCCGCCTTTTGCTTACGGCGAATTTGTCGGATGATGGGAGTGGAAAGGCGAAGTCGGCGCGGCCGCACATGGAACGATCCTTGCAGCGGATGCCGCGAGACAGCGTGCAAAACGGGATTATGGGCATCGTCTGCCATGCTTGATCCGTCGCCAGTAGCCGGCTCCTTGCGCTCGGCGCCGTTGTTGAGCGCCGTCTCCGTCAGCAAGCTCTACGGCGATTTTCTCGCCAATGACCGCATCGATCTCGACCTGTTCCCCGCCGAGATCCATGCGCTCTTGGGCGAGAACGGCGCCGGCAAGTCGACGCTCGTCAAAGTCATGTACGGCCTGATTCAGCCGAGCGGCGGCGAATTGCGCTGGATGGGCCAAAAAGTCGTTCTGGCGGGTCCGTCGGAAGCGCGCCAGCTTGGCATCGGCATGGTGTTTCAGCATTTCACGCTGTTCGAGAATCTCAACGTCGCCGAAAATGTGGCATTGGGCTTGCCGCGGACCGAGTCGCTTGCCGCCATCTCCGAACGGCTGGCCGAAACCGCCCGCGTTTATGGCCTGCCACTCGATCCGAAGCGCGAGGTCTGGCGGCTTTCAGTCGGCGAGCGCCAGCGCATCGAGATCGTGCGCGCGCTCATGCAGAATCCAAAGCTCCTCATCCTCGACGAGCCTACCTCGGTGCTGACGCCGCAGGAGGCCGATCTGCTGTTCGTCGTGCTGGAGCGGCTGAAGGCCGAGGGCCGCGCCATCCTCTACATCAGCCACAAGCTCGAAGAGGTGAAGCGGCTGTGCGATACCGCAACCATCCTTCGCGGCGGCAAGAAGGTGGCGACGTGCAACCCGCGGCAGGAAACCGCCGCGTCGTTGGCGCGCATGATGGTCGGCGGCGAGATCGGCGAAGTCAAAGCCGCGTCGGGGCGTGACGCGCTGACGCCGCGGCTGGTGATCAAGAAGCTGTCGCTCGAGCCGGACGATCCTCACGGCACCCGTCTGCAAGAAGTATCGCTCGAAGTTCGCGGCGGCGAGATTCTCGGCATTGCCGGCGTGGCCGGCAACGGTCAGGACGAGTTGTTCGCGGCGCTTTCAGGCGAGCGGCTCGCACCGGGCGGGGGTGCGGTGGTGATCGAAGGCGAGGCTGCGGGTCTCCTCGACGTCACCGAACGCCGCCGCATGGGCGTGGCTTTCGTTCCGGAAGAGCGGCTTGGGCACGGCACCGCGCCGCGCATGAAGCTCTCGGAAAATGCGTTGCTGACCGGGCATGCCGCGAGCGGCATGGTCAAGAAGGGTTTCATCGACAAGCCGGCGACGCTCGCCCATGTCGACCGCACCACAAAAAGCTTCGATGTGCGCAAGGCGAAACGCGATCCGGAGGCGGTGTCTCTGTCCGGAGGCAACTTGCAGAAATTCATTGTCGGGCGGGAAATCCTGCGCGAGCCGCGCGTTCTCGTGGTCAGCCAGCCGACCTGGGGTGTCGATGCCGGCGCCGCCGCCACCATTCGCCAGGCTTTGCTCGATCTCGCGGCCCGCGGCAGCGCGGTGCTGGTGATCAGCCAGGATCTCGACGAACTCGCCGAGATTGCCGACCGCATCGCCGTCATGTTCCACGGCCGTTTGTCAGCCCCGATCGCGGCCGCCGAAGCCACCCGGGAAAAGCTCGGGTTGCTCATGGGTGGTTCGCACCCGGAGCAAGAGGTCAAGCATGCAATTGGTGCTTGAAAAGCGCACCGAGCGCTCGGCGGCCATTGCGGTCGTCTCGCCGCTCATTGCGGTGGCGCTGGCGGTGATCACCTTCGCGATCCTGTTCGCCATCATGGGCAAGGATCCGATCCGGGCGCTCTACGTCTATTTCGTCGAACCCCTGACCGACAGTTTTACCCTGCAGGAAATCGCCGTCAAAGCGACGCCGCTGGTGATGATCGCGGTCGGACTCGCGCTCTGTTACATCGCCAACATCTGGAACATCGGCGCCGAAGGACAATTTATTGTCGGCGCGGTGTTCGGCAGCTGGCTTGCG
>DASXDP010000236.1:0-3174 GCA_036490575.1 Xanthobacteraceae bacterium
GAGAAATTGAAGTGCGCCTGCACTAATTCGGGCGGCAAGTGGGCGAGCCATTGCGCAAAGGAAATTGAGGCGTAGTAGCTGCTGCGGAACACTTCAAGAAATATCAGGTCGGTGTTGCCGGTGTTTTCGACATAGTGCCCCATCGATCGCGGCACGTAGCCGACGTCGCCGGCGTGGAAGTCCTTGGTGTGCACCTTGTTGCCGGCGGCAAACACCCCCATGCGGCCCGAGCCGGCGATCCAGTATTGCCACTCGTCGGCGTTCGGATGCCAGTGCAATTCGCGCATGGCGCCGGGCCGCACGATGACGTGAGCCGCGGCGACCGTCGATGAAACCGGAAATTTTTTCGAGTCAACGATACGCGCCTCGCCGTACGGCGAGCTGAAGTCGGGTTTTTGCGCCAGCATCGCATAGCTGAATGACTGAGGAGTCGCGCCTTGCGGCCCCATGGCGCTTTTCTGGTCCACGCTTAGCGGACCGGGCACTTGCGCCTGGAAGATGTATTTCTCGTGGAGCGGTATGGGATTGAAGGCCGAGGCCGGAAGCTGAAAGTTCTTGGCCAGTACCTCGACCGGCGTATGCGCCATCCACTGTGTCACCAGTAGCGTATCGAATTCGGAAAAGGCGCCGTCGTCGAATACCAGCAGAAACTCGGTGCCGTCAGGGTCCAGCCCCTGGATGGAGTGCGGAATGCCGGACGGGAAATTCCACAAGTCGCCGGCTTTCACGTCGGCGACAAAGCTGCGGCCGTCCTGATCGAAGGCGGTGATCCGCGCGCTGCCATACAGAACGAAGGCCCATTCGGCGGCAAGATGCCAATGCAGCTCGCGTATACCGCCGGCGGTCAGATACATGTCGACGGCGGCAAGGGTCTTGGCGATCGGCAGTTCGTTCACGGTGACCTGCCGCGCCCAGCCGCCGTCCTGCAGGCGTTTATTGGCGGCAGCGAACGGAAACCAGAAGTTCGGCATGTCGCCGACGTCGGTCGACAACGGCATTTCGCTCGACGGAAACTGCGCGCCTAGCGCCGGGTTTTTCGGTCCCGGATCGGCGCCGCTGCGCGGATTGTTCTTGATCGCTTCGGCCCCCTGCGCCGGATTATCGGGATTGCCGAGTGTCGGCGCCGCGTGTGCCGCCTGTGCCGTGAGCACTCCACTCGCCGCGAGGGCGGCAAAACTGCGCCGGGACACGATCATCTGAGAACCCCTGCCCTTACGATGCGCGGCAAACTTCTTTGTTCGCCTTTCTATCCCTCCGTTTACCTGATCTGACCGATTCGCGGCACACGGTCATTCAACACGCTAAAAGACTTCTAAAGACAACGCGCGCGTATCGAACGTTTGCAACGCCGATTTGCCAACTCAGAGCGGGCGGTGCGACCGGCCGAGCAGCCAGCCAACTCCCAAGGCGATGGCGACAGCCGTGTAAGGCTGCTGCTCTATGGTGTTGCGAAGCAAGACCTCGAACGACGATCCCGTCTTCCGAGCCGTGTCGGCTATGTCCGCCGCACTGTCGCGGGCCTGGCCGTACAAATCCTGGGCCGCCCCAGTCAAACGATTAACCGCGCCTTCCGCTTCGGTCCTGGTGTTTCCGGTGACCCGGCCCAAAGCCTCCTCGGCTTTGCCGCCGACGTTCCGGGCTGTGCCGGCAATGCGATTTTCGTCCATTTGCGCTCTCCGCTGACAATGATGGGGGGACAACGCTCGATGAACGAGTTCGTTCTTGCCTTGCGTAAAAACAGAAAAGCTTCGCCGCGGCGCCCGCCGCCGCAAATTATGCCACCCGGAGCTGCAAAGGCCGGGCGGCTTGAATCAACGCTCGGCGCCTCCCGTTACCTCCCTGATGACTGCATCGGCGCGGCGAAAACCTTCGGACGCAATCGGAATGCCGGCATAGACCGCCGTGTGCAGCAAGATCTCGGCGATTTCCTCGGCGGTGACGCCATTGTTCAGCGCGCCACGCACATGCACCTCGAATTCATGCCACCGCGCCAGTGCCGCGAGCATGCAGATGTTGAGCTGGCTGCGGGTCTTGCGCGACAACCCCTCGCGCAGCCAGACGTTGCCCCAGCATTGCGTTTGGGTGAATTCGATGAAGTGCTGCGTAAACGCGTTCGCCTTCTGCTTGCCGGCGTCGACATAAGCGCCACCGAGCACCTCGCGGCGAACCTGGGCGCCTTGGCGCGCCCGCTCCGAAATTGAATCTGGCAAAGTCACGAGAGCCTCCAGTTTTTCGTGGATTGAGACTGGAAATTATGCCGGATTGACCGCATAAAACGAAGGCCTTCGAGGTCACGCAATGATGAACGTCCACTCCAAGGAATGGCCGTGGCCGACCGCGCCCGATCTGCCGCGGCGCGAGGTCGACCCCATCGTCCTGCAAATCGTCGAAGGCACGCTCAATTCCATCGAAGCGGAGATCGAATACGCCATCGAGCGCACCGCGCGCTCGCCGATGATCCGCGAAGCGCACGATTATCGCGTCGGGCTGTTCGACCGCTACTGCCGCAAGCTCACCGGCCGCTCCTATTCAGCCATGCCCAACGCCGTGGTGCGGGATTTTCCGCCCGAGACCATGCGGCCGGGCGACGTGTTTCTGATGAACGATACTTATCTGACCGAGGGCTCGATCGGCCATTTGCCTGATCTGTGCTCGACGGTGCCGGTGTTCCACGATGGCGAAGTCGTCGCCTACATCCAGGCGTTCGGCCACCACGATGACATTGGCGGGCGCGTGCCCGGCTCCATGCCGGGCACGGCGACCACCGTGTTCGAGGAAGGCCTCGCGGTGCCGCCGGTGAAGTTCTACGACGCCGGAGTTCGCAACGACGCGGTCTTCACCATCGTCAAGCGCAACACGCGGGTGCCCGATACGCTTGCAGCCGACCTCGACAGCGAGGTGCAAGCCTGCCTGATGGGTGCACGCCGCATGGCGGAACTGTTCGCACGCTTTGGCCGCGACACCGTCGAGGCCTGCTTCCAGGCGATCCTCCACACCTGCCGCGACACGTTCCGCGAGGAGCTATTGCCGAAGATCGCCGACGGCGAGTACCGCTGGGAAGATTACGTCGAGCACGACGGCGTCACCGACCCGAAGCTGCACAAGTTGGCGCTGACGCTGGTCAAGAAGGGCGACCGCATCACGCTCGACTTCACCGGCACCGATCCGCAGTCC
>DASXDP010000237.1:0-1873 GCA_036490575.1 Xanthobacteraceae bacterium
GCCGCGCAGCGTATGAAAAATCTCTGAACCGGCCCGCAGCGCCTCCGCAAACGACGGAAACCCGAACGGCACGATCATGAATTCCTGGAAGTCGATCGGATTGTCAGCATGCACGCCGCCGTTGACGATGTTCATCATCGGTACTGGTAGAAGCCGCGCCGAGGTTCCGCCGACATAGCGGTAGAGCGGAAGATTATTGGCCGCCGCCGCAGCCTTGGCGACCGCAAGCGACACGCCGAGTATGGCGTTAGCACCGAGCCGGCCCTTGTTGGGTGTGCCGTCAAGCGTAATCATGGTCTGGTCGATTTTGACCTGCGCCTCGGCGTCCATGCCGGACAGCGCGTCGAAAATCTCGCTGTTGACGGCTTCGACGGCATTGCTCACGCCCTTGCCGAGATAGCGTTTCTTGTCGCCGTCGCGCAGCTCGACCGCTTCGTGAGCGCCTGTCGAGGCGCCCGAGGGCACGCCGGCGCGACCACGCGAACCGTCCTCCAACACCACATCGACTTCCACCGTGGGGTTGCCGCGACTGTCGAGAATCTCGCGGCCGATGATGTCGACAATGGCGGTCATGCTTGCTCCGGGCTGGACTTGCAGTCGGCTTCTACAGGATCGCCCCGGTCGTTGTCATGTGCTCCTCCGGCCGACCGCCCCCGCGAGCAAACCATCCGCGCTCTGGATCATTTGCCGTACTTGATTATTGGGGGTACATAAATCATATGAAGGTGAGTTGGACTGACGCAAAGCGGGCTAAGACCTTGCATGAGCGAGGACTTGATTTTGCCCGGGCTGCTGAGGTGTTCGGCAACGTTCACGTCACGCGGCAAACTCATGATGGCCGAACGGGCGAGAACCGCTTTATTACTGCCGGTTTTCTCGATAATCGCCTGGTGGTCATGGTGTGGACACCACGCGACGAAACGCGGCACGTTATGTCGATGAGGTATGCTCATGCAAAAGAACGGAAGCTCTGGAAAGACGAAATGGAAGGATCCCGATGACGCACCGATGCTAACGCGGGAGTTCTTTCGAGCGGCGGATGTATTTCGGGGCGAAAGGCTCGTGCGGCGCGGTCGTCCTCCGGCCGGCGAACGAGCCAAAGAGGCCGTCAAGTTGCGCATTTCGCCCGACGTTTTGGAATATTTTCGATCGAGTGGTCCTGGCTGGCAGACGCGGATCAACGCCGCGCTCGAACGCGCCGTCTCCAGGGAAAAAAAGAAGGCACGGGCGTAGTTCACGTCCGTTTGAGTACCGTCATGGCAAAGCGTTCACTCCAACTCGGCCGGCCGACGCCGCCGCCAGTCTCGCCCAGCGAGGCTGTGCTCGACCGCGTGTCTAACCCGCATCCCGATACGAATTACGTCGCCCGCTTCACCTTCCCCGAATTCACGGTGATGTGCCCGGTCACAGGTCAGCCGGATTTCGCCACGCTAGTAATCGATTACCTGCCGCGTGCTTGGCTGGTGGAGTCAAAGTCGCTCAAGCTTTATCTGAACAGTTTCCGCAATCATGGTGCATTCCATGAGGAATGCACGGTCGCGATCGGCAAGAAGCTTGTCGCGCTGCTCAAACCCAAGTGGCTGCGCATCGGCGGCTATTTCCACCCACGGGGAGGCATGCCGATCGACGTATTTTGGCAGGCCGGAAAGCTGCCGGCTGGCGTTTGGGCGCCAGACCAAGGTGTCACTACTTATCGGGCGCGTGGATAGCGAGCGCGCCGGTCAGCGTGGCCAGGAGCCCGCTGACCTCGCGGGCCGGATCGGCCGAACGCATCACGCCGCCCATGGCGGCGATCCCGGCTGCCCCGGCCGCAATCATTTCGGCGACCCGCGCCGCATTGATACCGCCGATGGCAAGCACCGGAACGCGCGAA
>DASXDP010000238.1:0-44320 GCA_036490575.1 Xanthobacteraceae bacterium
CCGTGAGCGCGCCGATAATACGCCCGGCTCGCGCGCGCACGAGCTCCGCCGCATCGGGATTGCGCTTCTGCGGCATGATCGAAGAGCCGGTGGTGAATTTGTCCGATAGGCTGATCAATCCCGCGAGCGGCGAAGACCACAGCACGATCTCCTCCGCAAACCGCGAGAGATGCGTGGCGCAGATCGCCGCGGCTGACAATGTCTCCAGAACGAAATCTCGATCGGCCACCGCGTCGAGCGAATTCGCCGCCGGACGGTCAAAACCGAGCGCCTTCGCCGTCATGGCGCGATCGATCGGAAATGAAGTGCCGGCAAGCGCGGCAGCGCCAAGCGGGCTTTCGTTCAAACGTTGGCGTGCGTCGGCGAAACGTCCACGGTCGCGCTCAGCCATCTCGACGTAAGCTAGAAGGTGATGCCCGAAAGTAACCGGCTGCGCGGTTTGCAAATGGGTAAAGCCCGGCATCACCGTCGCGACGTGGGCGAGCGCCTTTTCGGCAAGCGCACGCTGATATTCCTTCAGCGCCGCATCGATGCCGTCGATAGCGTCCCGCACCCACAGCCGAAAATCGGTGGCGACCTGGTCGTTGCGCGATCGCGCCGTGTGCAACCGCCCCGCGGCCGGGCCAATGAGTTCTTCGAGCCGGCCCTCGACATTCATATGAATGTCCTCCAGCGCCCGGCGGAACTTGAACTTTCCGCCCTCGATCTCTGACAGGATCGTGTCTAGACCGTGAGCGATCCGCTTTGCATCTTGCGCGCCGATAATGCCGGTTTTCGCCAGCATGGCCACGTGAGCCTTGCTTGCGGCAATGTCCTGCCGGTAGAGGTGGCGGTCGAAATCGATCGAAACGTTGATCTCCTCCATAAGAGGATGGGGTTTTGAGCCGAACCGCCCTCCCCACATCTTGTTGCTCATGAGAAAGTCCGCCGAAGTAGCCGTTCGATGACCGCACCCTCCTCCACCGACTCCCCCAACAAGAACCGGCGGC
This sequence comes from Xanthobacteraceae bacterium, assembly GCA_036490575.1. Classification (GTDB taxonomy): domain Bacteria; phylum Pseudomonadota; class Alphaproteobacteria; order Rhizobiales; family Xanthobacteraceae; genus BOG-931. The sequence goes on from DASXDP010000238.1 coordinate 990, forward strand.
GTCTGTTGGCTGCAGTGTGTGGCGCTGTTGCCGTCATAGCCGTACTGGCGGGGATATACGGGATTGGGCGTCTGCGAAGCAATCCGGCGGCCGCCCAATGTGCACCGGCGATCGCGACGGCGGCCCGGATCGCGCCGCTTGCGCGAGGCGAAATCGCGGCTCTCGCTGTCGCGCGCACGCCATTTCGCGTTCCCGACCTCGCCTTCAAGGACAGCGCCGGCCGCGAGCGGACGCTTAACGATTGGCGCGGCCGTACCGTGCTTCTTAACCTTTGGGCTACCTGGTGCGTGCCCTGCCGCAAGGAAATGCCGGCCCTCGATACCCTGCAAGCCGATCTCGGCGGCGCCAAGTTCGACGTGGTGACGGTCAACATCGATACCCGCGATCCGCGGAAGCCGCTTAATTTCCTGAAAGACATCGGCGTGGCTCACCTTACCTATTATTCCGACAATAGCGCCAAGGTGTTTCAGGAGTTAAAAGCCGCGGGCAAAGCCTTCGGCATGCCGACCACGCTTTTGGTCGATGGTTCGGGATGCGAAATCGGGGAAATGGCCGGGCCCGCCGAATGGGCCAGCGCCGACGGCATCAAGCTGGTCAGCGCGATTCTCGACCCCGCAGAGGGCGCGGCAACCAATTAAGTACGGCAGCCATCCTGCGCGTAGCGGGTTTTCCGTCACGGCGGCTAACTAAGTCGGCCAGAGCAAGCTTTTCGAAATCCGACCGGCCATTTTGGCTGCTTGGATGTCTTGTGTCGTTGTCGGAGTGGAGACTGAAATGCCTGACAAGAAAGTGGCCATTATCACCGGTGCATCCCGCGGGATCGGCGCGGCGGCATCGGAACGGCTGGCGAAGGACGGATTTAACATCCTCATCAACTATTCAAGCGCGGACCCGAAAGACGCCGACCTGGTTGCCGAGAGTGTTCGCGCCACCGGCATGGAGGCGCGCATCTGCCGCGGAGACGTTGCCGATCCGAAAACGGCGAAGGATATGTTCGACCAGGCGGAGACCGAGTTCGGCGGCGTCGATGTTCTCGTCAACAATGCCGGGATTATGAAACTCGCGAACCTTGCCGATGTCAGCGATGAAGTGTTCGACCGCCATATCGCCATCAATCTCAAGGGCGCGTTCAACTTCATGCGCGAGGCCGCCAAGCGAATGCGGAACGGCGGCCGGGTCGTCAACATCTCGACCAGCGTCGTCGGCACCAAGTTCGAAACATATGGCGTCTATGCGGCCACCAAAGCCGCTCTCGAACTGATGACGCAAATCATGTCCAAGGAAATGCGCGGACGAAACATCTCGGTCAATGCCGTCGCTCCCGGCCCCACGGCCACCAAGCTGTTCCTCGATGGCAAATCGCCCGAATTGCTCGACCGTATCGCCAAGCTAAACCCGTTTGAAAGAATCGGCACACCGGAGGAGATTGTGGACGTGATCGGCTTCCTTTGCTCGCCCTCAGGCGCATGGGTTAATGGCCAGATCATCCGCGTCAACGGCGGCATGATTTAAGGGCGTTCTCGCGCTGTCATCGCCGCCGTCCTTTGATAAGATTCGCCGTCGGATCGGTAAACGTTGAGGGGTGCTGCGCCATGTCGGAAGCCATCACCGCGGCGCGGCAGGCATGAACGCTCCAGCGGCCAGCGCACGCGGCCTCACCAAGCAATTCGGCCCAACGCTGGCGCTTGACGGCGTGGACTTCGACGTGCAGCCGGCGGAGGTGCATGCGCTGGTCGGCGAGAACGGCGCCGGCAAATCGACGCTGGTGCGCCTGCTTTCAGGGGTACACCAGCCTGACCGCGGCGAGATCGCGGTTGCCGGGGAAATTCGCCGCTTCAGCGGTCCGCGCGACGCTATCGCCGCCGGTATCGTCACAATTCCTCAGGAATTGCGGCTGGTGCCGGGGCTGTCGGTCGCCGAGAACCTCACTCTAGGCGATCCACCGTTGCGCCGTGTCGCCGGCATCAAGACCATTGATCGCGCCGGCATGCGCAAAGCCGCACGCGATGAGCTGGCGCAACTTGACTTCGCGCCAGATCCCGACGTCCGGGTCGATCGCCTGAGTTTTGCCGAACGGCAGTTGATCGCCATCGCCCGGGCGCTTCGCCGGCAATGCCGCGTGCTGATCCTGGACGAACCTACGGCCGCACTGGAGACCCGCGAAATCGAGCGCCTGTTCGCCGTGCTCGCGCGCATGAAGAGCCAGGGAACGGCGATTATCTATGTCTCGCACCGGCTCGACGAAGTCGTTGCACTCGCCGACCGCGCCACCGTGCTGCGCGATGGACGCATCGCGGCCATGAGCCGGCGCGGCGCGTTCAACGTGACCGACCTGGTTGCAGCCATGACCGGCGGAGCCGCGGCAGCAATCGAAGGCCTCTCCGCTTCGCGGGTTTCGCAATCGCCCCAGCTGGCCGCGAAGACTGCGCTGCTTGAAGACGTCGCCGATCGGCCCGATGCGATCGGGCTGCGCTCGGGCGAAGTCACCGGGCTCGCCGGTCTTCTCGGCAGCGGCGCCAGCCAAATCCTGCGGCGGATTTTTGGGATCGGCGGCGAGCCCAGCCAGATGCGCCGTGACGGAGTAGCGCGGCGGATCGCGGCTCCAGTGGACGCGGTCCGCGCCGGCATCGGATTCGTGCCCGGCGAGCGCCGGCTGGGGCTTGTCATGAGTCTCGCGGCCCGCCACAACATTTTGCTGCCGAGCCTCGATCGGCTGGCGCGCGGACGAAGCCGCGTCGGCATTGACCGCGCTCACGCCGACCGGCTGGTTGCTCAGTTGATGGAACTGCTGGACATCCGCCCTCGCGATGCACGCCTTCCCGCATCGGCGTTCTCTGGCGGCAATCAGCAGAAGATCATTCTCGCCAAATGGCTGGCGCGTGAAGTCGGCGTGCTTCTGCTGGAAGAACCGACTCAGGGAGTCGACGTCGCAGCAAAGGCGCAAATTCACCGGCTGATCCGTGCCTTCGCTGAACGCGGTGGCGGCGTGCTGCTTCGCTGCAGCGATTTCGCCGAGCTCACGCATGTCTGTGACGCGATTCTGGCGGTGCGCCACGGACGCATCACCGACAGCGTGCCACGCACCGACGGTTTCGACGAACGGCGGTTGCACGCGGCAATCGGTGGATGAATATGAGTCCCCGGTTGAAGCGCTTCACCCTCTCCGGGCAAGGAGCCCTGATCGCGCTGGTGATTTTATGTCTGGTCACAGCGCTTTTGACGCATCGCTTCCTTACACCGCTCAATCTCAGCAACATTCTGGTGCAGTCCTCGATCATGGCGGTCATCGCCGTCGGCATGACTTTTGTAATCATTGGCGGCGGCTTTGATCTTTCGGTTGGATCGACGGTCGCTTTGGCCGGCTGCTTCGCCGCCATGACCATGGTTCAGTTTGGCCTTTTCGCCGGTGTCGCCGCCGGCATTGCCACCGGCATTACGGTCGGGCTGATCAACGGCGTGATCATCGCTTATCTCGGCGTTAATCCGTTCATCACCACGCTCGGCACCATGGTGCTGGTGCGCGGGGTCGTCTATCTCGTCACCGGCGGCGCACCGGTCGGCGATGAGCAATTGCCCGCGGCGTTTCTGGCGTTCGGCTCCGGGCGATTTCTGGGAATCCACTATCTCGTGTGGGTGCCCGCCATACTCCTGGTTATTTTGTCCTGGATCATGGCGGCGACCCCCTATGGTCGGCGCGTCTACGCCACCGGCGGCAATCGTGAGGCAGCCTATTTGTCCGGCGTGCCGGTCGGCCGCGTCATCGCTTCGACCTACGTTTGGTGCGGAGGACTGGCCGGCCTGGCCGGCGTGATGCTGGCGGCGCGTCTGCAATCCGGTCAGCCGACCGCCGGCGAATTCTACGAACTCACAGCGATCGCAGCCGTCGTGCTGGGCGGCGCGAGTCTGCAAGGCGGCGAAGGCACCCTCTATAAGAGCATCATCGGCGTCTTCATCATGGTCGTGCTCGGCAACAGCCTTAACCTTCTTAACGTCGATTCCTACTGGCAGCGGGTGGCGATCGGGGTGGTGATTATTGCCGCCGCCGCGACAGATCGGCTACGCTCCCGCCATTGAGGGAGGACTGCATGCTGAACCGTCGCTCGACTGCAATGGCGATCGCACTGGTGGCGGGGACGCTCGGCGTCGGCTGCGCCTGGGCCCAGGAAAAGACCACAATCGGCGTCTCACTGGCGCAGGACGACAATCCTTTTTACATCGTGATGCTCAAGGGAATCCGAGCGCGGGCGGCCGAGCTTGGCTTCAACGTCGTCACCGTCTCGGCCAATGAAGACAAGGTCAAACAGATCAACGGCGTCCAGGATCTCGTCGCCCGCGGGGTCAAAGGAATCTTGATCTCGCCGATCGACGCCGTCGGCGTCAATGCCGCGTATGACGCGGCAAAGGCGGCCAACATTCCGATCGTGTCGATCGCGCGCGGGGCCACTTCGCCCAATCAGACCATCCACGTCGCGATGGATGAAAAACAGATCGGCCGCGACATCGCCGAGTGGACCGCAAATGCCATCGGCGATGAAGGCAAAGTGGCCATGCTGCTCGGGCCGAGCGGCGCGCCCACGTTCCGTAATTTGGCCGAGGGCTACACCGAAACCATGGCCAAGCATCCGAAAATCCAGATTGCGTTTCGCGCCGACGGTCCGCTGACGCGCGAGCGCGGCGTCAAGCAGGCCGAGGACGCCATGGTCGCCAACCCGGATCTGAAAGCGATTTATTGCGCCAATGATGACGTCGCGCTTGGCGCCGCACAGGCAGTGGAAGCGGCCGGCCGGGCCGACAAGACAATCGTGACCGGCATGAACGGCGTGCCGCCGGCGCTGCACGCCATCAAGGACGGCAAGATGGCGATGACCGTCGAGCTCAATCCATTTCTGTGGGGGCGGCTCGGCGTCGACGTGCTGGCGACCTATCTGAAAGGCGACAAGGTCGAGCCTCGGGTCTTCATCAAGCACGTGCTCGTCGACAAGACCAACATCGACCAGAAACTGCCCAAGCCTTAAAGGGACTTGACGATGGCTGACGTCGCGGCGGCGGCAAAGCAAAGCGACTTCGTCGCCCGGCTGGAAGCGGCCAACCTGCACCCGCTATGGGACCGCTTCCGCACGCTCACCCCGGTCGTTCCCCATGCCAAGGACCCGCCGTTCATTTGGCGCTGGCGCGACGTCGAGCCGTTCACTGAGCGGGCGGTGAGCGAGGTTCCGATCAATGATGTCGAACGGCGCGCCTTGATCCTGGTCAATCCCGCGTTCGGCGGCGAGACGATGACCACTTCAAACCTGATCGGCGCCTTTACCGTGCTCGATCCCGGCGACCGCGCCCGTCCCCATCGGCACACGTTCGCGGCGATCCGGTTTGCGACACGGGCCGAAGGCGCGGCCACCATTGTCAACGGCCGACGTTGCGACATGCACGACGGCGACCTGATCCTGACCCCGCCGATGTGCTGGCATGGTCATATCAACGAAAGCGACCACCGCATCATCTGGTTCGACGCTGCGAATATTCCGCTGATCCGCGATCTCGATGCCAATTTCTTCGAACCCGGAGATCCGAAATCCAATCAATTCTGGCAGGTCGATGAAGGCGACGAGAAATTCTGGTCGGAGCCGGGCCTCCTCGGCGTCGATGTGGACCACGCGGCGGCCCACTCGCCCAAGTATCACTATTCGGGCGCGGCCACGCGGCGGCTGCTCGGTGCGCTGCCGGTGGCGGATGACGGCACCCGGACGGTGCGTTACACCAATCCCGCCTCCGGCGAGGCGGTGATGTCGGCGCTCGATTGCTATGCCGTGCGCTTGACCAAAGGCCGGGCCACGCGGCCGAAGCGCACGACCTGCAACATGATCTGCCTGGTGGTTTCAGGCACCGGCCGCTCGAGCATCGGCGAGCATACGTTCGAGTGGTCGAAACACGACGTGTTTTCCATCCCACACTGGAGTTTCGCCAGCCACACCGCGATCGGTGGCGACGCGGATCTCTTTATTGTCTCAGACCGCAGCGCGTTCGAGCGCCTGGATCTGCTGCGCGAGGAATACCAATAAATCCACGCCCGACCGTGACGCATGAAGGCATCGGCGCCCCGGTTCGCCGCGTCGAGGATGCGAAATTTCTTCGCGGGCTCGGATCGTTCGTCGCCGACATCACGCTGCCGGGCGAATTGCATGGCGTCCTGGTGCGCTCCCCACACGCGCATGCGCGTATCCTGCACATCGATACCGCAGCGGCGGCGAGCGCACCCGCCGTCGTCGCGGCGCTCACCGGTAGCGACATGGCGGCAGATAACGTTGGGCCGATGGCGCCGCTCTGGGCGATCAAGTCCTTCGACGGCAAACCGATGGCCGAGCCGCCGCGGTGGGCGCTGGCGCGCGAGACGGTACGCCATATTGGCGAAGCGGTCGCACTGGTCGTTGCCGAAACGTCGGCCCAAGCGCGAGATGCCGCGGATCTCGTGCAAATCCATTACGAGGCGCTGCCCACAGTGGTCGAGGCCCGCGTGGCCGCGCGCGAGGGCGCGCCGCTTCTGCATGAAGAAGCGCCCGGCAACATTTGCTTCCGCTTTGCGCGCGGCGACGAAGCCGCGGTGCGCCAAGCCTTTACCGGCGCCGCGCACGTGGTGCGTCTCGACCTGACCAATAATCGGCTGATCGGCGCCGCAATCGAACCGCGTGCCGTACTCGCTGACGGAAGTACAACCGGCAAGCTCACGCTGTACTGCGCCACTCAGGTGCCGCATCTCATTCGCCGCACCGTGAGCGAGCAGCTCGGCCTGCCCCAAACCGCGATCCGGTTGGTGGCTCCTGATGTCGGCGGCGGCTTCGGCTACAAAGGCAAACATTATCCCGAGGAAACGATCGTCGCCTGGGCGGCACGGCGGTTGGGCCGGCCGCTGAAATGGGTTGGCACGCGCAGCGAATGCTTCGTGTCCGATAACCAGGGCCGCGATCATCAGACCTGCGCGGAACTCGCGCTCGACAGCGACGGGAATTTCCTTGCCTTGCGGGTCGACACGCTCGCCAATCTCGGCGCTTATGTCTCGACCTTCGGCGCCGCCATTCCGAGCGCGATCTATTCGGCGCTGCTTGCGGGGGTCTATCGTACCCCGGCGATAGCCGTCCGCTCGACCGGCGTGTTCACCAACACCGTGCCGACCGACGCATATCGCGGCGCGGGCCGTCCTGAAGCCTGCTATGTACTGGAACGGCTCGCCGACGAAGCGGCGCACGTCCTTGGCATCGACCGGGCCGAGATTCGGCGGCGCAATCTCGTGACCGCAGACTCAATGCCCTACAAGACTCCGATCGGCCCGGTTTACGATTGCGGCGATTTTCCCAAAGTGTTCGCGCGCACTCTCGAAATCGCCGGCTATGGCGCGTCCCCCGAACGCCGTGTCCAAGCCAAGCGCGACCAGACACTGCGCGGTTTCGGCATGGCCTGCTACGTCGAATCCTCCGGAGTCGCCCCTTCCCGCTTCGCAACCGCGCTCGGCGCTCGCATTGGCTTTTTCGAAGCGGCAACGATCCGCATGCAGCCCGATGGCAGCGTGCAGGCGCTCCTTGGCACGCACAATCACGGCCAGGGCCACGCCACGACGTTCGCGCAAATCGTTTCATCGCGGCTTGGCGTTCCGCTGGCAAGCGTCGAAGTGATCGAAGGCGATACCGATCAGGTACCGTTCGGTTCGGGCACATTCGGATCCCGCTCAATCGCGGTCGGCGGTTCGGCGCTCGATCGTGCTGCCGACAAGATTATCGATAAGGGCAAACGTATCGCCGCCCATCTGCTCGAAGCCTCGCCCACCGACATGACTTTCGCCACCGGCAATTTTTCGATCGCCGGCACTGATCGTAGCGTGACGCTGCGTGAGGTTGCACGCGTCGCCCATATCCCCTCGCTCTATCCGTCCGAGCTGGAGCTCGGGCTGCAAGAGACCGCAGTGTACGATCCGCCGGCTTTTGCCTGGAGCAACGGCGCGCACGCGTGTGAGGTCGAGGTCGACGGCGATACCGGCGAAGTCCGCATTCTCGGCTACTGGGCCGTTGACGACGTCGGCACGGTGATCAATCCGATGATTGTCGAGGGGCAAATCCAGGGCGGCGTCGCACAGGGATTGGGACAGGCATTGCGCGAGCATTGTGTTTACGACGCCGACAACGGCCAACTGCTATCGGGCTCGTTCATGGACTACGCCCTGCCGCGCGCCAGCGACATGCCCCCGATCGTTTCGGAATTCGATGAAAGCCAGCCTTGCACCCACAATCCGCTTGGCGCCAAGGGCTGCGGCGAGGCCGGCTCGATCGGCGCCACCACCGCTATCGTCAACGCCGTGCTCGACGCGCTACGACCGCTCGGCGTGACTGACATTCAGTTGCCCCTGACGCCGCAGCGGGTATGGCGGGCCATTCGCGCGGCCGAAAAGCCGCCGGCGTCTGTCTAAAGGCGGCGTTGCCGCGCTTTATTTGATCGCAACCTCGGCCGCTGGCGCCGTCCCGGTCAGCGCCAGAAACGCTTCCTCGATGCTGGCTTTGCCGGTGCGCGACAAAAGCTCTGCCGGCGCAGCATCGGCCAGGACTTCCCCATGATGCAGCACGATGACCCGGTCGGCGTCGGCGACCTCGTCGCACAGATGCGTGGCCCACAGCACTGCGACCGCGCGCTCGGCGCGCATCGTCAACACCAGCCGGCGGAGCTGGCCGCGGGTCCCCGGGTCGAGCCCGACAGTCGGTTCGTCCATGAGCAAAACACGCGGCTCATGGAGTAGCGCGCGGACGAGCTCGACCCGGCGGCGGTTGCCGCCGCTCAATTGCGCGGCGCGTTCGAGCGCGCGATCGGAAAGCCCGGCGCGGGACAGCGCTGCGGCGATACGCTCCCTGGCTACCGCACGCGGAATACCGTGGAGCCCTGCATGGAACAGCAAATTGCCGGCGACCGAGAGTTCGAGATCGAGCGTCGGCTGCTGGAAAACAATGCCAAGCATGGCCAAGGCCGGCACGGGATCGCGCAGCATGTCGCGACCCATAACTTCGATGCGGCCGGAGTCGGGCACGAACAACCCGGACAGAAGCTGAAACAATGTTGTCTTGCCGGCGCCGTTGGGACCCAGAAGCGCGATGAATTCGCCGGCATAGGCGGAAACGCTCACACCGTTCAGCGCCCGCATCTGCCCATAGGTCTTGACCACGTTCTCGAGCAGGAGCGCCGGCGTCGGTTCGCCTTGGGTCAATTCATCCTCCGGCCGGAGTAGCGGATTTGAAATTCACTCCCGCCAAGCCGGTGCCGCGCGAAGCAAACAACAAAGCGAAAGCTCGCAGTCCTTTGATTCTAACATTCGCAACGGAGCGTGCCGAGACGGAATCCGAACATTGGTATCGCATTCCCAGCTTGCCCACGCCACTTGATAGACTTTACCTTGGTGCGCTTACGCCGCCTCGAGCGGGCGACATTTGTGTTTACGGCGGAGTCGTATCGATGCCGGCATCCCACGTTTTGCGTGCGCTGCTCGCCATCACCGGGCGGGAGATCGGAAAATTCGTGCGGCAGCGCGGCCGGCTGCTGGCGGCGCTGGTGCGGCCGCTGGTTTGGCTCGCTGTGTTCGCCGCCGGCTCCAATAACTTTTCCGGCGTCGCGATCATGCCGCCGTACACCACCCACGTTACTTATCAGGTCTATATCGTTCCCGGCCTGCTCGGAATGATCCTTCTGTTCCATGCCATGCAGTCCTCACTCTCCATGGTGTACGACCGCGAGATGGGCGTGATGCGGCTTTTGCTTACGGCACCTCTGCCGCGCTGGCTCTTGCTCGCCTGCAAACTCGTCGCAGGCACAACGCTGTCGGTCATCACCTGCTATGTCTTCCTCGCTATCTGCATTGGCTTCGGCGCGGCGTTTGCCTGGACCGCCTGGATTTGCGTTCTTCCGGCGTTGATCATCTGCGGATTGATGCTCGGGACGCTGTGGCTGTTCTTTTCGGTTTACATCCGTCAGGTGGAGAATTTCGCCGGGGCGATGAATTTCGTCATCTTTCCCATGTTCTTCTTTTCCTCGGCGCTGTACCCGCTGTCGCGGCTGCGCGAAGGCGGATCGGCGTTCCTTTATTACGTGTCGCTTGCCAATCCATTCACCCATGCTGTCGAGCTGATCCGTTTCGCGCTCTACGGCGCATTTGAACCGGTCGCGGCGACCGCCGTCGTTGCCGCGACCGTGCTGTTCTTTCTGCTGGCGGTCATCGGCTACGATCCGCAGCGTGGAATGTTGCGCCGCGCGGGATGGATGCCGGCCTGACCACGCGCATTCCTGTGCGGGCTGTTGCCCATGGGCGAAGCGCGTTCGGGCACGCGGGCGTTGCAACCATACGCGAGGTCGTGGCAAAGTCCGTTCGGCGGGGCGGTTACACTCACGCAAGCTTTCGCGAGGCCGCAAGCCTGCGGTGGTAGTGGTCGTCCGTCGCTCGTGACGTCTCAAAGAAAATATCTCGGGAGGGTACCCATGCGATTAGTTACAGCCATGGCTGCGGTCGCAGCAGTCGGGTTCGCTGTCTCAACAGCGGCTGCCCAGACTGTTCCGACATCAAGAGACCAAGTCGCTTATCCGGGCGGCCATCTGTCCGGTAATGCAAAAGTCGCGCTGGTCAAAGTCACCGATGGCCTGCACGATCCGGTCGGCGTCGCGGCCGCGTTTGACGGCACCGGCCGTATCTTCATTTGCGAGCGCGTGGGGCGCGTTCGCATCGTCACCAAAGACGGCAAGCTGCTCGATAAGCCGTTTCTCGACCTGACCAAGATCAACCCGCTCGGCAACGACGTGCAGACCGGCTTCGTCGAGCAAGGCCTCTGGTCGATCGCATTCGATCCCGACTTCAAGACGAACCACTATTTCTACGTCCACTATTCGTCGCTGCCGTTCAATGGTGCCGGCGTCATCCTCCGGGTCACCGTCGACCCGTCGAGCCCTGACAGTGTCAGCGCCGACCAGGTCGTGAAAACCGGCAAGGTCGTCATGCTCATTCCGCAGCCGTACTACAATCACGACGGCGGCATGATTCAGTTCGGACCGGACGGCTATCTCTACATCAGCCGTGGCGACGGCGGATGGGAAGGCGATCCGCTCAACGCCGGCCAAGACCTGCACGTGTTGTGGGGCAAAATCCTGCGGATCAACGTCCACGTACCGGACGACAGCATTCCGTACCTGGTGCCGAACGACAATCCGTTCAACGCCGCGCAAGCCGCTCGGCTGATGTTCCTGTTCGGCGTCACCGAAGAGCAGTTCTCCCACATCAAGATTGGCGCCAAGCCGGAAATTTGGGCGTATGGCGTACGCAATCCCTATCAGTTCCACTTTGACAAGAAGACCGGCGATCTCTTCATCGCTGACGTCGGCCAGAACCACTGGGAGAACGTGTTCTGGCAACCGCACACCAGCAAGGGCGGCGAGAATTACGGCTGGGCCATCAATGCCGGCGCGCATTGCTTCCCGACCGTCGACGCCCACACCACCTGCCCGCAGGTCGGCGTGCTGCCGGTTGCCAACTATCCGCATGAAACCAAGTATCCGGGAGCACCGAAAGAGACGGCCGGGTACGGCTGCGCGGTGATCGGCCTCGGTGTTGCCAACTACGCCGGTCTGAACGGCGCGTACTTGGCGGGAGACTGGTGCACCGGGCGTCTTTGGGGCATCGGCTGGGACAGCGGTAAGTGGCAATTGCAAGAACTGATGCAGACTCAGCTGCAATTCACTGCCGGCAATGTCCTGGAAGACGGCAGCGTCGTCGCGACCAACTGCTACTGCTTCTACACCGCCGATCAGGGCCCACTCGCCAATCCGGTGGGTGCGCTCTGGCGGGTCGTCGAAGCCGACAAAGTGCCCGCAGGGGCCGAGGTCGCGAAAACGGTGAAGTAGCCGCGATCGAACTTTAGTCTCGCATATGCGAAACCGCGGGTGCGCCGGCTATCGGTGCATCCGCGGAATACTTTTCGAGCCGCGCAAGCCGCGCGGAAGCTGTGGTAAGCAGACGACGATGAAACATCTGAAGCGAACGAACCGGTCGCGCGCGCCACGACTGCGAGCGGCGGGGGCCCGCGCTCTCGTGAACGCCGTCGTCGTGACTTCGCTCGGGACGATGGCGCAAGCAGCGGGCGTACCGCAATTCACCAGCGCGCTCGATGACAGCCCGCTCGAAATCAAGCTGCTGCCGGGCGAGAAGATTACTGAAGGTGTGCAGAAATTCTACGACACCGGCGAAAACCCTTATAAAGGCGATGCGCAGGCGCTCGCCGAGGGCAAGGAACTCTACGAGACCTATTGTCAGGCCTGCCACTTGCCCGACGGTAGCGGCCGCATCGGTCCGAGCCTGATCGGCGACACGCATCATTATCCGCGGTTCACGAAGGGCAAGGGCATCTTCGAGATCGTCTACGGCGGCGGCGCCGGCGCGATGCAGCCCTTCGGCAAGCGGCTGACGCAAGATCAGATTCTCCATATTACGGCCTATGTGCGCTCGTTGAAAAAATAAGAGCATCCGAGCATGCGTCCGACCATTGTCATCAATGTCGTGGGACTGACGCCGCGCATGATCGGTCCGGACACGCCCGCCTTGCGGGCGCTTGCCGCCGTGGGCGCCATGCGCCCACTGACTGCGACTTTTCCCGCCGTCACCTGCCCGGCACAGACGACATATCTGACCGGCCTTCTGCCCGGCGATCACGGCATTGTCGGTAACGGTTGGTATTTCCGCGAACTCTCGGAAGTCTTGTTTTGGCGGCAATCGAACCGGCTGGTCGCGGGCGAGCGGGTCTGGGAGGCGGGCCGCCGGCGTGACCCGGCGTTCACCTGCGCCAATATGTTCTGGTGGTACAACATGTACTCGTCGGCCGACATCGGCGTGACGCCGCGTCCCGCCTATCCCGCCGATGGCCGCAAAATACCCGACTGCTACACCGCGCCGTCCGAGTTGCGTGACGAGCTCACGACACGGCTTGGCGTGTTTCCTCTTTTCAGTTTTTGGGGCCCGGCTACGAGCATCAAGGCAAGCGAGTGGATAGCGCGCAGCGCCCTCCACGTCCGGCGCGAGCGCCGCCCAACCCTTACCCTGATTTATTTGCCGCACCTCGACTATGTGCTGCAGCGCGATGGACCGAATAGCCCGCGCGTTGCCGGCGATCTGCGCGAGGTCGATGCCCTCTGCGGGGAGATCATTGAGGACGCGCGCCGCGACGGCGCACAAGTGATTGTCCTCTCGGAATACGGGATCACGCCCGTTAATCGGCCGATCGATATCAACCGCGCGCTGCGCCGCGCGGGCTTGATCGCCGTTCGCGAGGAGCTGGGACGGGAACAATTGGATCCCGGCGCATCCGCGGCGTTTGCGGTCGCCGATCACCAGGTCGCCCATGTCTATGTGAGCGCCAAAGAGCGGGTGGCTGAGGTCAAATCGCTGATCGCCGCCATACCCGGCGTCGAACGGGTGCTGGACGATTCCGGCAAAGCGAAATTCGGTATCGATCATCCGCGCTCCGGTGAACTCGTCGCCGTTGCCGACGCCAACAGCTGGTTCACGTATTACTATTGGCTCGACGACGAAAAATCGCCGGACTACGCCCGCACCGTCGATATTCACCGCAAGCCGGGCTATGACCCGGTGGAATTGTTTCTCGACCCGTCGATCCGCAATCCCAAGCTGAGTATCGGTTGGCGGCTGGCAAAACGCGCGCTTGGCATGCGCACGCTGATGGATGTCATCCCGCTTGACGCCTCGCTGGTCAAAGGTTCGCATGGCCGGCCGACAGACGACGCGGATGACGGCGCCGTGTTGATCAGCTCGGAAGCGGATTTGGTGCCGCAAGCGTCAATCGACGCAACCGACGTGAAGCAACTGATCCTGCGTCATGTGTTCGACGACCGCCAATCCGCGAGAGGCAACGGAAACGACAATGACGGGAGAAAGCTCAGCACGTTTGCCTCGGATGTTTCATAATTCTTCGAGTTGAACGGGCGAAGTTGCAATGAGTAGGAGTGCGTCGGGCTTGATGAACTGGTCGGTGGCTCTCCGGCTGGGCCGGGTTTCCAACCTGCCGACGGTCTGGACCAACGTCTGCGCCGGGGTGGTGTTGTCGGGCGCGACGGTAACAGCACAACTGACCCTTCTCCTCATGATTTCGCTGTCGCTTTTTTATGTTGGCGGCATGTTCCTCAACGACGCGTTCGATGAGCGGTTCGATCAGCGCGAACAGCCGTATCGCCCCATACCTTCCGGCCAAGTCACCTCGGCGATGGTATTCGCTTACGGGTTCGGTCTCCTCGCCCTCGGCTTTATCATTCTCCTTGTCATTGGTTACGTGATGCCCGGCGGTTTTGGCTGGCGCGCGCCGGCGGCGGGCGCGCTGCTGGCGGCGATCATTGTGGTCTATGACGCCTGGCACAAGACAAACCCGATTGGCCCGGCCATCATGGCGCTGTGCCGCCTGCTGGTTTATGTGGTCGCCGGGCTCGCGGCTGTGGGCGCTTTACCGGAGCGTCTTTTGCTCGCCGCGATTGTCTCGCTGTGTTACCTTATCGGCCTGACGTATGTCGCGAAGCAGGAGAGTCTGCGGCGGATCGGTAATGTGTGGCCGCTTTTGTTCCTTGCCGTCCCCTTCGCCTATGGTCTGCCGCTCGCAATCGCGAGCCTCGCCGGACTCCTCCTGTATGTCTTTTTGCTCGCCGCCGTGATCGGCGCGCTGATATTTTTGTTCCGGCCCGCGGTGCCCGATGTTCGGCATGCGATCATGCTGTTGATTGCCGGCATAAGTCTTCTCGACGGGTTGTTCATGGCTGGGCAAGGATCACCGCTGCTCGCTGCGGCCGCTGTCGGAGGGTTTTTGCTCACCCTTGCGTTCCAACGATTCATTGCGGGAACGTGAGATGACGACAACGACGACCCCGGCAAAACTTTTGCAGGGCTGGCTGCGCCGCCAATTGCTCGGTGAAGCGGCCGATTGGCTCGAAGGTCAAGCGGCGACACTAAATGGCGCACAGACCGATCGTGGCTTTTTCCTCGCGATCAGCCTGGTCCACCGACGCATCGGCAAAGCGGACCTTGATTTGTCTGCCGCCGATATTGCCGAGGCGGAAACTGCGCGACCCGGCTGGCGGCCAGCGGGCTGGAGCCTGGATCAGGCCGCGCGAGTATTTCTGCTGCTGATGGCCGGCGGCGCGCCGGCGCAGTTTGCCGAGCGTCTGGAGCAGCTGTTTGTGACGGCCGACGTTGGAGAACTGATCGCTTTCTACCGCGGTCTGCCGCTTTATCCCGATCAGCCGCGCTATGTGGAGCGCGCCGCCGAGGGCGTTCGCACCAATATGCGCGCCGTATTCGAAGCGGTCGCTCACAATAACCCATATCCCGTCGAGCAGTTTTCCGAGCACCGCTGGAACCAGATGGTGGTCAAGGCGCTGTTCATCGGCAGCTCGCTGCATCCGATCCAGGGACTGGAGCGCCGCTGGAACCCTGACCTGATGCGCATGCTCTGCGACTACGCGCATGAGCGCTGGGCAGCGGGCCGGCCGGTGAGCTACGAACTGTGGCGCGGCGTCGGGCCACATGCCGACGGCGCCGCTATCGCCGATCTCGCGCGCGTGCTCGACATCGGCGGCGCGGTCGAGCGTCAAGCCGCCGGGCTTGCGCTTTCGGCAAGCTCGAGCGCTGAAGCAGCGGCGGCGCTTGACGGTGATCCCGGCCTTGCCGCGGCGGTCCGTGGAGGCGATATCAGTTGGGATACGCTCGCCGCGAAGCATCTTTCGCCAAGCTGAAGGAGGAGTGCCATGGCGTATATAGATCCTCACATCCACATGCTGGCGCGCACTACCACCGACTACGAGGCGATGGCGGCGGCCGGCATTGTCGCGATCATCGAGCCCGCCTTCTGGATCGGACAGCCCCGCACGGCGGTCGGCACCTACATTGATTACCTCTCCACGCTGGTCGGCTTTGAACGGTTCCGCGCCGCGCAATTCGGCATCCGCCACTACTGCTCGATCGGGTTGAACAGCAAGGAAGCCAACAACGAGCGTCTTGCCGAAGAGGTCATGGAAATCCTGCCGCGCTTTCTGCTCAAGGAAGGCGTCGTGGCGGTCGGCGAAATCGGTTACGACGAGCAGACCCCGGCCGAGGACAAATACTTTCGCGCCCAATTGGAGCTGGCGAAAGAGCTGAACATGCTGGTGCAAATTCACACACCGCATCGCGACAAAAAACGCGGGACGCTACGATCAATGGAGGTTTGCCTGGAACACAAGCTGCCGCCTGATCGCGTCATCGTCGACCACAACAATGAGGAGACAGTCGAGGACGTGCTCAGCCGCGGTTTCTGGGCGGCCTTCACCATCTATCCACGCACCAAGATGGGCAACGAGCGGATGGTCGAGATCGTGCGGCAATACGGTTCCGACCAGATTTTCATCAACTCGAGCGCCGATTGGGGCGTGTCCGATCCGCTGGCCGTTCCGAAAACCGCCCAACTCATGCGCGATCGCGGCATAGCGGAAAATCACATCAAGAAGGTGACCTACGATAATGCGCTGGAGGCATTCGCTGCCGGCGGCCAAATGAAGGAAAGCGACTGGCTGTCGCCGCCTGCCATCGATCAGCGCACGTTGTTCGAGGGCAACTCGGTGCTGCGCGACGGCCAGGAACCACGCATCGACGAGAAGCGCAGCGCCAAGGAAAAAATGCTGATCGAGTAGCGGGGATCTAGCCGCCGGCGAGCGTTCGCCCGGCGGCGATCAGCGCCCCCTTCTCCTCGTCGCTGAAAGTGCGCTCGCCGCGATTGGCGATGCCAAGCGCTCCGACGACGCGCTCGCCGGCAAAGACCGGCACCACGATCGCCCCCTCCATGCCAGTCGCCCTGGCGCCGGGCCGCACGTCGCCGGTAGTGTCGGTTTGAATGTTGCAGGCGTCGACCGGCTGGCCGCGCTCGACGGCGAGACCGGCCATGCCCTTGCCGACCGGAATAGTGCGGATCACATCGAGCACAGGCGGCGGAAAGTTTCCGCACACTTCCTTCAGGTGCAAGAACCCATCATCTCCGATGAGGTGCAGTGTGCCGGTATCGGCCCCAAACTCGCGCACAATGCGGCCGAGCGCATCGGCAGCGTTGTCGGACATCTCGACGTTCGTAGCCATCGTTTTGCTCCGTCAGCGCTCTGGCCATGAATACTCTTCTTAAGGCCAAGACGATTTGCAAGACCTCACATCCCGGCGAGCCATGCCGCCACGGCCGCGATTTCCTGCGCCGAGAGGTCTTTCATGAATGCAGTCATGCCGTCATTGTTGCTGCGGGCGCCTGTGGCAAAGTCGACCATGATTTTGTGCAGATAAGTTTGCGTCTGGCCGGCGAGCCGCGGCGTGCTGCTGTCGCCCTTGAGGTCGCGCAAATGACAGCTCGTGCACACGATCCCCACATTGGCGCGCTTGATCGTGCCGACAACATCCCCCGGTGCCTGAGGCTGCTCCAAATTGGGCCACGGCTTTTTCGAAAAATATTGGGCGAGTGGCATCAAGTCCGCGTCATCGAGCGTTTGCGCGATTGCCGCCATCTGTTCGCTCTTGCGCGCGCCGGATTTGAATTCGCGCAGCTGAGCAAACAGGTAGCCGAAGTTTTGCCCCCAAATTACCGGCACCGGAAAAGACTGTTCGACCGGCACCCCGGCATCACCGTGACACGACGAACAGATTTGCGCCTTTTCGTCGATACTTTGCGCCCGCCCATTTGAGCTCGCGAAACTCAAGAACAAGACGATCGCGGCAATTTCTTTGGCAATTCGCATTCGCGCTTCGCGAAAGGCAAAGATGCCTTTCACCGTCCCGTGTTTGTCCACCACCTAACGGAACGGTTTTAGTTCACTTTGCCGTGAAGGCAACGGCGCATTCTCTGGTTCGCTTAACCCGCGGGCAAATAGGCCCTCTCCCCTCTTCCCCTGCAGCTTGACACCCCCGGCCGCGCTTCTATACTTAACTAGATGGTTAAGTATGAAAGCGAGCCTCTGGACCGCACGTTTGCCGCGCTCGCCGATCCGACGCGGCGCGCGCTTGTGGCACGCCTTGCCGACAAGCCCGGTCTTTCGGTGAGCGCATTGGCTGAGCCGTTTCGCATGTCGCTGCCCGCGATCATGAAGCACCTCGACGTGCTCTCCGATGCCGGATTGGTAGCGCGGAGCAAGGCCGGCCGCACCGTCGCCTGCCGTCTCAATGCGGCTCCGCTCGAAAGCGCAGTCACCTGGCTTAATCGCTACGAGCGCTTCTGGTCCGAAGCCTTGCAACGCCTTGCTACGTTCCTCAAGGAGGAAGAGTCATGGACGTCCGAGCCCCGGTCAAACCAAGTCTTACCGTCAAGCGGCGCTTCAAAGCGTCCCCCGCCAAGGTCTTCGCCGCCTGGACCGACCCGGAAAAAGTGAAACGCTGGATGGGCCCCGGCGCGTCCACGCCGGTGCTGGCAGAAAACGAGGCCCGCTCCGGCGGCCGTTATCGCTGGGTTACTCGATCTGCAAACGGGGAAATGCACGATGTCGGCGGCACGTATCGCGAGGTCGTCGCGAATGAGAAACTAGTATTCACGTGGGCGTGGGCGACGACCCCTGAAAGGGAGTCAATCGTGACCGTGCTGCTCAAGCCTGATGGCGAAGGCACCTTGCTGACGGTGATCCACGAAGAGTTCTCCGACGAAGACGCCCGCGATCGTCACCAGAACGGCTGGAACGGTGCACTCGATAAACTCGAAAAATTCGTCACCGCTGAGTAATTCGAAGCAAACGAATCTGCAAATCGGAAACAAAACTGGAGAAGTCACATGCCCTCGTCGCACGGCCAATTTCACTGGAACGAGTTGATGACCCGCAATGTCGAGAAAGCGAAGAAGTTCTACGCCGACACCATCGGCTGGACCTACGACGCGATGCCGATGCCGGAGGGCGGCGTCTATACGCTGGCCATGTCCGGCGGCATGCCCGTCGCCGGCATTTTTGACATCAGTGGTCCCGACTACAAGGACGTGCCGGAAAGCTGGATGCCCTACATCGCCGTCGACAATGTCGACGAGCGCGCCAAGAAAGCGGCCAAAGCCGGCGCCAAGATCATGAAACCCGCATTTGACGTGCCCGGTGTTGGCCGCATCGTGATCCTTGAAGAGCCGGGCGGCGCCGGCATCGGCTGGATGACGCCGACCGAGTGATCGTGCGGTGCGATAAGCGAAAGCGACGAAGCAATCCACGCAATGGTAATCGGGATTGCTTCGCATTCGCTCGCAGCGACAAGACGCTCATGAGGAGTTGAATGATGCAACCGCACAAAATCGTCTCCCACGAGGAATGGCTCGCCGCGCGCAAGGCCCATCTTACCGATGAAAAGGCATTCACTCGCGCCCGCGATGTCCTGAGCAAAAAGCGGCGCGAGCTCCCGTGGGAGAAAGTCGCAAAGGATTATCTGTTCGACGGGCCGGCCGGCAAGGCAACGCTGGCCGACCTATTCGGCGGCAAAAGCCAGCTGATCGTCTATCACTTCATGCTCGGTCCCGGCTGGGAAGCCGGCTGCCCAAGCTGCTCGCTTCTGGCCGATCATTTTGACGGCATGGCCATTCATCTCGCGCAACGCGATATCTCCTTTGTCGTTATCTCGCGGGCTCCGCTCGCCGAGATCGAGAAATTCAAGAAGCGCATGGGCTGGAAGTTTAAGTGGGTGTCGTCGTTCGGTAACGACTTCAACTTCGATTATCAGGTTTCGGCATCGCCGCAGGAGAAGCAAAGCGGGAAAGTGACCTACAATTACGAGGTCACCACCTTCCCGAGCGAGGAACGTCCGGGCGCCAGCGTGTTCTATAAGAATGCTGGCGGCGAAGTTTTTCACACCTATTCGACTTACGGACGTGGCCTCGACATCTTGATCGGCGCATACAACTTCATCGACGTCGCGCCGAAAGGCCGCGACGAGGAAGGGCTCGCCTACGGCATGGCGTGGGTCCGTCATCACGACCGCTACGACGGCGCCCTCATCGATCCGAAGGCCTCGTACCAAGAGCCCCACAAGTCGGATTCTTGCTGCGATTGAACCAATGACAACACTGAACGGGGGAGAAAATGTCGGTTGAACTGAAATATCTGGCGCTGACGGCGCTACTCACAGCCTCGCTGTGGATTCCCTACGTCGTGGCGCAAGTCATGACCAACGGACCCTTAAACGCCCAAAACTACGTCGATCCGACGCCCCGGCCGGTGCCGTTCTGGGGTCAGCGCGCGCATCGCGTTTACCTCAATGCCGTCGAGACGTTCGCGCCCTTTGCGGCGCTGGTGATCGCGATCCAACTCGCCGGCAAGAACGACGGCATGACCGCGTTCTGGGCAACGAGCTTTTTCTGGATACGCGTCGCCCACGCGGTGGTTTTCCTCGCGGCCATTCCTTTCATTCGCACCATCCTGTTCGTGCTGGGATGGATCTGCGTCATCGGGCTGTTCGTCCAACTGGTGAAGTAGCCCGCGCGGCGCGGCGTACGAAACGCCGCGCGCACGACCAGCCAAAAGGGACCTTCATTGCTGCTACGATCGGGCAGCCACGGGAGAGCGCGTCATGATCAAAGTCAGTGCATTTCGCAATGTGCCGCCGTTCGCACGCGGCCTGGTCCGCGACCTCCGCGTCCGCTGGGCACTGGAGGAAGCAGGCTTGCCATATGAGACCCGGCTCCTTGGTCCGGAGGACCAAGTCTCGAAAACCTACCGGGCACTGCAGCCGTTCGGCCAGGTCCCCGCCTACGAGGCGGACGGCCTCTCTCTGTTCGAATCCGGCGCCATTGTGCTGCACATCGCGGAGAAGTCGGAAGCCTTGATGCCGCGCGATGACAAGGGCCGCTTGCGGGCAACGACGTGGATGTTCGCGGCAATCAATTCGATCGAACCGCATATCGCAAATCTGACTGCGATCGACCTGTTCTACGCCAAAGAGGATTGGGCGAAACAGCGCCGATCAGGCGCTCTCCAACTGGCGCAAACGCGCTTGAACGCTCTCGCCGATTGGCTGGACGGTCGCGATTATCTGGAGGATCGTTTCACCGCCGGCGATCTCTTGATGACTACGGTTTTGCGCATTCCGCGTCATTGCGACCTGCTCGCGCAAATCCCGGTTCTGGAAAGCTATCGCCTGCGCTGCGAAAGCCGGCCGGCTTTCAAAAGAGCCTTGGCCGCTCACATGGCGGATTTCAGCGAACCGGTCAGCGCGGCGAGCTAGCCGATTTTGGGCAGCGGCCTTTTCAAGACCAAAGCGAGCCACTGAAGGCCGGTGACGATTTGCGTCAGTGCCGTGAGCCACAAGTGCAAGGTGGCGAACACAACGCCGCCGATGAGCAAGGCGAGCCCGGTGGGAATGCAAGTTAACAGCGGCGGCCTCACCGGGTGACGCAGCATCGGGATGAGCGTGAAGCAGAAGAAGACGTTACCGGCAGCCAGAACTATGTCCTGCCAGCGCTCGTACTGAAGAAGCGCGCCGAACTGCTCAGCGGCAAACATTGTCACTTTCCCTGCATGAAGAGCGCGCGGCGGGCCGCGTTTGGGTTCGAGCGCACCGCAGACTGACAGGAGTAGTCAGCGCCGGGACCGGCTTCCCGGCCCGGCCAGACTTTTGCAGTCGGCCGATTTCACGGCTTAACGCAAGAGAAATTGGCTGCGTCATTGCTGTCGCCATGTCCGCTATAGGTCGCAACCGCCGGATAGGGGCAAAGGGGTCTTTGCATTGCGATCCCCTTGGCCGCATCGTCACCCGTAAATTTGGTCGCGACAATAACGTCGGGTGAGTGGCCCTGCTCCACCCAAGCGATCGCCGCCGAGACGAGATCGTGATCGGCATCAAGCACCGGCGGATTTGGCTGACCGGCATTGAGGTAGCGCGTGCCGCCGAAAGCATTCGGCCCCGGGCCGCCGGCGCAATGGCCCATGCCAGGGGCGAGATAGAGGCGGACAAATTTTTCAGCGGCGTTTGGCTGCGCCTTCACGACACTGTCATAGTAATTGATGGCGTTGCCAGGCTGAATAAGAGCATCGGCCCAGCCGGAATATAAAAGGAGCTTGCCGCCACGGGCGGCGAACTTGCCGAGATCGGGATTGGTGTTGTTGATATCGGCGGCCAGCTTTTGTTCGGCCGTGGCAACGTTGGTATCGAGATTAAATTTATGCCAATCGAAGTCCTTTCCGTCGTAGACCGCGTCCTTGAAGAAATCGGCGCCGAGAAACGGCTGCGGTCCCTTGACCAAAAATCCCCAAAGAAATTCGCTGCCGGGCTCAAGGCCAGGGAAAATTTGTTTGCCTGAGCCGTTGCGCGGGCCGGCGTAGAGTTTCTTGACCGCCGTTACCTGCTCCGCCGTCAGGCAATCGTCGGCATCGCCAGCCTTGCATTGCAGGACGCCTGGGTCGAAACGGCACTGCCGCGGGTCGTTGAGGATGCCATCCTTCACTCCGTCTTTGGCATCGCAGGCTGCAATCACCGCGCTGTTCAGCAAGGTGAGCTTCGGTGCCGACAAGTTGCTCGCGCTGTCATTGAGCGCAGCTTGCGCTTCAAAGACGTAGGCCGCCGAAACGCCTGTCCAGTCGCTGCCGAATGCGCCGGCGATGATGCCGTCGTAATCATCGGGATAGCGCTGGGCTTCGGCAAGCGCGCTGCCGCCGCCATGTGAGCATCCGGTGAAATAGGAAAATTTGGGCGACGCGCCGTAGTAGGCGGCAATGATCGCCTTTGCGGCAACGGCGCTGAAATGAGCCGCCCGGTGACCCCAATCCCGCACGCGCTCTGGGTGGCCGACGGCCCAATCCATAGCAAAAGCATTGGACTGATGGCCGAGATCATCGCCGAGTGCCGCGAAACCGCGCGTCAGTGCATCGTTCAGGGACGGATAAATCGGCGCGCCGGAATGTCCGAGGTCGCCGCTCGCAAGCATCCGGCCATTCCACTTTTCTGCGGGCGGCAGCCATAGTTCGAAGCCGATTGAGGACGCCGACTCGGACTTGGCGACGCCGACCACCCGACAAAATGGCAATATGACTTTGGTGGTGTTGCCGAGACCGTCTTTGGGCGATTCGAAAGACCCGGCCTCCGCTGCTGCCGAAACGATCGTCGCATCGGGGGGCGAGATTTTGCTCAAATCCGCGCACGTCGCGGCAGCAGCCGGCAGGATCAAAACGGGCGAAGCAAGAAACGGAAGCGCGAGCAGCATTGAGCGCAGCAACTGGCCCGGCATGGCATCTCCTCCCCTGCGGCCCGAAGCGTTGAACTTCGGCCGCGCATCGGCAGCGGTTTGCATTTGGCCGATCAATCCGGCCGCAAACACTAACGTCAACGTTAGCTTAGGTCGATGTCATTCCGCGGGGGATTGCAATCGCGCCGATCAAATGTTCTTCGCACGATCGGTTGGGCAGAAGCCCAAACATGTGCGCGAAAATCAGCGCGTCGGGACCGGCTTTTCGCCGCGATAATCGTAAAAGCCGCGCTGGGTCTTGCGGCCAAGCCAGCCGGCCTCGACGTATTTCACCAGCAGCGGACACGGCCGGTATTTGGAATCCGCCAAGCCTTCGTGCAGGACCTGCATCACCGACAAGCAGGTGTCGAGGCCGATAAAATCGGCGAGCTCCAAAGGCCCCATCGGATGATGGGCGCCGAGGCGCATGGCGGTGTCGATTGCCTCGACATTACCTACGCCCTCATAGAGCGTGTAGATCGCCTCGTTGATCATCGGCAACAGAATGCGATTGACGATGAAAGCGGGAAAATCCTCCGAGACCGCGATCTGCTTGTGGAGCTTGGCAACGAACTGCTTGGCGCTTTCGAATGTCGCGTCGTCGGTGGCGATGCCGCGGATGATCTCGACCAGCTCCATAAGCGGCACCGGATTCATGAAGTGAATGCCGATGAACTGTTCCGGGCGGTCGGTGGCTGCCGCGAGCCGCGTGATCGAGATTGAGGAGGTGCCGGTGGCGACAATGGCACCGGGCTTGAGGTGCGCGCACACCGCGGTGAAGATTTTCCGCTTGGTCTCTTCTTTCTCGGTCGCCGCCTCGATCACCAGATCGCAATCGGCCAGCGCCTCAAGTGTCTCCGCCGGCGCAATGCGCTTGAGCGCCGCTTCGCGATCTTCGTCGCTGATGCGCTGGCGGCTGACCTGCCGCGCGAGGTTGCCGCTGATGGTTTCCAACCCTTCGGTGATGCGCTTGGCGGCGATGTCGTTTAGCAGGACATGAAAGCCAGCGAGCGCGCACACGTGGGCGATGCCGCTGCCCATTTGCCCCGCGCCGACTACACCGACCTTGCGGATGGCATGCGCCGCGGCGGCTTGCTCGCCGCGCGTTTTCGGCCGTTCTTTGACCTCGACCATCTTTGTCACCTTCCAGGATGATCTAGTGTCGCGAGTAACTTGTCCGCAACCCTGTGCGGCAACGCTACACTTCCACCGGATTCATCGGACATTTAACATATCCCGCACGGGTCACGCGCCTGCTTCGTGGCGTGCTTAACGCCCGCGTTTCCCCAATTCCTGAGCAAGTTCCGGCAATGCCTGGTAGAGGTCCGCCACCAAGCCATAGTCGGCAACCTGAAAGATCGGCGCTTCCTCATCCTTGTTGATGGCAACAATGACTTTGGAATCCTTCATCCCTGCGAGGTGCTGGATGGCTCCCGAAATGCCGACGGCGATGTAGAGGTCCGGCGCCACGACTTTGCCGGTCTGACCGACCTGCCAGTCATTGGGCGCATAGCCGGCATCAACGGCCGCGCGCGACGCACCCACCGCCGCGCCGAGCTTGTCGGCTACCGGCTCGATATACTTGGTGAAGTTCTCGCGATTCTGCATCGCCCTTCCGCCGGAAATGATGATCTTTGCCGACGTCAGCTCCGGGCGCTCCGAACGCGACAACTCTTCGCCGACGAAGCCGGAAATGCCGGGGTCCGCCGCGGTAGCGACTGTCTCGATCGGCGCACTGCCGCCCTCTCCGGCGGCCTGGAATGCAGCGGTGCGAATGGTGATCACGCGCTTGGGATCGAGCGAACGTACCGTTTGCACGGCATTGCCCGCGTAAATCGGGCGCTCGAAAGTGTCCGGCGCGACGACCTTGCTGATCTCCGAAATCTGCATCACGTCGAGCAAAGCTGCCACCCGCGGCATGATGTTCTTGCCGCTGGTGGTCGCCGGCGCCGCGATCGTCTCGTAGGGAGCGGCAAGCGATACTATGAGCGCCGCGGTCGGTTCCGCCAGCATGTGCTCGTAGGCCGGCGCATCAGCGAGCAATACCTTGGCAACCCCGTCAAGCTTCGCCGCGGCCTCCGCAACCGGGCGGCAAGTCTGCCCGGCGACGAGGATATGTATCTCGGCGCCAATTGCTTTGACCGCGGTCAACGCTTTATTGGTCGCGTCCTTAAGAGACTTGTTGTCGTGCTCGGCGAGGAGAAGCGTGGGCATCAACGTATCCAATTAGCCGTGAAGCTGCCGCATCAAATCGCCCCTGCGCCTTTGAGTTGATCGACGAGCTCGGCGACGGTTTTGACTTTCACACCGGCCTTGCGCACCGGCGGCTCGGTGGTCTTGACCACCTCCAAACGCGGCTTGATGTCTACGCCATAATCGGCGGCGCTCTTGTCGTCGATCGGCTTTTTCTTCGCCTTCATGATATTCGGCAGGGACGCGTAGCGCGGCTCATTCAACCGCAAATCCGTGGTCACCACGGCGGGCATCTTGAGCTTGACCGTTTGCAGGCCGCCGTCGACCTCGCGCGTGACTGTCAGCGCATCGCCCTCGATAGCTACCTTGGAAGCGAACGTACCCTGCGGCCAGCTGAGCAGCGCGGCGACCATCTGACCGGTCTGATTGGAATCGTCGTCGATCGCCTGCTTGCCCATGACGATGAGGCCCGGTTGTTCCGCGTCGGCAATCGCCTTCAGAATCTTGGCCACCGCCAGCGGCTCGGGCGGAACTTCCGTTTTCACCAGGATGCCGCGGTCGGCGCCCATGGCCAGCGCCGTGCGGATCGTCTCCGTGGCCTGCTGCGGACCGATCGAGACGGCGATCACCTCGGTTGCCTTGCCGGCCTCCTTTAGCCGCAAGGCTTCTTCGACCGCGATCTCGTCGAACGGATTCATTGACATTTTGACGTTGCCGAGCTCGACGCCCGAGCCGTCAGCCTTGACCCGGATTTTTACGTCCTTGTCGACCGCCCGTTTGACGGGCACCAGAATCTTCATGGCGTATACGGCTTGTTGCTTTTAGGTTCCGGCGCGCAATCTGATCATGTTGCGGCGCGGCAACGTACCGGCGGGCGGGCCTGCGGTCAACGGATCGGGCGGGTAAATGGAAGCGTGCTGGAAAGCCCGCCATCGACCGGAAAAGCCTGGCCGTTGACGTAGGAGGACTCGTCGCTTGCCAGGAACAGCGCCATAGCGGCAATTTCCGCGGGCTTTCCGGCCCTTTGCAGCGGGTTGAGCTGACCGATTTTACGATCGGTACCGCGCTGCCGCGCCGCATCGAAGAGTTCCTGTGTCATTCCGGTCTCGATCAGACCGGGGCAGATCGCGTTGACACGCACCCCGCTGCCGAGAAGCGAATTCGCCGCTGTTTGCGTAAGGCTGATGACGCCCGCCTTGCTGGCGCTGTAGGGCGAGCCACCGGCATTGGCGCGCAGGCCGGCCACCGAAGCGGTGAGAACGATGGACCCGCGGCCTTTTTTCATCATGTGCGGGGAGGCGTGTTTGATCGCGAGAAACGGTCCGATCAAGTTAACGCGGAGCACCTGCAGCCAATTGTCGACCGTTTGTTCAAGCAACGGCGGCGGCATCAACCCGCCGCTGATCCCGGCATTGGCGTAAACGATATCGAGAGAGCCGAAAGCGGTGAGTGTCAGATCAACGAAGGCTTTGACATCGTCTTCGCTTGAGGCGTCAGCGGCGCGAGCCTTCACCGTCCCGCCAGCCGCGGTGATGGCATCAACGGTCTCGCGCAGTCCTTCCGTATTCTTGTCAACCGCGACAACGCGGGCGCCCTCGCGAGCAAACAAAGTCGCACTGGCGCGGCCGATACCGCTTGCCGCGCCGGTGACGATCGCGACTTTGCCGTCGAGCCGGCCCATGCTTTCCTCCCTGCCCCCGCCTCGCGAGATTATCGGTTTTCGCCCGGACGCCAGAGTATGTCGGCGGCGCCTTTGTCATTGACGTAGCGCGCCGCGACGAAAAGGTAATCCGACAGACGATTGACGTATTGCAGCGCCTCCGGCGTGACGCTTTCGTCCGGCTTGTCCATCAGCTCGGCGATCAACCGCTCGGCACGCCGGCAAATGGTGCGGGCGAGATGCAGATACGCCGCGGCCGGAAAACCGCCCGGGAGAACGAACGAGCGCAACGGCCTCAGATCCTCGTTGAGTCGGTCGATCTGCTCTTCAAGCCACGCAACCTGCACCGCGGTCACCGTCAGCCGCGCGCCGTCCGGGCCCTTGCCCTTGCCGGGAGTGGCGAGATCGGCGCCGACGTCGAACAAATCGTTCTGAATGCGCGCCAGAGCGCTGTGGACGGCGTGGTCGCCGGACGTGTGCAGGCGCGCCATGCCGATCGTGGCGTTGGTCTCGTCGAGAGTGCCGTAGGCTGCAATGCGCACATCGTATTTCTTGCGCCGCGCGCCGGTTCCCAGCGCGGTCGTGCCGTCGTCGCCGGTGCGCGTGTAGATTTTGTTGAGCACGACCATGTCGGCCACCCGCTCATTTCGCCATGATCCAGATCGTGAACATGATGATCACGATCGCCACGAATTGCAGAAGCACGCGCAGTCGCATCAGTTTCTGCGACGTGTTGCCCGACCCGCCGCGCATCATATTGACAAGGCCGAGCAGCAAAACGACCGCGACAGCACCGATAGCGATCGGAACAAGAGCGTGCGAGAGGAATCCTGCCATGTGATGCTACTTAGAACGCATCCCTTCCCGGTTCAATCGCTACGCCGTCGCGCCTAAACGGTGGTTCGCCGCACACGAGCGCGAAAGGCTCGCCGGCCTCGCAGATCGCGCGGCAGCCGACCCGGAGCGGCACTCCGCTATTTGGTGGCAGAATCCTTGCTCAACATTTCGATGGCTTCCTGC
Source organism: Xanthobacteraceae bacterium (assembly GCA_036490575.1). GTDB lineage: Bacteria > Pseudomonadota > Alphaproteobacteria > Rhizobiales > Xanthobacteraceae > BOG-931. The sequence continues at coordinate 29,112 of DASXDP010000238.1, forward strand.
ACCGTCGTCATGAATTGCGCCGGGAAGATAATGGTGGAGTTCTTCTCCGTGGCAATCTCCGCCATGGTTTGAAGCGTGCGCAGCTGAAGCGCCACGGGGTGCTGAGTGATGATGTCGGCCGCCTCACCGAGCTTCACCGAGGCCTGGTATTCGCCTTCGGCGGCCACGATCTTCGCCCTGCGCTCGCGTTCGGCTTCCGCCTCCTTGGCCATGGCACGCTGCATGTTCTCCGGAAGCACGATGTCCTTGATCTCCACCGCGGTGACCTGCGTACCCCACGGCTCGGTGTGGCCGTCGATGACGTTCTTGATTTGCTCGTTGATGCTAGCGGTATCGGAGAGGAGTTGATCGAGGCTGAAACGGCCGACGACATTGCGCACGGTCGTCTGGCTGATCTGATTGATGGCAGTGTAAACGTTCTCGATTGCGATCACCGACTTCTCCGGATCGGAGATGTGATAATAGGCGACCGCCGCGATATCGATCGAGACGTTGTCCTTGGTAATTATTTTCTGCGACGGAATTTGCATGGTGACGATGCGTAGCGAAACACGCACCATCTGTTGAAACGGGGCGAAGACGAGCGTGATCCCGGCATCGCGAACGCCTCCAAACTTTCCGAGAAGAAAAACGACCCCGCGCTCGTACTGCCGCAGCACCCGGATCGAGCCGATCACATAGATCAGCACTATGAGCATGAGAATAAAGAGCCCGAACATCCGCGAACTCTCGCACATAAGACCGTGGGGGTCGAGCGCCCGCAACCGCGCCCACCCACCACACCGCGCTAGTTGCTGCCGTCCAACAAGCGGCGCGCAATGACGTGTGCCTGGATTTCCGCGGCGCCCTCGAAAATAGAGAGGATGCGGGCATCACAGAGAATTCGGGAGATCGGGAATTCGAGCGCAAAGCCGTTGCCGCCGTGGATTTGCACTGCGTTGTCCGCTGCGGCCCAAGCGACGCGCGCGGCCAGAAGCTTGGCCATGCCGGCCTCGAGATCGCAGCGGCGCCCGGAATCCTTCTGCCGCGCTGCGTAGTAAGTGAGCTGGCGGGCGATCATGATTTCGGCCGCCATCATCGCGAGCTTGTCGGCGACGCGCGGGAAATCCGCGATCGGCGCCGAGAACTGCACCCGGCTAACCGCGTAACCGAGCGCGTGTTCGAGCGCTGATTGCGCCACGCCGATCGAGCGGGCCGCGGTTTGAATGCGCGCCGATTCGAAGGTCGCCATCAGCTGCTTGAAGCCCTGGCCTTCGACGCCGCCGAGCAGGTTCTCGGCGTTCACCGCGAAGCCGTCGAAGGCGATTTCGTATTCCTTCATGCCGCGGTAGCCGAGCACTTCGATTTCGGTGCCGGACATGCCGGCCGCGGGAAACGGATCGGTATCGCTGCCGCGCGGCTTTTCCGCGAGCAACATGGAAAGGCCGCGGTAGCCTTTCTCGGCCGTAATGGTCCGCACCAACAACGTCATCAGATCGGCGCGCACCGGATGCGTGATCCAGGTCTTGTTGCCGAAGACTTTGTAGGCATTGTCCTCGCGCACGGCGCGCGTTTTCAGCGACGCCAGGTCAGAGCCGGTATTCGGCTCGGTGAAGACCGCGGTTGGCAGTACTTCGCCGGAGGCGATTTTCGGCAGCCACTTGCGTTTCTGCTCTTCTGTACCGCTGCCGAGAATAAGCTCGGCGGCGATTTCCGACCGCGTTCCAAGCGAGCCGACGCCGATATAGCCGCGCGACAGATCCTCGGAGACGACGCACATCGATTCCTTGCCGAGCCCCATGCCACCGTATTCCTCGGGGATGGTCAGCGAGAACACGCCGAGCTCCGACATTTGCGTGATGACATCCAGAGGGATGTAGCTGTTGCGGCGGTGCCACTCGTGTGCGTGCGGCACGACGCGATCGTCGGCGAATTTGCGCATCTCGTCGCGAATGGATTCGAGAGTGTCATCGAGACCACAAGCGCCGACGGTCGCGTGCTTTTCGCTACGCATCAATTCGGCGAGCCGGGCGCGGTGCGGCGCCGTGTTGCCCTCGGCCATTAATTGCTCGACCGCCGTATCGATGCGCGACGCGACCGCAGCCGCGGAGAGGCCGAGATCGGCGAGCCGGACAATCTCGCCCTGGCTCATCGGAATGCCGCCGGCAATTTGCGCCAGATATTCGCCGCAGCCGATGCGCACCAGGAGCTCCTCGGTCTCGCCGAATTGACCCGCACACGCGAGCCGCTCCGCGAGTGCGTGCATCTGGCGAAGCGCCGCGACATACGTCGCGAGCCAGGCAAGCCCGTGCGCCGCGCGCTGCTCGCGGTCGAGGACGCGAGCGCCCCCTGTCTTGACGCGGTCGGCGACGGCCCGCCGAGCGTCCGCGAACAGCGCCTCCATCGCGCTAACCGCTTGGCCCAGCGCGGAAATCAGCTCATCCGCGTGGCGAGCCAAGGGGGCGGATTCGGCAACCGACATGGTGGCTCCGGAAAGTTCGTCAGCGTTACCCCGGCGGCGTCATCGAGCTTACGCGTGCAGTGCACAAAAGCCAATTGCAAAGCGCAATCAATGGGTACCGGGCTGCCAAACGCTGTAATAGGCCGCAGTTTCCCGATCTTCCCGCGTTGACAGCTTCGACAGGCTGCCCTTGTGTGGCGTGGCGAAGACACACACGGCAAATTTGGAGAAATCATTGAGCGAGGGCGCGACCGTCCGCAACGATCGGCGTTCGACCAATCCGGCTTTCAACCACCGTAAGCTCAAGCTCGGCACTTTTCAGTCGAACCTCGACTACGGTTGCGTGATGGCCGACATCGGAGGCCGGTTGCAGATCAGTTGGCCCAATACGATCGCGCTCGCCAAGCTCGGCGACGAGATGGAGTTCGAGGCGCTGGTGCCGGTGGCGCGCTGGCGCGGCTTCGGTGGCAAGCTCAACCCGCAGGGGCCGGGCTTTGAGACCTATACATGGGCCGCGGGCGTCGCCGCTTCAACGCGAAAGGCCGGGGTCGTGGCGACCTCGCATTGCTCGATCAACCATCCGATTGTCGCGGCCAAGCAGTTGACCGTGATTGATCATATCTCGAACGGCCGCTCGATCCTCAACATCGTCACCGGGTGGAATAAGCCGGAGATCGACATGTTTGGTGTCGAGATGCTTCCGCACGGCGACCGCTACGACATGGCCGAGGAGTGGCTGACAATCGTGAAGAGGCTGTGGACCGAAGACGAAGAGTTCGATCACGAAGGCAAGTTTTACAAGATCGCAAAGGGCTATTTGCAGCCGAAGCCAATACAGGCCCCCTACCCGGCGGTGATGAACGCCGGCGGCTCAGAACGCGGCCGCCATTTCGCTGCCAAGTATTGCGACCTCGTCTTCACCGCGCTCGGTCAGCCCGATTTCGAGACCAACAAAGCGCAAGTTGCTTCTTATCGCAATTTGGCACGCCAGGAGTATGACCGCGAGGTCGAAATCTGGACGTCGGCGAACATCGTGCAGGCCGAGACAGAGAAAGAGGCACGCCGCTACGACGAGTATGTGGTGACGGAAAAGGGCGACTGGGAAGCGGTTACGTTCGCGCTCGACACGCTGGGACTGAACGCCCAGACCTTTCCGCCTGACGCGTTCAAACATCTCAAGGAGCTGTTCATCGCCGGCTGGGGCGGCTATCCGCTCATCGGCACGAAGGAGCAGGTAGTCGATGGGCTGGCGACGCTCTCGGCCATGGGGATTGACGGCGTATTGCTGTCCTGGCCGCGGTACGAGGAAGGAATGCGCGAATTTCGCGATGCGACCTATCCTCTCCTGATTGAAACCGGCTTGCGCGGGAAAGCCTGATAGCTCTGACATGGAAAATATCGGCTTCCCGCCTGACGACGTAGGGATCTAACGATAAGTAACGCATTGGGCACCAGTGCGCCGCGATGCCGACTGACAACATCCAGACAACATGCAGGGAGTAGACGATGGAGAGACAGCGGAAATTTTCGGCCTATAGCCTCGGTGCCGTGGGCGCCGCTCTCGTGGCTGGACTTTTGACCGCCGGGCCAGCTTGCGCCGACGATCCGATCAAGATCGGTTTCGGTTTTTCGCAGACCGGCCCGCTCGCTCCCAACGGCAAGCAGGCGCTCCTCGGCGCCAGAATTTGGGAAGAGGAAATAAACGCCAAAGGCGGGCTCCTCGGCCGCAAGGTCCAGTTGGTTGTGTATGACGATCAGTCGAGCCCGGCGAACGTGCCGGGGATCTACGCCAAGCTTCTCGACATCGACAAAGTCGATCTCATCATCGGACCCTACGGGACGAATCTCGTGGCGCCGGCGTTCCCGGTGATCATGCCGAAGGGCAAGGTCATGATCGGCCTGTTCGCGCTCGAGGTGAACAGCCACTTTCACTATCCGAACTATTTCTCGATGGTGCCGTACGGACCGGACCCGAAGGTTTCCTCAGCCCAGGGCTTTTTCGAAGTGGCCGCAGCGCAGAACCCAAAACCGCAGACAGTCGGTATCATTTGGGAAGATTCTGAGTTCGGCCACAACGGTGCGGATAGCGCCGAAATCAATGCCAAGAAGCGCGGGATGAACGTCGTCTACAATAAGAGCTTTCCGCCTGGCACCACCGATTTCGCTCCGGTTATCCGCGCCGTCGCTGCCGCCAATCCCGACATTGTGGTGGTCGCCTCCTATCCGCTCAGCTCGGTCGGAATCGTGCAGTCGGTCAACGAGATTGGCTACAAACCAAAGATGATCGGCGGCGAAATGGTCGGCCTGCAGGCGACCGTGTTCAAGGACCGGCTCAAGTCGAAGCTCAATGGCTTTATTAATTACGAAACCTGGGTACCGTCACCGAAGCTATTGGCGCGGGCCAAGGAGTTCTTCGACAAATATCAGGCGCGAGCCAAGGAGGCCGGCGTCGACCCGCTCGGGTATTATCTCGGCGGCTGGGGCTACGCCGATTTCCAGGTGCTGGCCGCCGGCGTCGAGGGCGCAAAGAGCCTCGATGACGCGAAGATCGCCGACTGGCTTCACCACAACGAGGTCCACACCATCATCGGCGACATCAGTTTCGGTCCGGAAGGCGAGTGGACCAAGCCCGCGCTCATGCAGGTCCAGTACCATGACCTCACCGACGCCGCGAACCTCGATACCTGGCGAGGCATGAGCTACCAGACCGTGGTCTATCCCGCCGACCTGAAGACCGGCGAAGCGATCTACCCGTACGAGAAGGCAAAATAGCCGCCGATTACTGCGCGGGTGGCGGCACCGGGCTCCCGTGCGCCATCCGCCGGCCAAAGTACGCGGGCATTGGCCGACGCGAACGACATTTGTCACCAGCGTCCGGCTACCTCGGAACGCGGACGCATCCCTCATTGGCTGCTTATTCGGGTATTTTTTAACGATCTGTGATTACTTCCTTGCTGCATAGCGTGGGGAAGGTGCGGCCTGGGGAGGTGCAGCCCGGCATGGCTTCGCTTCGGGTTCTTTTTCGCATGTTGCCAATGTCGTCGGTGCGCTCCCGGGTCATTGCGCTCGTCGCTATTCCGGTGGTGGCGTTCCTCGCCATCGTCGTTGCCTTCATGATTGGCGACAACGAGGTGGGACGCGCCTTTACCAGCGTGCACCGCGACACTGCCGCGGCCGACGCCAGCCGCGATCTCAAAGCTGGCCTGTTGATGATGCGCGCAGCTACCGCGCGCTTTGTGGCGCATCCCTCTGATCGGGAAATCCGCGATTTCGCCGAGGGGCAGGATGTGGCCCTGCAAGCGCTCGACAACATAGCGGCGACGCGGCCGGCTTCGGAGCGAGGGGGCATTGCTCCGCTGCGATCGGCCGTCGAGGACCTGAACGCGCGCTTTGGGGCCCTTGTGCAGGAAGAGAAAGCACTGGGATTTACCGAAAAAGAAGGACTTACCGGCGAGCTCGTTACGGCCAGCGATGCGGCGGCCAAACTCATTCACGATGATTTGTTTCTCGCCGGCGCCGATGCGACTGCACTGACGATGTCGCTTTTGCGCATGCGCCGTTACGAGATCGAATATCGGCTCGATCGGCTGCGCTTCTCCATGCAGTTGGCGCCCGACCCGCAGGGCATCGTCGCGCGGCAGGGATTCGTCGAGGAGAGCAAGAAATTCAAAGAGATCCTGGACGCCGTCGACGGCGACTCGGCAATGAAGCAGCGCCTGAGCACGACGGTTCGTGCTTACGACCGGGCTTTTACCCATTGGGCGGCGAGCACCGACGCGATAGAGCCGCTGGTGCGCAACATCGGGGGCGAGACGGAGCGCGTACTGCCGGAGGCCGACCGCATTATTGAAACGGCCGAATTCAGCGCCAACAACGCCGTGACCATGCTCACGGCTTCGCGAACACAGATCCGGCATCTCATTCTCTTGATCGCGTCCCTCGCCATCCTGGTAAGCTTTGTGTTGAGCTGGCTCATCGGCCGCAGCATCACCAGCCCGCTTGCGGGCTTGCGTTCGGCGATGAAGCAACTCGCCGACGGCGATACGTCCGCGGCTATTCCATCGATCAGCGCCGACGACGAAATCGGCGCCATGGCGCGCACTGTCATCGTATTTCGCGACAACATGATCGAGCGCGGACGCCTCGCGTCGGTCGAGATGCAGGCTAACGCCACGCGGGAGCGCCGGGTCGAAGCAGTCGCCACAATGATCGGCCAGTTCCGCGCGTCCGTCGAACAAGTGCTGGCGAGGCTGCGATCGTCGGGTGAGCGGCTCGGCGGCGCGTCGCACGGACTCAACACCGCCGCCGACTCGGTGTCGTCGCAGGCGCACGACGCCGAGCAAAGCGTCGGCGCCGCTTCGACGAATGTCGCTACGGTCGCAAGCTCGATAGAAGAACTTGCTGTGTCGATTGAGGAAATTGCCTCTCACGCGATGAAATCGAGCGACGTCGCCGCCCGTGCCGTCGCCGAATCCAAACGCACGGCGAACACCATGTCGCAGCTGGGTGAAGCTGCTGAACGCATCGGTGAGGTGATCGGGCTCATCAAGGCCATCGCCGGCCAGACCAACTTGTTGGCGCTGAACGCCACCATCGAAGCCGCGCGCGCCGGAGAGTCCGGCCGGGGATTTGCCGTGGTCGCTTCCGAAGTCAAAACGCTGGCCGGCCAGACCGCGCGGGCGACCGAGGATATCGCTGCTCAAATCGGGGCGATCCAGTCGGCGACCTCGGATGCAGCGCGGGCCATCGAGCAGGTGTCTTCGGTCATCGACGACATGTCCACCATCGCGACGGCGGTCGCCGCCACCGTCGAGCAACAAACCACTGCGGTTGCGGCGATCGCCAAAGGCGTCAATCAAGCCGCTTCCGATGCAAAGGCCGGTGCCAGTTCAATCAGCCGCGTCGCCGGCGCCACGGTCGGGGCGCGCGTGACCGCGACCGATGTCAAGGCACTCGCCGACGCGCTGGCGGTCGAGGCCGAAAGCCTGGAAAACGAAGTGAGGCATTTCCTCGCCGACGTTCAGGCGGCTTAACCCGACGATCCTTCCGGGCCCATAAACTCGCGCTCGTGACCGGCGCCCGCGTGATGGCTTCGCAGAAACGCTGGAATGGCATATCTGACTGCAACCGGATTTACTTGCCCGGATGCCTGAATTGCAGACCTTCCGCCTGAGCTTGCGCGTGATTATCGAGGCTTTTATTCGCTTCAACCGCGACGACGGTTGGGCGATCGCGAGCCATATTTCGCTTTCGGTCCTGCTTTCCGTATTCCCGTTTCTCATTGTGGTGACGGCTATCGCGGGTTTCGTCGGGTCGGACAATCTTGCCGACGAGGTTGCCCGCCTGATGTTTGCGGTCTGGCCCCAACAAGTGGCGACACCGATCGCCGCCCAGATTCACAACGTGCTCACGACAGCTCATGGCGGCGTGCTGACCCTCGGTGCGGTGTTCTCGGTCTATTTTGCCTCCAGCGGCGTCGAAAGCCTGCGCATCGGGCTCAATCGCGCCTATGGCCTGCAGGAGAGCCGGGGTTGGTGGCTGTTGCGGCTTGAGTCGATCGGCTACGTGCTGGTGAGCGCTTTCGCTATGCTGGCGCTGGCCTTCCTGGTGGTGCTGGGGCCGCTGATTTTCCAGGCAACGCTGAAATATGCGCCGTGGATTGCGCCGCTCGAATCCCATTTCGACGTTGCGCGCTTCGGCGTCAGCGGCGTCGTCATCGCCTTTGCCCTTTTCGTCATGCACATGTGGCTGCCGGCGGGACGCCGCAGTATCAGCCGGGTATGGCCCGGCATTGCCGCAACGCTGGTGCTGTGGATCGCTTGCGGCACCATCTTCGGCCGCTACCTCGCGAGCTTCGCCTATACCTATGTCACCTATTACGCCGGCCTCGCCTCAGCGATGGTCGCGCTGGTGTTTCTGTATTACAGCGCCTGGATCTTTATTTACGGCGGCGAGCTCAACGCCGCGATCGGACGCGTGCGCGAGGGCAAGACGACTTAGGCCCGCTGCCAAAAAGCCACGAACGTAAGCTTCGTCTCCGGACAGGCGTGCGCCAAAAACGGCGCTGGGGAACTTTCGGAGACAGCCAGTGAGACTCGTTCAGGCGGTGCAGCACCCGCTGTTGGCTCTTGCGGGCGCGGCAGTATTCGCGGTGGCCGCAACCGTTATCATTCCTCGCGGCATTGATGGGTATGACGCGGCCGTCACAGACGATCCAACTGCCATCGCCGACCGGGCGCTTGATCGCAGCTTCGATCAAGAGGTCGCCGCACGTGAAATCGGCGCCGCGCTCGCCTCCGACGACAGCGAGCTGGCGCAGAGCTTCGTCGAACTCGCCGCCGACCGCGGCATCGCCGTCGATCCGGCGCTGGCTGACCGTGTCAAGGCCGCGCAAGTCAAAGACGCCTCGCTTAGCCACACCGCCGGGCGCTTCGTGCAAGGCTTGTGGACCGGCGAACCGGTCGATGTCGCGAGCTTGGCGGGTACGGCCTTCGGCGACCTCTTCGTTTTTGGCGATATCCGCGATGCCGCGCGTGAGGGCACGCGTTACCTGACCGGTCAGAAGGCCGATCCGTGGATTCTCGGCCTTGCCGGGGTTGGGCTGGCGATCACGGCGGGAACTTATGCTTCGCTCGGCGCGGGCGCCCCGGCGCGAGTTGGCGCCACGCTTTTCAAGGTCGCGCGCCGTACCGGCAGCCTCAATCCGGCACTGGTGACGCGCGTCGCCCGCGACGTGGTGAAGGTGGAAGAAGCGGGTGGCCTCGCTGAACTCGCCGGCAACGTCGGCCGCGTGGAAAGCAAAGCCGGCACGGGCGCCGCACTCGAAAGTCTGAAGGCGGCCGAGACGCCGGAAGACGTGTCGCGCTTCGCCCGGCTCGCCACAGTCAAAGGCGGCAAGACCCGCGCCATCGTCAAGCTGCTCGGTCGCGGCGCCATCATCCTTGCCGCCAGCACGCTGACTTTGGCGAACTGGCTGTTGTGGGCCGCGTTCTTGCTGCTTGGCTTTGCGTCGTCATGCAAAGCCGCCGCCGAGCGCATGACGTTACGCTACATTCGCTGGCGCAAAGCGCATTGCGTGCAAACCGCGTGAGCCAATCGCTGCAGTCGCGGCATGTTCCGCCGACTGCAATAACGAAGTCCGTTCATAACGGCGCGCTCAGGCGCGAATGACTTGAGCCGCCAACTCCGGAAGCGAGGCCGCTTCCAGCGCGTCCTCGAAATTGCGCAGGCCCGGGCGGGGCGTGTTGACCAGCACCGCCATGTTGCCCGGTTTGTGCTTGTTTGCGCGCATCAATTCGTGGGCGTAGGGGATTTTCTCCCACGGAAACACGTCGCTCATGCACGGATCGATGCGCTGATCCATGACGAAGCGGTTGGCGGCGCTCGCCTGTTTCAAGTGCGCGAAGTGCGAGCCCTGCACCCGCTTCTGCCGCATCCACACATAACGGGCGTCAAAGGTGATGTTATAGCCCGACGTGCCGGCGCAAAACACCACCATGCCGCCGCGCTTGACCACCAGACACGACACCGGAAACGTCGCTTCGCCCGGATGCTCGAAGACGATATCGACATCGCGCTTGCCGGTTATTTCCCAAATCGCCTTGCCGAAGCTCCGCGCCTCTTTCACCCACGCATCGTATTCCGGGGTGCCGACTTTCGGCATTGCGCCCCAGCATTTAAATTTGCTGCGATTGATCACACCCTTGGCGCCGAGATTGAAAACATATTCGGATTTCGATTCATCAGAGACGATGCCGATGGCATTGGCGCCGGAGGCGGCAACGAGTTGAACGCCGAAGACTCCTAGTCCGCCGGAGGCGCCCCACACCAAAACGTTATCACTGGGTTTGAGCGTATGCGGCGGATGACCAAATAGCATGCGGTACGCCGTGGCCAACGTCAGCGTGTAGCAGGCCGCTTCTTCCCAGGTCAGATGCGGCGGCTTTTGCATGAGCTGGCGCGATTGCACGCGGCAGAACTGCGCGAAAGAGCCGTCGGGAGTCTCGTAGCCCCAAATCCGCTGCGACGGTGAAAGCAGCGGATCGCCGCCGTTGCAGTCCTCATCGTCGCCGTCATCCTGATTGCAGTGAACGATGACTTCGTCGCCGACTTTCCAGCGTTTGACCTTCGGCCCTATGGCCCAAACCACGCCGGAAGCGTCGGACCCGGCAATGTGGAACGGATGCTTGTGGCCATCGAGCGGCGAGATCGGAACGCCTAATCCCGCCCACACGCCGTTGTAATTGACGCCCGCGGCCATGACGTAGATCAACGCCTCGTCTTCGCCGATCGGCCAGGTCGGCAGCACTTCCTCCTGCATGGATTTTTCCGGCGGCCCGTGACGCTCCTTGCGGATCGCCCAGGCGTGCATTCTCTCCGGCACATGCCCAAGCGGCGGAATTTCGCCGATCTCATAAAGGTCTTTGAGCGGCGCGGCTGAAGACCTCTTTTGCTGAGCGACGGCCATAGCGGGCTCCGGCTGATCTTTAAGATCTCACAAGCACCGCGAGTGTGCCGCAGTTCATGTTGCAGTGCAATAAGCACTGAAGAGGGGAAAAAGTTTCATCAACAGGGCCACCGCACGGAGTGCTGACAGGGCAAGCCCGAGCCCGTAAGGTCGAGCATCGGCAGTGCGGGCGATTTCGGACACATCAACGGTAATCAGGGGATACAAATGGGCGTCGAAAGCATCATTATTTGGCTGATCGTCGGGGCGATTGCCGGTTGGCTCGCCGGCATGGTCGTCAAGGGCGGGGGTTTCGGGCTGATCGGCGATATTGTTGTCGGCATCATCGGCGCCGTCATCGCCGGATGGTTATTGCCACGGCTCGGCATTTATATCGGTGGCGGCTTTGTTGCGGCGGTCATCGACGCCTTCATCGGCGCGGTGATCCTGTTGCTCATCATTCGGCTGGTTCGCCGCGCTTAAGCCCGAGCGGGAATTTCGCAAGGGAACGACTTAAGGGTTCTTCAAGGCCGTCCGGCCTAGCTTCGCGCCTCCGCGGCGCATGATGTCTCCGGAAGTCGAGGCTTTATCGCCTTCCGGCTCATGCCCGCAACGAAAGGCCGAAGCCCATGGCGCTTTACGCGTCTTCGCCGGGACACGTCGCTGACGCCAAACTCGGGCGTCCGCTTGAGCTTCTGGCTTTCGCGCTTGTCGTGGCCCACGCGGTCTATCTTGCCGCCTGTTATTTGCATGGCATCTGGATCGTCGCCCCCGACGGTGGCGGCGTGCAGTCGGATTTCGTCAACGTGTGGGCGGCAGGACGCCTCGTGCTCGACGGCCACGCGGCGTCGGCTTACGATTGGCCAACGCACAAGCTCGTGGAAGAAGCCGCCGTCGGTCATCCCTTTGCCGGATATTTCGGCTGGCATTATCCGCCGCCATTTCTGTTCGTGGCTGCGGGCCTGGCGCTTTTGTCCTTTGCTGCCGCTTACGCTGTTTGGGTTTTCGCCACCTTCCCCATCTACCTTGCCGCCATTCGCGCCATCATCGGCGATCGCACCGGCTATCTGCTCGCCGCCGCATTCCCGGCAATACTGAGTAACTTCATCGTCGGGCAAAATGGATTCCTGACTGCCGGCCTGTTCGGCGGCGCGCTTTTTCTGCTCGAACGGCAGCCGATCCTCGCCGGCGTTCTCATTGGGCTCCTGAGCTACAAGCCGCATCTCGGTTTTCTGTTTCCGCTCGCGCTCGCCGCCGGCGGCTATTGGCGGACCTTTGCCGCAGCGAGCGTGGTCGCGGCCTTGATGGCGGCCGCGAGCTGGCTTGCCTTCGGCACCGACACCTGGCTCGCGTTCGTCGCCAATATCGGCCACACCGAACAAGCGTTCTTGTCGGAAGGCGCGGCGGATCTCGGCAAAATGCAAACGGCGTTCGGCACCGTCCGCACGCTTGGCGGGAGCGAAACTTTGGCGTGGTGGGTGCAAGCGGTAGTCGCGCTCGCCGCCGCAATCTCGGTCGCAGCGCTGTGGCGGAGCCGCGCCGAAAACGAAATCAAGGCGGCGGCACTCGGCACCGCCGCCATGCTGGCAACGCCCTATCTTTACACCTACGACCTGGTCGTGCTGGCGGTTCCGCTCGCCTTCCTGTTCCGACTGGGGCGTAGCCGCGGCTTCTGGCCTCACGAAATGGCCGGCATCGGCATCGCCTGCTTGCTGATTTTTATCTTCCCGTTCGTAAAGCTGCCGGTCGGGTTCGCGGCAATTCTGGTCATCGCCGCGCTGGTGGCACGGCGAGCCATTCCGTCATTTGCAGATCGGACCGTGAGCGCGTAGAACGACGGCGTCACGACGCGCTGTTGCGCTCTCCAAAAAAATCCAGGTCGCTTATTCGAATTCAATGAAACGCCCGTCCGATTTATTCTGCCTTTGCGCGATGATCGCGTGCACGGCGCTTGCCGCATGTGCCGGCAAAACTCCGCCCGAGCAGCCAACCTTTTACCAGGACCTCGCGCAAACCAACGTGACGGTCGACCCGGCCGCGGCGGCCTCCATGATTTCTGGATACCGCAGCAACAATGGCCTCCGCTCGGTGACGGTCGATCCGGAACTGATGCGGCTCGCGAGCGAGCAGGCTCACGCCATGGCGGCGCACGATCGAATGGATCACGATATCGGCCGGCCGTTTCAGGATCGCATCAAAGACTCAGGCTTCCGCGGCAGCGTTGCGGTCGAGAACATTTCGGCGGGCTATCATACATTGGCGGAAGCTTTTTCCGGCTGGCGCGATTCACCTCCGCATCGCGCCAACATGCTCAACGCCTCGGTCACGCGGCTGGGCATTGCCGCGGTCTATTCGCCGACCTCCAAATACAAGGTGTTCTGGGCGCTTATCCTTGCCGGCGAGCGCCCGCAGCGAGGTTGATTGCGCCGCCGGAGCACCGACCCGGCGTGCGGCTGCTGATTTTGCCGTCAGAAACCCCATATCTGACTTTTGGCACCAAAAGCGAGCGGCCGGATGTCGGACTGTCTTCACTGCGATATCAATGAAATCGTACAGAAATACATCGACAAAGCCGACACGGCGGATGCCGCCGATATCGCCGCACGCATGGCCGAAAGCCTCGCGGACATGATCCTGACTTTTGTGCCGGAAGACGACCAGGCCAACGTTCTGGCGCATACCATCGCGCACCTTGGCGAGATGTTCTTGCAAAAAGGCGGCGCGGCGGAGGGTGACACCACGCATTAATCACTGATGGGCTTGCTCCATAGCCCAAGCACCATCCGTTGTTGCGCCGCAACAAAATTCGCGTCACATTGCTCAAGCCGGAATGCGGATGAAACCGATGAGCGACGCGACGCGCCGCGACAAGCCCTGGATTTTCCGGACCTATGCCGGGCATTCGACCGCCGCGGCATCGAATGAGCTTTACCGCAAGAATCTCGCCAAAGGTCAGACCGGCCTTTCCGTCGCTTTCGATCTGCCGACCCAGACCGGGTACGACAGCGACCACGTCCTGGCGCGCGGCGAGGTCGGCAAAGTTGGAGTCCCGATCAGTCATCTCGGCGATATGCGCGGGCTGTTTGACGGCATTCCGCTCGCCAAGATGAACACTTCAATGACCATCAACGCCACCGCGGCGTGGCTGATGGCGCTTTACATTGCGGTGGCCGACGAGCAGGGCGCGCCGCGCGAAACGCTGCAAGGCACGATCCAGAATGACATCATCAAGGAGTATCTGTCGCGCGGCACTTACGTGTTTCCGCCGGCGCCGTCGATGCGCTTGATCAAGGACATCGCGATTTTCACGACGGGCGAATTGCCGAAGTGGAATCCGATGAACATCTGCTCGTATCACCTCCAGGAGGCCGGCGCGACGCCGGTGCAGGAGCTCGCTTATGCGCTCGCGACCGCCATTGCGGTACTCGACACCGTAAAGAAATCCGGCGAGGTGACCCAGGAGAAATTCGGCGAAGTGGTCGGGCGTATCTCGTTCTTTGTCAACGCCGGCATGCGCTTCGTCACCGAAATCTGCAAGATGCGGGCCTTCGTCGACCTTTGGGACGAGATCACGCGCGAGCGCTACGGCGTCACCGATCCGAAGCAGCGGCTGTTCCGCTACGGCGTGCAGGTCAACTCGCTCGGCCTGACCGAGCAGCAGCCGGAGAACAACGTCGCCCGCATCCTGATCGAGATGCTGGCGGTCACTCTGTCGAAGAATGCGCGGGCGCGCGCGGTGCAGCTTCCGGCCTGGAACGAGGCGCTCGGCCTGCCGCGGCCGTGGGACCAGCAATGGTCGCTGCGCATGCAGCAGATCCTCGCCTACGAGACCGACCTGCTGGAATACGGCGACGTGTTCGACGGCTCGCCGGCGATCGCCGCCAAGGTCGCAGCGCTCAAAAGCGCGGCGCTGGAGGAACTCCGGCACATCGAGCAGATGGGCGGCACGGTCGCCGCCGTCGAATCCGGCTACCTCAAGCAGCAACTGGTCGAATCGAATTCGCGCCGGGTCGAGGCGATCGAGCGCGGCCGGCAGACCGTGGTCGGCGTCAACCGGTTCGTCGAGACCGAGGCGTCGCCGCTCGCCGATGCCGCGGAAACGGTGCTGACCGTGCCGGAAGAAGCCGAGGCCGGCCAGATCGCGCGGCTCGACGCCTGGCGCGCGGCGCGCGACAAGGAAACGGTGGCCGCCGCGCTCGCGGCCTTGCGCAAGGCGGCAAGGAGCGGCGCCAACATCATGCCGCCGTCGATCGCCTGCGCCAAAGCCGGCGTCACCACCGGCGAATGGGGGTTCGCGCTGCGCGCCGCGTTCGGCGAATACCG
>DASXDP010000239.1:0-7372 GCA_036490575.1 Xanthobacteraceae bacterium
GATCCCCGCGACCGACTTTCGACCGAAGTCGGCGCGCTCCGGCTTCTTGAACGCCATCACATCGATAGGGTGCCGCGTGTGCTCGGCGTAGACGATCAGCGCGGTTACGCGCTACTGAGCTGGATTGACGGCGGCGACGTCGTCGAAATCGGCAATGACGACGTCGATTCCGCCGTCTGTTTCCTCGGTGCAGTTCATGGTCTGCGCCGAAGTCCGTACTCCGCTTTGCAACCACTCGCGGCGGAAGCATGCCTGTCCGGCCGAGAGATTTTACGCCAAGTCAGTGAGCGTTTGACGAAACTCCAAACGGCGACCCCGCCCAATAGGGAACTTATTGATTTCCTTGAGCATTCTTTGACGCCGCAGTTCGCGGATTGGTCCGCGTTGGCGCGAAAACTGGCGGTCGAAGCCGGCCTTGATTTTGACGGCGAACTCCCGCAGGAATGGCGCAGCCTCGTTCCATCCGATTTCGGCTTTCATAACAGTTTGCGCCGAACCGATGGCTCTCTGGCGTTCGTTGATTTCGAATATTTCGGCTGGGACGATCCGGTGAAGATGACTGCGGATATCCTGCTCCATCCCGGCAGGACTTTGCCGTCTGCGCGGCGTGCACGGTTTCGACTAGCGGCCACCCACCTCTACGGCCACGACGATCCAGCATTTGGACGGCGGCTGTCGGCTTATTTGCCCTTGTTTGGTTGTCGGTGGGTGCTGATCATGCTCAATGAGTTCATTCCCGAGCTTTGGAGGCGGCGCACGCTCGCAGGCGAAACCGGCAGCTGGACCGAAGCCAAGACACGGCAACTTGGCAAGGCACGGGAGTTTCTCGCGGCGTTGCCGGAAAAGTTCACGGAGTAAGCATGACCAGAGTCCGGGCAATGCACGAAATCGACGTCGCGACGGCGCCGCTTGACGAGCGTTCGAAATATTTGCGCCGTCTGGTGGTGCGGACGCTGCATGGCGGTGAGCGCGGGCACGTCGGCTCCTCGATGTCACTCGTTGAGATCATGCGCGTGTTGTACGACGACATTTTGCGGTTCCGCGCCGACGAGCCAAAATGGCGATGGCGCGACCGCATGATCCTCAGCAAAGGCCACGGCTGTATCGCGCAATACGTGATGTTGGCCGAAAAGGGCTTCATTCCCTATGAAGTGCTGGACACGTTTTGCCGCCGCGATTCCATTCTCGGCGGGCATCCCGAGGCTGCGAAAATTCCGGGTGTTGAAGCGTCAACCGGGTCGCTCGGTCACGGATTGTCTTACGGGGTGGGCATGGCGCTCGCTGCGCGCATCGATAAGCGCGACAGCCGCATCATTGTCGTCATGGGCGATGGCGAGATCAACGAAGGCTCGGTGTGGGAGGCCGCGCTCAGCGCCGGCAAGCATCGTCTTTCCAACCTCACCGCAGTGGTCGATTACAACAAGGTGCAATCGGCCGGCCCGACAAGTGAAGTTCAGGATCTCGAACCGCTGCTCGATAAGTGGCGCGCCTTTAATTTTGCGGCCGTGGAAGTCGACGGCCACGACGTCGAGGCTTTGCGGGAGGTGTTTCGCCGGCTGCCGCTCGCGCCTGATCGCCCGAGCGCCGTGATCTGTCACACCGTAAAAGGCAAGGGGATCGCGTTCGCCGAAAATGACGCCAACTGGCACCACAAATCTAAGATCGGCAAGGACGTGGTCGCCCAGCTCTACGCGGCCCTGGAGTAGCAAATGCGCGCGACGTGCCAGAACATGGTCTATGACCTCGCCAAGCGCGACAACCGGGTCATTTTCATCGGTTCGGATCTGAGTCCCGGCCTGCTCGCCCAGATGAAGAAGGAGATGCCCGAGCGCTGGTACATGGAGGGCATTACCGAAGCGAATGTCATTGGAATGGCCGCGGGCTTGGCCATGGAAGGCTACATTCCCTACGTCAATACCATCGCGACGTTCATCACCCGGCGTTGTTACGAGCAAGTGGCAGTCGACCTTTGCCTGCATGAGTTGCCGGTACGGCTGATCGGCAACGGCGGCGGCCTGGTTTACGCCCCGCTCGGGCCGACGCACCTCGCCATTGAAGATATCGCCATCATGCGCGCATTGCCGAACATGACGGTGACTGCGGTATGCGAGGCTAAGGAAATGGTGCGGTTGATGAACTGCACGCTCGACTGGCCCCACCCGATCTATATCCGGCTGGCGAAAGGCGGTGATCCGGTGGTGAGCGTAGAGGAAAACGGATTCGCGATCGGCAAGGCTATTCCGATGCGCCGCGCGCGCGGGCGTCGCTCCATCGTGCTCATGTCGACCGGCGTCATGACCACCAATTGCCTCGCGGCAGCGGATTTGTTGTCGAAGGATGGGCACGACGTTTCGGTCGTGCATTTCCACACCGTCAAGCCGCTCGATGAAGAGGCCGCGCTCGAATTCGCCGATGGCGCCGAACTCGTCGTCACCGTGGAAGAGGGGACGCGGATTGGCGGCTTCGGCAGTGCCGTCACCGATGTCCTGGTCGAAAAGCTCGGGGTGGCAACGCCGCCGGTATTGCGGATCGGCCTTCCGGACGCCTTCCCGCACAAGTACGGCCTGCAAGAAGAGCTGTTCGAGATCTATGGTTTAACGCCGGCTCAGATTGCCGCCCGCACCGTCAAGTCGCTCAAGGTCAAAGACAAGGTCGCCTGACGCTTTGGCTGGTCGGCGCGGCCACGAATTCGGCCGGGATGTACCGCATGTTCCTTATTGTCGGTGGAGATTCGGAAATCGGCGGAGCGGCGTTCACGGCACTGAACGCCGACAACCGCGCCGTCGCCGCAACCACCCGCCGTCGCGATCGCGTCGCTCAAGATCGGGTATTACTCGACTTGGCCGCGTCTTTGGAGGGTTGGGAGCCGCCGCAGGACGCTACGTCAGCCTGCGTGTGCGCGGCAATCGCCCGGCTTGCCGATTGTGCGGCCGACCCGCGGGCGACCGCGCAAATCAATGTCACTCAGACCCTCGCTCTGGTCGACAAGCTTCTGAAACGCGGTATCTACGTACTGTTCCTGTCGACCAACCAGGTCTTCGACGGCAGCATTCCGCGGGTGCCCCCTGACGCGCCGCATTCCCCGGTCAGCGAATATGGACGGCAGAAGGCATGCACTGAATCGGCCCTGCAGGATTACATGGCACGCGGCGCACCCGTCGGCATACTGCGGCTCGCAAAAGTGGTCTCGCCGCGCATGGCGCTGCTGCAGCGCTGGATCGCCGAGCTCTCGAACGGCACGCCAATCAGCGCCTTTACCGACATGACGTTGGCGCCGACCCAGATGGCCTCCGTCACCAGCGCCATAAGCGCCTTGCTCGGTGAGCGGGCGGCCGCCGTGTTTCAGCTTACAGGGCCGCGTGATGTGAGCTACGCCGATGTCGGGCGCTTTCTCGCGGGCAAGCTTGGCGTCGAAGAATCCCTCGTGCAGGGGTCAAGCGCGCGTGCCGCGGGCCTGCCCGAAGGCGCAACGCCGCTTCACACCACTCTTGATTCCAGCGTGTTGCGCGACCGCTTTGGTCTCGAAGTGCCGGATGTCTGGCAGGTGATCGAGAGCGTAACGAGTTCGGGCGTTGGCCAACGCCGCGCAATACAAAATGCCGGGTGAGACGGCGACGATAAATCACTCCCGTCCGCTAAATCGGCCCGATATTCCGGCGCTCACCGGCCTTCGTTTTTATGCTGCCTTCTTCGTGTTGATCGCGCACGGCTGCGCGGCGATTTTGGCCGACCACGAAACGCCGTACGGCGCCATCTACTGGGTAAGACAGGCCTCCGGCTTTGGCATGACGCTGTTCTTCGTGCTCAGCGGTTTTGTCATTCACTACAATTACGCGCGTCTGGTCGCGGCCGCGGGCATCAATGGCGCCGGCGCATATCTGTGGGCCCGGTTCGCGCGGCTCTATCCGCTCTTTCTGCTGATGATGATCATCTACATTTTGGTCAGCAGCCGGCATATCGACTATTGGACCGGGCATCCGGAACGATTGCACAGCACTTTGCGGGCGCTGCCGTATTTCCTGCTTTCGATGCAGAGCTGGTTCTATGTGGTTATTGACGGCAATCCGCTGCTCGATGCGATTGGCGGCGCGTCTCCGATTACCTGGTCGATCAGCACCGAGTGGCTGTTTTATCTCATATATCTCGGGCTGGCTTGGCTTGTGCTGCGGTTGCGGTCACCGCGGGTCACGTTTCTTGTAATATTAATGTGGTGCGCTGCCTGGACGTTGATCGCGACCGGGCTATACGACCGCACAGACCAAATAAACAGCTGGGCGGTCGCGCATTTCGGACCGGTCGCGGATCTCGGTGAGCGGCCACAGGACAGTTTTGTTCGTTGGCTTCTCTACTTCTCGCCTTACCTTCGCCTCGGCGAGTTTGCTCTCGGCAGCCTCGTAGCCGAGTTCTATGTCCAGATGCGCGGGCATAAGGTCAGCGAGGTGGAGAACGTGGCGGGAGTGGCCGGCTTTGTTGCCGCGGCGGCGAGCGTCGTTGGGGTTACCTATCTGGAATATTCGCCCAATGTCGGCATGACCGTGTTGCGCGAAGTGAATATGAACTTTGCGCTCGCTCCGTCCGCGGCGACGCTTATTTTCTGCGCTGCGCGCTACCGCGGCGCGGTATTCCGGCTTTTGACGTGCCGGCCGGTCATGGTGCTGGGCGAGGCGAGCTATTCGATATATCTCGTCCACCTGGTGATCTTAACGGCTGTTGCCCGGCTGCTTGCCCCGGCGGGGCACGGCACTTTGTATGAGATCGTCGAGCTTTTGCTTGTCGTACTGGTCATTTTTGTCATCTCGGTTGCGCTTTACGCCTTCTATGAAGCACCCGCCCGACGGCTGCTTCGCGGGCTGTGGCCTGGCCGGCGGCTGCTCGAGCGCCCCGCGGCGCGGGGCCAACCCTTGATGTCCTGAGCAGGTTGGGCACGGCTTTAGCGGGCCGCAGTGCCAGCCGGCAGATCCGCTTTCAAATTGACGGGCGCAGCGTCAGGCTCGATCCGGTTCTTTGCGCCGAAGCGCACACGCAGTTTGTCGATCGGCAATACGATCAGCCGGTCGAGGAAAAACGCAGCGGCGATCACCAGGACAATGCTGAAAATATAACGCGGCCAACCGGAGCCGA
Organism: Xanthobacteraceae bacterium; assembly: GCA_036490575.1. Taxonomy (GTDB): domain Bacteria; phylum Pseudomonadota; class Alphaproteobacteria; order Rhizobiales; family Xanthobacteraceae; genus BOG-931. Next base: position 5,122 of record DASXDP010000239.1, read on the forward strand.
TAAACGGCGCGTGATTGAGCGGCGACCAGGTAATCAATCCGAGGACAAGGACATGACACATGTAAATCGGATACGACAACTCGCCGATATTGGCATCGAGCGCGTTGTCCTTCGTCAGTTTAAACAGAAACGGAATGCCCGCAGCGATTAGAAGATAAGGAGCCGTGTTCCACGCGTGCCAGATCACGCTGCCGCGGATGAAATGCTCCACCGGCCAATAGACAATGGCCAGAGCCAAAACCGTCAATGCAAACGTAGCTTGCGTGCGGAGCGAGAGTTTCAGACACGGGATAACGACATAAAGACGATAGCCGAGGACGCCGAGCAAAAAGTAGATCAGCTCGGACGGGAACAGCGCCCGGCTCCACGGTTCGCCGGAAAAGCCCAGTGCCATGAGAGCCAGCCGAAATCCAAGCGAGAAGACGCAGAGCGAGATGATCAGCCAGATCGAGCGGCGAACGACGAACGGCGCCAGTGCGTAAAACAAAAGCTCGAGTCCGACCGTCCAGCCTTGCGGCACCGGATTGAGCGCCACGACGCTGGTGACGCCGGGTGCGAAATCCGGCGCGAAGCTTAACGCCCCGGTCACGCGATCGAAGCCGATCCAGAGTCCGGTATCGAGGCCCAGCATGCTTGCAAGCGTGACGCCGATGTAAAGCAGGATCGGCCACGGCAGCGACGAAACATGGAGACCGGCGCCGTAGGCGAGCGGGCTCGCCAGCTTGTCGAAGAATTGTCCGCGCGGAACAAGCGCGATTTCGGCGACCAGCGTCAACAGTCCGATCACCCAGTAGAGCGGCAGCAGCCGCAACAGCCGCGACGCATAGAAGCTCGAAACCGGCAGCGCCCAGTAACGGGTGTCGATGACCAGCGCCATGTAGAAGCCGGAGATGATGAAAAAGCTCTTCACCGCGAATGCGGCGCCGCCGAAGGCGTGCAGATGCGAGCCTACGACCAGCAATGCGAGGATGGTGCGCAAAACCCCCAAATCCGCCTCCACAACGATCCGGCTCATACCACATCCCGGCTCCGGGGGGAGTGCGGCGCCGCTTCCTTAGAAGCGAAAATAAATGAATGGATTGAAGCTGTTGGCAGCCAGCAGGATAGCGGAATACGCGAAGCTGATGATGGACAGGGTAAGTTGTGATGCCAGTACGCCCGGGCGATCCGGGCGCAATTCCGCCAATCGGTCTAGTGGAACAAAGGCAAAAATCGAACCGAGCGCGAGATAAAACAACACATCCGGCGTCAGTTTGATCGTTTCGGCAGAAATCCCCGCGGCGCGCGGTTCGAGAAGAAACATTGCCCCCAGATAGTGCGCCGCATCCGTCAGAGTCGGCGCGCGGAAGAACACCCATCCGATCGTGACCAGGACAAAGCTGACGGCGATACCCGGCACGCCCGACGGCTGCCACTGCCAAATTCCGTGGGCGGCGCGTTCGATGACCAGCAGCAAGCCGTGATACAGGCCCCAGACGATGAAGGTCAGGCCGGCTCCATGCCATAGCCCGCAGAGAAAGAAGACGATCCACAGATTGAAGAACGTGCGGATGTGGCCATGCCGATTTCCGCCCAGCGGGATGTAAAGGTAGTCGCGGAACCAGCGTGACAGCGTCATGTGCCAGCGCCGCCAGAATTCGGTGATATTTTCCGAGAGATAAGGCTGACGGAAATTTTCGGGAAAGTGAAAGCCGAGCAGCCGCCCCAGCCCGATCGCCATGTCCGAATAGCCCGAGAAATCAAAATATATCTGCAGCGAGTAGCAAAAAATGCCCAGCCAGGCGTGCAGGGGGTCTAGTTCGGCGGCCTTGAGGGCAAACGTCGCGTCGACAACGACGCCAAGGTTGTCGGCGATGACCATCTTTTTCCCGAGACCGAGGCAGAAGCGGTAGCCGCCTTCTGTCAAAGTCGGCCAGTCCAATCGCCGCTTGAGCATCTCCGAAGCGATCTCGCGATAACGGACGATGGGACCGGCGACGAGTTGCGGAAACAGTGAATGGTAGGTGGCAAATTCGGCGTAACCACCCGCGGGTGGGACCTCGCGGCGATACACATCGATCAGGTACGAGACGGCCTGGAAGGTGAAGAACGAGATGCCGATCGGCAGCGGAATAAAAGGGGCCGCGGGAAAACTCTCCAACGCAAGGAGATCGGCGGCGTTACCCGCAAGCTGCCAGATGAAGGTCCCGTATTTGTAATAGCCCAGCGTTGCGAGGTTGATGGCGACGCCAATCCACAGCAATTTCTCACG
>DASXDP010000240.1:0-5098 GCA_036490575.1 Xanthobacteraceae bacterium
CGACCAGCATTTTCCAGTTGCAATTATGCATGTAACGGAGCACGCCGCCGGCCACTTCCAAACGGCCGACGGGCGAGCGGTCCACCATGTTGTCGATAGTCGAGAGACTCTCGCCGAAATAGTCCTCAAAGCTCGGGCCGACGTCGTTCAACTTGGCGAACACGAAACCCCGGTAGTTCTTGACGTGGCGGACCTTCGGTATGCCCTTGACCGCTTCGCTGCCTTCCAGGCCGGTGTGCTCGTAGCCTTTGCGCAGCGGGATCGCCAGCAGCGAGCCGTCGGTCTTGAACGACCAGGCGTGATAGGGACAGCGGAAGAACTTTCCGGCGTTGCCGCAGGTATCGATGGTGATGCGCGTGCCCTTGTGCGGACATCGGTTGTAGAGAACGTGCACTTCGCCGTCGGTGTGCCGCACCATCAATATCGGCTGCTTGCCGATAGTGGTGCCGTAGTAATCGCCGGCGTTGGGCACCTGGCTGTCGTGTCCGACATAAACCCAGGTATTGGCGAACAGGTGCTCCATTTCGAGATCGAAGATCTCCTGATCGACGTAGACATCGCGGTGCACTTCGGTCTCGCGCACAAGATCATGAACGGCCGCGGACTTGCCGTTGTATTTGCTCATGCCTCGTCTCCTATTCCCATTCGCCGGTCCGGGCGCGTTCGCTAGAGGTCGAGCACAAGCCGCGGCGTCTTGGCGCGCGACACGCAAATCTGCATGACCTTGTTGCCGGCGCGCTCGTCGTCGCTGAGTATGTGGTCGCGATGATCGGGCTCGCCCTCGAGCACGGCGACCTGGCAAATGCCGCATTCGCCGCGCTGGCAATCATACATCGGATCGATCCCCTCATCGATCAGCACCTGCAGGATGCTCTTGTCCGGCGGTACCATGAAGGTTAGGCCAGATCGCCGTAGCTCGACCTCAATTTCAGTATCTTGGGCCATCCGAGCTTCTCATCGTCCCGACCGGCCCACATCGCGACTCCATGCGTGCGGGCATCTAATAGTTTAAGCTTGAAGCAACGCACGGCAAGCCCCGGCCCATACGTTTGTCGCTGCATCGACGTCGCGCGCGGTTGCCCTACATTGCCGCCCGCGCCAATACACCCGCATGAAGGCGCGACCGGACGCCCATCTTTGAGAGAATGTGGGCGACGTGGGTGCGAACCGTGGTGATCGACGTGTCGCGCCGCCGGGCAATCTGCGCGTTGCTTAGTCCGTCGGACAAACCGGCGAGCACCGCCGCCTCTGCCGCGGTCAACCGGAAACGCGCGCGAAATTCCGCGGGTAGCCGGGTTTCCGGCGAATAAAGCTCGACGGTGACGAAACGCTCGCCTGTCACCGCCCGGCACGTGTTCAACGATGCGGTAGTTTCGCCTCCGGCCGCTGCGAATCGGAACTCGGCGGACGGCACCAGGCCGCGGGCGACGTCGCGCGCTTTTTCCAACAGCGATTCCGAAAGTGAACACTCCCGGCCGAAGCTGGCCGCCAAGACCCGCTTCGCCGCCGACGACGCCCAGATAATGCGCCCGTCGAGGTTCAACGCGAGGCGGGCGCGATCATCACCGTCCTCGAGCAACGACTCGAGCAACACACGGTGCGCGCTCATCGCGGCAATCCTGTTGCACCGGCGCACCGCGGTTTCCAGGTCTGGCATTACATGAGACAGCGCCAGAAGCTCACGGCGCCCAAAATCAGTCTCCCACTTCGGCCGGCAAAGAAAAATATTGACGGCTCCTGCCTGCAAATATCGCGCTTCGCTCAAGCGAATATGCAGGAGGTAGCGGACATCCTTGCTCGGCGCCCATTCCGCATAGAGCGGGTGGCGTGCAATAATTTTCCAGTTGGGCAGGCGGGTTGCCGGGATGAGCCACGACTGGTCGTAGCCGCGAACCGACTCATTAATCGGGTCGTCCAGGAACCAGTGACGGTGGTACTCGCCCAAGGCGCCGGCGTCGGTACAGCCTAAAAGCTCGATTGTTCCGTTCTTGGGGCTATGGGTGAAGCTGCCGAGCGAACAGCCGAATGCGGCTTGCAAACCACCAAGCGAGGCTTGCGCAAGTTCACTTAGCGTCACCGCTTCGCGGCTTGCCTCGACAACATCGCGCAAGGGTCCTTTGACCGCCAGCATGCCAAAAACATACAAGATCACGCGGAGCGGGCAACTCACGCCTCATCAGAAAGTACGAGAAAAACAAATAAAAATAATCATCCTTTCGGATGACGTGGCCGCGACGGCCGCCGCCTAATCAGGATCGCCCGACGGGAGGCGATCTCATGTTGCAACACGATGGCGCAGAGTGTCGGAGCTTTATGGTTCCGGTGACGGCGGAGAATATTCCGCAGGCGAAGATTTACGGCGAATTGTGCGTTCCGGCCGGCCGCACCCCAAGCGCGGTGCAAGTTCTCGTCCACGGTACAACCTACAACCATAACTATTGGGATTGGCCCGACGATCCGGAAGCCCACTCGCACGTGCGTGCGGCACTCAAAGCTGGTTATGCGACTTTCAACGTCGATCGGCTCGGTGTGGGACAGAGCAGCAAGCCGGCGTCGAATCTGGTCACGCTTGCCGCGACGGTAGACACGCTTCATCAGGTCGTCGCCCAGCTCCGTGCTGGAGCCATCGGCGGTCATAAGTTTTCACGGGTCGTTTATTTCGGCAGCTCACTCTCGACTGCCTACGGTTGGGTCGAGGCGTCTTTGCACAACGATGTCGATGCCTTCGTTATGACCGGGCTTCTGCATTTCACGCGACCGACCTTTCTCGGGTTGGTCCAGCAGAATCTTTACACGGTATGCGACGACCCGGTGTTCTCGAAGTCCGGTCTCGACTGCGGCTACATCACCAACAGGCCCGGCTCTAAGGTCACTTTCTTTTACAACACCTCGAACGCGGATCAGCAGGTGATCGATAGCGACGAACGGCTGAAGGATGTCGCGTCGGGCGCGCTCATCGGGCAAAGCGTGCCGCTCGTGCTGGCGCAACCGCCGCAGGAGTCGCCGTCCCGGTTCATTCGCGTTCCGACACTGGTCGTCCTGGGTGCAGAAGACATGACCGCTGCGGGGCCGGACGGGATCGTTTGTACCGAAGAGACCGTGAGGAATGCGGAGGCGCCATATTATCCCGCGGTTCCCGGAGGCATCGACGTCCACGTCGTGCCGCGGACCGGGCATTCGTTGCCATTGCATCGCAACGGGCGGCGAACCTCGGACTTCATCATGGATTGGGTGGGGCGGCATGTCGGCGCCTGATTTTAGGCGCCAAGGCTTCACTGAAAATTCGGGGACCCTGCGTGCCGTATTGCGAAGTAGGCAGAGACGTCAGTCTTTATTACGAGGATTTTGGCGACGGCACGCCGGTCGTCTTCACGAACGCCGGTAACCTCACGCACAAAATGTGGATGGGTCAGGTTGCCGCCCTCGCGCCCGGCTTTCGAACGATAACGTACGACGTCCGGGGCACCGGCTTATCCGCGAAGCCGCGCATGGGTTACACGGCCGAAGCGGCCGCCGGAGATTTGTGCGCCCTCGTCGAGCGCCTCAACCTCGGGCCGGTCGTCATGGGCGCGCATGGCATCGGCACTCACATTGCCATGATGGCGACCGACCGGCGTCCTGATTTGGTCCAAGCCCTGATCCTGGTCAGTGGCGGCCCGTGGTTTCACGGCAAGCGCGATGGGATTGAGGGCGGGGTTGCCGACGAGTTTCTCGCCTTTCTTTTGACTCGTGCCGAGCGTGGCGTTCCCTACGCCGAGATATGCCAGAACATGATCGATACTTGGCTGTTCCACAAACCGCCCAATCCTGGAGTGATTCACGCGTTGCTTGAGCAGGCTCTTGCGTGGCCGCAATTCGTGCTCAACGCCTTCTCACAGAGCATGCGGAGCATCGATCATCGGGATCGGCTGTCGAGGCTTGCATGTCCGACACTGATCATGCACGGTCTCCATGACCGCAAACAATTGTATGAGGGCGCGGCATACATGGCACGGGTCATGCCCGAAGCGAGACTGGTGACGCTGGAGCAAAGCGCCCACATGGCGCAACTGGAGGAGCCTGACACTTTCAATCAGGCTTCATTGTCCTTCTTGCGCAGCCTTCAGGCTGGCGGCCGCTTCAATTAGCCGATGCGCGTCGCGGTTCTTGGTGGAGGCAACGGATCGTTCGCGGCCGCGGGCGACTTGGCGCTTGCCGGGCACGAAGTTCGGTTTTGGCGCCGCGATCGTGCGGCTATCGCCGCTCACACCACGGCCGGTGGGCTTATCACCGTCAAGGACTTTCGCGGCCGCCACGAAACGAAGCCGGCGCTGATTACCGGCGATATCGCCGCCGCGATCCGCGGAGCGGAGCTTATTGTCTCCCCGGTGCCTGCGCCGGCGCAGGCCGATATCGCGCGCCTGATCGCTCCTCACCTCGCGCCTGGACAGGTCGTATTCCTGCCGCCCGGCACTTTTGGTTCGTTTGTCTTCGCGAAGGCGTTGCGGGAAGAGGGCAACCGCGCCGATGTAGCCTTTGCGGAAACCGGCACATTGCCGTGGCTCGCCCGCAAGCACGGCCCGTTTGAGGTGGCGATCACTGTGCGCGCCAAGCGCTTGCCGACCGGAGTGCTGCCGCTGCGGCTTGGCGAACATGCGCTTAGCGTTATCGGAGAGGCATTTCCCGGCGCAATTGAATCATGCGGCGACGCCTTGTCGGGCGCGTTGATGAACGCCGGTCCGATCATTCATCCCCCTTTGATAATAATGAACGCGGCGCCTCTCGAGCATTTCGAGCGATGGGACATCCACAAAGAAGGCACCCAAGCGGCGGTGCGCAGGGTGACCGACGCGCTCGATGCTGAACGCATCGCCATCCGCGAGGCGTTCGGCTACGGGCCGCCGCATTTTCCACTGGCCAATCACTACGCCCGCGACGGCGAGGAGTGGATGTACGGCCGGGGTTCGCACGACAAGCTGACCGACTCTGGCGATTGGCGGGAGAACATCGTGCTGACGCAGCATCGCTACATGCTGGAGGATGTGCGTTTTGGCCTCTCTTTTCTCGCGTCCGCGGGCGGTTACGCCGGCGTTGCGGCCCCGCTGGCGCGCGCTTTTCT
>DASXDP010000241.1:0-10623 GCA_036490575.1 Xanthobacteraceae bacterium
GCGCGCGAAGCACGGCCTCACCGGCCGGCGATGAGTGATTCCGCTGCCGCCGTAAAACTTCGCGCCGCGGTCAAGGAAGGAAAGCTCTGCCCCGACTCCGTCGAAGCGGTGCTCACCGCCGCCGGCCAACCCGCGCGCCGGGCTTCATCCGCGCGGCTCGCGGGTCTGACGCCGCGCGAAATCGAAGTGTTGCGGCTGATCGCGGCCGGCGACACCGCCAAGGAAGCAGCGCGCAAACTCGATATCGCCCCTAAGACCGCCGACAACCATATCCAGAGTCTCTATTCGAAGATCAATGTCACAACCCGCGCAGGGGCCGCGCTGTTCGCACTCGAACAGGGTTTGGTGCAGACGGTTTAAATCCCCCCGGGCGCCAGAATGACGCTAGGTGCCGGAAGCGGACATGGCTGAGACGCTATAAAGAGCCGAAGCTTTGCCTGGCAAAACTTTCCCATGACCCGCGACCAGAACATCGAAAAGATCCGCAAGGCGTGTATTGCGGCGAATCCTAAATTGCTCGAAGCGACAGCGATTACCGACGATGCGTGGGGAGTGAAGATCCTTGCCACGCAAGAAAATCCACGCGCTTTCCGGCTCGCAGACGTGCTGTTGGCAATGGAAAAATACTTCCAATTCGACGGCGGATTTGCCGAACTGTCGGCCAAGTACCAACTCGTGGAAGAAACCACGCACCCAAGTGGCAGGGTTATTCACCAACCTTATTGGGATTTTTCCAAGGACGACCTCACCGTGCAGTCCGATGAGTGCTTGGAATTCATCGCCAACCAGGTATGACCGATATCAAATCCTGCCGCCGCCGAATCAGGCTCTCGCCTCTCTGTCGTTGTTGATTCAACGGGCGGCAGACAGCGTTGCTTTATCGACGTTTTGTCGACCGCTGATGCCTTGAGGCTGGCAGGCGGCTTCACCGACGCGCGTGAGCAAAACGTCGACCGGCATGCTGCGGCTGAAGACTGAGTGCGTCCGGTCGCCGCCTATTAGCTTCATCTGCGGCCTCTCACCTTCTTTCCCTCTGATAATGGCATAAACCGTATAGCTGCCATAATTTTCGGCAAGATCGAGCTCGCCACTCAGCACAAGCGGATCGTCTTCGACTGGCTTCAGCTTCAAGATTTGCCCTAAGCATCTGTTACCCTTCCCCACGAGCCGTCCGCAAAACACGTCGCCACAAGGCACGACATCGACGAGAAGAATTCCATCTATCGATTTCCAGCGGCCTTCCAGAATGGAAGCATAAGCCGGCTGCACCATACCGGCGAAAGGACCAATGGCGCCGGCGATAAAAGCCGCACCGCAAATTCGCGAGAGCCCAAAGGCACGGTTGATCCACAGACCGGAATTCATGAGCAGCCACCCGATCGCCGAAGCAAAATTAATTTCAATCGATGCGCCATATCCGCTGTTTTTGTGTCTGATTGTTGGCGTTCTTCTTGGCATTGCGGCCATTGCACTCATTGGCGTTGGTGTCGCCGCGTTGGCGTCGGCGAGCGGGATGTTCGGCTTGCCCTATCCACTGATGGTCCTCGATTGGCAGCTGCCCGGCATTTTCAGGCTGCACATGACATTCTCCGGACTTGGCGCAATCGCACTGCCTTGCGCTTGGCTGACGCGCGGCCGCAACGTGCACCGAGCGATCGGCCGCGCGGCCTTTGGACTTTTGTTGCTGGGCGCCTGCGCCGCGATGCCCTGTGCTCTGGCAAGCCCCGCCGCACCGATCGCACGACTTGGTTTTTTCGTTCAGGGCGCGCTCTGCATCCTTTTTCTCGTCCAGGGCTTGCGCTCGATCCGCGCCGACAACGCGTTTCGTCATCAGCGATATATGGCGTACGCAACGGCGGTCGTGTTCGGCGTCGTACCGTTACGTATCGCGACCTTCGCCGTAGCGAGAAGCGATTTACCATTCGACGCGGCTTATTCGTTGATGGCGTGGATGTCTTGGCTACTGCCGCTTATCGGCGTGTTTTGGTGGCAAAGGCAAAAGGGCTTCGGCATGCCGGTCATTGATGGGCGGTGGAAGCTTGTACGCCGCCATACAACTCCTCTCGTTGAAAAGCCGCCATTCTAGCTCTGGCGTGGCGCAACGCAGTCATCCGAACCGACGACGTCACGATCCTCGGTTCTACCGCCGCTGTAAGACGCCGGCGGAGGAGTTACCCGGGGGATTTAACGCGTGGTCGCCGGCGCGCCTGCCGCCGGAGCAGTCGAAGGGCCGCCATCTCCGACCAATTCGAAGGGCGCCCAAAATGCCGGATATGGCGGACCATGCTCAAGGTAGTTCAGCATCGAAAGTCGGAGCGCCTGCGCGCGACCGATGGACCGATCTTGCTGCAATTGCCCGAACGTACCTTCAATCAATACGCCTGCGGCGTTGACTTCAACGCTCCAGTGCGACACGAGCAGCGCGCGCGCCCCGGCATAAAAGAACGCGCGCGCCAGCCCCGAGAGGGCCTCGGCACCGGGCTTGTCGCCGGCGATGGTGTTGCACGCCTCGAGCACAACCCAATCGGCATTTAGCTTGAGACGCGCGATTTCGCTGGCAGTCAGCAGTCCATCGTCCTCGGCGGATGGATGGTCCGGAATCGTCAGTGCCAGTGCCGGCTCGTTGACGCCGAGTAAGTCGTCGGCGACAAGGCCGTGCGTGGCAAAATACACGATGCGATATTGGTCGAGCGGGAGGTGTTTGACTGTTGTCTCGCTCGCGTCGGATCCGAGGTGGATGTCGCTTTCCGGAGCACCGACGCTCTTGGCGACGAGCCGCAAGTGATCCGCTGTTTCTTCCAAGCGGGGCAGCACGTCGTGAATATCCTTGGGATCGATCCTGTGTCCTTGCCAGAAATAAGTACCGGCATTCATCACCGTCAATGTTCCACCTTTCGTTTGCGCGCGCTCCGTTTCTAGCTTGAGGTTGAAAACTGGATCACCAAAACCGACCATGGGCCTGGCCGCCCCGCTTTTGCGCAATGTCCCGCGCAACTGGCTCAGCCCGGCGACCGATGGCAGTACCGTGATTGCCTGGCGCTTGAAGAGCCACGCGACCTCGCGATAAATGCTCAGATCGGCCATCGATTTTGGCAGCGCGGATGGCGGTTCTTGCGTCAGCAACACATCGAACGGCAGCGAAGTGAAAGCTCCGGTAGGCACGATGAGCAATTGGGGCTTGTCTTTAATGAGATCATCGACCGGACCGAGCAGCGAGTGGTAGAGACCATAAGCGATCGACAGGTCGAACAAATCTCCGACGCGGCCCTGCTGATATTCGTCAAAAGTCAGTCCCCGCCGGAACGAGGAGATCCGGCCTAACAGCGCACGCTCGGGGATCGCCGCGGTCCGCCAAGCTATGCCGGCGGGCGTGACGACGAAGAGATGCGTCTGCGATTGGGTCGCCACAAGAAACAGCATCGCTTCGCTTTGGCCGAGCGCGCCCGTGGCGTCTGCCGCCGCCGCCGGCTTCGGATTGGCCAGCGCAGCATACGTGGGGAATTTATCGGCGAGTTGCGTCCGCAATTCCTGGAGCGTCTTTGTTATTTCCGTTTGCGCCCGCCGCAGCCGGTCTTCCTGGCCGGGAATACGGATATTGTCGTCTTTCGAAACTTCTTCCGTCAGGCTCTCGTCGATCGCTTTCGCTTGGCCGAGCAAGTCCTGTTCCTGCCGGACCAGTTTTGCCAGCTCGCTGCTGCCCGAGGAAAAGCGCGCGCTGAGCTGATTGAGCGCGGTCGCGGCAGCGGATTGGTCCACCCACTGCGCGATCTCGAACGCTTCCAGCGAAGCGGCTTTCTCATCGAGCGCGCGATTGTCGAGCGCGCCGTGCATCAGGTCGAGGGCGTCCTCGAAAACTGAGCGGATTTCGGCGCGTTCGCCGCCGGATGCCGGTCCCCGTTCTTTTTCTAACGCGGCGACTGCCGCGCGCACGGCGAGCCGTGTCTCGTCGAGCGCCTGACGCCATTCCCCCGACGAAGCTCGAATTTGGGCGCGGCGCATGCGCACGTGAGCGATCTGAGGCGAATCAGGCGGCAGGAGTTTTTCGAGTACGGGAAGCGCACGGTCGTAGGAGTCGCGCGCCAGGGCGGCGTCGCTGCCCGCGACATCCGCACTTCCGTTCGTCCGCGCGGCCTCGCTCAGTCCAAGATAGGCGTCGCCGAGATCGACCCAGCCAGTTGCCGGAATGAGGTTATCAGCGCCGAAGATTTTCTCTTCTTCCGGCACGGCATCTTTCAGAAGATTTAGCGCCGAATCGAAATCATGCTTGGCGAGATAGTATCTGCCGAACCTGTTGTATATCTGCGATTTAGCGGGAGATTGGGCGAGCGAGGGATCGAAGGACATGAGGTCCCGCGCCCGCACATAGAGAGCTCCCGCTTCCGTATAGCGTTCCATCTTGACGAATAGCTGGGCAAGCTCGCCGCAGGCGATGGCGCGAAGGATAAAGTTCTTGTAGTCGTCCGCCCGGACCGCTTTGTCGTAGATCTCAAGCGAGCGCTTCAACAGCGGCTCGGCTTCGTCGTAGCGACCCAAGTCTCCGTAAAGATCGCCGAGGTTCTGCAGGCTTTGTGCCACGTCTCTCGAGACGCTGCCGTATTTCTGCTCGCGCAGGCGCAGCGATTGTTTGAGGATCGTTTCGGATTCAGTAAAGCGCTCTAATTTCCGATAAAGCACCCCGAGATTATTGAGACTGATCGGATCATCTGGAATCGCCGCAAGCACCTCGTTGTATAGTGACTCTGCCTCACGATAATGGCCGAGATTCTCCTCGTCGAACGCGATCTTGCTTAGTATGCTCGCACAGGCGTCCGCCGGCCCGTGGTTGGCTACGCATAATCCATAATACCCGCGGAACAGCGTTTCCGATTCCGTGATTTTGCCCAGGCGAATATAAGCGTTGGCCGTATCATCGAGCAGATGCAGATACATGTCCGGATACCGGCCCGATTTGCCGCGAAACTTCCGCAAGAGTTGTTCGCCATCCCCGACGGCTTCCGCAAATCGGCCGGCGTTCAAGAGGTCGACGAAATGATTGTAGGCGTAAATGTCATCTCGCTCCGACGCCTCTACTGAACGTCCTGCGGCCGGCAGCAGACCAAAGCCGATGACGGTCAGAATGAATGCCCGCGTGTATAACTGCCTCCAATCCATCAAAAAGCCCCCGTCCAGGACGCCGCCTTTACCTTGAGCAAACATTAGCCAAGCGGCCGCGATTACTCCAGCGTGCTCGGCTTTGCGAACGGCGTCGTTTACTTCCCGTCCGGCCGGCAATGCCGTTTTGCCTCGACGCGCAAATTTGGCGCGCAGCACGGACCGGCCGTGGCATAGGGAATCCACCCCATGTGCGGGTTAAAGCCCGCCGGCATTCTCGCGGCGTGATCCGGGCCATTCGGCTGCGGCACGCCAGAGGAGAAAGCCGTGACGGACCAAGCGATCAAGATCGGCGTTATCGCCGAACAGACCGGCCCGCTCTCGTTCATGGGCATTGCCAATGCCAACGTGGCGAAGATGGTCATCAACGACATCAACGCCGCGGGCGGCTTGCTCGGCCGGCGGCTCGATCTCTACATTGAAGATGGCGCGACCATCGACAGCGTCGCCGAAGCCAAGGCGACCAAGCTCATCGCGCACGACAAGGTCGACGTGATTTTCGGCGGCATTTACAGCTCGACTCGCCAAGCCATCAAAGGCCCCGCCGTTACCAAAGGCCGGAAGCTCTACATCTACCCCGAGCAATACGAGGGCCAGGAATGCGATCCGCTGATCTTCTGCACCGGCCCGGTGCCGGCGCAGCAAGTCGATCCATTCATTCCCTGGCTGATGGCGCGAACCGGCGCGAAGAAATTCTACCTGCCGTCAGCCGACTATATCTGGCCGCGCGTGATGAACAAGAAAGTCCGCGAAGTCGTCACGGCCAACGGCGGCGCCATTGTCGGCGAGGAGTACTTTCCGCTCGAGCACGCCGACTACCGCAAGACGGTCGAAAAGATCGCGTCCAGCGGCGCCGAGGTGGTGTTCAACACCACCGTTCCTCCCGGGGTGACGCCCTTCTTCGAGCAGCTTTACAACTCCGGCTTCACCAAGCGCGGCGGACACATTGTCTGCACCTATTTCGACGAGAATTTTTTGAACCTGGTGCCGGCCGCCCAGGTCGAAGGCCTGTACAGCTGCCTCGACTATTATCAGAATGTCAGCGATCCGTTCAGCGAGAAGCTGATCAAACACTACAACGATCTCTATCCGGGCGACGCCCTGTTCACTGCCGGCAGCGCGTGCAGCGGCCTGTACCGGGGTCTGCGGCTCTGGGAAGCCGCCGTCAAAGAGGCGGGTTCGTTCAAGCAAGACGACGTGATCAAGGCGCTCGACCACGCCAAGATCGCCGAGGGACCGGGCGGTCCGGCGCAAATGGTTCCCGGTCAGCATCACGTTCGCATGAACATGTACATTGCCCAGGCCAACAACGGCAGTTTCGAGATTGTGAAGAGCCTGGGGATCATTGATCCGAAGGAGAACAATGTCCCGCGCGCCGTCGAATATTCCAGGATGAGCGCGGTCGGTTGACGGACTTAAGAAAAACGGCACTCATGGTGGGTGCCGTTCGCTCAATTGAGAGCGGGCCTCGTGCGGCCCGTTCTGACGGAGGGTGCAATGCTTCCGAACCCCGAATCGGCCTATTTCGTCATCGCTGACATCTCCGGCTACACGAGCTTCCTCGCCGGCGTCGAGCTCGATCACGCGCAAGACATCATCGCCGATCTTATGGATACCGTGGTCAGGGGCTTAAGACCGCCTTTCCGCCTCGCCAAGTTCGAAGGCGACGCCGCTTTTGTTTACGCGGCAACCGCGAAAATCGACGGCTCGATGCTGCAGGATGTTATCGAGCAGGCCTATTTCAAATTCCGCCGCCGCTTGCGCGACATCAAACAGGCGTCGGTCTGCGAATGCAAAGCCTGCGCTGCGATGGGCGATCTCGACTTCAAGTTCGTCGCCCACCACGGCGAGATGGTGAAGCAAAAAATGGGCGGACGCGAAGAGCTCGCCGGGCGCGATGTGATCCTGGTCCACCGGCTGCTCAAGAACACGGTGGGCGAAAAAATCGGGAGCCGCGCGTACGCGGTTTACAGCGACGCTTGCGTCCAGACTGCGGGCATCGATCCGGTCGCGCAAGGGTTGGTGGAACATCACGAAACCATCGACATCATTGGCGACGTGAAACTTTGGCTCTGCGATCTCGACGAGGCGTGGCGGAAGGAGAACGAGCAAACGCGTGTCGAAATCACGCGGCACGAGGCCTACGCTATCCTCGAGTTTGATATCGCCGCGCCGCGCCGGGCGGTGTGGGAATATCTCACCGTGCCCGCGCTGTGGCAGAAATGGTGGCCGACCGATGCGCTCGTCGAGCACTCGGCCAATCGGCGCCGGGGCGTCGGCACGCAGGTGCACTGCATGCACGGCAAGGATGCGATCATTGAGGAGTTGCTCGACTGGCGGCCCTTCGATTATTTCACGCTGAGCGTCCAGCTTCCGATCCCGGGCGCGCCGAAGGTGGTGATGACCCGCGCCGTGCAGGAACGTCCAGACGGCACGACCCATCTGGAAATGCGCATCGCCAAGCCCAAGGCGAAGGACAAAGCCTTCCTCGATCAAGTCGCGCCCAAGTTCGCAGGCGACGTCACCAAAGGCATCGCAACGTTGCGGCAATTACTGGAGGGCCAACAGGCATCCGCGGCGGTGATTGATGAGCCGGCGCTGAAATCTTCCAATGAGCGCTTCCTGACCGAGCCGGTGAAGTAAGGTTGGTCAGGCGAGCAGTTTGACGTTGGGCGATTTCGGAAATCTCCCCGCAAACACGCTTGATGGTCGAGTGATGGACCGAAGCGCTGTGTGTTAACGGCGCGCAGTCACTGCGCCCGCCGCATTACCGGCGGGTGCCGTTAAAGATTGCCCAAGGGACCGAGACTTTTCCGGCCCCCGTGCCGCCGGTCGATGGTTTAGCCGACGGTGGCGATGTTGTTTGCCCACCCGATCCACCGCCGCCATGCGATCCGGCCAAAGCCAGCGCGGCGCAAAGCAACAGGCCGATACCAGCCGCCACCAACGGAAGCGTTCTCATTTCCAACCCCTCGCTACTCAGTCTGACGGGGACACTATAGGACTAAGGCGCGTTGGCTGCCTAACGCCGACAATTCGACTACCGCACCACACCCGAAATGCAGCATGGCCGATGGTTTGGCGGCTTGATGGTTTCTTTCAGAAAGCAGTGCGCGGTGTTGGAACCGTAGCCGGGCCGCCGATAGGTCCAGGCGCGGCAATGGTTGTCGGCTTGGCATGCCGCCGCGCAGGCCCTTCCGTGCGGATCGGGCGGGATGTCGAAGGACCGATAGTCGCCGCCTGCCCGCTCGATGGAAAATTCCAGGCCGCCGACGCGCGGCTCGATCAACGCGGCGCCGCGCACGCCTGACACGCAACACGCTGACGGGACGGTGCGCGTAACCTCGCGCTTGAGCCAGCACATCGCCGGCTCGCCCGACGCCGAAGGGTAGGAAAACGCCCACGACCGGCAAGTCTTTTCGCGCTCGCACCGCGCCGCGCAAACCGCCGGATCGCCGCTCGGCACGGGTCCGTTGGTAAAGTCGCCGCCCGGCCGGTCATAGCCGGATTGCGCCGCGGCCGAACCGGCAGTCAGCACGGTTGCCGCGGCAACAAGGGCGAAAGCGGTCATGCCCAGGATGAGCGCGCGCATGCGCTGCCTCTCTGGCCTCAAAGCTTTGCCCCCTCGCCCACAAAACGGCCGTTCGCGCGGAATTGCCACAAGAATTTTGCCGCTGCAGCGGTTAATCGCCGCTTTAAGCGCGTCAGGACAAGTCGGCTAGGCGACAAAATGCTTCGACAGTTTTAGCCCCTGCGCCTGATAGTTCGAGCCAATGTCGCTACCGTAAAGGCGTTCGGGCCGCTGCAGCATGTCTTCATAAACCAGACGGCCCACCACCTGGCCATGTTCGAGAATGAACGGCACTTCGCGCGACCGGACTTCAAGGACGGCGCGCGAGCCTAGCCCGCCGGCGCCGGCATACCCGAAGCCCGGATCGAAGAAGCCCGCGTAATGCACGCGGAATTCGCCAACCAGCGGATCGAACGGCACCATTTCGGCGGCGTAGTCCGGCGGCACCTGCACCGCCTCGGTGGAGGCCAGGATGTAAAACTCATCCGGGTCGAGAATGAGGCTTGTGTCGCTTCGCGCGGCGATCGGCTCCCAAAAGTCGGCGACCTCATAGGCGGCGCGGCGTTCGACTTCGATCACCGCGGTGTGGCGCTTGGCGCGATAACCGACAATGCCGTGCTCGCCGCCCGCTCCGGAAAGGTCGACACTCACGGCCACGCCTTCGCCCATCACCGCCTCGGCGCGATCGACGAGCCGCTCGCGCGCGTGCAGCGCGCTCAACGCGTCGCCGTCGAGGCGCGCGTCACCGCGGCGAAAGCGGATTTGCGACAGCCGCGAACCTTCACGCACCAGCACCGGAAAAGTCTTTGGGCTGATCTCGGCGTAGAGCGGACCGTGATACCCTGGCGCGACGCGGTCGAAGCCGCGCGTCTCGTCAGCGATCACGCGCGTGAAAACGTCGAGCCGGCCGGTCGAGCTTTTCGGATTTGACGCGGCGTCGATATCGGGCGGCAACGCCAGGCGTTCGATCAGCGGCACAATGTAGACGCAGCCAGTTTCCAGCACCGCGCCGTTGGTGAGCGCAAACTCGTGCAGTTTCAGTTCGGCAATACGGCGCGCCACCGCGGTGCCCGGTCCGGGCAAAAAGCTTGCGCGCACGCGATAAGCGACCGCACCGAGCCGCAGATCGAGGCTCGCCGGCTGGATCTGGTCTGAGGCAAATGGACGCGCGGCCACAATCGCGCCCTCTCGAGCCAAAGCCGCGATCATCGAGTCAGGAAAAATGCCTTTGCGCGCGTTAACGGATGTGCTCGCCACGAAACCGATCTAACCCGATGACCGCCTTGACGGAAGCGCCCGCCGGGCGTAATGAACCGCTTATCCCGTGGTCATTTGAGCCGGTCGGCTTGCTAGCCACGTAAAACAAATAGCTAAAAGGCCGGGGACGTGTGAGCCCGGCCCGAGGATTAACCCGGCCGGGTTTTTGTTTGCCCAAGGAGGGCCACATGTCTGCGTCCGCGCCTGATCGCTACCGCCCCGAAACCCGTCTCGTGCATTCCGGCACGCTGCGATCGCAGTTCGGCGAGACATCCGAGGCGATGTTTCTGACCCAGGGCTACGTCTACGACACCGCCGCGCAGGCCGAGCGCCGCTTCAAGAACGAAGAGCCAGGCTTCCAGTACTCGCGCTTCGCCAATCCTACGGTCGCGATGTTCGAGGAGCGCATGGCGGCGTTCGAGGGCGCCGAAGCCGCGCGCGCCACGGCGACCGGCATGGCGGCGGTGACGCTGGCGCTGACCGGGCAAGTCAAGACCGGCGATCACGTCGTCGCCGCGAAAGCGCTGTTCGGCTCCTGCCGCTACATCGTCGAGGATTATCTGCCGCGTTTTGGCATAACGTCGACGCTGGTCGACGGCACCGATCTCGATCAATGGCGCGACGCGGTCAAGCCGAACACCAAG
>DASXDP010000242.1:0-5005 GCA_036490575.1 Xanthobacteraceae bacterium
TGCCACGATGGCTGGAATTCTCGAGCACGCCCGAACCTTGCTGGCCCAAAGCTCGACCGTTCCGTCGTCCCGATAAATGGCCGTATCGCTGATCGTCACTATCTTGTCGGAAAACCTCATCAGATTCAGAGCACTCACTTACATCCCCCTTGTTGGTCGCGCTGCTGCTCCCGGCGCCCAGAAGCAAGCCGGCAATCTGCTTTGCGCCGGCCGTCGCAAAGGCATTCGCGATCGCATTCGCCGCGCCGGTGAGCGACGTCGCGATCGCTTCTGCGATCGTCTGTCCCTGTTGAAGTGCTTGAGTGAACGCCTGGCCGCCCTGGATCAGCGAGTTGCCGATTCCGGTGAACAGTTCATCCGTGGTCTTGTTCGGGTTCTGCAAGTCCCGGAGAAGCCCTGTGAACTGCGGAAGCGAGCTGGCGGCCACGTGCGCGGCGTCGGTCGAGGCCTGAATTTGTTTGGTCAGTGCGGGCAAGCCTGCGGCCGTTTGTGCCGACGTGGCGCCGAGCGCGGCCATCGTGTCATTGTATTTTTGATATGCCACCGTCGCGATATCCGCGTCGCTGGCAAGCCCGTATTGTTCCTTTAGCGCCAGCGTGCTCGATTGTAGATTCTGCTGCGCATTCATGACGCCAGCCGAGAACGCATACTGGCTGATCTTCCCCTCATTGAGTTGCAGAGTCAGTTGCGCGACGGCGAGGCCATACTGCTGCGTCGGGGTCGCAAGGGCGCCCATTGCGCCGATGTTCGACTGGAGCTGCGTTACGTTGAATGCCTCTGTCAGCAGTCCTTGCGCATGCGCGGCCTGAGTCGCATCAAGCGTGTGCTCCTCGACCGACTTGCTCAGCCCCATAATCTGGAGATTCAATTGCTGCGCGGGCGTCGCGGTGCCGGCGAGCGCGCTTATTAGTTTCTGCTGAACTGCATATAGCGCGGCGGATGTCGCGGTCAGAGACGCTTCACCGCCGCCGAGCCCAGCCAAGCCTTCAGCACTGACGCCAAGTGCGTTATCATTGTCTGGCACCGCGGCCGGTGGCGCGGTCGGCTTCGTCATCGCAAGCAGCGCTGCCGGAATCGCTCCTGCAATGCCAAACATAGAGAAAAGCCCCGCTCCGATGCCTTTCGTTGCTGATGGCAGGCTGCTGCTCAAATTCTGCAACTGCGTAAGAACACCAACAACCTTGCCCATAGCTTCCGCGAACTGCAGCTCTGCTGTTAGCACGGGCTCCGCAAACAGGCTTTCCCATGCGTTCGTCGCATTCTCCCGGGTCTGCGCCAGTTGCGCATTTAGGGTTGTCAGTCGCGCTATGAGCCCCGAATCTATAGCGTCGCCCGCCGCAGCGGCTTGGGTGCCGAGTTGGCTGATGCCACCGGACTGGACACTGCCACCGAGTAGCGCCGGCGCCACTTGCGCCCCACTGCGGCCGAGCGCGGCGCGTCCGATAGCGGCGGCACCGGCCGCGTTTCCGCTATTCGCCGCTGCCTGATATGCCTGCGCGACGGTGTCCCATGCCTGCGCCACGCTCTTCGCGCCGCTGACTTGTAGCGCTAATTGCGGATTGACCTTGAGAAGCGAGTCGAAGAGCGTCCCGGTGCCTTGCTGCGCTTGTCCTACTGACGAAGCAAAGTTTTCCAGATCGCGAGCGACGGTGTCGCTTGTGACTCCGAGTGCCGCGCCGGCCGCATTGAGCCCCTGGATTTCATCTGTTGTCAGACCGGTTGCTGTGGCAAACGATTGCAGAGCCGTCGCCTTCCGCGCGAGATCGTCCGCGCCGCCGACAAGCGCCTCGAAAGCGCTCGACGCCAAGCCGATCGCGGCGGCGGCCGCCAAGCCCGCCGGACCGAAACCTGCCAATATCACGCCGCTTGGGCCTAATCCCGTCGCTAGCGCGAGGAACTGATTGTTCATGTTGGCGAGCGCGTTCGCGGTGCCGCTGCTGGCGCTGCTCGTCCTCACGAGCTCGGCGCCGACCAACTCGAACTTAGACGCAGCGCCAGTTGCCGCAACGGCCTGCGAAGCGAAGCGATCGTTGACGACCTGGGCGGCCCCACTAAGACTTCCAAAAGATTTGGCGGCGAGCGCGCCACTATCGGCGAGCAGTCCATACTTGGAGCTGATCCCAGACAGCAGATCAACCTGTTGTTGGAATGACACTGCGCCGCGATCTGTAGCGGCACCCAGGGCAAGCACCGATTTTTGGAAGCTTTCTGCCGCGCCGTACCCCGCGATGAAACGCTTCGACAACGAGTCTACGCTCGAGCCGTTCCCGTTGAACGCGACCTGAGTCGTGGTGATAGAGTTGGCGAGTGCCGTCGCCGAGGCTGTACCTGCCTGATCTGCGGCCACTTTTGCCGACATGCCGGCGGTGTAACCGGAAGCATCCAGCGAGGCGTCAACCCTCAGACTCGACAGAGAGGTTGTCATCGTCAGGCGCCGTTTTGCACGGGCGCGTCGTCGACGACGCGCAGATTCGTGGCCCATGCCTCACAGTCTTCGAGGCGCAGAACGTCGAAGCTGAGCCTCACGCGGTCGTCCTTCGCCTCAATTCCGGCGCGCTCAAGCTCGCTTGGCGCCACCAGCGCGCGCGGCGGCCCGTCGCAACCGGGTGCGCCATTGCCGAGCCATGCGGGGCTATCGAGCACAATGATGCCGCGGCCGTAGTGGAGTGTTCCGGTTGTCATTTTCAAGTTCCATTGGCTTTGACCGGCGCATCCGCCGCGTCATCGATCAGACGGACGTTGACAGATTTGAACTTGCCGTCGCGGCCGGGAACGACCTCGAACCGCACAACGTCGCCGGCCTGGATCCACTCGCCGGCAACACCGCTTTCGTGGACGAAAACATCCGGCCCAGCACCCGCTGGCAGTTCACGCGGATTATCGGGACGGATGAAACCGTACTTCAGACCCGCGTCGAATCTCACAACTTTGCCAGTAAGCATCACTTGAGCTCGCTGATTATGCGGACGTTGATCGCCATCAGTTTGCCGCCCTTTTTTTCATCGGGCGCGGTGTCGAATTCGATCCGGTCGAACACGTCCATGCGCTCGGCGTCGGCGTCATCGACAATCGCCGAACTGTGAAAGTAAAGATCTTCGCGGCTTCCGTCCGGCCGGGCGAAAAAAAACGCGCCGTTCCGAGCGGTGAAGGTGACGGTGCCGCGCATCCTCGACTCCCCCATCAGTCGTCGATCGTGGCAACCGAGGCGGTCGTGCCGGTCGACAGCACGCGACGGACGCGGAACGGCAAAACGAATCCGACAACCGCCGCGGTGAACGTGATGGTGTGAGATCCATCGTCGGCGGCCATCAGCGGCAGGACGACAAGGTTCCCGGCGGCCGTGACGACGATGGCCTTGGGATAGGCCGCAAGATCGACCGTGTCGGACGGGGTGATGGCGACGCTGTTGCGGCCGATCACTTCGGTCCCGGCGACCGAAGATCGGTAAGCGTCGAGCGCTGAATTATAGCTGGTGCTCATCTTTTTGTTTCCTATTGGGGAAAAGCGGCGGCCGCTGTACATCCGAGCAGGCCGCCGAGTTTTTGATCCGGCGCATGACCCGCGGCCGGATCAAACTGAGGGGGCGGCGACGCCCGTGAGAACGTCGCCGCCGGCCGTCAGCGCGCCAGGGAGCGCGGTGCCGGTTTCAGATTTACGATGATGCGAACTTGAGGAGCTTCAGCGCCTCGAAGTTCTGGACGCCGCCGCCAACGCGCTTCGTACAATAGAACAACACGTCCGGCTTCGACGTGAACGGATCGCGCAGGACTCGCGTCCCCATGCGGTCCACGATCAAATAGCCGCGCTTGAAATCGCCAAGAGCGGCAACCATCGCGTTGGCGCCGGAGCTTGGATACGAATCGTCCCAGAAAATATCGAATCCCAGCAGCGTTTCCGGCAGGCCGGACACCAACCGCCCGTTGTCAGAAAATAGCAAACGCCCCGTGCTATCCTTCAGGCCGCGGACGGTGTTGCCAAACTCACGGCTGAAGCTCCACGAGGCATTTGCCCTGTATTTGATTCCCAGCTTTTGCGTCATAGAGACCAGCGCAGTGACAAGCTGGTCGCTCGACGGTGTCGCCGAACCGGCTGCAATATATTGCAGCGAGCCCCAAGGCCGTACGCGATTCCCCGAGCTGTCGTAATCGTCATCTGCAGTCGACGGATAGCCCAAGACGCCCCTCGGCTTCATCACACCATTGCCGGCGATGAAGGCGAGCCCTTCCTGCTGGGCGAAGTCATCGGTCACTGCGCCAGAGAGCCACGTGCCGATGTCGATGAAACTGTCATCCAAAAGGCTCTGTGTGGCCGCCGGCATTGAATAGATCTCCATCGCCGGAAAACGCAGTTCGCTGAATTTCGCATTTTGCGTGGCCGCGCGGACGTCGGTTTCGCCGACCCACCCGGTTGCATTCCGACTCGTGTTCACAAGTTTTTTGTATTCGGCGCTGCCGATCTGCATCACGGTCGCGAGTCCGCGCATCGGCGAAATCGGGCTCAGGGCCGAGTCGATTTGCTGATCCATCTCGGGAAGGACGGTCCATCCGCCGTCTGGGTTTGAGCCGACGCTCAGAGCGGCCTTCACCTCGAGATCGCGGAGAGCGGCTTCGCCGCCCGCAATGGCACCTTCGCCCCGCCGGAAATACCGGTGAAACGCCGCGCGATATTCGGCGACGTTCGGGTTCGCATTCCGCGGATCGGGACGTGCACCGCTCGGGCCGCTGGCGGCGACCTGGGCCGCCCACCGGTTGGTGAGTTTGTCAACGTCGCCTTCGATCGCTTTAAGGCGCCCATTAACAGCCCCGGCGAGCTCGCGCAGCACTTCCTCGGCGCCGACGTTGTCTTGCTCGGCCGCGATGATGGAGGCGTGGATAAGGCCGCGCGGCGTGTTGGTAGGCAGCGCGATGCGCGGCAGGTGCGCCTTACGGTTTAGGAATGCTGACATGATTACTCCCCATTGCCAGCGTGACTCTGCGGCCTTGGCCGCGGTGCAACGTTTTCTGGC
>DASXDP010000243.1:0-20455 GCA_036490575.1 Xanthobacteraceae bacterium
GCTGACGTGCAACGGAAGAAACGGCAGTTGCGTTGTGCCGGCGATTCCGGCAGGCGACGGGCCGCTGCCTGCCGAATGCGCTAGCAACTTCCGCGTCGATTACCGCTGCGGCAAAGTCGGGCAAGTACGCGGGGCGTCGGCCTCAGGCGAAGGCAAACAAAGGCGTATTGTTCTTTCCTGTGGGGCGCACGGACGTCAGTAAGCCGCTTCTCCATTTCGAGTACCGAGAAGGAGCTTCAGTGAAGAATGTGGCATTCATAGCCATTGTTCTTGCCGTCGGGTTCAGTTGCCAGATCGTATGGTGGCGCGTGCGTGGGCCGAGTCTGTCGAGCATCCCGGCGCTGTTCATTCTAGTCTTCATTTTCCTTGGAGCGACGGCTGTGTTCCGGGGTGTCATTGACCTCGCCGCGACGGATTACGCGCGTTTAGCATTGTTCTACGGAGCCCTCGTCTTGGGATACACGATCTCGTGCTCCGCCATTGAGGCGCGGAGTCCGACTCTCAGCATCATCACGCACATCGCGGGGTACGGACAGGGCGGTTGCCCAGAAGAAGACTTGATCGCCTCCTTGCTCGCCGAGGACGCGATGATGGACCGCATGCGCCTTATGCAGAGGAGTGGCCTGGTTCAAATTGTAGACGGTCGCTGTGCCCTAACTCGCAAAGGGGCACTTTTTGCGCATCTCTTTGAGTTTGGTGGGCGAATCTTTGGTGTTGCCGAAGGAGGCTGACATGGTTCGCTGGCTCGTTCTGGCAGCACCGATCTTTGCACTCGCGCTCAATTGTGTCGGCTTTCTCGTGTTGCGGCGAGCGCTTGCTTCATCGCTTTCGGCATCTGTATCTGGAGGACTGGGGATCGGCTTAATCGCCATCGCTACGGTTGCTTTGGAAAGTCTACGTAACGCGGAAATTGATCATGCCGAATGGCTGATTTGCCAGATTGGGACTTATTTGGCGTTATCTTTTTGTTTTTGGGCATTTCTCAGTCTCAACGTAACCTCCCTGCGCGTTCGGGTTATGCGCGAACTTTTACAGTCGGGCGGCTCGGCGGCTTTGCAGGATGTGCTGGCGGCTTATTCAGACCTTGAACGATTGCAACGACGCTTGACGCGCTTGAAAGATGGCAGACAAATTGAGCTAGTCGATGGAAATTGGCGGCTGCGGTCGTCACTTGTTCTCCATGTCGCGCGTTGCATCGACCTCATGCGCACAATCATGGGACAGAGGTAAATCCGGGCCTCATGCCTCTCACTAAATTAACTCGGCGTGGTTGTCGGCGCAGATTTTATTCCGCCGACGGCTTATCCCTCTAATAGATAGCCCTTCTTTCGAGGGTGGTCCCGTCAGCAGCGTTTCATTGTAGGACGAGAGCGAGCGCGTATCCTCTTTCGCCGCGGCCTCGGCCGCGGACTTCACGTTCGCCGGCAGTCGATCACGCCGTGGGGGTGGCCTGAAGGAAGGGGCCGTGGGAATTACCTAGAAAGCGCCCTCCAACCTCGCGCGGGGAGGATAAACTCCGGGGTCCTGCCGATCCCAGAAGCGTGGGCGACGGAGCCGCGATGCAGGAGATTGCGCACTGGCTGAAAGCACTAAGCACGTCCGAGTACGCGCCACTTTTTGCTGAAAACCGCATTGATTTGTCGGTCCCTCGCGACCTGACGGCGAGGTCCCGCCTGAAATTCCTCGCTGGCTCGAAATGGAAACGGATTGAGGAATGGGCATGGCGAAGACTATTCGAGAACGGCGGCGCGTTTGGCTTTGGCTCTGCGGCCTAATCGCAGCGCCGCTGCTCATAATTTTTGTCAACGCCGTCGCGGTCGATTCTGAAACTCGGCCAGCGGCGCCGCGCGACGGCGGGAAGCTCATCGATACCGGCCTCGTGAAGGCGAATGTGAAAGTTCAGGGTACCGGGCCCCCTATCCTTTTGATTCATGGTTTTGCCGCGGCGATCGATTGGTGGGACGCAATCGCCGCGGTGCTCGCCGCCGACCATCGCCTGATCATGATCGACCTAATCGGGCACGGTGGCACGGGGGCGCCCCTATCGGATTACTCAATTGAGCGGCAGGCGGCGATAGCCGGTAAGGTTCTCGACAATCTCGGCGTGGATCGGGTTGCGGTTATCGGCCATTCGATGGGTGGCGACGTCGCGACCGCGCTTACTCAACACCGTCCGGATCGCATTGATCATTTGATTCTCATTGACAGCCCACCACTGCCGTAGAGCGCTACAATATCCTCACCGATCTCTATCTCGCGCCGATACTCGGGGAGATGTTATCCCAGTTTCGAACCGAGAGAATACTCCGGACCGCTTTGACGCAGGCTTTCGCACCCGGCTTTCACGTGCCACTGTAGCTGATCAGTGCCGGTTAAGGCATTCGAGGCGGCTCGACATTTCGCTTCACTAGCAAAATCAATCACCTTACTTGTAGCTACCAATCGGCATGAAGACCGTCTCGATCCGCGACGCAAAGAGCCCCCTCCACGAGTCGTTCGTGGATAAGCGCGAGGCGAAACGGTAGTCGTCCCACGCTGCGAACGTGGCCCTCATTCCGCACCGAACACGGGCAGGCCGCCGCGTATACAGACGATATCCGCTTTTTCCTAAATATCAGACGGTCGATGCGCGAAGCGAAAAATCAAATGGAGCGGCCAGACTTTTTATTGCGTCACGAGGGCGCTCGATTCGCTTTGCGCTCACGGTGCGATTGCCGGATAGCCGCCGAAGATAAGCGCGTTGCCGTTGACAACCGGCGGTCCGTAGTCTTAACCGCGCCGCCGCGGTCGAGAGTCCGTTTGACTTGGCTCGTGCGTAAGATTTGCGTTTCGCCCACGCTCTTTGTCGGTGCAACCGGCGTTGACTGATTAAGTTCAGACTTTGCGACCGCGAGAACTCGACGATCTCGGCTCGTTCGCACCGCTTGCGTTTCCATGTTCGTTGTTGGAGCGACGGCCGTGGAACGCGTAAGTTCGGATTTTGCGAGAGCCATGTAGCGTCGTCGCTCGGCGGCCCGACGCTGCGGAGAATTGTGCCGCATTACCGGAAGGGGATCACGAGCGCTCAGAGTAGGGTTTGTAAAGGTCGCTTCTTCAACGACCGTGTATCTATCCGCCAAGAGATTAATACGTCCGGTCCACACGTTGACGAAGTCCGCACTCGATATCTTCTCCACGCTTCCAAATACCTGTTTCCATTTCGGAAGCAGGTTGCCCCATATGCACCTTTTGCACCAGTGCTCGCCCTTAAGTAAGCCCTCGCTGGTCGCGCACATGGATTGCCAGGCGGCACGTTCAGGGTGTCCGTAATGTTCAATGGCGCCTTCGATGCCTTGCTGATGCACCATGTATCTTTCGGCGTAGTCTGGAAAATGACCAAGCGCCCATTTGAATCTCTCGGCTTGGACCAAAAACATGTGCGCGGCGGCGCGCGCGTTGTCGCGGGCGTTCCAGATGTCGCCGTCTCCGTATCTTTTGAACTCATAGTCGCTAATTTGAAATAGCCCTTTATACGATCCGGTCCGCGCACCCGGCTTGAAGTCGCTCTCGACCTTGGCAATTGACAGCATCATCGGCAAATCAATGCCGTACAACAACGCAGCTTGGCGAATTTCTTCTCGCGGATCTTCTGTTGTTGCGTGAGCCTCATAAAAACGGGCTTCTAGGATGCCGCCCAGGTATCCCAGAGCATCAACCGACAGATCTTGTTCCGGCGGAGCCCGGTACGAAGTCGCTGCCGGGAAGAACGTTACCGCCACAGCACTCGTTTGACACAAGCTCACTGATAGAGCGATTGCAAACGCAATTCCTGCTGTCGTCCCCGTCCGATTCATCAATAGGCCCCCGCCCACGGATTGATTTCGCCTATTATATCACCGTCTTGTCTTCTGAACTAGCTGTCGTTGGCCAGAGATGGCGTCTAGACCCGGCTTATCAGCTTCCTTCACGAGATCGGGTGTGACCAGCGCCTCTGCGATCCACGTTCCCATCCACCCAGCTGGCCGCTTCCCGAAATGGCGGTTAAGGATGTTGCTTGCATTGTGGATCATCGCCGCCTCCCGCAGTGGCATCCATTTCCGATTGGCGTTTAACCGTGGCCGACGACTTCATCGTCGCGCCAACGAATTCTTTCGACAATCTGCGGAAAGCGATCGCAATTACCGCGTGTAAAAGATGACAAAGCTGCAGAGCGAGTTGACCCATCAGATCAAAGATGCGGCATATCCCAACCCGCAGACCGTAATCCCGCCACGCATATTACGCCGGTCGGGGCTGTGGCACCAGTGAAGTCGGGGGTATGTCCTAATCCGCTCCCGAAACTGAAGTGTTCAACGTTAAGCGCGACGTAGAATGCAAGCCGCCTACCATCCGGCCAGTCGAATTGAGGACGTTCTACAATCGACGAATAATCACGCCGTCTTCTATCCGAATTGTATGCTCAGCACTCTCTTTAGTCGCTCGTTCTTCTCAACGTTACGCCCTCGATCACCCATTTTGATTGTCCACTAAAGTGAACGCGGAACGCGGTCCAGCGACGCCACAGGTAGGGCGCATCAAATGCCGCGACAGCAAATAGAATGAAGCCGGTGGTAAGATCATGGGCAAATGGCAGGGCCGCTACCGCATTAAGGCCAGAACGCAGGACCGTTAGAGTCAGGATTCCTGCGACAATGCCGAGTGGCGTGCCACTGCCACCGGCCAATGATACGCCACCAAGGATGGCCGCGGCCGCCGCGGGCACAAGTACATCAGAAAGTCCAGATGGCGTCGCCAACGCAAGGCCATAGCTGAGCATCGCGCCGCCCACCGCGGCCATGAAGCCCGAGGATGCGAAGGCCCCGATCAGTGGCTTTTTGGCGCTCACCCTGAGGAGGCCTTGGCGAGCTCGCACATCATGCCGCGGCCGCCGATCTGGCCGATTTCGCGCGGCATCGCTGAACGAATTGAGTGCTCAAAATGCAACAAGGTTCGAAACAGATTCGAAGATCGCGGCCAAAAAGCCTGGGGCGCGGCGTGCAACGCTGACTTCATCAGGAAACAGCACGACAAGCTGCTTGCCGACCTGCGAAAAAACTCACCAAAGAAGACGGCGAGCTCGTGGCTCAGAGCAAAATGCTCGATAACGGCGTGGACTTCCACACCAGCAATGCTGTCGAGGCGCCGACGGAAGTCCCGTTTTGGTTAGGCAAAACGGGACTGTCTACAAACGGTCCATTCTTTGAACAGTCAGCGCGGGAAATCAAGCTTTTGCACGGTAGCCCAGTGATGGTCCGCGCGTTCACCAGCTGATAATTGAACAGTTGCTCACGCCGTCCCATCGGCGGCCCGCGTTCGGGCCGTGTCTCCTGTGTCCGTTCTGCCACATACCCGAACTATTGGCGCATAAGCGCTTCATCGCGGTCGATACCGTCCACTCTGTAACCTATGCGCTACAGCCATGGGGCCGGTTGCGCGTTATGGCTGGCATCCGAGCCGGGTTCGACCAAACAGCGAGCAGCTGCGATAATGGCGCAAGTCATAAGTGAAGGCCCGACTGTTAGCTTGAAACCCCGCGATTGGGTTGGTGTTGTTGATCGGCATCGATTTTTATGCGTAGCATTGATGTGGCTTTTCTGATGGCAATTGGGCGCGGCCGGCGGATTAGGTCAGATGGCGTCTCACTTTATTAGCGATCCGGAGAATTGGCTGGACCGAGCCGCCGAGATGCGGAGGATTGCTAGCACCATCGCCGAAGATGGCATCAAGGCCAGCATAGTCAGGTTGGCGAATGACTACGATAAGCTTGCCAGCCGCGCACTCGCACGGGAAGGCGGCAATGGAACAAAAGCAGCGTACGCCAGCCCGTAATGAGCAACGAGCTCCCAATCGACTATGGCGGTGCATTCTGCGAAGGGGTGATGCGTTTTCGCGATGAATGGAATCCAGCCGAACCCGACTTCAGCGTGATAATCAACGGCAAGCCTTTCGGGCTTAGCGATCTCTGCCGATTGGCGATAGGCCGCAGCGGCCAGTTGCCGAAAGATGTCCTCGATCGATTACTGTCAGAAATGCACCATGAGCGATACATGCACCTCAAGACACAACTTGCTGATGATCCATCATACTCAACTGCGGGGGAGTGCTTGTTGACATTGATAAACGACAGCAGAGCCGCGCTCCGAAGACTAGACGAAGAGCGCTTTAGAAGTCCTGGTGTGAAACTCTGGGACAAGCTCGGTACAAGCAACGGATCCGACGGATGATGTCGCGCCCGATGGAGTTCGAACGACAGGCTGGATTAGCTTGACCGCATGTCATCCAAACCAATTGCAGGCCACCGCGCTGACTGAAGGGTGCCACGAGATGCTGCCGCGTGACATCTGGTTTGAACCTGATTGGTCTGATCAGCACACTGACCGCCCGCTCGTCGGGGACAAACGCAATTGCCACGAGCTCGAAAAGTGGACCAAGACGGTACGAAGGTCGATCGCCTACTCTACTCCGGCGACAATCTCGAATAGGGCAGAAATCCTGTTCGCCGGACGCCTTCAGCACCGCTCGCCTGTTAGGTTAGCGATCCGGCGGCGAACGCGGGTCCTAAGACAATGGCCGGCGCCGTAACGTTAATTCTGCTGGTCCGTGGAGTTTAACTTCGACGCGTGCTTATCCTCGAGCGGGGCGGACCACACCCCCAATACCCCCCCCGCTCCAAATTGGGCCCCAGGCAAGCACCCCGCCTGCCTGGGGCTTTCTTCAAATAATTCAATTAACGTGCGAGCGTGTTAAAAACACTCCGGCAATGAAGGCTGCGACGACGGCGACGTCATAAGCCGCATGGTCGAGGCAACCATCCCACAATACCGATCCCGAGCAACACCGTGTTGCCGGTCATGGCGCCGACTAAAGCGCCAAAAATCACATAGGCGATTGCATCCGCTGACCGCCGACGAGGTACAGAACTGCGGTTCGGCCAATCGCAAATTGCGTGCACAGCGATTTATTCAGGCCGCGTCCTGGCACATCTGCTCTACCTTGCGGCCTTTTTGATCGCGGGCTCGCTGGGTGTGCGGCATGGCTGATCCCCATGTCGCCAATTATCGGTGCCCTGGTGTTCCAAGCACCTTGGCGGTCCGACCATTTTATGATACCCCAAATTCATGGCACAGTCAATACGGGATACCCCAAAAAGACGGAGAGGACGACCGAGGACCACAGGTCGTGGGGAAGCCACAATGGTCCGCTTGCATCCTCCCCTGCTCACAAATGTCGACGATTGGGCCAAGCACCAACCCGATAAACCGTCGCGTCCAGAGGCGATTCGGCGGCTGTTGAAGCTTGGCCTGTCCGTGGGTGGAACGCCTCAGCGCCGGCTTGCCGAGGAAACAGCCTGTATGGATTCGGACTTCCCTACCCGCGAGGTTGAGCTCGTGAGCGACCGATCTGCATCTACGGATGAGCAAGCTCGTCGCAACCGCGCACTCATTCGCGGCTCGAAAGAATTGCGGGACGTGCGGAGCGACTTGCCCATTAACACACGCCGGTGAGAAGCAGTTCAAATCTCTAGAGCGCGCGCTATATGTTTGTTTTCAGGTTTGCATTTTTTCCTTCGTTGGGCGGTTTTACATTTTGCGCTGACGGCGCATACTGATCTGGCCTTGATCGAGGTCAACGTGGGCAACGCCGATCGATACCACAAACAAGCCGACGAAGCTCGATGGATGGCTGCACATGCTCTTAAGCCGGAGAATAAAACGGTTTGGCTGCGCATAGCTGAAGCTTGGAGCATTCTCGCTCATCAGGCGGACGAAAATGACCCACGTCGAGAGCTCCAACGCGAGGAAGATTCAAATTGAAGCCCTACTCCGCTCGATGACGCACTTGCCGCGGCCCGGGCCAACCAATGGGGTATTGGCCCCAGCCTCAGCTCAGACGAAATGAACGGTCAACCGCCAAGATGGGCCCGGAAAATCGTCAACTTTAGAAAAATCCGAGCGTGAGCTTTAGACCGTCCATAATCACCATCAGTGCGTGATTGCTCTCGGAGAAGCATAAACCTGAGAGCGGCACGTCATGCATATGCTGAGGCGTCGGTCCTTGCGCCGCCGCCACTGCCACGGGGCGAAAATTCAGCTCGCAGCCGACACTCTTGCGCGCGACTGTCTCCTCATCAACGTGTCCGATGGGGGCGTTCGGCTCAATGTGGAAGGATTAAACGTTCCCGATGAGTTTGTGCTGTTCCTTTACCACGGAGGCGCCGTCCAGAAACGCACGTGCAAGGTAGTCTGGCGGGAGGGCAATGAAATTGGCGCAAAGTTCATTGCCCTCGACCGGCAATTGAACTTAGCCGCGCAAGAAGAACTTTCCGCATGAAGAAAGCGTCGCAAGCGATAGGCGTTTATCCTCTGCCGCCCAGTTGCGGACACAATCAGCGTTTGTAATTGTTATCTCAGCGGGTGGGGGGACACATGCCGCATGAACACTTGGAGCTGCACTCCTTCGGCGCGGATGATAAGCCAGCGTGCCCGAACGGCGGAAGCACGCAACGCCTAAAAAAACACGGACCAGACGCTTCTCATGGTCGCGGCTATAAGCGGCAGATATTTTGCTGCGCGCCCCCTCCCGCATTAATCAGAAGATAACCAGAGTAAATACTGATGGCGCAGCATCGGCAGTACGGGAGAGCGGAGAGCGATCATCCGCTTTGGCGATCCCCTGGTCGGATAACTCCGACGGTAAAATTACCCCAGCATCACATAAGCGAGAAGGCTGGTCGGTTGCAGAGAAGCTTCACCATTTGGGTGAAACATACACAACGGATCCACCCCATTGTCGTCCGTGACGTCACTAATGTGCACGCGGCAATTCGGCAGGCATTGGAAAAAGCCGCGGAAGAGTGGGCATGCGATCCTGATTCGCTAAACATCCACGGAATAGCCGAAGGAGACATCACCGACCTTGAACCGGGAAACACTTCAGACTAGCGCGTGATGAGCTTCATGGCCTGCGTAAATTCCTTTCCAACGGTCGCCTCCGCAAAATAGGCGTTTGCGCCGGCTTCAAAGGCTCTGGCAATATCAGCCGACGTCCAGCGCCGCCCCAATATCACTATGCGCGCTAAAGGGCTTTGCCGTTTAAGCTCCGCAATTTGAGCCGTATGCGGACCCAGACGTTCGCCGCACTCGATCACGATCAAATAAGGCTGGGATTGCGGCAATTGTCCGCGACTTACGTCAGTCAGCGTTGCCTTAGAGGCGATGATGCGAAACGCCGGGGGGCGGAGATTGCCCTGTAATGCATCTCGCAAGGCGCTATCCGGCGCAATTATAACCGCTGGTATTTCGTGGCGCATAGAGAAGACTGACTCTTTGCACTATACAGTAAACTATATACCCCTCCCACAAACCAACTGCGCCCTCCAAGAAAAAAGCAGTCGCAGCCTGAACGCCCGTGGAAGTTTGAACGCACCCCAAGCAGGCCGAGAGGCACGCCCGCTCTGGGTAAGGCGTGCACATCTGCACTACGAGGATCGGGTAGATGCGCTGCCCCTAGAAGCGGAGCACGTTGCGTCGTTAGGTTCTAGGACACGTCAAAATTAAGGTTACAGTGGATGTTGGCGCTGGAATACATTGGCAATCTTTTACGAACAGCAGAAGCAATCAAAGCCAATCCTAAGAAATCAAATAGGGCGATAGCCAAGAAATCGGCGTTGACGAAAAAACAGTACGGAACGCGAGACCAACTGCGGACAATTCCGCAGTTGACGAGCGGAGCGGGTTGGACGGCAAAACACGTCGAATGCCGCAATACGAGGATGAGGTCGAAGAGGCCGTCGAGGACGACATTCTCCCTCAGAACATCCACACAGCTTATCTACTTCGCGCCGATGAACTGTACAGTGCTGCGCAGTTGGATGAAGGGGAGGTCTTGATGGTCCAACCAGACGGCTGCTGCCTGGCCACTGGAAGATTATAACTCGAAGTGTGCTCCGAGGAGCGCAAGCACCAATAGCAATTGAAGCGAGATCACGAAAAGCAATCGTCGCGGGTTGCTCGGGTGGGAATGATCGCTGGACAGGGCTGGTGGCCAAAGTGCGTCAAAGGGCCGTGCCAGTGATGCTTGGTCTTTTCTGTAGGTCCAAGTCGATAGTATCAGCGGCATATGCCCTATTCCGCCGCCGCGATCAATCGTCAGCGGCCGGTGCCGGCGATCCCACATACTCGCCGATGGTGTGCAACACGCTTCTCTCGGGCCGCGTGTTGTTGGCCGAGAGCTTGTCCTTTGCCGTGACCATTTCGTCGTATTTGGGCAGCGTCGTCACCATTTGATGCGGCACCAAGTGCACGACCTTGTAGCCGCCGGCTTTCAACTGACGCAGCAATTCGGGCATCGCTTCCGCGGTCGCGCGGCGGAAGTCGTGCATCAGGATGATGCCCTTGCCGTTCTTTTCCAGCTTGGTCATCACCGATTTGATCACCTCTTCCGGTTTGCGCATTTTGAAATCACGGGAGTCAAAATCGGCGGAAAATACCGCGATGTTGCGCTCGCTCATGTAGGACAGCAATTCCGGCGGGTGCTGCAAAGCC
The DNA here is from genome assembly GCA_036490575.1 of Xanthobacteraceae bacterium. Lineage (GTDB taxonomy): Bacteria > Pseudomonadota > Alphaproteobacteria > Rhizobiales > Xanthobacteraceae > BOG-931. Next base: position 10,563 of record DASXDP010000243.1, read on the forward strand.
GGGAAACGGAAGAACGGCGCAATCGGCACGCCGGCGGCGTTATGCACGGCGCTGATGCCCATCTCGATTTCCGCCTTCGCGAGGTCGATATCCTTTGCGTACGGGTTCCGCGCCAGATCCTTGTGCGACCATGTGTGGGTGCCGAGCGTCATGCCGGCTTCGGCCACCAGTTTGGTGATCTCCGGATGCCACGTTGCATGCTCGCCAATTTCGAAAAATGTCGCCTTGAGGCAGTTGTCGGTCAGAGCTTTCAGAATAGCCGGTGTGTTTTCCGGCCACGGACCGTCGTCGAACGTCAGCACCACTTCCTTGTCGCGAAGAAAGTCGTATTGCTTGAAGTGCTCGAAGCCGAAACCGGGTCCGCCGGTGGTGTCGATCTCGACAATGCGCGAAAGGCCCATCCCGCCGGGCCTGTCACAGGACGAAATGCTATTTCTTGACGCGGCCGGCGCGCTATCAAATTCTGACGCTGCGACTAGAGCATTATGTGTCGGTCCAGCCGAGGCAGTCGTTTCCTGAGAGGCTCTCGCAAGCGTACGCGACTGTGATTCAACAGAGACGTCAGAAGTGTACGGCTTTGCCGGGACGTTAGCAGCTTGAGGCCGCGCCGGGCGCTGAATGCCAGTTGCCGGAAGCTGATCGGTTTTAGCTATCAGGGCATACTCCGCCCCCTTGGAACTCCGCGCCGCCGATTTGTGCCAAACCACACCGAAAGCGCCGAGCCCCAAGACTCCTAGAGTGCCCATTATAACAGCTACTAATCGCATATTTCCTCGCGCACGCATTCGAACACTTCGACACTGGCGGAATCTAATTGCGAAAAGGATAATTCTTGGTTTCTGCCGTCCGCTCAGGCGCCTCTGCGGGAAGCCACGCGGAGGCTTCAAGTAGCACAGCCAGCTAAGACCGAAATGTTCAAGGCGGGGTGCTATCTGTTTGCGATTGATGGCCCACTGATCACCGCCAATTCGGCGAAGACCGGATTGCTGGGTTCAATTTCCTCCTCGAGGAGCGTTCTGTCCTCGCCGAGATCGGCCACGCCCTCATCAGTCGCTAAATATCGCCGATCCCGCCTCGCGTAACTTGGGCGCGGCTTTGTGCGGGCTGCAGAGACCGCGGCGGAGATCGGCCACGACGAATGGCATCGCTAATACAACAATCAAGCAAGAAGCCTTGGGATCATCTCGCTAGATTGAGTGCTCCAGTGAGTCAAAGCAACATCGCCGCGTATCGAGTCATGCTCTCAACATAGCAATTCACCGTTGTACGGCGTGTGTATCGGCTACGTTCACGCGCACTGTTAGTAACTCGCTTTCGGCGTAGTGTCTGAAACGTTCTCCGAGCAGCAGCAACCGTTCAGCCAGCGAGCCCGGCTTTAACGGGCCGTTAGCGCCATGAACTTACGATCAGATCGTCCCCTGCCCAGTTCCCTCGCGTAATACATGGGGACAGGGCGCGGCCTGCGAACAGCGAGTCGCGCCCTCATCTTTTCCGAGGGTCAAGGAGCCACCAATGCTCCCCTTGAAGGGTAGGCAACTCACCGAGAGGGCGCGCGCCAAGCCGCAACAACAAACACGCATGCGTCGAAGGTTCCGCAATCTGCGTCCGATGTCGGCATTCAATCCGGAGATGCGTGCTTTCATCCATGACGAGCGGAGCAACCGAGAAATTGAATGGAAGCCAGACTGGGCTTCGCACTACCGGGAATGGGCATTCGTACACCCGGACGGCAAGATTGAATGGCGCGGTCTGGTTTTGAACGGCTGGCGGCCGTTCGTTGTGGGTATGACCGAGAGACGACAAGGCCGAATGATGTAACGAGAGCGATGAGCCCGGACGCGTGGCTTCCAATGCTGCCTTGACGCGGAGAAGACCGTTAAGCAAGAGCCGCCGCGCGCTGTGCGCGCTTCCTCTCGAGGATCTTTGCTCGGTTCTTCCGATACCAGCGCAGCGAGGATTGCTGCTCGTTTTCGCGGACGTGAGGAAAATCCCAGTAGCGACGACGTCGATATTCCTTGTTGTGATCCCTCGCCCCCGGCTTCGCACGAAGGACCACTCCGGCAACGGCCTGGCGAGAAATGTGCAATTTCTTCGCAATTTCACCGTAGGTCATCGATGTCGACAATTTCAGTATCTCTGCGTTCCGCTTTGCGTTCATGCGACCGTATCAACTAATCGGACCTTTGCGGCGGCACTGTAGGTGCCCTGTCGTCCGCATAGCCAGCTTAACGGCAGATCGGCGCGCCCGTAACCTTAATTCCGCTCTCGCGTGGAACATGACGCGAGTGCGTGCTCAGCTTTTAGCGCGGGGCGGACCGAGCAGCGCAACTACTCTTCGCCCCGCTTGAGCCTCAGGCGGCGCGCGCCTCGCCCGCTTGGGGCTCTCCAACTTCCGCCCTCTTATTACGAATTGTCTGCCAGCATATTGACAGTATTAGCGCATCGTCGGCGGGATCGATAATTCCGGCGAGCACTGTGCCGCATTCTTGGCAATCAAACTGATAGCCTTCAAATCCGCAGGCGTCGACGTCGGGGGTTTGGCTGGAGTTTAGCTGGGTCTGGCGTGCAGCTCGCCCCACGGCTCGGAAGTCGCCGGCAGGGACGCATTCGCGCGAGTAGCGTCCGCCACCGATCTGACTAACCACGCGTCATCCTGTCAAACGGATCGCGTGTTTCCCGCTCCCTTCGGACATTGCTTTCGATTACCGAACACACCGGAGGTCGAGCGCGTGCATATGGCACCGCGAAAGCTTTGTGTGGAACGCAGTGTCCAAACCGAAGCGCTGAGCGCTCGGCGGCGGGCCTTTCCAACTACGGTCATGCGACTGGAATTGTTCGCGTTTCCCATACGAGCCCTTGACGCCCCGGTGCCCGGTCGGCGCGATTTTCTTTTTCGGGTAATTGCCCTTTTAGCCCGAAAGTGATCACCACTTGGATCAAAAGGGGTAAGTGCCCGGGCCGACGCGTCCGTCGCCTATGGCGATATTGGCAACGTGGAACAGATTCTACGCGAGGAAACCGAGCTTGCCGAGGGTCTCGGTTAAAAGCCACGCGGTTGGCAGTATTCAACGCACGTGCGGACGTTTTCAGGCTGCTCGATCTTTGACTGTTCGGTCGATCGCCCTAACGTTTATCGATCATTGCAGTCGGCGGGTCGAGTGGCGTTTACCGTTCCGGCCGGTTTGATGTTTTCGAATTCGCGGAACAAAAGGGACGTGATGGACATGCTCGTTAGTTCCTCATAGTGTTGATCGTTTGGCTATCGCGGGAGGGGCGATCTGCATGGCCAAGGAAAGCCTCTTAAGGAGGCTCGCCGCGACTCCGTCAGCCGACGATGTCGGCCATTCGTGCCCTATGGGCACGGACGAGGCCGGCGCAGCCATGCGTCTGACTGCTTTGCGGCGTGGTCTGATTGACCAAACTTCGCTGCTCATTCCGGCCGTGTCGTCAAGTTCATGGGAGATGACACGCTGGGAGTTTTTGCCAGCGCTGTGGACGCCATTGCCTGCGCGATCGAGATCCGAAGACGCGTTCAGGCGAGTGCATCTGGTGGCGCCCCAGTCAATTTTTCGGCGCGCCCTTAGCCTGGTCGTGCCTCTCCCGCCATGAGAGGTCGCTAGAAATGGAGGTGCGTTCCCGTCTGCGCGCAGCGGTATTCTCTATCGGGCGTTTCACCGGGTTGAGCTCCGTGGTGGGCGCGCGGTATCGGGGACGCGGCATGATCTTCGGTCTCCATAGCGTGGTTGACGATGATGCGCTTTGCGTGGACCAAACCTTGCGCTGTTCGACACGCCAGTTGGAGCGGACACTTAGTTGGCTACGTGCTGAGAATATTGACTTTGTCGATTTGGATGAAGCCGTTCGGCGACTGCAAGACAGTGACCTTCGACCTTTTGCTTGCTTCACCTTGGATGATGGTTATGCTGACAATCTGACCCGCGCGCTGCCCGTCATGGAACGGTTTGGCGCCCCTTTCACCGTTTACGTCACGACCGGTATGGTCACCCGCGAGATCGACGCCTGGTGGTTCGGGCTGGCCGCCCTCGTCCGCTCGCAGGACCGCGTCGAGTTGACATCTCAGTTGAGCGTAGAATGCACTGGTCTCTCCCACAAAAAGCAAGCGTTTGAGAGACTTGAGCGCCTCATTGACGAGGACCGTAGCCTTCTGCCGCATTTGCGTGAAGTGATTGCGAAGAACGGGATTGATTGCCGAGCGCTGGTCGATCGCGAAGCGCTCAATCAGGACCAACTTCGCGAACTCTCCCGACATCCGCTGGTGACGATCGGCGGTCACACTATGACTCACTGCAACCTTGCACGAGCATCCGCCTCGACAGCCCGGTGGGAAGTCGCGGAAAACCGACGATTTCTCCAAGAGGTCACGGGCAAACCTGTTGATCACTTTGCTTATCCGTTCGGCCACGAGCGGGCTTGCGGAGAGCGGGAAGCGGATATCTCCAGAGAGATGGGATTTCGCACGGCGGTCACGAGCCGCTGGGGCACGCTGTTTGCTGAACATGCCAATCATCGCCACTCGTTGCCTCGCCTCCATCTCGCTTGGAATGACACTTCCGCGACGCTGCGCTGCAAGGTAGACGGCTTTGATCGGGTGATGCGGTCGGGATTTAAAGATCCGATCGTTCGCATGTGACCATTGGTAACTCGTCTAATGCTGTAGCGATTTTGATGTGGCGTCGAGGTCCAGTCCGCCGCGGCCTAACTTGCCACGCCGACTATCGGAAAAACCGAAAACCGCTGAAGAGTGTCAGGAGATGACACCAACAAACCGGACACTTGCGTAACATGTCGGCGGCTGCATTGCGCCCGTATGAAGACGCCAGGAAATGACGGGGTGGATGCAGCCAACGCCGCAAATGTTGAAAAGTGATGGCATTCGCCCTACTCCGCCCAAAAACCTCGCCCTTATCGGGCTTCCTCGTGCGTGAAGTATGACGCGTTAGGTGGCTTGCTGATGAGGTTCTGTGAACCCTGCTAGCCGTCACCTCCGATTTTGCCGAGGGAACGGGCTTGGTCTCGCTCGGTGAGGACTTCTGAGGCTTCATTCGAGCCTTGCTGTGATTGCTCCCTCACGGACCTTCCTTAAAATGCATGTGGATTAATGTGCATAAATAAGAAATGCAACCGTTCGTCACTTGTCGGCGCTATCTTCAATTGAGCCCTTCTGTTGTCGGGGACCGCAACGGCCCCTCGTTGCCAATCCTTTCCTCGACCAGCAAGGGCTCACCGAGCCCGACACCGGCGGGTCGATTGTTTTGCGGAGGGTAAGGATGGCCAGTGTTGCGCCCATTGGCATTCCACTAAGGGTCGTTGCGTGTCCTAATTGTCCGAAGTGCGGTACTCGAATGTGGCTAGCGTGCATTTTCGTTGACAAGCCGCGCCATGATCGCCGCACCTATGAATGCCCGCGCTGTGAGCACGAGGTCACGGAGACTATCAAATTCAAATAATCGCGCCGTCGCGCCAGCTTGTCGTCGACCGGCAAATCACAATTCACGAGAGGACGCAGTCCCCCGGATGTCAGCGCTGCTGGCAAGCAAGCCACGCGTCCGCGTGAAAGAATTCAAAGTTTTTGTTCCGCCAAGACAGGAATGATTAACAATTTTTTCAGCGACGCGGCGCAGTCTAGCCGTGTAGCGGCACGCAAAGCCGCAGCGCGCCGGAAGGTTGCGCGGGCAAGGACAGACGGCGATGCACACGATCGCCATGGTGTCGCGCAAGGGCGGCACCGGCAAGAGCACGATCGCCATCGGACTCGCGGTTGCGGCGATGGAGGCTGGCCACAGCGTCTGTGTGGTTGAAGCCGACCCGCTCGGAACGGCGTCGAATTGGCGCCGCCGCCGCGCCGCCACAGGCCCGACGGTCGAGACTATCCATGATGGATATGCACTTTTTCATCGCGTTCCAGAACTCGCGCGTCGCGGGGTAACTCTGACAATCGTCGATACCGCTGGTGGATGGAGCGAATCTTCGAGATCGGCCATGGCTGCAGCCGACTTCTGCCTCATTCCGGCGCGACCAACTCCAGCTGATATTGAAGCCGCGGCGCCGACGCTCGCTGCCGTGCGCGAGTGCGGCAAGCCATTCGCCTTCGTGCTCAATCAGGTCCAGCCACGCAGCACGCGGCTGAATGCAGCGGCAGGCTCGCTCGGCGAACGTGCAGTCGCTCTGAAAATAGCAGACGTGCTGGCATTGCCCGCGATTGTGATGCGCAACGATCAGCAGGATGCACTCGGCGTGGGCTTGGGCATCACGGAATACGCCCCCAACGGAAAATCGGCGAAGGAAATCCGCGGGCTGTGGCAATGGGTATGGGAGCGGCTCAACAGCGCTTCACAGCGGGACGCCGAAGCGCCGACCCCATTGCGCCTAGATGTCCGACTTCCCCTTGCTGGCACACCATCGCGCTTGTGCGTCGCGATGCCGGACGCGGTAGTGCCAATACCTTAGCGCTCTGCCAACTATTCGGCGGGCCGGCGTTGATTGTTAGCCGGTAAGGGCTAATCGCGCATTCTTTGCGGAATTTTTCGAAGTGGCCCCGGCGTCGCGAAACGCTCATCCTTTAAAGATGAGCCTGCGTCGGGACGTCGATCGAACGGAGGAAATCGGTCCGGTTGATCCCCCGTCATCAGCCCCATTCCGGTCACGCCTTCCGGCCCGGTAACAGAGGGACGGGGAACAGCAATCGGGAAGCACAGTGCGAATGAGCGAACAATAACGGGCTTTTTCGGAATATCAGCTGGGCACCGTTGATTCGACCCAGCACTCTTTTTCTGGTCCCGACCAGCGGGTTCGCCATACCGCGCCTTCGACCAGGCGCGAAGGTGAAAGTGCAACCGCTGCCGAGCTCTCCCTCTGTCGCCGAAACGGACCTTCGGAACCCGTTCCTATGCTAAGCGAACGTCTGGCTCGCCAAAGACAGTTCCGACCCGTCGCGGACGTGCTTGCGGGTGCTTGAGTGTTGCGACTATTTGCCCAGACGCGCTTCACGGCCCTTTTTTCTCAGCAGCGCGAGGCAATGGCTGACGAGGTGTTTGTGATAGTGGTACGGCCGCGCCACGACCAAGTGGCACCGGTCGAGATCATTATTGCTCCCGCCGGCGGCAGCGCCCGAGCCGGCGAAGCCGCCGATTGGGCGGGTCTTTACTTCCGGGAACAAAGCTTATCGAAACAAAAAGAGCGTACTCATTAGGCTAACGGCACGCTCTGCAGTGGCAGAAAGTAAGGGCCCGGCCGAAGAACAGTCGAACAACACAAGCGGCAATCAACATCAGAACGCGACTCCGCCGTTCTTCATGCCCCACTCCCGGGTGGGCTGAAAGGAGCTTCCGACCACACGCGCCCAAAGCCATACTGTGATTTTTCACAGTTGTAGGCCGCTTCCTCAACCGCTTCTCTGAGCACGGGGAGGCATCAATGGCTCACTGGATCAAATGTACACTCAGACCGGATGGCGGCCTTATTTCTATCAATCTTGAAGCCGCCAGTTCACTCCATTGGAATGATGACGGCAAGTTCACTAGTATTTCCTGGATAAATACCAAAGAGAGCATCGTTCGCGTGGCCGAACGTCCCGAGGAACTCTTGGAGTCTGTTGCAGAGATACCTGAGGCTAAGAATGAGCCTCTGCTGACCGTTGTCACTAGACCGGTCCTGAGAATGTCCGATTTTCAGGAATAGCCAGTAAAGCCCGCGCTTGCGTGCGGCTCGAGGGAAACGCGCAGTGTCCGATCTCCTTGAGCGATTTCACCGGAAGAAACGCTATTGTCGAAGCCTCGGCAAATCTTTCGAGCTCACCTTCGAGCAGTTCTGTGAAATTGCCGAGATCTGCGGTCCGGGATGGGTAATGGTAGAGACGGTTCCCAGTAGGGGTTATGTCCCGGGCAACATCAAAATGCTTCCACGCTCAGAAATCTTCCGACGTAATATGGACCTGCATTACGGAGGGCAACGGAGCTATCTTCCTTAGCTCGCCCTAGCGAGTGAGCACTCCAACGCTGTAGCTGCGGAGGGCGCGCGGCTTGTGGGCCATCCGAACGGAAATCCGCTCCTCAAGCAGCACCGAGGCTATCTAGAAAAGATCCATTGTCTGAACACTAGCTTGGAAAACGGAGCTTTTTACGCCGAGTCGGCGTCGGTCCTCAGTATCTCCGAGGGCTGTAAATTGAACCGTATGAGCCACGTGCGCTGCGCCGTAAGCAGTTCGCTCCGCTAACGGCGGGTGTCATAAACCCGACCCGATGCCGGTAAAAGGCCCGAACCCGACTAAATGACCAGTTTCAGAAGTTTCGCGGCGGTCCGGTTGGTTTCTCTTAACCCGTTTTTCCTTGCAGGCCTGACAATCGTAGCGAGGTAGCGTAATCGTCGCTCGATTTTGTCAGGAGTATGCTTTGCGTGAGTTTTTAGAGGGTTTTGTGGTGGGGATGGCGACACTGGGCGTGATGCTGGTGGTAACTGCTGTGGCAGATAAACTCTTATAAGCGATTGGTGGTTTGCTCTGCGCAGACTCCATCTCCCATATTCACGCCCTCATCGATTCCCAAGCGCAGGTTTCCTCCGTGCTTGGGGTTCTTTGATTTGTCCCAAATGAAAATGTGCGCACAGAAAGAGTAAGCGCTCGTCACTGCATCTGGCTCTTCGCGTGCTCCAGCGCCTTGATCCGCAACCTCACTTCGGCCCGCGCTGACCGTTCCAGGGCCGCCAACAGTTTGAGCCTCTTCGCCGAGTGACCCGGACGCATCTGTATGACCTGGAGGTTCCGTACTTCTTGGCGCGCGCCTTTCAGGCCCCGCTCCAAATCCTCGATCGTAGGCGGCCGGTCCATGCGAGTCTTTCTTTGCTTCAGCCTTCGGGGCGGTCTGACTGCGCAACCTACCCAGCCAAAATCGAAACATTTGTTGCCGCGATATTCTACGACGCGTTCGCCGTAACCTTAATTCTGTTCTGGCGTGGAGTGTGACGCGGGCGCGTGCTCAACCTCGGGCGAGGTAGGCCCCGATCCCCCAGATCCCCGCTCGCCTCATTGCAGCCCCAGGCGCGAGTCCCTCCTGCCTGGGGCTCTCTATTATTTGGTCGCGGGCGATCACGCATTGTCACCCTTGTTGGCGGGCGCTGGTGTTAAAGAACCGGAAAGAAAGAAGCCGCCGACTGAGGCGGCCAAATGAAAGAGCCCCAGCGGTCTAGAGCAAACCGCCGGGGCTTGAGTGAATTTTTCGAAGTGCCCCGAGCATTGCGAAAACGCTCATCCTTTTAAGCTGGGTGCATGCGGAGCCGTGGATGGGCGGGAGGAATTCGGCCGGTTCATCCCCGTCATCAACCGCGGTCGCCAAATCAATCTCGCTGTCCACGCTTTTGTCCACGCGATAGTCGTTGAGCCTGAGTATTTTCGCGCTCACGCGTCACTCCCGAATCAGCCGCTGGCGGGAGGCCGGCGGTTAATGAGTCATAGAGACTGAAACGACGGCAGGTAAGTCAAGGCACACATGGCAACCCGGCAACAGCGCATCGACGCATTTAGTCATCACGACCGAGCTACTTTGCGAAGACCATGTGGGTCCCTACGTTCTTCCCTTCTTGTGCCGATGGCGCAATGGCGCTTGACACAGCCTCGATACGGACAAGCTCGTCGAAGCCACAGTGCTTGGTTGGCGGGTGCTCGCCAAAATCAGCGCTGAACCTTGATGCCGATGATGCGCAATTGCCCGCGTGCGGGCACGGAGGCGTACGTGAGATCTCGCCGCGCTAGTGTCAGCTCTTGACCCACCGGACACGTTGGTCTTGGCGGCTAGTGTCCGTTTGGGGTCATACCTCCTAACGGCCGCCAATGGGCAGACCGCTGGGATTGATGTAGAGATGCTTGCATGGCTGACTTTAGG
>DASXDP010000244.1:0-2791 GCA_036490575.1 Xanthobacteraceae bacterium
TGATTGGGGAATGGAGGAAATGCCTCACATGATCGGGTCAGACCCATCGTCTGGGTCAGATAGCTCGGCCTAGAAACTGAGACCGTGCAATGTAACGACGGGAGGAGTGCGTCTAAATGCTAGGAAAATCGAGCGGAACCAGCTTCTTCGCCAGTCTGCGGCGAAGAGGGCACGTAACCGGTACCGGAAATGGCGCCCACGGCTTCCGCGAAGCTCGAAAAATCGATATTATTCCCGTCAATCGGGCGTCATTCGTGGAATGTCGGTGAAAGCGGGGGACGATCATGGCGATCAGATTGCCGGCGTGGCTTGCAATGGCGCTCGGGCTTATTCTGTTTTCGGCAACCGCGCAGGCTGGCACCATGACCGCAGACAAACCGGAAGCGACCGCAGGGCATATCACGGGCATCGGCGGTATTTTCGTCAAAAGCAAAGACCCCAAAGCGCTGAGCGCCTGGTATCGCGATGTTCTCGGCATTTCCGTCGAGTCATGGGGCGGAGCGATGTTGCGCTACGACGCGCCGGGCCATCCGTCGGTCGCGGTCTGGAACGCATTTCCGGAAACGACCGATTATACGGCGCCATCGACGCGCGAGTTCATGTTGGATTTCGCGGTGGACGATCTGGATGCCTTCATCGCGAAGCTTGAAACGAAGGGCGTTAAGATTTTGAAGCGCGACGATAGCGACCCAAGCGGGAAGTTTGCATGGATCATGGATCCCGACGGCACGAAGATCGAGTTGTGGCAGCCGAAGTAGAATTCCTACGACATGCCGGTTCCGGAATCTCTCACCGCCGAGAGAGCATGCGCATTGGCGGAAATCTCCGCCAACTGCGGGAAGTTTCGCGCAGTCATCTCACGTTCGCGGATCGATGAAATTAGGGTGGTACAGCTGACAAGCCTGATAAACAGCGCTCTGCCCTCTTATGACATTTTGGAGCAGGTCGCACCGCAGCGAAACATGCTCCCGCTTGGAGTTCGCGCCGATTGCGATACAGCGCCATTGGTGAACGACGCCGCTTCAACAATTGCGGCTCGGCTTGCGCCCGGCTTGCCGTAAGCGTTGCCGACGGCCTGCCGCGCGTCAGTCGCGAGATAAGGACAGTCCCGCCAGAAGTGGCGCGTACGCGGCGAGCCTGCGGGATATGAATTCCGTGAAGAGCCGCACGCGTTTCGTCTTGCGTGTTTCCCCCTGTGTGAGAAGCCAGAGCGTTCCGTACATGTGCAGGTCGGTGCCCGGCACCCTTACCAATAAGGGGTCGGCATCTGCGATGAAGCACGGCAATGTCGTGATCCCCATCCCTTGCCGCACGGCAGCGATCTGCGCCTCGCCGTCCGTCGTCCTGAACGCCTCCCCTGTGGTGCGAACCTCACCCTCGCGGGCCCAGTCCGGGATTCCGTGACCGCTTATGACGATCCACCGGATGGGATCGGACGCGCCTGCACGCCACGCCGCTAGCCGATCGCGGGACATGTAGACGCCGCCGAACAACTCCGGTCCTTTCAGGCCGTGAAGATTGAGCGGCAGGGTTTTGCGGTCGTAGACGACGCGGATCGCGACATCGGCCTCTCGGTTGGTCAGATTTGCCAATTCACCGGACGACAAGATTTCCATCTCGATGTCCGGATGCAGACGCGCGAAATCGGCGAGGTCCGGCATGATCAGGTGTGTCGCGAGGGTCGGCGCCAACGTCACCCGCAGAAGCCCGCGTACGCTTTGATCGCGACCGAAGACGCGCGTCTCCAACAGGTGCGACGACGCTTCCATCTGGTTCGCGAGTTCGAGAACCTCCTCGCCCGCGGCCGTCAGGCGGTAGCCCGAAGGCAGCTTTTCGAACATCTGCGCCCCGAGGCGTTGCTCGAGCTGAGCGATGCGTCGCAGCACGGTCGAGTGATTCACCCCGAGCCGTTCGGCGGCAGCGCGCACGGAGCCTCCACGCGCGACGGCAAGAAAGTAGCGAACGTCATCCCAGTCGATCATGGTGCAATCCCGCACCGCGCGGTGCGCCTTCCAAAGCCCGTATCCAACGCATAGAGCAGCGGTATGGGCGGGTATCATACCCTATATCGAGTCGCGCAGCCCAGTTCCGAACGGCCGGCACCGGTCGTCGCGCGGCGTCAGTCGTCGAGCCGGATCGATTTCGCACCACCGATGTGCGCGCTTTCGCACTCAACAACTGACGCCGGCGGGCCCATGTCGAGGTTCTCGCAGGCAGATGATGTCTCGACACCAGGAAAGGAAAAGTCATGGGAAAGCTCAAAGGCAAGGTTGCGGTCATCACGGGTGGGTCGAGCGGCATGGCGCTGGCGAGCGCCAAGCGGTTCGTTGAAGAAGGCGCCTTTGTTTTCATCACGGGCCGGAGGCAGGAGGCGCTCGATGAGGCCGTCAGGTTGATTGGCCGGAACGTGACCGGCGTGCGCGGTGACGCGGCCAATCTCGACGATCTCGACCGCCTGTTCGATACAGTCAAGCGGGAAAAGGGCAGGATCGACATTCTGTATGCGAGCGCCGGCACGGGCGAAGCCGTCCCACTGGGCGAAATCACCGAGCAGCATTTCGATGCAACCTTCGGCCTGAATACGCGCGGCACGCTGTTCACGGTGCAAAAGGCGTTGCCGCTGTTCAACGATGGCGGGTCGATCTTCATGACCGGATCCGTTGCTTCGGTGAAAGGTTTTCCTGGTTTCGGCGTGTATGCGGCGAGCAAGGCGGCATTGCGCTCATTCGCACGCACGTGGCTCAACGAACTGAAGGGCAGGAATATCCGGGTGAACGTGCTGAGCCCGGGG